>CAUACA010000009.1 GCA_958427355.1 uncultured Collinsella sp. | reverse complement strand
TGTGCAATCGCAAGGAGATGATGGGGCGGAATGTCAATCCTGGTCTAACAGAGCCAAGAAAAAATTGTTCGCACTGCTTACCGTCGCACGCGATCGGGCGTTGTGCGCTGGGAAATCCGTGAAGAAGAAATTGCCGGATGTCTAAGAACGGCTCGCGGCGGCTCATCAAGACAGGCAGTCGTTATATGCGAAAACGGAAAGATAGAAGTTCGCTGGATGACTGGAACTGAATATGCCCGTCTCCAAGGTGTTGACTCATGTCAGTTTAGCGGCTTCTCGGATGCTCAGATTCGCTACGCATTCGGCGATGCAGTTGCCGTGCCAGTTGTCACTTGGCTTATAAAAAATGCAGTCAAACCCGCGCTTATGTCTTCAAGGAACGGAGTGGACAATAATGGAAATGACCAATTGCTCCTTGAGCGAGCCCGATAAAGACATCTTGGATGCCATTGAACTCTGGTACGAATCCAAGCGCAACAAGCGAGGCAACGTCAACCGTAACGTCATGGCGGTTGGCATAGGCATAAGCGAGCTGTTGCAAAACCGTTTTCCGCTCACCGACGATTATGTGCAATCGGACAAGGGGAGCCAAGTACGAGGCCTAAGTGGAGCATGCATCAAAACAGTTTTAGCCAGACATGGGGAAACGCGTGCCTTCGCATCAGAGAGCGGCAGAACCTCACGCGGCACACTCCCGATGGCGCTTGAGCTTGCCACAATTATCAACTCTGCCCTACCCAGTGACACTTGCGAAGACACTCGTCTTGAAGCTGCGAATGCAATCGCCAATTTCTTCGTCGAGCGAATCCAGGTTGATTTCTTTAACCGGCAGAGAATCAAAGTCGAAATCGATCTTCAAAAACCAATTTCTGTCATTGTCGATGATATCCTAGCCGAAGCAAGCCTACGGTCCGATAAGCCAACGGGCACCGTCGCACAGCACCTGGTAGGTGCAAAACTAGAGATGTTATTTCCAACCATAGAAATCGGAAAGGACAACTCAAACGCCGCCGACCAGCAGACAGACCGTTCTGGCGATTTCCAAATCAATGATGCTGCATTTCATGTGACTGTATCGCCAATGGCCAAATTGACCGATCGATGCCGAGATAACATTCGAAATGGCATTCGGCCCATCGTCGTTGTCCCCCACGATAAAGTTTCCTTCGCTTACGGACTGTTCGAAAGTGAGGGACTCGGCAATCGCGTACAGGTTATCGCGCTCGAATCGTTTATCGGCATCAATATTGAAGAGTTATCGTTCTACAAGCGAGGCCTAATTCGATTAAATGTCGCACGGCTTCTTGCCCACTACAACAAGCGAATCGAAGATATCGAGCCCGACAAATCTCTTCAAATAGAAATTCCTCAGTGGGCTCTAGACGAAATGGATGCACATGGCGAATAGCTCAAACATACTTATCACTCATGATTCTGACGGCACTGCATTGGCGGCACCCGTTGATGCCGCACGTCGCAACGGCGCCACGTACAAGACGCGCACAATCGACGATCTGCGCATTAAGGACGATCGCCTGCGTGCGGCCATCGAGGGCACGGGGCACCTGCTGTTCGACGGCGGCATGGGCACCATGTTGCAGGCCGCTGGCATGAAGGCGGGCGCCCTGCCCGAGCTGCTCAACTTTGAGGAGCCCCAGGTTATCACCGATATCCAACGTCAATATGTCGAGGCCGGCTGCGATGTGATCACCGCCAACACCTTTGGCGCCAATGCCCACAAGCTCGACGGTGCCGCCACCGTGGCAGACGTCTTTGCCGCGGCCGTCACCTGCGCCCGCGAGGCCGGCGCCCGCTACGTCGCCGGCGATATCGGCCCCATCGGCGCGCTGCTTCGTCCCTTAGGCACCCTCAGCTTTGACGAGGCCTACGACCTCTTTGCCGAGGAGGTGCGCGCCGGCGTCACCGCGGGTGTGGACCTCTTTATTATCGAGACCATGACCGACCTGGCCGAGATCAAGGCGGCGGTCCTCGCCTGCCGCGAGAACTCCGACCTGCCCGTCTTTGCCACCATGACCTTTGAGGAAGACGGTCGCACCTTCCTGGGAACGAGCCCCGAGGTCGCCGCCATCACGCTCGACGCCATCGGCACCGACGTTTTGGGCATCAACTGCAGCCAGGGACCGGCCGAGCTCCGAGGACTCGCCGCGCGCATGCTCACCGTTACCGACAAACCCGTTATGGTGCAGGCCAATGCGGGACTCCCCCATGTGGACGATGACGGCAATACCGTCTTTGATATCCAGGCACCCGAATACGCCAAGGCCGTCGCCGGCATGATCGAGGACGGCGTGAGCGTCGTGGGCGGCTGCTGCGGCACCACGCCGGCGCACATGGCAGCGCTGCGCACGCTTATCGATAACCACACGCCCAGTCCGCGCCACCGCAAGCCTAGCATGTCGGTCACAAGCGCCCAGACCGTGGTGGACCTCCCCTGCGATGGCCACAAAATCGCCGTCATCGGCGAGCGCATCAATCCCACCGGCAAAAAGCGCCTGCAGCAGGCCCTGCGCGACGGCGATCTGGACTACGTGGTGAGCCAGGGCATCAGCCAGCAGGAGCAGGGCGCCGACATCCTGGACGTCAACGTGGGCCTGCCCGAGATCGACGAGGTCAAGATTATCCAACAGGCCACCGAGCAGCTCCAAGGCTCCACGCTCCTGCCGTTGCAGATCGACTCCACCGACCCCGCCGCCGTCGAGGCCGCCGTGCGCCGCTACGCCGGCAAGCCCATCATCAACTCGGTCAAT
Organism: uncultured Collinsella sp.; assembly: GCA_958427355.1. Taxonomy (GTDB): domain Bacteria; phylum Actinomycetota; class Coriobacteriia; order Coriobacteriales; family Coriobacteriaceae; genus Collinsella. The sequence goes on along the minus strand of CAUACA010000009.1, from coordinate 66,073 downwards.
GGCAAACAGCAGATCATGGATGAGATCTTTCCGCTGGTCGCCCACTACGGCACCAACGTCGTCGGCCTCACGCTCGACGAAGGCGGCATTCCCGATACCGCCGAGGCCCGCTTCGACATCGCCGAGCGCATCGTGGCCGAGGCTGCCCGCTACGGCATCGGCCCGGACCGCATCCTCATCGACTGCCTGGTCATGACCGCCTCGACCAACCAGCGCCAGGCCGAGCAGATCCTGCGCGCCATGTCCCTGTGCAAGGAGCGCTTGGGCGTCAAATGCGCGCTCGGCGTGTCGAACATCAGCTTTGGCCTGCCTGCCCGCCCGCTGCTGGGCTCGGTCTTTTTGGCTGCCGCTTTTGGCGCGGGCCTGGACGCCCCCATCATGAATCCGGGCTCCAAGCGCTTTATGGATACCGTCTACAGTTATCGCGTCCTGAGCGTTGAGGACGAGGGCTCGACCGGATACATCGAGCGCTATGCCGGCTGGACCGATCCGTACAAGATCGCCGCCAACCCGGCAGCCGCCCAGGCCGCATCGAGTGATGCCGCGCCCGCTGCTGGCACCGCCGGCACCGACGGCAACGACGACCCGATTCGTCGCATGGTCGTCTCGGGCCGCAAAGGCGAGATCGCTGCCGAGACCGAGCGTCTGCTGGCAGACCACGACGCCATGGACCTCATCAACAATCACTTTATCCCCGCCCTCGACGAGGTTGGCGTCCTCTTTGACCAGGGCAAGTTCTTCTTACCGCAGCTTATGGCCTCGGCCGAGGCCGCGCGCGTGGGCTTCGACACCATCAAGCGTCTGATGCCCGCCGGCGAGATTGCCGACAAGGGCAAGATCTGCGTGGCCACCGTCAAGGGCGACATCCACGATATTGGCAAGAACATCGTCAAAATGCTGCTCGACAACTACGGCTACACCGTCTTTGACCTGGGCCGCGACGTCGATCCGCAGGAGGTCCTCAAGACCGTCAAGGAGCGCGATATCAAACTCGTCGGCCTCTCGGCACTTATGACCACCACGGTCGTCGCCATGGAAGAGACCATCAAGCTGCTTCATGCCGAGGTGCCGGGCGTCAAGATCATCGTAGGCGGCGCCGTACTCACCCCCGAATACGCCAAGCAGATCGGCGCGGACTACTACGCCAAGGACGCCGCCGAAAGCGCTCGTATCGCCGAAGAGGTCTTTGGGCAGTAACATAACGGAAACAACCGAGCACCAAAACGTGCCGCACGCGCCACTTGGCACGTGCGGCACGTTAGAATAGAAAAGACTATGCTCGTTTTGGCAGATAGGAGCGCAAGGATGGCGATCACGCCCGCAGAAATCGCGGAAACCCGCGGCATGGTTGAGGAACAGAACCTCGACATCAGGACCATCACCATGGGTGTTTCGCTCATGGGTTGCGGTGACGAGAACCTCGACCGCATGTGCACGAAGATCTACGACCACGTGACGCACACGGCTGAGCATCTGGTCGAGACCGCCGAGAACCTCGAGCGCGAGTACGGTATCCCCATCGTCAACAAGCGCGTTTCCGTCACCCCGGTGGCGCAGATCGCCGCGTGCTGCAAGGATGAGGACCTCACCCCCATCGCGCATGCCCTCGACCGCGCGGCCGAGACGCTCGGCATCGATTACCTGGGCGGCTTCTCCGCACTCGTCCAGAAGGGCATCGGCGACGCCGACCGCCGCGTCATCCAGTCCATCCCCCAGGCGCTCGCCACCACGAGCCGCGTCTGCTCCAGCGTCAATGTCGCCAGCCTGCGCGCCGGTATCAACATGGATGCCGTGCTCATGGCCGCCCAGACCATCATCGATGCCGCCAAGCTCACGGCCGACCAGGATTCCGTTGGCGCCTCCAAGTTTGTCTGCTTTGCCAACATGGTCGAGGACTCCCCGTTTATGGCGGGCGCCGTCCACGGCGGTGGCGAGGCCGACGCCGTCATCAACGTTGGCGTCTCGGGCCCCGGCGTTATGGCTGCTGCCTTGGAGACGCTCCCCGACTCCGCCTCGATGATGGAGGTTGCCGAGAAAATCAAGCAGACCGCCTTTAAGATCACCCGCGCCGGCGAGCTCATGAGCCGTGAGGCAGCCCGCCGTCTGGGTGTCGAGAAAGGCATTGTCGACCTGTCACTGGCTCCCACGCCTGCCATCGGCGACTCCGTTGCCCGCATCCTCGAGATCATCGGCGTGGGCACCTGCGGTGGCCCCGGCACGACCTGCGCGCTCGCCATGCTCAACGATGCCGTCAAGAAGGGCGGCGTCATGGCCAGCTCCAGCGTGGGCGGTCTCTCCGGCGCCTTTATCCCCGTGTCCGAGGACGCCGGCATGATCGCCGCCGTCGAAGCCGGCGCGCTTTCGCTCGAGAAGCTCGAGGCCATGACCTGTGTGTGCTCCGTCGGCCTGGACATGATCGCCATCCCCGGCGACACCCCGGTCGAGACCATCGCCGGCATCATCGCCGACGAGATGGCCATCGGCGTCATCAACAACAAGACCACGGCCGTCCGCGTGATTCCCGCCATTGGCAAGGGCGTGGGCGACTGCGTCGAGTACGGCGGCCTGTTCGGCCGTGCGCCCATCATGCCGGTGAACCCCAACGCCGGCACCGTGCTTGCCCACCGTGGCGGACGCTTCCCGGCACCGCTGAACTCGCTCAAGAACTAGCTGAGGGGTTCGGGCGAGGAGCCCCGGGGAGGGCAAATATATAAGGTCGCCTGCTCGGACAGTCCTGACTCGCACGGAGAGCACATTAAGTGCTCTCCGGCTCGTGCGGAACTCGCGATCGACCTTATATATTTGCCCTCCCCGGGGCTCCCGCACAACGGGACCTCAGTTGGGTTCTATCCCGTATGGCAGTCGCTTCGCTCCTGCCCGCCTTGGTTGTGAGGGCGGTTTGGCGTTGGAACGGTTCTTTCTGATATATGCTGGTTGCGGCTCTTCTTTTGGGAGGAGTCGCTTTTTTGTTGCTAGGAGGTTGGCCCGTGGTTGATGGGGAGAATCGTTCTGAGCTGCTTGCTGCGGATTGGAATGGCGAATGGATGCGCCTGCAAGCTGGTCGGCGACGGGCTGATGATTCTTTTGAGTGGGATAAAAGGGCTCGGCATTTTCGGCCGTTGGAGACTGCCCCTTATGCTCGGGATTTTATAAAGCTGTTGGCGTTGAAGCCTGGTGAGTCGGTGCTTGATATGGGGTGTGGGGCTGGGTCGATTGCTATTCCGCTTGCTCAGGCTGGGCATTCCGTGATTGCTGCCGACTTCTCTCCTGCCATGTTGGGCACGCTTGATGCCGGCATTGAGTATTACGGGCTCGAAGATCTTATTACGCCGCTTGAGCTTGCTTGGGATGATGACTGGTATTTGGTTGGACCGATCGCAAAAGCGGTAGATGTTGCCTTTGCCAGTCGGTCGGTTACGACGACCAACCTAAAAGGCGCGCTTGCCAAGCTTGATCGTACGGCTCGTCGGCGTTGTGCTGTCACGATGGTCGCCAACTCCAGCCCGCGCTATGATCTGCACCTGATGAACGCCATTGGCGCCTCGGTTACCTGCAGTAATGGCTTTGTGTACGCCTTCAACATCCTCATTCAGATGGGTGCGTTGCCGCAGGTTACATACTTTGAATCGCCTCGTCGCGATACCTTCGATAACCTTGAAGCGGGCGTAGCAGATTTTTCCCGCATGCTCGAGCATGGCAACGAGGATAAGGTCGGCCGTCTGCGCGACTACATCGCTCAACACATGATTGAGAACCCCCATGCCGGTGAGCCGGGCCCCAAGGGCGTGCCGCAGGGGCGCTATATGCTCGACCATATCCGTAAGGTTCGTTGGGCGTTTATTGCATGGGAGCCGGTCTCTGCGCCCAGCTCATAGCCTGTTCGCAGCCCGCACCGCCCACTCACTCGGCATCCGCATTCTTTTTGAACTGGGCAAACGCGCTCCACACCACGCCGTTCCTGCGCTATCGTGGGACAGCTCACGTAGATTAAGGCCCCGTCGCGGGGCGCCCCATACATAGAAAGCGAGAACCCATGGCACTGACAGGAGCCCAGGTCAAGCAGCTTCGCAGCATGGCCCATCACCTCAACCCCGCCATCATCATCGGCAAGTCCGATGTCAACGAGGGCACCGTCGAGCAGACGGTCGCCTACCTGGAGAAGCACGAGCTCGTTAAGTGCTCCGTGCTCGATGGCTCCAGCCTTTCCGCCCGCGAAGCCGCCGAAGAGCTCGCTGAGCGCTGCCACGCCGAGGTCGTTCAGGTTATCGGCCGCAAGTTCTCGCTGTATCGCGAGTCCTCGCGCAAGGACATCGAGAAGATCAAGCTCGTCTAAGAGCCAATGATCCGGCGAGCCAACACATAGCAAGCTTACGGGTGCCCAAGTACTTCGGGTGCCCGTTTTTTATCGCTCGACCAGCACGCGATTGAGCCGCCCCTCCACCAAGCGCTCGTATAGGCGCCGCGTCTCGGGCTCGGGCACGCCATTGACCTGCTCCCTCAGGTGGTGCATATGCCCGCTGTACAGCTCGACGATATCGCGCCGCCGCCCCGCCGCACTGTAGACGCGCATGGCGCAGCGCACCATATCCTCACGCGCCGTTTCCTGTCGAAGCCCCGACTCCGCCAGCCAAATCGCCGACTGCAGATCGTTTTCTTCTAGAGCGGCATTTGCTCCCTTAATCATGCAATCGATGTACTTTGACTGCATAATGCGCCGCATGCGCAAAAAGTAGGTGGGATTACAGCCATTGGGAACATACAGCGGTCCGGCATAAAGCTGCTCAATCTTAAGGCACAGCTCAACTAAATGGGGCCCGCGCGCACCCGTGCGATTTCCCAAAATCTCGCGGCTTATCTGGTCAAACAGCCGCACATCGGTCTTGACGTAGTCGCCGTTGAGTCCGATGCATTCATTTTGGATGAGCACACACGACTTGCCATCCGGCGTCGGCCCCAAAGCCGACCGCAAGCGCGATATCGTCGAGTACAGGTTATTGCGGGCGCTATTGAACTCGGCATGGGGCCACAGCTCCATGGCCAGCGTCTCACGATCGACGAGCGCATCCATGCCCAGCGCAAGCCGCTCGGCAAGTGTCGCCGCCTTCTTGCGGCGCCACATTTTGTCCGTGATGGGAAACCCGTCGCGCTCGGCGCGAAACGCACCAAACATGCGAATCTCGATATGGTCGATGGTATCAACCGCTTCAACCTCGCCGGCCTGGAACAGGCGCTTGCCCTCCCCTTCCAAATCGTCGCGCAGCGAGTACCGCGACAGCTCGCGCACGGGAAGCTTCTTGCGTATCCTGCCCGCCGGCTCGCCCAGACAATGCATGGCAAGGCGCGCAAAGAGCCGATACGATGGCTCTAGAATCCCCGCACGATTCATGGACATCCAGGCTGCAAGGTCACTGTCTCGGCCCGCACAGGCCAAATGCAGCGCCACCATCCAGGCTTCTGCGCCACCAACCTGCGTCTGGCTTATATCGAGTAGCTCCGCTTCCTCGCGTACCGAAACCATCGAGGTGTTACGCAGATACGCCGCGCGCTCCAGCAGCAATGCGTTATCGCGCATGTACGCAATCGACTCCTCGGCAAGTTTGAGCACTTGGACCGCACGGAACTTTGCATTAACCGGCCGTCCCTCTGCCAGCGACTGCCAGCCTTCTAGCAACAGGCCAAACAGCTGAATCTGGTTGTCGCGCATGCGCACGGCAAAACGATCGAGCTCGTTGAACGCCGCGTCGTCGGTTACCGGCAAGCCGGAAAGGAGCCGCCGCGCCGCCAACACCATGCGCACCCAGATAGCCATCGCCTTAAGCCCACGTACGTCGAGCGCCTCCCGCACCACCGTCATCTCGTCGTCGCGCTCGTCGGTTCCCGCAAACGACCCGTCAAAGAGCTCCACCAGCATGCTATCGGCCTGTATAACAATCCCCGCGATGTCGAGCTCGCAGTCGTAGGCCCTGCTCGTTTTGAGCTGCTGTAGAACGCCGCCGTCATCTCCCTGCTCGGTCAGGCAGCGCTTGACCTCGATATGCGCAGACAACATATCGAGTGCGGTATGGGATGTCTCGATTTCTGGCACGGCCAGGTTCGCAGGAAGCCCAAGCCCGTTGTCCCCATAGCAAACAGCCGTCAGTGTCTGGGCCACCCTCCATGAAACAGGATCTATTTCGCAGGCCGCCCGTTCGCCCCCGCGCTCGATAACCGATGCCATATAGCGGGCGAGCTTTGTATTGGACACGCTGACCGCTGCCAGATATACGCCAAGTGCCTCGGCAGGCGTTGGCTCTGGAGCCGGATCGTCGGCACCGATCGTGCCCAGCGCTGCTCGGCAGATATCGGCCCCGTGCCCCGTCAGAGCCAGATCGACCCCATACTGCCCAGCAAGTTCAAGAACCGCCTCACGGTCCAAAAAGGCGTCCGCCAGGCCCATCGCCGCATCGCATCGGCCCGCCTTAAGCAAAATCCGGGCCGCCCTCGGAACAAGTTCGGGGCGAACCTCGGCCACCAACTTACGCAAACGCAAGCGTCCGTTATCCTCCGTGCCCAGACACGTAAAACTCCGCTCGGCGGGGTCCAAGCCAAAGATCGGGTAGTCGCGTACAAAGTAGGACTGGTCGACCATCGACAGCCTTACCCCACAGGCCTCGAGTTCTGCGATATTACCCTCGCCCATCAAAACCATGAGACATGCCACGCAAAACAGCGCATTATTGTCGAGCGAAGCCAGATCGACAAGTGCCGCGCCATATACGTTGACAATCTCATTTTCGAGCAGACCGGCTACGTCGCCTTGGCCATACAGACCCGTCTGCAATGCCGAAACGAGCTCGGGCACGCCCTGCGTGAGCTGATAAAAGTCGAGCGATGTGCTGATCGAAAACGCCGATGCCCACGCCGAATACTCATAGGCATGCACCTTGAGCATCTGCGCATTGATCTTAACCGAATCGCCCAGCCCGTGAATCAGCTGACGATTTGAAGGACGGCAGGAAATAAAGACCCCTACCCCCATAGCGCGCAGGCCGCGAATCCTGTCGATGAGGTCTTCGGTATCGTGCTGATCGAGGTTTGGCACATTATCAATTGCGATAAGGGAGTGCGGTTTGTCTTTGAGTTCTTCGGTAACCACCTCGAGCTGCATAAACACCTCGCGCCCAGTGGCGCGATCGGCCTCGATAATCCGCACGGGGCCTCGCGTCGGGTCGCATTTAACCTCATGGGTGTACTGCAGCAGCACCGAGGTCTTCCCAAACCCGTCGGGCGCATAAAGAACCACGATGCCGGCCTTTCGGCCCTTGGCGATAAGCTCATTCATCAAGCGTTCGCGTCGCACCATATAGCCTCCGCCTAACGGCATCAGCTCGAGGTCGTCTATACCGCTCAAATCGTTTACCATGCCCGCTCCTCAACTCGACCGTATGGACACTGTAGCCGCAAGACCATACAAGCCGCGCTATGAATAGAGCGACCTTGTGTTTTAGGTTGTCTTTTGGTACGCAAGCGGCAAGTTTTTGTACAGCGAGGGCCGATTGTTATTAATCCCCCGACTAATCGGTCTTTAAGCAGGTAAATGAGCTTGTCAGCTTGTCCCATCTAAGCGGCAGTGTAACGCAGATGAACAAGGTTCAGCCATGTCATTCAACTCGCCTAGCACCCGCTACCGTCTACGACCTTCTAGTGGCATTTTTGCATAGAATCTGGTATGGAATGAATCAAGCTGTTGGACATCCGGCATTCGTCAAGCTTGCGGCAAGATTTTGGTCAAGTGGGCAGAAAAGGATAGCAAAAAGGCCCCCGCAAAGCGGAGGCCTTAGGCAAGGCTATGTCGAGCTGCAGGATTCGCGCTACTCGCAGAGCGAAAGGGCGGCCTCGTCGGCAACGACAACGCAGTTGGTGTGCAGCTGCAGGATCGAAGCCGGGCACTCGGGCGTAACCGGACCATAGCACATGTCATGCACGGCCTGAGCCTTGGCCTCACCGTTGGCGACGACCAGGATCATGCGGGCATACATGATGGTCTGAGTGCCCATGGTGTAGGCCTGACGGGGAACATCGTCGATGCTGTCGAACAGGCGGCTGTTGGCCTGAATGGTGCTCTCGGTGAGGTCGACGCAGTGCGTACCCTTGGAGAAGTGGTCATCGGGCTCGTTGAAGCCGATGTGGCCGTTGTTGCCAATGCCGAGCAGCTGCAGATCCGGGTAACCGGCGTCGGCGACGATCTTGTCGTACTCAGAGCAGGCAGCGGCGGCGTCGGGGTTGGAACCGTCGGGCACATGCGTGTTGTTAAGGTCGATGTTGATGTGATCGAAGAAGTTCTCACGCATGAAGTAGTGATAGCTCTGGGGATCGTCGTGCGAAAGGCCGCGATACTCGTCTAGGTTGTAGGTGCTGACCTCGGCAAAGTCGACGTCGCCCTTCTCGTACCAAGCAGCGAGCTGCTTGTAGGCACCGATCGGGGTGGAGCCGGTGGCAAGGCCCAGCACACAGTCGGGCTTGAGGATAACCTGCGCCGAGATGATATTAGCGGCCTTGCGGCTCATATCCTCGTAGTCTTTAGCTTTAATGATCTTCATTACGCGTCCTTTCTCGTACAAGAGAGGCAAGGCTCCCTTACAAGCACTTGCCCGCGGCCCGCGTCGGCCGCAACCAACGTGTGCGGCCACCAGGGCGAGGTCGCGTAATGTATGTGTCTCGTGTCTAGCCGCGTCGAGGCCCCTGCCCGTCCACGGTGACCCGAAGCTGTTTGGCTTCGGACAAATCCCATCTTGCCACGGAGGGCGTCCTCTTTCAAGGGCGCCCTCCGTAAACGTGTTTGAATTGTAGGCTAATGGCCACGTGCACTTGCTAGCGCTCGCGAGCAACGATGAGCTGGTCCATCTCTTCGACATGCACGCCAACGGAGCCCTTGATACTCGAGAACTCAACGGAGTTGCACACCAAGATGGGAACCGTCACATCATAGCCCTCGGCAGCAATTGCCTCGCGATCGAACTCAATGAGTACATCGCCCTTATGGACGATGTCACCCACTTGCGCATGTACGGTAAAGTGCTTGCCCTCGAGCTGAACGGTATCCAAACCAACGTGGATGAGCACGTCCAAGCCATCGACCGTGTTAAGCGCAACAGCGTGTCCCGTGGGAAAAATGGCCTCGACCTTGGCATCAGCCGGTGCAATCACACGCGTTCCGGTGGGCTGAATCGCCACGCCCTGGCCCAAAAGGCCGGTGGCAAACGTCTGGTCGTTTACCTCGGAAAGCGGAATGACGTCGCCCGAGATGGGAGCATCCAGCGTAAGGACTCGACCACGCATACCAAAAGACCTTAGGACTTTAGTGAACATGCTCCCCCTCGGACATACCGATCAACCAAAATAACCTTAACAGTTTACCACTTGGCACCCGTTTTTGACCATTAGGGAAGTTCGCGCTTGACAACCTCGACGATGTCGTCGACAACGCGCTGGGTCAGCTCGTGCGTCTCGGCCTCGGCCATCACGCGGACCAGCGGCTCGGTGCCACTCGGACGCACCAGAATGCGGCCGCGGCCGTCAAGCTCCTTCTCGGCAGCAGCGACGGCATCCCAGATGGGCTGGCAATCGTCCAGACCGGCCTTGTTGTCGGAATGCACGTTGACGAGTACCTGCGGGTACTTCTTCATGATACCGGCAAGATCGGTGAGGGTACGACCGGTGCGCTTGAGCACGGCCAGAAGCTGCAGAGCCGTCACCAAGCCGTCGCCGGTGGTGTTGTGCTCCAGGAAAATGATGTGGCCGGACTGTTCACCGCCGATGACGGCGCCGTCCGCGAGCATGCGCTCCAGAACGTAGCGGTCGCCCACGGCGGTCTGAACCATCTCGAAGCCCTGCTCCTTCATAGCGATGGAGAAGCCCAGGTTGCACATGACGGTCGAGACGATCTCGGAGTTGGCGAGCTTGCCGCGAGCGGCGAGATCAGAACCGCAGATAGCCAGGATGTAGTCACCGTCGATCTCATTGCCCTCGCTGTCCACGAACAGCACGCGGTCGGCGTCGCCGTCGTGGGCCAAGCCGATATCGGCGTGGGTGCGCAGCACGAGCTCGCGCAGGGGCTCAAGGTGCGTAGAGCCGCACTCAACGTTAATGTCAGTGCCGCAGTAATCGGTGTTGATGGCATGGACCGTGGCGCCCAGGCGCTGCAGCGCGGCGGGCGTGGTCTGGCAAGAAGCACCGTGGCCGCAGTCGACGGCAACGACCAGGCCGTCGAGCCTCAGGCCATCAAGCGTATCGATGGCGTGGTCGACGTATGCCTTGCGAGCGTCCTTCATCTTGATGATGTGGCCCACGCCGGCACCGGTCGGCAGCGTGTCGGCAGCCATGGCTTCCTCGGACATGACCCAGGCGCTGATCTCTTCCTCGACAGCATCGGGAAGCTTCATACCCTTGCGGCTAAAGAACTTGATGCCGTTGAACTCCGGCGGATTATGCGAAGCAGAGATGACGATGCCGCCGTCGAGCTCGTTCTGAACGGTGAGCAGTGCCACGGCAGGCGTGGGGATGACGCCGCAGCAGTGCGGACGGCCGCCCTCGGCCATAATGCCGGCGGTCAGAGCGCTCTCGAGCATGGTGCCCGAAAGGCGCGTGTCACGGCCGATGCAGATATCCGGACCAAGGAACTTGGTCGCCGCGCGGCCCAGGCGAAACGCGAGGTCGCACGAGAGGTCGGCGTTGGCGACGCCACGGACGCCGTCGGTACCGAAGATGTTCTGGGGCATAGGATTGCTCCTTCCCTAGCAGGCGATATGCAACCGCCCACCCTAGTCGAAAAAGAAAAGCGGGACCCGCCGAGCAATCGGCAGGCCCCGCTTGTACATTGTATCTCGAAAGGAGATAAAACCTTAGCGCTTGGAGAACTGGGGAGCGCGGCGGGCCTTCTTGAGGCCGTACTTCTTGCGCTCGACCACGCGAGCATCGCGCGTAAGGAAACCGGCCTTCTTGAGGTCAGCACGGTAGTCGCCAGCGTTCAGAAGAGCGCGAGCGATACCCAGGCGCAGAGCGCCGGACTGACCGGAGATGCCGCCGCCATCGCACAGAGCGATAACGTCGAACTGACCGGCAGTGTCGGTCACCTTGAAGGGAGCAAGGGCGTTCTCAACGAGCTGATGACGGCCGAAATACTGCTCGGCGTCACGCTTGTTGATGGTCACCTTGCCGGTGCCGGGGACGAGACGGACGCGGGCGACGGCGTTCTTACGACGGCCGGTACCCTGGTAGACAACGGTGTTCTCAGCCATCTTTAAGCCTCCAGCTCAATCTTCGTGGGGTTCTGGGCAGCATGCGGATGCTCGGCACCAGCGTAGACCTTAAGCTTGGTCATCTGGGCACGGCCGAGGGTAGTCTTGGGCAGCATACCGCGAACGGCGCGCTCGATGACCTTCTCCGGGTGCTTCTCCATAGCCTGGCGGAAGCTCTCAGCCTTGAGGCCGCCGTTGTAGCCGCTGTGGCGATAATAGGTCTTCGTGTCGGCCTTGTTACCGGTAAGCTGGACCTTATCGGCGTTGATGACGACAACGAAGTCGCCGCAGTCGCTGTTGGGCGTGAACTGGGGCTTGTTCTTACCGCGCAGGATCATTGCGATCTGGGTGGCAAGACGGCCCAGGACAGCACCATCGGCGTCGACGAGAACCCAGTTGCGCTGGACCTCGCCCTGCTTGGCGTAGTGAGTCGATTTCGAAATCACTTAGACTCCTCCATGTACAGTACGTGTTGTTACAGAGATTCACGGGGCTCTGCAAGTAACCCGTCCATATTACCCCGCTCGCCGTACGAGTCAACAGGTATTTTGACTCCGACCAGAGTTTCTGCACATGTCATCCACGAGCCGTGATTTTTCCAGCTCTTTAGCTGTTGTCATTTTTTTGAGGGTTCGCTGTCGCTAGCGCTCAACGAACTCTTGGATTTCCGCAAGCAGGCGCTTTGCCTCCTGACGGCCCTGGATATACAGGTCCAAAAGCTTTGCCGGATCGTGCTCGACATGGCCGACCTCGACCGGCTTTTGCGGAGCAACGACCAGCGCACGGCCCTCGCGCTCATACTTCCACAGATGCATGCGCTGGATGTTGTAACGGTCGTGGCGCGTCTCGATAGCCTCGAGCAGATAGGGGTAGTCGGCATAGCGGGCGCGCGCGGCGGGCATAAACTCGTAGGGCTTTTTCTCGTACGAGCGGTCCTGCGTGACGATGACGACCGCACGGTCGAAGCCCGCCTCCTCGAGCACATGCTCGATAGGAACCGAATCGGCTACGCCGCCGTCGACGTATTTGTGCCCGTCAATCTCGACCGGCGGCGTCACCAGCGGCAGCGACGTCGAGGCGCGAACAGCGTCGAGGTCAAGTACGGCGCTTTTGACCGGCAGGTACGTGGCGGTTCCAAAGAGCATGTCCGTCGCGACGGCGTACATCTCGATGGGGCTTGCGTCGAACGTCTCGTTGTCAAAGGGATCTAGGCGGTCCTGGACATCGTTGAAGATAAAGTCGTAACCCACAATGGAGCCCGTGGACGCAAACGATGCGGCGCCCATGAAGCGGCTGTCGTTGCAGAAAGCCAGGTTGATGCGGTTGGCACGGCCGATCTGGTGCGACTTATAGTTCACGCCGTTGAGGGCGCCGGCCGATACACCGTAGACAGCCGGAATCTCGACGCCGGCCTCCATGAGAACGTCGAGCACGCCCGCAGTAAACTGCCCGCGAAAACTACCGCCCTCCAGGACGAGCGCGACCTTGCCGGCGTTCTTTGCCTTATCTTCTGCAGTCATGTTGACCTCCTGCTGTTTCGTTTTGGCTTTCTTCTACCCAGTTTTGGAATGGAGGGCGCATAGGTTTTGGAGTTGAGGAGATGGAGCGGAAAGCGCGTCCCAGTTTGAGACGGGATTCCGGGATGAGCTTTCCGCTTGGACTGCCGTTGGGAAAGCGCGTCCCGTTCTGAGCGCGGATTCCGGGATGAGCTTTCCGTCAACAGCCCATCCGGAAAATGCATCCCATTCCGAATGAGGATTCCGGGATGCGGTTTCCACTTGATGTGCCATCCGGAAACCACGTCCCAGTCTGAGTGCGGACTCCGGGACGCACTTTCCGCCTGGGCCGCCATTGGGAAAGCGCGTCCCACCCTGCGTTGCCGTAGCGTTTGCTTAACGCCCGCGCCCTGCACAGAGTTCGATTCTCCGCGGGTTTGGGGTTCCGTTGATGCGGCGCATGGCAGGCTGAGATTCGATAAACATCGCATCTGTTCTGGGCTGGGGCATTGCGCGGAGAATCCGCGTATTTGCTTCGCAAATCCGCACCGGCTTCGGCCGCCTGCCGGCGTCCTCGCCCGCGGGCTAAAAACGCTTACGCGTTTTCTTTACGCCCGCGCCCTGCACAGAGTTCGATTCTCCGCGGTACGGACAATAAATAAAAAGGCAGGTAGATATGAGTATCTACCTGCCTGTTACTTATGGTGGAGGCGCGGAGAATCGAACTCCGGTCCACGAAAGCCCCCTGATTGGCATCTCCAAGCTCAGTCGCTGATTTTGTCTCGGACGCTTTGCGCGCAGCGACACGCTCGCGGCGTCCTAACCGGTTCGGTCTTAGCCTGCGCCATACCGATTACGTGCGCAGGAGCATTCCCCTAAAATGACGTCGCGCCGGTGTCGGGGAAATCACCGGGTTGACGCGCCGCTATAAACTAAGCAGCGAGAGCCATAGGCTCAAAAGAAGAGTTGTTGTCAATTCAATTTGACGGTACCCCTGTTTAACGAGGCGAGGAGACCTCGGCTTGCTTCCTCTCTCAGAGCTATCGTGTCGAAACCAGTCGCCCCCGAATGTCGGGAAAGTCTGGATAGCATTGGGCACGAGCACCCAACACCCGTCGACTTTTCAAGGAACATACGGAGCGAGCCCCGCTTGTGGAGTGTTATCTTACCACGTTCTGAAAGCGGACAGCTGTTCTATGCACGAGCTGTGAAGACCCCAATGTGCGCCGCACTTCGCACTTTTGCTACCGATCGCGTCACGTATATTTTCGCCAAGCAAAATTGACCCATCGAAAGGATCGTTATGGATACCAAACAGCAACTCGTCAATGCCCTCGCAGGCCTGGGCTCAACCATTACCGAAGCTATGGACGTCATCGAGGGCTTTGTCCCCTGCGGACATCCCGCCCTCACGGTATCGAACGCACTCGTCGCGCTGAACGCTGACGATGATGCGGCTCTCGCCCAGCAGCTTGAGACCGTCGGGGGCTTTATCGACCACGTGAGCGAAAACCGCGGTGTGACCGCCTACCACGGCATCGAGGTCGAGCTCGCGGGTCCCAAAGCCGATCTGCTCGCAGCAATCCGCGAGGTAGGCGCCCTTATGCAGACCGCAGGCGTCAAGAACACCCAGGTCAACGAGTGGGTCTACCGCAGCCTGGCAGCACTCGACAGCTCCGACGAAAACGCAGCCGAGCAGCTCGCAGAAAGTCCCGCCATTAAGGCCGAGCTTTGTAAATAGCAGACGCGGGCCCCTTGGCGTATCGTCGTCTAAGAGGCCCGCAACCAGTTCGCGTCAACCGATAGCCGCGCCGCCGCGTTCGGCCAGCGCGAGAATCGGCATCATTTGGCGCGGGGTCTTTGCTGCAAGATCGGCATGTTCGAGCAGCTTACGGTCGTTGGTCACCAAGTAATCGACCTGCGCGCGCTTGCATGCGGCAAGCACCAAGTTGTCCTCGTAATCGCGATGAAGCGTCAGATATTTGTCGGCTAGCCACAGATCGGATGCATCAGCGCCCACGGCCGTGGCGTTTTCGGTCATGTTCCGAACAAACGCCAGCGCCGCATCCCCAATCGCACGGGCAGATGCCTCGTCGAGCGCTCCCCCGCTAGCAAGAACGCTACGCTTCAGCTCGTGTTGGACAACGTGCAGCACGTCCTTAGCGATATGCACCGGAAAGAACAGCAACGCCCCCGTCTCCGTCGCCTGCCCAATAAACGCACGCGCGGCAAGCGACTCGGCATGGTCGACGCAAAACGAATCGACCCATACGTTGGCGTCTACCATGATCTTGAGAGGCGCCCCACTCACTGGATCATCCCCTTTTGGCGATAATGCTCATCCATGGCGTCGGAATAGATTGCGTCCCAACCGCGATCGTCGGATACGGGCGACGTAGCGATGCCCAAATCTGTATAAAGCCGGTCTGCCGCTGCCCACGACGCGGCGAACGGAGTATCGTGCGCGACAGTCTGTTGCCGGCCATCAACGGCAGACAGCACTTCCTCACACTGCCCGCCACCCTGCGCGACCTTGGCCACCACCTTTTTGATAAGCTCGGGCAGTGATCTGCCCGAAAGCCGCAACACTTCCTCCGCATGATCCTTGACCTGGCGATCCACGCGAACGTTCACCTGCGCCATGCCGCTAACAGCACCCACGTCGATCTCGCTCCCTTCAATTGCTAGCCTTGCTAGCAACACTATATAGAGAAGTTAGCAAATGTTCAAATGCAAAAGGCCTGCGCCCAGACGGCACCGATGTCGTCTGGGCGCAGGCCAGATAACGTGGGTGAACACGTCTGCTAGCGCAGATAAGCCTTCGCGTTGCTCAGGCTGTAGGCAATCGTTGAGCCGTTGTGCAGCAGTGACGACGTCTGCGGAGTGATCATGCCGGTAATACCCAGCGCCAGGAGCGCCGAGTTGGTGAGCATCACCTTAGAGTAGGAGCTCGTCAGACGATCAATGAGGCCCTGACTCATGCGGCGCAGGCGCACGATCGCGGCGAGATCCGTATCGGTCAGGATGATGTCGGCGACCTCCTTGGCGATGTCACTTCCACCGCCCATGGCCAGACCCACATCGGCCTGGCCCAGCGCCGGTGAGTCGTTGACGCCGTCGCCCACCATGGCAACGTGGCGCCCCTCGCGCTTAATGCGCTCCACATAGGCGTACTTGTCCTCGGGCAGCAGTTCGGCCTTAAACTCGTCGACACCCGCCTCGCGCGCAATGCGCTCGGCCGTGCGCTCCGAATCGCCCGTGAGCATAACGACATGCTTGACGCCCAGCGCATGCAGGTCGGCGATGGCCTCACGGACCCCGGGCTTGAGCGGATCCTCGATACCGAGCACGCCGACGACCTTGCCATCAACCGCCAGATACAGCGGCGACAGGCCCTGCATCTGGGACTCGATTTGCTCCTTGATGTCGGACTCGAGCTGCGCACCCTCATCCTCAAATACAAAGTGCGCGGAACCGATGATGGCGCGACGCCCCTCAATGGACGAAGCGATGCCGTGTGCCACGATGTACTCGACGGCGGCATGGCGCTCGCGGTGCTCGAGCCCACGCTCGCGTGCAGCATTGACCACAGCACGCGCCACCGGATGCGGAAAATGCTCCTCCAAGCAAGCGGAAAGGCGCAGGATCTCGTCCTCGCTCCAGCCATCGGTGGTAAGTACGCAGGCAAGACGCGGCTGCGCCTCGGTGAGCGTACCGGTCTTATCAAACACAATGGTGTCGGCCTTGGCAAACGACTCAAAGTACTTCGCGCCCTTGACCATGACGCCCATCTTGGCAGCATCGCTCATAGCGGTCATGACGGCAACGGAACCCGTGAGCTTGAGTGCGCACGAGTAGTCGACCATCAGTGCCGCTGAGGTCTTGATGAGGCTGCGGGTGGTAAGCGCAACAAGGCCCGCGAGCAGGAAGTTCCACGGGACGATCTTGTTGGCGAGGTCTTCCATGTGCGACTGGCCCTCGGACTTGAGCGAGTCGGCCGCCTGCACGAGCGAGACGATCGAGCGGAGCTTGGTCTGAGCCGTGTTGGCGCGCACGCGCACCAAGATGCTGCCGTCTTCCACGACGGTTCCGGCGAACACGTCGTCGCCTGCGCTGCGCTCGACGGCAAGCGGCTCGCCGGTCAGGGTCGCCTGGTTGACCATGGCGCTTCCCTGCTCGACGACGCCGTCAATGCAGATGGACATGCCGGTGCGCACGGCCACCAAGTCACCGGGCTCAAGCTCGGTCGCGGCAACGCTTACCTCGGTGTCGCCGACGACCTTTTGCGCCTTGTCGGGCACATCGAGCAGCGAGTTGATGAGCTCGTTTTCGCTCATGGCGCGGGTGTAGCCCTCGAGCAATTCGCCCACGTTGAGCAGGAACATTGTCTGGCCCGCGGTGTCGACATCACGTTTGACGAACGAAATGCCGATGGCCGACGCGTCAAGCACGGGAACGGTCAGGCGCGGCTGCGCGAGCTCACGGAGGGCGGCGCGCAAAAAGGTCATGTAACCGGCTACGACAAACACCGCACGCAGGGGCGTGGGCAAAATCCATCGGCGCGCATAGTGGGCGCCGATGAGTGTGGCAAGATCCATAACGAGCTTGTGCTTGCGTGGCTCAAGCTGCATCACGTAACCCGTCTTTGAGTCGGCAATGGCCTGGGCGTCGAGTGCGCCCAGAGCATCGAGCACGCCTGCACGACGCTGCTCGTCATATTCGAGCGCCATCTGGCCGATGCGGCCGTAGACGCGCACCTTGCGCACGCCATCGATTTCGCCACTGAGCTTTAGAAGCGCATCGAGATCGCTCTCTGGCACAGGACCCGCCAACTGGAGGCGGGTCCTGCCGGGGATCTCGCTGATAATCGAGAATCTCATAGTTTGTGCCTGGGAGTGCTACTCGGCTGCCTTGTCCGCAGCGGCCTCGCTCTGGGTGATGTAGGCCGCCTCGGCAACCATGTCGTCGACATTAGCCTTGGCCTGCTCGACCATGTCCTGGTAGCCATTCTTGATGCGCATGCCGCACGCGATACCCTGCACGCAGGCATTCTTTACCGGAGCGCTGGTAAGCAGCTTGATGCCGGCCGTGCCGAGCAGAAAACCGCCACCGACAAGCAGGGTATTGAACGTCGACTTCTTCATGTTGCTTCTCCCTTTTGCCGCATTGGACGCGGCACGGTGCCTCAGCACTCGAGTAAACAAGTTTGCTCGAGCACACTTTTGAGACTAGTTTAGTATAATTATTTGGTCAACAACGGCTAACTTTTTGGAAACTATGGGGGTGAACTCAATATGACAAAGGGACTGTCCCTTTGTCACACTCCTACAGCTGCCAGGCCGCCGCCTCCTTTTGCAGCGCAACCATGCGGGCGAATTCTCCACCTGCCGCCTTGAGCTGCGCCGGGGTGCCCTGTTCGGCAACCACGCCATTCTTGAGCACAACGATTTTGTCGGCATTTTCCACCGTACGCATACGGTGGGCAATAACGATAACCGTCTTACCTGCAAGCAGACGGGAGAGTGCCTGTTGCACCACGGTCTCGTTCTCCACATCCAAGCTCGCCGTCGCCTCGTCCAACAGCACGATAGGCGCGTCTTTGAGCAGCGCGCGGGCGATGGAAATGCGCTGGCGCTCTCCGCCGGACAGCTTGGAGCCGTTCTCGCCGATCATGGTGTCATAGCCCTGCGGCATGCGGCTCACAAACTCGTCGCAGTTGGCGGCACGCGCAGCCGCAAGCACTTCCTCATCGGTGGCATCACGACGCCCGAGGCGGATGTTTCCCATTACCGTGTCGTCAAAGAGCAGCACGTCTTGGAACACAATGGCGTAGTCGCGCAGCAGCACCTCGGGATCCACGCTCGCAACATCCACGCCACCCACGGTGACCGTGCCTTCGGTGGCATCCCAAAAGCGCGCGGCCAGGCGGCTCACCGTAGACTTACCGGAACCCGAAGGACCGACCAGCGCCGTAACTTCGCCTTCCTTGGCGGTAAAGCTCACATCGGTAAGAACTTTCTCGCCGGCGCGGCCGTCCTCGCCCGCACCATAGCCAAATGCCACGTGATCGAACGCCACATCGTGGCCCACGGACTCAAATTTCTCGCTGCCCCGCGCCACAGGCTCTTCCATGATGGAACGCATGCGCTTGGCAGACGACTCGGCGACAAACAGCTCCGACACGAGCATAAGGGCCTGATCAAACGGCGCGTAGATACGGCTCACCATAAGCAGGAAGGCAAACATCACCAAAAAGTCGACCTGCCCGGAGGCGACCATCGTGGCGCCCGTGACCAGCGTGGTGGCAATGCCCAGACGCAGAATGGAGAAGGCGGAGTTGACCAGAAGCCCGTTGACGAGCTCGCCCTTGGTGGTCTCGCGCTCCTCGGCATCGATCACGGCGTTGAGCCCCTCAAGATAATGGGCCTCCTGGTTGGTGGCGCGGATTTCGCGCACGCAGTCGAGCGTCTCCTGGATCGCCTCGGTGACCTTGACCTTCTCGGCGCGCACGCGGTCGAACACCGGGGTCATGGGGCCGCGTGTCAGATACAGCACGGCAAAGGCCACGGGAATGCTCCAAAACGCCGCGACCGCCAGCTGCCAGCAAAAGAACAGCGACGACACGAACACGATGGCACTTGCGATGATGGCACCCCAGAGTTCTCCCAGCACATGGCTGTAGGCGTGCTCCATAGTCTGAACGTCACCCATGATGGTCTCGGTTAAATCGGCCAGGTCACGACGACCAAAAAACGACAGCGGCAGTTTGCGCAAGCGCTCGGCGATCTCCATACGCTGCTTGCCGCACTCCTCGTAAAAGATGCAGTAGGTGTAGTAATACTGTTGCCAGTTAGAGGCAAAGAGCAACACGAAAAAGACCAGGAGGCCGCCCACGATCGGCAGGGCATCCGGCAGGTCAGCCCCGCTGGCGAGATGCTCGACAAAGCCGGCCATAACCAGGAATAAAAAGCCCATGCCGGCCATGGTAATAAGATTGGTGAGTGCGGTCCAGAAGACACCGCGTTTTACGCCGGCGATGCCTTTATCGGATAGGAAATACTTCTTTTGGAATGAGGCGAACATTTAGGCCTCGCCTCCCTTCGCGACGGCGGCATCCGCGGTCGTAGCAGTGATTTTCCAACTCGCGGCCTGCTCGTACTCGGCCCACATCTTGGCATACAGGCCATTTTGGGACAGCAGCTCGGCATGGGTGCCCGACTCCTGCACGCTGCCCTGGTTAAGCACCACGATTTGGTCTGCGCCTACTACGGTCGAGAGCCGATGCGCAATCATAATGACCGTGCGACCCGCCGCCAGCTTGCTAAAGGCGCGCTGGATGAGCGCCTCGTTCTCGGGGTCGGCAAACGCCGTGGCCTCATCGAGCACCACGATAGGCGCGTCTTTAAGGATCGCGCGGGCGAGTGCCACGCGCTGGACCTCGCCGCCCGAAAGATATGCTCCGCCGGCGCCGAGCATGGTGTTGATGCCCTGTGGGAGCTTGGCCACAATGTCGTCGCACTGAGCTGCGGAGAGGGCCGCACGTACTTCGTCATCGGTGGCCGTGGGCTTGGAGGCGCGCACGTTATCGGCAAGTGTTTGCCGGAACAGCTGGTTGGTCTGGAACACGAAAGCGACCTGGTCCATAAGCTCGTGGGGATCCATATCGCGAACGTCCACACCGCCTACGAGCACTCGACCCGAGGAAACATCCCAAAAACGCGGGATCAGGCTTGCGCAGGTTGACTTTCCGCCGCCCGAAGGACCCACCAGGGCGAGGGTGCTCCCCGCGGAAACGCTAAAACTCACATGGTTGACGGCAGGCGCCTCGGCGCCCTCATAGGTAAAGCTCACATCCTCAAATCGCACGTCGTTGCCGGCAGGGTGCTTGGGTTGGGCGGGCACGGAGAGCTGCTTGGAATCCATGACGCTTCGGATGCGAGCCAGCGAATCGGCACTCATCTGAGAGGCCTCGCCCACAAACATGAGCTTGGTCATGGCCGTCGGTACCACGGCCGAAAATATCGCGTAAAACGTGAAGTTTGCCATAAAATGCGCGAAGTCCGTCTCGCCCGGTGCCAACAGCAACGCCACGGGCAGCAGGAATGCCACAAGACCATTGAGCGCCGTAAGGTTGAGTACCTGCGGGCCTCGGCAGAACGTGCCCGAATAGTTTTGTGCCATATCGGCGTATTCGGCAATCGCATCGTGGAAGGCCTTAAAGGAGTAGACCGTCTGCTGAAACACCTTGACCACGGGAATACCGCGTACGTATTCGGTGCCGGTCTTGTTCATCTTGACCAGCGCTCCCATGTAGGCCTTCATAAACTCGGCGCCCTTGCCGCCCATCATGGTGGCCATGGCGCCAAACGAAACGACAACCGAGATAAGGCATGCCGCGCCCAAGCGCCAATCGAGGGCGAAAAGCAGCACGAGCAGACCTGCGACCATGGCGGTGGCGCCGGCGATATCGGGCAGCATGTGCGCAAGCAGGGTCTCGGTGGAGGCGGCACATCCGTCTACAATACGGCGCAGCTCACCGGTGGCGTGCATGTCAAAGTAGCCAAGCGGCAGCTTAAGCAGGTGTTCGCTCGCAGTCTTGCGGATATTGGACGCGCAGCGAAACGCAGACAGGTGCGTGCACATGAGGCCTGCGAAATACACTACGATGCTTGCCAGGGCAAAACCCACGGCCCACCAGCCATACATCGCGATATCGGTGGCTTCGCTCCAGTTAGGCGCCACAGCGATAAGGTCTCGCGCGACAAACCAGATGCACACATACGGGCCAAAGCCCAGCAGCTGCGAGAGCGCCGAGAGCGCCATGCCCAAATACGTTAGGAATTTACGGTCGCCGGCATATGCAAGTAGCTCGCCGATACCGCCGCCTTCCCTTTTTGATCCCTTTGCCATGAGATTCCTTTCTAACGGCTTGAGAGTTAACCGTAATCAACTTATCATTGATATGTTAGCCAAGGCACACAATCGAGCCAGGCGTGGATGTTTCTGCAAAGGAAGGGGACGCTTTCGAAAATGCATCGGGCCGCGACCAACATAACCGAGCTCTACGCACCGCAGTTTGAGCAGTTTGGCCTGGAGCTTTCCGGCAAGGGCGCTGTCTTTACCGGCGAGGTGGCAAACGATCGGGCGCACGGACGCGCATGGATCATGCCCCTCTCCCCCACCTGCATCGTTATGGAGCATTTCATCACCCCGACGCACGATATGTACCTGGCCGAATACACACCCGAGCCATACGCCTGCGTGAGCGAGGTCAGCGCGCCTACACTTACATGCATGCCCGAGGCTGGCATAACGCCCGCGAACATTAAACCCTTGCATGGACCGTGGCCAAACAATGCCGTTTGCAGCTTTATCCAAGATAGCTGTGGCGAGGAATTAAGCCCACTGTTTGCGGGGCAGCTCTATCACTCGCGCTCGGTGCTCTTTTTGCCTGGATATTTTGACGAACTGGAGCACCGCTATCCCACCGAGTTCGCGGGGATCTTTGAGGCGTTTGCCGAGCCATGGCACGAGGAAGCGACGTCTGCCATCTGCCACACGCTGCGCCGGATTAACGAGGACCGCGCCCACACCGTAGGCGGACACGTCTATATGCAGGGCATCGTGGAGACCATGGTCGCGGAGCTCGCCTGTTCGCGCGCGGCCCACAAGCAGGCGCGACAGGCGGCAGACACACGCGTCAGCATAACCATTGCCGAAGAAGCAACGGCAATGATTGAGCGCTCGCTCGACAAAGGCAGACGCGTGGGTATCAACGAGGTGGCCGAGAGGCTCTACACAAGCCGCTCCAAACTATGTGCCACCTTTAAGGCCCAAACTGGCGAATCCCTGGGCGCCTACATTCGCAGACGCCGTATGGAGCGAGCACAGGACCTTTTGGCCGATAGCGCGCTCACGATAGCGCAGGTGGCAGAGCGTCTAGGCTACCCTCAACAGGCCGCCTTCGCCCAAGCCTTCAAGCAACACACCGGCACCACCCCCACCACTTGGCGAAGCAAGCATTGCTAAGGCCCAAGCTCCCTGGCCGTAACGGAGCGATTAATTAGCCGCCGCCCGTCAGCTCACCCAGGATCTAAACGTCAAGATGTGCACAATCAAGCGCCTTTTTGATAAGAGGGACAGATCGATCAGCCAAATACAACGGAATGTTGAGCACCCCGTCGTCGAGCTTTAGGTTCTTAAGTGAGTAGCGGACCCTCAATGGAGTCGTCTCCGCATGCCTGTCGGCATAGTACTTAAGGCTCTTGGAATGAACGACCTCTCCCGATTTGACCTCGACGGGAACGATTTCGTTTCCGACTTGAATCAAAAAATCGACTTCGTGCTTCGGCTTCTCGTTTGTCCAATAACGCGGAGCAGCATCTAACTGTGAAAGTAATGCCTGAAGCACATAGTTCTCGGCGAACGAACCTTTGAACTCAGAAAATAGCGCATCCGAGATGGCAAAAGCGGACGCATCCAGCCTTGCCATGCGGCGCAGCAAGCCGACATCAAGACAGTAGACTTTAAATGCCTTGAGGTCATCGTACGCAGAGAGCGGCACACCACCGGCAGCATTAAGGCGAACCGCCGTGATGAGCCCAGCATCGGCAAGCCATTCCAGAGCATCCTCGTATTCTCGAGCACGAGCCCCCTCGCGCACCGCACCCCAAACGAACTTTTTGTTCTCGCGCGCCAACTGAGCTGGAATCGAGTTCCATATTTGTGAAAGCTTGGCGAACTGCGCACGGCCACCATGCTTGGCAAAATCGCGCTCGTAGGAATCCAAGAGATCAGACAACACCTTATCGACCTGAACGATATCGCCCGTCTCCGTCCACCGGCCAAGAGCCTCTGGCATGCCGCCGCATGCAAAATAACGACGAAGATGCTCGACGAGACGGACATGGAAGAAATCGGGCACTGTCTCGATCTGATCCAGGCCGCCAAGGTATTCGTCGTAGTTTGCAGCGCCCTCGGCTTTCAGAAACTCGGAAAAGCTCATGGGGCGCATCTCCATGAACTCGACCTTTCCCACCGGAAAAGCGCTGGTCTCACGGGACAAGCGAACGCCCAACAAAGACCCTGCGCATGCGACGTGATACTCGGGGGCCTCGTCACAGAAGTATTTAAGGGCGCCGACTGCAGAAGGACAATCCTGGATCTCATCAATAATAAGCAGCGTTTCGCCGGGATCGATAGGCTGTCCAAGTGCCAGAGAAAGATTTGAGATGATCCGTCGAGGATCGCGCGTACCTTCGAAAAACTGAGCGTACTCGCTCTGTACCCCAGGTGACGGCTCCTCGAGCGTCAGATACACAAAATTGATGTATGAG
The DNA here is from genome assembly GCA_958427355.1 of uncultured Collinsella sp. GTDB lineage: Bacteria > Actinomycetota > Coriobacteriia > Coriobacteriales > Coriobacteriaceae > Collinsella. Next base: position 41,965 of record CAUACA010000009.1, on the reverse strand, counting down.
GTTCGGCCGAACTCCTTAAGCGCCCACGTCTTTCCAACCTGGCGCGCCCCCTTAAGGATAAGCGGCTTACGATATTCTGACGCTTTCCAAGCGTTAAGCTTGGCAATGATATCTCGCTGCATGACCGAACCTCCCGCAAAGAAACTTCCGTAAACGTGATATTTATCACATTTTACCCTAGGTAAAACGTGACATTTATCACATTTACGGAAGTTTTAAGCTCATTTCGCCACACTTTCATCACATTCAAAAGGCGGAGGCGCATTTTGCGCCTCCGTCACCATCTTTCCTATCAGCCCGCCTGACCCGAACGGCCGAGTCGTCGCAGAACCCGGGAGCCCCGGCAGGGCGGGTGCTTGCTCAAAATGAGTTCCGCACGCAAAGAAGGCCACTTAATGTGGCCTTCGTCTTGCGCAGGACTGTTCGAAATTTTGAGGAAGCACCCGCCCTGCCGGGGCTCCCGGGTTCCCGCTTACGAGAGCGACGTTCTCAGCAACTCGTTGAAGAGCTTCGGATTACCCTTGCCGCGGCTCGCCTTCATGCACTGGCCCACCAAAAAGCCGATGACCTTCTGGTTGCCGTCACGATACTGCTGCGCCTGATCGACACAGTTCGCCAGCACCTCGTCCACAATCGGCTGCAGCGCGCCGGCATCGCTCACCTGACGCATACCACGCTCGTCGACGATCTTGTTGGGGTCGTCGCCGGTCTGGGCCATGGCCTCAAAGACCTCGTGCGCCTGGTTGGAGCTGATGGCATCGGTCGCCAGCAGCTTGGCAAGAGCTGCCACCTGAGCCGGCGCAATGCCGGATTCGGCCAGCGAGACGCCTGCGCCCTTAAGGTAGGCGATCATCTCGTTGACCAGCAAGTTCGCGACCGTCTGAGCCTCCTTGCCGGCCATACCGGCAGCGGCGGCCTCAAAGAAGTCGGCAAACTCGGGGTCGCCGGCAATCTGCTCGGCGTCGGCCGCCTTAATGCCAAAGTCGGCCTCAAAACGGGCGCGCTTGGCATCGGGCAGCTCGGGAATCTCGCCACGGCAGCGGTCGATGAACTCGTCGTCCAGATCGAACGGCGCCAGGTCTGGATCGGGGAACAGACGATAGTCGTCGGCCGTCTCCTTCACGCGCATGACCACGGTGCGCTTACGGCTGGGCTCCCAGTGGCGGGTCTCCTGATAGATGATGCCGCCCTCTTCGAGCACCTCGGCCTGACGGCAAATCTCGTAGGCAAGACCGTCGTGCAGGCTCTTAAACGAGTTAAGGTTCTTGAGCTCGGTCTTGGTGCCCAGCTTGGTCTCGCCGCGGCGTCGCAGCGACACGTTGCCGTCGCAGCGCATGGAGCCCTTCTCCATAGAGCAGTCCGAAATGCCCAGCGTCACAAAGATGCGACGGAGCTTTTCCATAAACAGGCGCGCTTCCTCGGGCGTGCGCAAGTCGGGCTCAGTCACGAGCTCGATGAGCGGCGTGCCGCAGCGGTTGTAGTCGACGAGCGACTCGGCCGCAGCGGTAATGCGGCCCTCGGCGCCGCCCACGTGCACCATCTTGGCGGCGTCCTCCTCCATATGGATGCGCAGGATGCGAATGGGCACCGTGTAGGAACCGTCCTCGCGGCGCTCGGGCATCTGCAGGTTGGACGCATCATAGCTGGCCAGGTGGCCGGCACGCTGATTGCCCTCGCGCATGGTCGACGTCATGGACGTGGACAGGCCCTCGGCGTTGGCCGAGGCGCTCGCCAGACTCTGGGCCTCGGCCTCGCCAAACGCGCAATCGGGGCGCTCGGCGGCACCGCGACCGGTCACGTCCAGGTCCAGATGGCCGTACATGGCAAAGGCGACCGGACCCTGCGTGGTCTGGAAGTTCTTGGCCATATCGGGATAGAAGTAGTGCTTGCGGTAGAACATCGAGTGGCGCTGGATCTCGCAGTTGGTGGCGAGACCGGCCTTGACGATGCTCTCGATGGCGCGCTTGTTGGGCACCGGCAGGGCGCCGGGCAGGCCCAGGCACACCGGGCACACGTTGGCGTTGGGCTCGTCATCGTGGCTGAGCTTACAGTTGCAGAACATCTTGGTATCGAGTGCGGTGAGCTCGGTATGGATCTCCAGGCCGATCACGGCCTCCCAATCCTGCAGGACCTCGGAAAGCTCCTTCATTACAGCTCGCCTCCCTTCCCGGCAAAATCGGGCGCGACGGAAAGCGCGGGCGCACCCGTGGCGGTATCGGCAAAGCCGCGCTCCAGGGCGCGGGCAAACGTGAGCAGCTGACGGTCCTTAAACGCCGGACCCACCAGCTGGGCAGAAACGGGCAGCTGAGTATCCTCGCCCAGGCCCAGCGGCACCGAGATACCACCGTTGCCGCAAATGTTGAGCGAGATGGTGTACAGGTCGGAGAGGTACATCTGCGTGGGGTCGCTAATCTCGCCAAACTTAAAGGCCGTGCGCGGCGAGGCGGGCATGAGGATGGTGTCCACCTTGGCATACGCGGCGTCGTAGTCCTGCGTGATGAGCGTGCGGGCCTTTTGCGCAGCGTAGTAGTACTTGTCGTACACGCCCGAGCTCAGCAGGTAGGCGCCGAGCATCTGACGGCGCTTGGCCTCGGCGCCAAAGCCGTGGGCGCGCGAAAGCGAGCTCTGGTCGGACAGGTTGGCGCAGCCCTCCTCCTGATAGCCGTAGCGAATGCCGTCGAAGCGGGCCAGGTTGGAGAATGCCTCGGCCGGGCCGATGACGTAGTAGGCGGCGATGGCGGCGTCCAGGTGCGGCAGGTCGACCTCCACGAGCTCGGCACCCTGGTTCTGCAGCTCCTGGGCGGCGCGCTGAACAGCGGCCTTGACCTCGGGCGTCAGGCCCTCGGCCTCCATAAACGCGGGGATGATGCCCACGCGCTTGCCCTCGATGCTGTCGTTGAGATGCTCGGTAAAGTCGACGGCGCAATCCTGGCTGGTGCAGTCGTACGGATCGTGGCCCGCGCCAGTAAGCGCGTTCATGGCCAGCGCGACATCCTCGACCGTGCGACCAAATGGCCCCACCTGGTCGAGCGACGAGCCAAAGGCAACCACGCCGTAACGGCTCACGGCGCCATACGTGGGCTTAAAACCCACCACGCCGCACAGCGACGCCGGCTGGCGAATGGAGCCGCCGGTGTCCGAGCCCAGCGAGAGCGCGACCTCGCCCGCGGCGACGGCGGCAGCGGAGCCGCCCGAGGAGCCGCCGGGCACGCGCTCGGTATCCCAGGGGTTATTGGTGCGGTGGAACGCCGAGCTCTCGGTGGAGCTGCCAAAGGCAAACTCGTCCATGTTTGCCTTGCCCATGGGCAGGCAGCCGGCATCGATCATGCGCTGGACGCAGGTGGCGGTGTAGACGCTCTGGTAGTTCTCGAGCATGCGGGAAGCGCAGGTGGTACGCGTGCCCACGAGGTTCATGTTGTCCTTAATGGCCAGCGGCACGCCCGCGAGCGGGGGCAGCGGCTTGCCTGCGGCACGGTCGGCATCCACGCGCGCAGCGGCCTCAAGCGCAAGCTCGGGCGCCACCTGCAGGAATGCCTGGACCCCGCCCTCGCGCGCCTCGATGGCGGCAAGGGAGGCCTGGGCCACCTCGGTAGCGGTAAAGTCGCCGGCGGCAACGCCCGCGGCGATCTGGGCGGCGGTAAGGGAATCGAAGCTTAGCGCCATTACTCGCTCTCCCCCTCTCCCAAAATGGACGGCACGCGGAAGTAGCGGTCGCGCGCGCTGCCGGCGTTTTCGAGCGCGACGTCGAGCGGCAGGTCGCGCTCGGGCTCGCGCAGGCCATCGCCCATCACGTTGGACAGGCTTCCGATAGGATGGAACGTGGGCTCCACGTCGGGCAAGTCATATTGCAAGACGGGCTCGAGCATCTGGACGGCGTCGTTCAGGTAGGACGTCATCTGGGTGAGCTCGTCATCGGTCAGTGCGATCTTTGCGTACTCGGCAATGCCGCGCACGTCTTTCTCGCTGAGTGCCATAGGCGCTCCCTTCCGCATAACAGTTAAACCGCTCTAGTATACAAGGCAACGCCGCTTGGAGCAGGTGCTTTACCCAAATGCAGCGAAAACGTAACGAGGGCGGCGGGCTGGCAGGCGTCGGGCTGGCGGTTCTGCAACGAAATCGCACCGTCCATAGCGAAAACCGCGCCGCCCGCAACGAAAACCGTCTCGCCCATAGCGAAAACCGCGCCGCCCACAACGAAAACCATCACAACATTCGACGCTTATCGTCAAAATCGAAATTTTCATCGAATGTTGTGATGGTTTGGAAGCCCCCGACCACCACAAAGGTACCTGTCCCCTTTGTGGTGGTTCTGGAGAATGTCTTATGCCGAGGCCTTGGCCTTGCGGCGCTTGCGGACCGCGTGGACCACGATGTCCAGCAGCAACAGTACAATGGCCACGACCACGATGAGCACGGCAAACTCGCGCTTGCCCCAGTGGCGGCCGGCCAGCGACTTTTGCTTGTCGACGTCCTTTTTGCTGTACTTGGTGCGCACGCAATGCACCAGCAGGCGATGGTCGTTCACGCCGTAGGGCGTGCAGGTGACGAGCGTTACCTTGTCGGCGCCGGGCTCGATGGTCAGCGACTCCATCTCCTCGGGCAGCACGACCTCGGAGTCCACCATCTTGTAGGCGAGCGTCTTGTTCATGGTGTGCAGCAGCACCAGGTCGCCGGGCTCCAGCGAGTGGATGTCGTCGAACATGCTCAGGTTGCGCATGCCCGAGTGCGCGGTGAGCACGCAATGCGTCGAGGTGCCGCCCACCGGCAGGCTCGTGCCCTCCAGATGGCCGACGCCCGCCATGAGGACCTCCTCGCTCGTACCGTGGTAGATGGGCATGCTCACGTCGATTGAGGGGATCTCGACCCAGCTCATCATGGGGTCGCGGTCAAAGATGAGCTGCTGAGCGTAGGGCTCGATCTGGTCGGCGGGAAGCTCGGTGGTCTCGCCCGCCAGCTGCTCGTTAAAGGAGCGAGCTTGGAGCAGGATGCGCTCGCGCTCCTCGGCAGACAGCGCGTCAACGGTGCTGGACACGGTGCTGATCTGGTTAAACACGCCCGAGGCTTCGAGCCGGTCCAAGATCCACGGCCAGGTCATAAGGCCCACGCCAATAAGGATGATGACGATGGTGATGAGCCGGTCGGCCCAGCGCGGCAGCCGCTTGCGACGGCGCTTGGGCTTTGGTTGAGGTTTGGGCTGAGGGTTTGAGCCACCGTTGTCCGCGGCGTTATTGCTCTTCATATGTTTGGCGCCCTGCACCATCGCCGGTCACTCCTCTACAACTCAAGTTGTCTAAACAAATAATAGCCGATTAGCGAGCTTCCGCGCCGAACAACGCAGCTAGACCGCTCCGTCCAGTCAAGGCTAAGCCCGCATTTGAGTTTTCAAAATGTCCCGGATCGGCGGGGCGATTCGGGATACAATATCAATAGAAAACGACGCACCCCGCGTAAATGTTTGGGAGCGCGGGCGGCCTAGTTTTCTGGTTTTGTTAAATGCCCGGGATCCGACCCCCGGGCATTCTTATTTGCGCTTGTTGCGGCGCAAATGCCTTCCACCGTCCGCACCGCGCGTGCGCCTACGGACCTTAAACCGAACCTCATACGAGTCAAGAAACGCGATGACGAACGCGCCCACCGCCGCGAGGGCGGCGAGCGCGTTAAGGAATTTCAGCATTTGGGGACCTCCGATCGAGTCGTCGGCCGCCCGCGCACGGGATGCGTCGCAAGGGTATTTTACTGCGAGCGTATGCACCCGCAGCTGGTAAACGCGATTTTGACAAACATTTGTTCGATAGTTACAAACACGGTTCCTCATCCAGCGGAGCCTGGCCGCATTGTCCGGGTTTGCCCGACGTGTTTGCGTTTTCAAAATGTCCCGAATCGGCTGGGCGATTCGGGATACAATAGCTACAGGAAACGACGCACCCCGCGTAAGTACTTTGGAGCGCGGGCGACCAGTTTCCGGTGTTGTTAAATGCCCGGGCCTCTAACCCCGGGCATTCTTATTTGCGCTTGTTGCGGCGCAAATGCCTTCCACCGTCCGCACCGCGCGTGCGCCTACGGACCTTAAACCGAACCTCATACGAGTCAAGAAACGCGATGACGAACGCGCCCGTATCGGACGATGGAGGCTGTCTGCGTTATCCAAAAAGAACGGGGCAGACTCCAGTGCGGAGCCTGCCCCGAAAAGAGAATGGCAAAGCAAGAACGTGGATGGACGAGAAAAGTGTCCGCAAGTCTCATGGCCATCACATCCCACCTGCCAAAGGGATGGGTGAGTGAGCGTTACTCCTGCTCGGACTCCTCAGCCTGCTTACGGCTGCGGATGAGGTGCGCCACGCCGATGCACAGCACCGCGCCACCAGCGATCCAAGTGAAGGTCACGCCGTTAAGACCGGTGAGCGGAAGGCTGGAGCCCTTCTTGTTCTCGATGGTGACGGGGATCTTGGTCGTGGTCACTTTTTTATCAGTCTTAGGAGTGGCCATGCTGGAATTGGACGTCACCTTGAGCTCTTTAAGCGTGCCGTCTGTATTGTATTCAGGCGCCACCGTGATTTCGAAGTCGGCAATGGTGTTGTAGCCCGCAGGTGTCTTGCTCTCAGAAATCAGATATGTGCCTGCAACAAGTCCGGGAATAGAGACCTTGTTGCCAGTCTCCGTAGTTTCAAACGTGTAAGCGTCATTTACGTCATTACTGAAGCTGCCGTCTTGCTTCAACCATTTTTCAACGCTTTTATCGGACCCTTCCTTAATCATTTTGACCGTAAAGCCAGCATCGAGTTTCGCAGACGAGTTATCCGGGTCGATCTTAGTGACATCGAAGCCGAAGACGTAATCAGCGACCTTCTTCGATTCGGAAGTGCCGGTGCCGTTAGACATGGGATCGTTGGAGTAGACAAGCTTGACCACGTTGGTGTTACCGGCGGCCGTGTATTCTGCCTTTTCGGTCAGTTCTGCTTTATAGGTCACAACGACCTTAGAGTTGCCCCTAAGCGTCACACCTACAGCTTTTGCAGCAGCCTTGAGGTCAGAGAAGGAGATCGTCAGGTCATGAGCACCAGTAGGGCTTCCAGAAGCGTCCTTAGTGTCCGCAAGGTTTACGTCATAACCATCTGAAGGCTCGATAGCAATACCGTCAATTGTCACCTTAACGGTATCCTTGTTGGCCTTCAGTCCAGCAGAAAGATGATCCTGGAACGTATATTCGTACTTGGTGAAGGTGTCGATGTTGCTCGCAACGGAGCCAGTCAGTTTATATTCAACCTCCTCACCAATATACGAGTCACTCACGTTTCCCCATTTCGCGCCCTCAAAAACTTCCTTGTTGACGGTAGGAATGCTGGTCTTCTCGGCAACGGTCACGCTGCGACCGCCGACAACGGCGAAAATGGGCGAGGTACCCGTGTTCTTCTTTGCCACTTCGGAAGTGCTAAGGGAAGACTCATCGGTCAGGAACAGGTAGTAACCCGTCTTGGGGGAATTTTTATCATCGGTAGGCACAGTGAAACTATCGCCTGCCGAGAACGAACTGCCCGTAGCTCCAACGTCCTTTTTAACAATAGCGGCAATCTTGTTGAGAAGGTGATCTTTATTAACAACAGTCTCAGCAGTAGTGCCGGTAACGTTCTTAGTCAACCAATCGGCCACGTCCTGGGCGGTAGTTTTATCAGGCAGCTTGGGATCAGAAGCCTCATACTTCGAATCCGCTTTAATAGCCGCGATGATGGCATCCTGAGCCTCAACGTTATCAAATGCCCACTTAACATTTGAAACGACCTTGTCCGTCTTGCCGGGCTCGTCCACGACATCAGCCTTAAAGATCTGATATGCCTTGAACTGAGTGGATGCGTTGCCCTCCGACTGCGTGATGGTGATGCTGTTATTCGGAAGCGTCGTAGTACCATCAGCAAACGCCATGGTCACCGGGGCCATGACGCCGCCGAAGCTCAGCGCTGCTGTGAGGCCGGCGGTTACTGCCAGGCGTGCGATGTTCTTGTTCATATGCATCTTCTTTCCTCTGCTTTCTACTTCGTAACTCATTCGATCGGTCATCATCTGTCTGTGTCTTAGCATCTACTTCGCTACGTCTCGCCCCGCTCTCTATGGGGCTGCCAGCTACTCTTTATGGCTGCCACCTCCCCGCTTGACCAGGAGCGCGACCACGATGAGCGCGGCTCCGGCGACCGCTGCGGCGGCCGCGGCGTACATTGCCATATCGCCAGTCGAGGGCATAAAGCCTCCGGTGGTAATGCTAGGGGGTGTGCCGGTGGGCGTGTTGATGAGCGACGCCTCTAGGCTGCCCGTCGACCCGTCCGCGCTGTCGGCGCGCAGGGGCGACTCGGCCGTGATGGTGAGCTTGGGCTTGGCGGCGGCCACCTGATCGACGTCCAGACCCTCGGCCTTGACCGTCACGGAGCGCGTGCCCTCAAAGGCAGTGTAGCCCTTGGGCGCCTTGAGCTCGCGGACCTCCAGCTTGCCCGAGTCCACGCCCGAGACGGTCACGCGGCCGTCCTCGCCCGTGGTGACGGTGGCCTTGCCCTCCGCATCCCACGTGCCGTCGGCCGCCAGCGTGCGGCCGCGGTCGTCGGTGACGCTCAGAACCGCCCCAGCAAGCGGCTTGTCGCCGTCGCTGCCGCGCTTGGTGAGCGCGAGATCCCAGGTGTAGGCGCACGCATCGTCGCTCGGCGTGCGGGTGAAGCCGGTGTCGCCGGACTGGTCGGCAAAGGGAGAGCGCGGGTAGCGCAGGTAGACCTGGTTGGGGTTGCCCTTCGCGATGCCGTGGTTGCACGCGCTGTTGAGCGGCGCGTTGTACACGGCGACCACGCGGGCGCCCGCGGTAAAGGCGTCGGCCCCGCCGAGCGCGGCGATGAGGTCGCCGGTGCGCACGGTGAAGGCCTTGCCGTCGGCCGCCACCTTGGTGGCGCACTGGGCCGTGATGTCGGTCCAGCCCTGCGCGGGCTCGGTGCCGGCGCGGCCGTCCTTGCCGGCCGAGACGGCGTCGACGCCGCCGTCCGCGCCCGCCGCCACGTACACGCGCATGCTCGCGGCCACCTTGGAGGGGTCGAGCCCCGCGCTCATGGTGTCGACGAACCGCACCGTATAGGTGTCGTAGGCGGTGAGCCCCGCCGGGACCGTGGCCGAGAGGCGCCAGTACAGGTCGTCGGCGACCGTGGCGTCGGCGGCCTTCTGCCAGGCGGCGGTGCCGTCCTCCAGTACGTGCTTGGCGACCTTGGGGGTTGAAGCCTTGGGCTTAACGGTGACGGCGCTGCCGCCGACCAGGGCCATGATCGGCGCGGTGCCGGCCTCGTTCTGGGCGATGGCGTCGTCGTCGGCGACGATGAGCCAGTAGCCACAGGGCAGCTCGGCCGTCGTGCCCGCGTTAAGGGCCACGGACTTGGCGCCAGAGCTCTGGAGGGAACGAGCGAGCTGTGCGCTCAGCGCGCTCGTAAGGTGGGAATCGGTGTTGAGCCACTCGGCAGCTTCCTGCGCGGTGGTCTGGGAATTGGACATGCCGGCGCTGTGCAGCACGGGCAGCGCGGCGTCGCGCACGGCGTCGCTTGCCCAGGCGAGGTCGGTGGCGATCTTGGCGTCGCTGTCGCCGTCGACGACGTTGGCGCTAAAGATCTGGTAGGCGTCGTAGCTGCGCGCCACGGTGCCGCTCACCGTGATGGAACCGGTCGAGGTCGGCGCGGCCTGCGCGGAAGCGGGGAACACAACCGCGCAGGTGCCGATCACGAGGGCAAGCAGCGCAAGCAAGATCGGGAAGGAGCAAACTTTCTTATTCACGACGCTCACCCCCCTTCGCATTCGCCTTGCGACGAATGTGCATCCAGGCCGCAGCAGCGCAAAGCACTGCCGCGCCGGCAAGGTACGTCAGAGTGACGCCCGACATACCAGAAAGAGGCAAAGAGGTGGAGTAGGTGTTGGTGAAGGTGGGGGTAGTGTCGGGAAACTCGTGGTCCTCATTATCGGTGTCTTTCCACGTACCGCCGGGGTCAACGGTTCCCTTCCTGTAGGTCACCGCACAGTCGATGTGTCCTTCGGCATTATCCGTTGCCGTAACCGTGAACTTGTAGACCGACTGATCAAACTTGTAATGCGGATAGGTCAAGTGTTCGTCCTTCTCGCGCACATAGTACGTGAAGGTCTTGGAGGCGCCACGGCCAGTAGAGTCGGTCTTGAGCTTGTCGAGTTGATCGAGTTTGTACTCAATCTCGTCGAAGCTCCGGGGCTGAGACTTCTTGCCGTCGGCAGTGGTGGTAATCACGCCGTCGGGGTCGGTCATAACCGTCTTGGGACTATCGAAGTTCTCGTTATCCGCAAACTCGAGCGTGAACTCCTTCATCTCGCCACCCTTAACGACCTTGGTCGCCTTAGGGATCCAAACGCCAGTCGAGTCGTACGCGGTACATACGTTAGTGAAAGTCGGCGAACCGTCCTCACAGATAATTTGATAATAGCCGTCGACATTCTTCGCGACACTCCACGTTTTTTTGTTAACCCACTTCCCAGACTTATCGAGTTCGTACTTGGTCCCGTTGACGTCTGTAATCGTGTAGTTATGGATGAGAAGTTCCTTCTCTTCGTTCGGATTATTTTTACTCGGAACAGTCATGAGCTTGGTCGGCTTATCCTGGGTCCGTACCACAATCTCATACACACTGGAGTCGCACGTGATGTCAGGATCATCGCCGGCATCTTCGACCAAGTAGTATGTGATTTCGTTACCCGTGCCACCCGTTGCGAACTGTTCACCAAGGTCAAACGTGATATTGCCGCTTGCATCATTTTTTGCTGTTCCAACCTCGGTGCAAACGTTGCGATTGAATGTCGTGCCAGCCAAAGGGTTGTCTGAATTCTTGCGATACACCGTAAAGGAGAACTCCTCTTTTTTGAGGTCGCGGCCTTTCAGCTTCTTGGTCGCCTTGAGCTTAAGGCTCGGATAGACATACGTGTCCTCAGGCGCGCCCATGTACAGGTCGCCGTTCGACATGATGCCGCCGCCATGGTCCCAGGAATAGTTGCCGGTGATGAACGTTGTCGCAACTTTTTGCGCATTGATCGCGGCTTCGTCTTGAGCTGTAACACCCGAGCTCAGGCCGATGCTTTTATATACCTGCACGCCACCGTTAGCGGGGATAGTAATGGCTTGCGTAAGCTCTTTACTTCCCTTGTATTTGGCGTCACCGCCGCCAAGCATTTTGCCAATCACCGCCGCGATCGGGGTCTTATGATCCTCCGCCGCAAGGAAGAAGTCCGCGTGGCCGTTTTCGCGAAACTCTTTGGCATTGTAGGCGTCAGCATCCTGGTTCTTTTTGTGCTCAAGGCCTTCGTAGCCACCAGCGGATAGGTGAGGGGTGCCTTCGTTACCGCTATTCTCTTCAGAATTATAATCAGCTTTTGCGTCCTGCTGATCTTTGGCAGACGAATTGCCAAAGATTGCCGTGCCCTCAGTGTTCGTTACCAGCGTCTTGCCCGTAGGGCAGACTGCAACGCCGCCGCCGTAGCCGCCAGCTTTATTGGCGCTAATGTACGAGTTATATATGAATAGCCTACCAGCAGTATATTCCTCGCCTTGGTTTGAGTTTCCCTGAACAAAGATGCCACCGCCACCCCAGTCAAAACGAGACATGCAGTGGTTATTAGTGATGTAGACTGGGCTATCGTTTGACGATCCATTTATCATCGCGTCAACCATCTGGCCCACTCGGATGCCGGCACCTTCAGATCGGTAGCTCACGTTAGAGGCAATAATTCCTCCCGTGATATTCAGCCACGCCATTCCTGAACGAGAAGGCTCCTTATTTCGATCCACATCGGTAACGTAAACGCCGCCGCCAGCTTCTTGGGAGTAGTTGCCAGTAATCTGGCCACCGGAAATGGTGACATGGGTGCCGTTCTTGGCAGCAAGCCCAGCACCGCCATGGTCACCGTATCCATCCTGGTTGCAGAAGTTGGCATATTTATTGTTGGTGATGAAACCACCAGAAACAGCAATACTACCGCCCACGACCATGACGCCACCGCCGAATCCGGAAGTGTTCTCTAGCGTTCTATTGCCGGAGATTGTGCCGCCGGTCACCTTAACCGTGGAGCCTTCAGCATACACACCGCCGCCACTCGGAGCACTATTGCCAGCAATTACGCCATTGGAGATGCTAAGGCTTGAGTTATAGCGCACTTCGATTCCACCGCCCGCGCCCGAGCCAGAAGCGCCGCATATATAGCCGCCACGCATGTTGACGGAAGAGCCGTTTTCGGCATAAACCAAACTGCTGACACTGCTCTGTTGCTGTTGCGTAATCACGCCACTCTCGAGATTGAACGTACCACCCTTGTCGTTAGTTGCGTAGAGATTAATGAGCTTCAGGTTGGCATTGCCGCCGCAAGCCACAATGGCACCCTTGATACCAGCCTCATACGCTTTAAGAGTTTCGTTTGTACCGGTTCCGCTTGCGACCGATTCGGTTACGTAATAGGTAAGCTTGGTCGGGATGTTAGAATCGCCGTATTCCATTGAAGCGAGATTGCTCCATTTGTTTTCTTGATTAGCCGAGATCTCTGTCGCGGCAGCTTGCTGGCTGTCCTTGACGGTCAGCGTCGCGCCGCCGGTGATATTGAACAGAGGCTGATTTGAACTCGTATGCTTAATCTTATGGCCGTTTAGATCCAGCGTGATTTTGCTGCCGTCCTTGCTAAGCGTGATTATCTCGCCGGTCTCGACATCATTCATAAGCTTGAAGCTAGCAACACCGCTTGCATTCGCCAACTTGGTTTTTAATTCGTCAACGTTTTTTATCTCGTCGGGCGCCGCTTCGGTTTGCTCGCCTTCCGTGGCCGCCATCACAGCGTTGCCATCTGCCGGCTCGTTATCTTCGACCTGCAGCTTACCCTCAGGTTGATCCCCAGACTGACCCTGCTCAACACCATTTGAGGGGTCGGCTTCGCCACCCTCTGCGTCGTCACTATTCTGGTTTTCGGTATCCCCGTTGTTGGTGTTGTCTACATCAGTAGACTCACTTGAGGAACCCCCCCCCATCACAGTTTCCTCAGTAGAAACTGTCTGGGCATCGTTGGCAATGGCCTGCGAAATCGGAGGCATGACGAGCGACAGCACCAGGCTCAAAACGGAGGCTCCGCACAAAACGCCTGCCAGTACACGGCGCGTCGCTTTTTTACTCTGCTTAGTTTTTTCTGAATTCGCTTTCATCGATGTCTCCTCCCCAAGAGACCGCGATCTTGCTCTTTCACCATCAAACGTATCTGCGCAATCTGTAATTGCGCTCGCGTAGTAATACTATTGTAACTATTGTTTAAACATCCGAGCAGCAAAACCGACATTTTTGTAGCCAGTTCTCAATTCTCTTGACATTTACTCAGATTTGCTTTCGTTTATTCGCTCTGAAATATCTGTTTCTACTGGTAATTAAGTTAGTTATCAGTTTTTTAATAGCATTTTATTTATTTGCACAACATTTTGCTCAAGAGCAAACATCCTGTGAACGGTCGAAAATCGACCGTGAACGGTAGGTCATTAACCGTGAGGAATAGACTACTAAGTTGCTGGGAATATCTTTAACTCATCGGTAGTTAGAAGCGTAATGTTCAGACAACCATATCTGAATTTTCGCGCAGATTTTAGGCATCAATTCGCCCAAATCGCCTGAGGCCACCGCAAAGGTGCCTGTTCCCTTTGCGGTGGTTCTCCTCCGGCGCTACAGCAGATGTTCCTCGATAAAGATCGCGATGCCGTCTTTGTCGTTGCTGGCGGTTACAAAATCGGCGGCGGCACGGGTGGCGTCGCTGCCGTTTGCCATGGCCACGCCCACGCCGGCGTCGGCCACCATGCAGGTGTCGTTATCGGCATCGCCAAACACGCAGATGTCCTGGAGCTCCATGTTGTTGAGCTCCGCCACGCGCACAAGGCCGCGCGTCTTGGACACGCGCGGATCCATGAACTCGTAGAGCCGCTGCGTGGTTTGCAGAGCCGCCGCCTTAACAGTATCGTCGGCGAGCGACGACGCTCGTTCGATGACCTGCGGCATCACCTCGGGCGCCATGGTAAACATCACCTTGGTCTGCGGCTCGCGCAAAAACTCGGCAAAGTCGACCACCTTGTAGGGCACGCCGTCGACGCGCGACAGGTGCTCGACGCACGCATTGCTCTCGGGCACATAGAGCACGCCGTCCCGAGGGCAAACGGGCGTTGCCGGAAGGTCCGCCATGTGCTCGCAGATGCGCGCGATGGTCTCGCCCGGCAGCGGATAGCTCAGCTCGTTGATGTCGTGCGCGCGATCGATGACCTCGGCGCCACCGCAGCCCACGAGCACGTCTACCAGGCCTTCGATGCCCCAGAGCTCGTACATGGCCTCGGTCGCGTGGGCGTCGCGCCCGGTGCACAGACCAAAGAGCACGCCGCGCTCGCGCAGTGCGCGAATCGCCGCCACGGTGCGCGGGGACACCGTGTGCTGGCTCGTGAGCAGCGTGCCGTCGATATCGCAGAACACGGCTTTGATGTGGCTGAAGGTGGTGTCCATGGGGGCCTTTCTGGGTTGTGCGGCGGTGTGGGGTGTATTCGTGAACGGCGTACATGGTATACCAAGGCACGGGCCGTTGGGGCCCGATCGCCACAAAGGTGCCTGGCCCCTTTGTGGTGGCCGGACCAGAAGGGTGGCCTGGCCCGAGGCGCAAAGCATCACAACATTCGACGTTTTTCGGCAAAAACGCGGTTTTCATCGAATGTTGTGATGGTTTTTACTGCCTTGCGGCACGATCAAAGTGCCGGCGGCCAAACAGCAGCAGCGCCGCGGGAACCGCCGTCACGACCATGCCCGCCCCGATGAGCGTCTGCTGTACGCCAAATGTCGCCGCCAGCCACGGGGCAATCGCCAGCGGCGCCACGCCGGCGAACATGTTGCCAAAGCCCATGACCGAGTTGACGCGACCGAGCTGCTCGAGCGGAGCCGTCGTTTGCACGATGGTGTTGTGGAGCGGGTTGACGACACCCCAAGCTATGCCCAGGGCAATCTGGCCGACGAGGGCCACGCCCACGTACGGCGTCCCCACATAGAGCAGGCTTCCCAGGCCCACGGACATAAGCGCCACAAGCAGCGTTTTAAGGTTGACCAGGTGCGGCGGCAAACGGAGTGCGAGCACAGCACCCAGCACCGCGCCCACGCCCGAGGCCGACGAGAGCCAGCCCATCCACTCAACACCGACGTGTAGGACATCACGGTAGAAGAACGACTCCAGTGGATCGAAGGCGCCATAGCCAAAGTTCGAGAGGAAGATGATGCAGAAAAGTAACGCGAGGACGCTGTTGGTAAAGACGGTCTTGATGCTTGTCGCGAAGGTGACGCGGGCGAACGTGCTGGGGTTGGAGCTTTGGCTGGCAGTGATTGCCGTTGTACTGCTGTCCGCGGGAGTACTTTCACGCGCGGCGACGCGAACTGCTTGCGGTCTAAAGCCCCAGCCGGCAATGAACGCCAGTACGGTAAAAATCATCATGAGCAAAAACACCGCACGCGACGACGCAGCAGCCGCGACAAAGCCGCCCAGCGTGGGGCCAACGACGATACTCACGTTTGAGAACATGGCGATGGCGGAGTTGATGTCTTTGAGCTCGACAGGATCGTCGGTGAGATAGGCCGGATAGGACGTGGCAATGGGCTGGGCAAATCCCATCACAAAGCCCAGGAGCACCGCGCCGAGCAGGACGATGCCGGTCGCGCTGCCAAAGGCGAGGATTGCCGCGCCGGTTGCCAGCGTGCCCACGATGCTCAGCAAGAAATGACGGCGCGGGCCCCAGGCGTCGAGCGCCGCGCCGCCCGCAAAGGATCCCAGAATCACAAATACGTTCATAAAAAGGACGGCCAGCGATGTCGCCACGACCGAGGCATCGTCTGCATAGGTGAGTGTTCCGATAACGCCGATAAAGTAGCTGGTCTGAAAACCGGTGTAGATGAGAAAGCGCATCGCCACCAGGCGCTTGGCCTGCGCGGACAGCGATGACTGAGGCTTTGAGAAAAAAGAGGCGAGCATGGAGACTCCTTGTTTCATACGAATACGGACGGCGGGCATTCGCCACCGTCTGTCAAATCAATCTATCCGCATGAAACATTAAGGACGCATCAAGCCCCTTCTCTCCGTTTTTCGCTCAGTATGAACTACTTGGTAGATTGTAAGGCATGTCCCACACATCTAACAAAGCAAAACCACCACAAAGGTGCCTGGCCCCTTTGTGGTGGAAGTGACGTTTGCCATGGTAAAACCTGCCAAAATAAACCTATCCCTTTTTGGCATGTTATGGCAACGCAGCGAGCCGGTTCCAAGTGCCCCAGGTCGCCCCGAAAGAGGAGCGACGCGTACTTTGGTACGCGAGCGACGGCTTGAGGGGCGAGATGGGGTGCTTGGGGCCGGCGCAGCGTCAAGCCTGAAGGTGGTCTTGGATAAGATCGCAGATGGCTCGGGCGTCGTTGATGTTGATGGCTCGGGTCGCAAAGCCGGCGTCGAAGGCCTGACGCGCCAAGGCCTCATTGCAGGCAAGGGCCAGCGTGTGGCCATCGACCAGGTCGAGCGAGCTCTTGCCGCGCAGACGGTCGACACCGGAGCGCGCGACCACGATATTGTCGAAGCCCTCGGTCTTGTAGCCCTCGATGATCACCACGTCGACGTCGTTATAACGCGACAGCAGCTCGCGAGCGGGCATCTCGTCCTCCTCGCGCGTGTCGGCGTACTCCGCCCAGCGCGTGGCGCAGATGAGTCCCACGTGCTTGGATCCGGCTTGGTGATGGCGCCAGGTGTCCTTGGCGGGTACATCGATATCAAAGCCGTGGTGCCCGTGATGCTTGAGCGAACCCACGCGCAGACCGCGGCGGGTGAGCTCGGCGATAACCTTCTCGACCAGCGTGGTCTTGCCCGAGTTCTGGTAGCCGATAAACGCGATCGCGGGGACGGCTGGGGCCGGAACTGCGGACGCGACGGCGACGGGTGCGCTTGCGTGTGCGTCGCCGTCAGCGGCCACGGCCTCAACAGCAGCGGCCTGACGCTCTGCACGATCCCACACGCCCGAGCGGCCGCCCTCCTTGTGCAGCAGGCGCACGTCGACGATCTCCATGCCGCGATCGACCGCCTTGCACATGTCATAGATCGTTAGGCACGCGGCACTCGCTCCAGTCAGAGCCTCCATCTCAATACCCGTCTTGCCCGTCACGCCGGCCGTGACCATTACGTGAAAGCCAACCTGCCCGTCCGCGCGCGCCGGCGCCCAGCCCTCGGGCACGTCCTCGGCCGGCGTCCCCGCCGCAGCGATGGGCGCAATGTCGCACTTGCTCTTGGTAATAAGCAAAGGATGGCACATGGGGATGATGTCGCTGGTGCGCTTGATGGCCATAATGCCCGCCACGCGCGCGCAGGCAAGCACGTCGCCCTTTTTGGCGCGGTCCTGCAGCACCATGGCCTGCGTCTCGGGATGCATGAGGATGGTGCCCTCGGCGATGGCGATGCGATGGGTCTCGGCCTTGTCGGACACGTCGACCATGCGTACCTCGCCCTTGGCGTCCACATGCGTCAGCTCGTCGCGACGGGCGTCACGGACGGGCTCGGTGGCAGTACTGGCAGACGGCTGCGCGGACGCGTCGGCGTTGTCGGCATTCACCGCGGCCGTGACTTTGTGGGCAGACATCGCGGCCCTACGAGCGGCCTTGGTGGCATCGGCGTACCTGCTCTTGGCCATATGATCATCCTCCGATTTGGGACATAAATCGTTGCGTGCCCTCAATTATCGCGTGTTCCTGCGGTTTGTGGGCCACGGCATCGCGCCAAATCGAAAGTACCTGCATATCATCACCACGGCGCAGCGCCTCACGCACCGAATACTCGGCATCGCTGAACAGGCACGGGCGCACGCTGCCGTCTGCCGTCAGGCGCAGACGGTTGCAATTCGCGCAAAAATGGTTGGACATGGCGCTAATGAAGCCCACCGTTCCCGCCGCGCCCGGAAAGTGCCAATAGCGCGCAGGGCCCGCGCCGGCAGGAGCGTCGTTGATATCGAGCGGCTCGAGCTCGCCCAGGCCCGTCGCGGCGGCCCCGGCATTGATGCGCGCCCGCAGCTCGTCGCTCGGCACGGTATCGCTCGCATCCCACAGCTCGGGATTGAGCGCGGGAGCATGCGGGTCCACAGCGCAATGCGAGCTGGTGCGCTCGTCGCCGATGGGCATGTATTCGATAAAGCGCAGGTGGATGGGGCGGTCGACGGTCAAGCGCGCGAGGGCCGCCACGTCTTGGTTGAGCCGGCGCACCACAACGCAGTTGACCTTAACGGGCTCAAAACCCCAAGCCAGCGCCGCGTCGATGCCAGCCATGGTCTGCTCGAGTCGGCCCAGGCGCGTGATCTTTCCAAAGAGCGTAGGGTCGAGCGTGTCGAGCGAGATGTTGACGCGGTTAAGCCCCGCGTCTTTGAGCTGCGGCGCCAGCTTGGGCAGCAGGGCGCCGTTGGTGGTGAGTGAGATGTCCTCGATCTGCGGAATCGCGCGGATGTCGCGAATAAGCGGAATGATACGGTGGCTGACCAGCGGCTCGCCACCCGTCAGACGCACGCGGCGAATGCCCTCCCCCGCCACCAAGCGCACAAAGCGGGCAATTTCCTCGGCACTGAGTAGCTCGTCGTGCGTGCGGGGCGCCACGCCATCGGCCGGCATGCAGTAAATGCAGCGGAAATTGCACTTGTCGGTAACGGCAATGCGCAGGTAGTTGATGTTGCGGCCAAAGCCGTCATGTTGCACGTGCCCGTCCACGCAGTCCTCCCCTCACGCGGCGTTTTATTCTTCGGAAAACATAATACCCCACGAGAGAATCATGCCGACACCCGTACGACAGGACAGGTCGCTTCGAGCAAAACCGGCTTCCCAAGCCCATCCTCAACACACAAACCATCACAACATTCGATGCTTTTCCCGATTTTGGCGAAAAACGTCGAATGTTGTGATGGTTTGCCTGCCCATAGCGCCCCGTAGAAAGGCCGGAACGCCCCTAAAGGCCGCCGTCCCAGTGCCGAATCACGAATTCTCGCAGATCGTTCTGCCGTTTCTGGAACGCTTCGCTTCGGTCGCACTTAAGGCCCATCGCAAGTGCGATGGCGTTCATCGCCCGGTGCAATTGCAGCTGATGGGCAAACTGAGTCCCGGTGAGGACGATCATTCTAAAGCCCAGCGCGCTCAGCACGGTCATACGCTCCGCATCCGACGCGCTGCGCTGTTTATCAAGATGGTCCGAGCCGTTGTATTCAATCCCCGTACCGTTCGCAGGCGCATATACGTCAATCTCGAAATACCCGGACTTAGCGAGATACTTGAACTCGCTGGGAACATCGACCCGATGGTTGAGCTCGACCTTGGCGTATCCAAGCCCTCCTTGAGAACGTTTTGCTACGACCATGATTGCGGTGGCCGTCTCCATGGGCGACCGTGCGCCATCGTGCACGCGCTTGAGCACGGCGGCCGCGCGTATAGCCCCCTGACGAGATCGGTTCTCATTGCAATAGGCAATCAAGTCGGCAACGGTATACCTCTGCCCCATCTCGATATAATCGCCTGTCGACAGATGATTCAAATGGTATCGAGCGCAGATTTCGTAGCCATATTCCAGCTGCTCGGGCTCGCTCATCCACGAACCCGCTTGGACAAAGCACATAGCCTCATCAACCACTAGAAGGCCCTCTGCCACCTCGATAAGATGGCCTGGAGGTACCGGCGCCCCAAACACGTGGCACCTAAATCCAGCCGGCGTCGAGCGCTCAAAATCAAAGTTGACGAGCGTGTCGATATGATCGAGTTCTTCTCGTGGAATACCGAGCGAAACCAGACAGTCGGTAACGATCCCAACTGCCGTTGAAGCCCTCAGCCCCTTGGTATCGAGCCCCAATTTGGGCAGGTCCGCAGTCGGCTCCGCCTCGTTAGCAAGCGAGTCCTCATCGTATAGGCTGCTTGCTCGCGAGAGCGGCTCGAACGGGCGTGCCACGTTGTGGTACAGCCAGGCAGTCTTATGGGACAGGACGATCGGCAGGTCCATGAGCCCTCCAATGGAGTCGGATAACCAACCTTATTCCCCTGCCCACGGGTCCGCACACCTTCGTGCGCAAGAAAGCGATTCCACCCGATCGAGTGGCAGAAAAACCATCACAACATTCGATGCTTTTCCCGATTTTGGCAAAAAACGTTGAATGTTGTGATGGTTTGAGGCGAGGTGAGGGGCACGGAGGGGTCAAAGTATCGTGCTCGAACGGGTTAATCCAGCTCTTTTAAGCCATGCGCCAGCTGCCAGTACTCGCCGTGCTGGGCGAGTAGCTCTTCGTGCGTGCCGCGCTCGATGATGCGGCCGTGTTCGAGGACCATGATGGCGTCGGCGCCGCGGACAGTGGACAGGCGGTGCGCGATCATAAACGTGGTGCGACCGCGCATGATGCGGTCCATACCGCGCTCGATGAGCTTTTCGGTACGCGTGTCAATGGAGCTCGTGGCCTCGTCCAGGATGAGCACCGGCGGATCGGCGACGGCCACGCGCGCGATGGCGAGCAGCTGACGCTGACCCTGCGACAGGTTGGCGCCGTCGGCCGTGACCGGTGTGTCGTAGCCCCGCGGCAGACGGCGGATAAACGAGTCGGCGCAGGCGGCCTCGGCAGCGGCGCGTACCTCCTCGTCGGTCGCGTCGAGCTTGCCAAAGCGGATGTTCTGCGCAATGGTGCCGCTAAACAGGTGCGTGTCCTGCAGCACAATGCCGAGCGACCCGCGCAGGCTGGCCTTGGCAATGTGCTTGACGTCGATGCCGTCGTACGTGATCTCGCCGTCATCGACCTCGTAGAAGCGGTTGATGAGGTTGGTGATGGTCGTCTTTCCGGCGCCCGTCGAGCCCACAAACGCGATCTTTTGCCCCGGCTTGGCAAACAGGTTGAGATCCGTGAGCACACGGGTGCCCGGCACGTAGGAAAAATCCACGGCATGGAAGCACACGTCGCCGGCAAGCGGAACCAAGCCGCACGTGAGCTCGGTGCCGTCGGCAGCCACCGCGCGGGCCGACTCATCAACAGCTGCCACATCATGCAAGTGCCCGTACGCGCCCACGCCCTGACCCTCGGGAATCTTCCACGCCCACGCGGCGTCGCCCGTCTGCACCAGCTCCACGCAGCCCTCGTCCACCTCGGGCTTAAGGTCCATAGCCGCAAACAGGCGCTCGGCACCGGCCAACGCATTGAGCAAGAAGTTGCCCAGCTGCGTAAACTGGTTGATGGGCATGGCGGCTTGGCGCACAAAGACCAGGTAGCTTGCAAGCGCACCCACGTCGGCCAGGCCCTTGATGCAGAGCATGCCGCCCGCCACGGCGACGATGGCATAGTTGACGTAGCCGATCACCACGGTCATGGGCACCATCGAGTTGGCATAGCTCACGGCGGCGGTGCCAGTGCGGCAAAGCTCGTCGTTGCGGCAGGTGAAGCCGGCGACATTCGCTGCCTCGTGATTAAAGACCTTGATGACCTTTTGGCCCGAGACCATTTCTTCGATATATCCGTCCAGGTCGCCAAGCGATGCCTGCTGGGCAGCAAAGAAACGCTTAGAGCGCGCGCCCGAGTAGCGCGCATACAGCACAATGGCCGCATCGCACACGAGTGTGATAATCGTGAGCTGCCAGTTAAGGATGATGAGCATAGCCGTGGTACCCACAACCTGAATGGCGGCCTGAATCACGTTGGCAAAGCTGTTGTTGAGCGCCTCGGAGACGGTGTCGACGTCGTTGGTGAAAAAACTCATGATGTCGCCCGAGCGCGTGCTGTCAAAATAACTGAGCGGCAGCGTCTGGATGTGCGCGAACAGGTCGCGGCGAATATCGGACACCACGTGTTGGGCCGCGCGCACCATGATCTGTGAGTAGCCCAGGGCCGAGAGCACGCCCGCGGCGTAGATGATCGCCGTCAGGATAACCTGCTTGGCGAGCAGTTCCTCCCCGCCCGTGGCCAAACCGTTAACGATGGGGCGCACCATGTAGGTGCCGGCGAGGCTCGCGATGGCGGCAACGGAGGCGAGCACGCCCACCGCGAGCAACGAGAACTTGGCATGCCCCATGTAGGAGAGCAAGCGGCGCACAGTGCGCTTGAGGTCGGCCGGGCGTGCTTGGGCTGCGGTCTTAGGCATGACGCTCACCCCCTTCCAAGGGCGATCCGCATGCGACGGAGGAAAACGGATCATTCGCGCAACCATCGTCGCTGCCGTCGCCGGCGTCCGCGTTCCTCGCAAACTCCATCTGCGAGGCATAAATCTCCTGGTATATGTTGTCGCCCGCTAGCAGTTCCTCGTGCGTGCCCACGCCGTGGACACGACCGTCGTCCAGCACCACAATGCGATCGGCATCCATGACGCTCGCGATGCGCTGGGCGATGATGAGCACGGTCGTATCGGAAATCCGGGCGATGTGCTCGCGAATCTTAGCGTCGGTCGCCATATCGACCGCGCTGGTGGAGTCATCAAAAATGAGCACGCGCGGATGCTTGAGCAGCGTGCGCGCGATGCACAGGCGTTGCTTCTGGCCACCCGAGACACCGGCGCCGCCTTGGCCCAACTCGCCGTCCAGCCCGCCGATGCGATCAAGGAACTCGTCCACGCACGCCGCGCGGCAAGCCGCGAGGAGCTCATCGTCCGACGCCTGCGGATTGCCCCACTGCAGATTCTCGCGCACGGTGCCCGTAAACAGCACGTTCTTTTGCAGCACAATGCCCACAGCGTCGCGCAAGGCGGCGAGGTCGTAGTCACGCACGTCACGTCCGCCCACAAGCACGGCGCCCTCGGTAGCGTCGTACAGGCGCGCAATCAGCTGCACAAGTGAGCTCTTGCCCGAGCCCGTGCCGCCGAGGATGCCCACCGTCGAGCCGCTCTCGATGCGAAGGTCGATATGCTCGAGCACATCCTCGGCTGCATCCGCGCGGTATTTAAAGGAAACGTCGCGAAACTCGATACTGCCGTCCGCTGGCGCCGCAGTCGCGAGGTCTCCCGCAGGGTTGGCGATAAAGGGCTCCTCATCGAGCACCTCTGCGATACGGCCCACACTCGTGAGAGCGCGCGTGAGCAGCAAAAACACGTTGGAAATCATCATGAGCGAGTTCATGATCAGCAGCACGTAGCTCATAAAGCCCGTGAGCGAGCCCACGCCCAGCTTGCCGGCGAGAATCATGCGGCCGCCAATCCACAGGATGGAGAGCGCAGCCACGTACATCGACAGCTGAAACACCGGCAGGTTGAGCACCGCGTTGCCAAAGGTCTTCGTCGCAGTGCCGGCGAGCTCGGTATTGACGGTGTCGAACTTGGCCTCCTCGTGCTCGGTACGAACGTAGGCCTTGACGGCACGCACGGCGGTGAGGTCCTCCTGTACCACGCCGTTGAGGTGGTCCATCGAGGTCTGGAGTTGGCGGTAGAGCGGGCTCACACGCACGGTAATGATACCGAGCACGATGGCGAGCATCGGCAGAATGACGGCAAAGACCGCCGCGAGCTCGCGCGAGAGCGCAAAAGCGTAGACGAGACCCATGACCAGATTTACCGGCCCGCGCACCATGGGGCGGAAGCCGTTACCTACGGCGTTTTGAATCACGGTGATGTCGGTGGTCATGCGAGTGACAAGCGAGCTGGCGTCGTAGTTGTCCAGATTGCCAAAAGCGAGCGTCTGAATCTTGCGATACTCGGCCTCGCGCAGGTTAGCGCCCAGCCCCGAGGCGACGCGAGCAGACGTGCGTGCATAGCCCAAGCCAAGTACCAGCGAAAATGCGGCGCATACCAACATATACGTACCCTGCAACAGCATGTAGTTGATGTCGCCCGCGGGCACGCCCACATCGATGATATTTGCCATGATGACCGGGATAAACAGCTCGAGCGCCGTCTCAGCAGTCACAAAGAACACGCCGAGTATGGCATCGCGGCGGTATGCCCCCAGATAGGAAAACAGAATCTTGAGATTGCGCACGCAGGTTCATCCCCCATCAAACGTTGTTCGCAAACCCACGTATTATGGCGCGCCGTGCGGCGGTGTCAAGTGTTCCGAAATCGATTTCTGCAAGGCTAGTGCAGGCGCCATGCTCGCAGGGCGCACCCCTGTATTCAATTGGAAATGAACGCATGCGTGACTTTTTCGCCCCACTGCCAACATAAACCTTGACTCTACAATCGTTATAGGGTTTTCACTACACTGGTAGCTAAACGAACCAAGCCAGAAAGCCCCGCCCATGGAACACGACCTCACACGCGACAACGTCCTCAAGACCATCGCGGTCTTTGCCCTGCCCTATATGCTCTCGTACTTTTTGCAGATGCTCTATGGTATGGCCGACCTGTACATGATGGGGCAGTTTAGCGGCGCCGCCGGCATCACCGCCGTGGGCAATGGCGCGCAGACGCTCTATATCATTACCGTAACGCTCGTGGGCCTGGCCATGGGAACGACGGTCATCGTCGGCCACGCCGTGGGTTCGCGCCGCTTCGACCGCGCCGAGACCGCCATCGGCAACACCATCACGCTCTTTATGGGTGTCTCGGTGGTGCTGGCCGCTGTCCTGCTCGCACTGTGTCCGCAGATCGTGGCACTCATTGGCACGCCGGCCGAGGCAGTCGAAGGAACCGCCGCCTACCTGCGTATCTGCTTTGTCGGCATTCCGTTTATCGCCGCGTACAACATTCTTTCGGCCATCTTTCGCGGGCTGGGCGATTCGCGCTCGCCTATGTACGTGATTGGCGTGGCATGCATCATCAACATCGCACTCGACTTTCTATTTATCGGCCATATGGGGCTCGGCCCCGTGGGCGCGGCGCTCGGCACGGTGACCGCGCAGACGGCCAGCGTTGCCCTCGCGCTCGTGTGGCTCAAGAGCCGCCGCACGAACATCCACGTAAAGCGCAGCGACCTGCGTCCCCAGCCCGAGGTGCTCGGCAGCATTCTTAAGATCGGCGTGCCCGTGGCCGTGCAGGACGGCTGTATCCAGGTGGCGTTTATGTTTATCACCGTCATCGCCAACCACCGAGGGCTCGTCGACGCCGCCGCCGTGGGCCTGGTCGAGAAGATGATCAGCTTTTTGTTCATCGTGCCAAGTTCTATGGGCGCCACCGTCAGCGCGCTCACGGCGCAAAACGCCGGTGCGGGCAAGGGCGACCGCGCGCGTCAGGTACTCAAGGATGCCATGACCATCTCGGTGGTGTACGGCTGCCTGATCACGGTGCTGATGTGGCTAGTGGCGCCGGCGTTTATCGGCTTTTTTGCCAAGGACCCCGCGGTGGTCGCGGCCGGTACCGGCTATATGCGCAGCTACATTTTCGATGCGATTTTTGCCGGCATCCACATTTGCTTTAGTGGCTTTTTCGCTGCGTATGGCAAGAGCTACATCGGCTTTGCGCACAACGTGCTGGCCGTGGCACTCATTCGCGTGCCCGGTGCGTGGCTGTTGTCGAACGCCTATTCCGATACGTTGTTTCCCATGGGCATCGCGTCGCCGTGCGGATCGATTTTGTCGGCAGTCATCTGTGTTGTCGCGTTTACCGTGCTCAACCGCCGCGGAGCTTTTGACAAGCTAGTGGCGTAGCGAGGCGACGCGAAATCACCCTCATCGACGACATCATCAGCGACGACCCCACAACCTACGTGACGCAGATCACAGTGCCGGTTGCCCCAGCAAAGTAAGATCCGCCCGAAAGGCAGTTCAATCATGCTTTCCGGGCGGATCTTCAATTTGGTTATCGATGCACTAAGCCTGGGGCACCTCACCAGTCGCCAGGATCTGCTCGAGTGCATCCTCATCCAGCACGGGCACACCCAGCTGCTCGGCCTTGGTGAGCTTGGAGCCCGCTTTGGGGCCGGCGACCAGGTAGCTCGTCTTCTTTGAAACACTGCCCGAAACCTTGGCGCCGAGTACCTTGAGCGCCGCACCCGCCTCGTCGCGGGTGCGGTTGACGAGCGTGCCGGTGAGCACGAAGGTCAGACCCGCGAGCGGTTGTGCATCGGCGAGCTCGCCCGCCACGCCCGCGTCGGCTGCGGCTTGTGCATGCGCGGCGCCCAAGTCGACCTCGAGCGACAGGCCCGCCTGGCGCAGGCGCTCCAGCACGGCAAGGTTTTCGGGCACGGCCAGGAACTGCTTGACGCTCGCCGCAATCTTGGGACCGATGCCCTCACACTCGGCAATGTCCTCTTCGCTCGCCAAGATGAGCTTGTCGATCGACAGGAATCGCTCGGCGATGACCTCGCCCACACTCTTGCCCACGTGGCGGATGCCCAGGGCAAACAGCACGCGACCGAGCGGCTGGCTCTTGGACTTGTTGAGCTCGGCGATAATTTTCTCGGCCGTCTTGAGGCCTACCGGAATGGGATCGCCCTTCTTGACGCCCTTTTTGCTGTTGGAGCTGGCGTACACGCGGCCCGTGTCCAGGCCGGCGATATTGTCGACCGTGAGCTGGTAGAAGTCCGCGACATCGTGGATCAGGCCGGCGGCGATCATCTTGTCGACGATTTCGTCGCCCAGGCCGTCGACGTCCATGCAGCCGCGGCTCACCCAGTGAAGCAGGCGCTCCTTGAGCTGCGCGGGGCAGTCGATGGAAACGCAACGGTAGGCGACCTCGCCGTCCTCGTGGACCACGGGGCTGCCGCACACGGGGCAGACCTCGGGCATGTGCCAGTCGGCCGAATCGACCGGGCGCTTGTCGAGCACCGGACCCACGACCTCGGGGATCACGTCGCCCGCCTTGTGCACGATGATAGTGTCGCCCTCGCGCACGTTTTTGCGGCGGATCTCGTCGATGTTGTGCAGCGTGGCGCGCGCGATGGTGGAGCCGGCGACCGTCACCGGGTCAAACTCGGCGACCGGCGTGAGCACACCGGTGCGGCCAACCTGGATGCGAATTTCGCGCAGGACGGTCTGCTTTTCCTCGGGCGGGAACTTAAAGGCAATGGCCCAGCGCGGCGCGCGGGCGGTAAAGCCCAGGTCGAGCTGCTGCTGGAAGCTGTCAACCTTTACGACCACGCCGTCGATGTCGTAGTCCAGGTCACCGCGATGCTCGAGGGCCTGGGCGCAGAACTCGTGGACCTCGGCCGGCGTGGCACAACGAGCCACGTTAGGGTTGACGCTAAAGCCGGCGCTACGCAGCCAATCGAGGAACTCGCGCTGGCTGTGGACGTGCAGCGGGTCGGTATCGGCGATGGCGTAGATAAAGGTGGCAAGATCGCGGCGCGCCGTAACCTTGGGATCCTTTTGGCGCAAGCTGCCGGCGGCGGCGTTGCGCGGGTTGGCGAAGGGGTCGCGTCCCTCGGCATCGGCCTCTTCATTCAGACGAACAAAGCTGCCCTTGGGCATATAGACCTCGCCGCGCACCTCAATGGTGCGCTCGCGGTCGGCACCCATGTGGGCGAGCGCCGGCTCGGACAGGTGCATGGGCACATCCTTGATGGTACGGACGTTGAGCGACACGTCCTCGCCCGTGGTGCCGTCACCGCGCGTGGCCGCGCGCACGAAGCTGCCGTTTTGGTAGGTAAGCGCCACGCCAAGGCCGTCGATCTTAAGCTCGCAGGTATAGGTGACGCTGCCGGCACCGAGGGCATCCTCAGTGCGCTGGAGCCACGCGTCGAGTTCGTCCAGATCCATGGCATCGTCCATGGAATACATGCGTGCCATGTGCGTGACCGGCGTAAACTGCTCGCTCACGTAGCCGCCCACGCGCTGGGTATAGCTGTCGGGCGTCACCAGGTCGGGGTAGGTCGCCTCGATTTCCTGCAGCTCAACAAGCATTTTGTCAAAGGCGGCATCCGTGATCTCGGGTGCATCGAGCATGTAGTAGCGGTACGCGTGGTAATCGAGCTCGTGGCGCAGCTCGGCCGCGCGCGCTGCCGCCTGGGCACGGGCGTCGGTCGGTGCGGCGGCTTCCGCGGTCGTGGGCGTTTCGGTATCGATGTCCACGCCGTCACCAAACAGGCTCGATTGCTCCATAGCGGCACTCCTTCGCTCGATTTCAAACGGATACTAGAGTACCACCGGTCACGATAGGGCCGAATAACCCTTTCGAACCGCACCGAATCGGCAGCCACCAGACTGGAGTGGACAGTTAGTTCAGATACGTATAAATCCTAGAGCCGAATCAAGCACGAACACCCCTGTTTCAACTAATTTGGGCTCCTCGAGACCATGTAAACGTCCCACTCTCCCTTCCAAACGCCCATTCGAGCCCCATCCCAATCAAAAATTGCTCAAAACGCATCCCAAGCTGCCCCAGATTTATACGTATCTGAACCAACTGTCCAGACCATTACGAACCAGGCCTCTTATCAGCCCCAAGTGATCCGTTTTTCTCCGTCCCCAACGGATCAATAAGAAAAGAGGGGCTGTCCCACGTTGATGGGACAGCCCCTCTGGCATCGGTATGTGCGATACGGCTCGTTAGAAACCCTGACCGTAGCCCTGGCCCTGCTGGCCCAGCAGCTCCTCCAGATACTGGCGCAGCTGCTCGTCGGTAATACCGCCGTTGCCGGTGTCAGTCGCGCTGTCGTCCTGCTGCTGGTTCTGCAGCTCCTCGTCGGAGCCAAGCTCGACGGTGACCTTCTTCTCGTCCTTGCCGCGCATGAGCGTAATCTCGACCTTCTCGCCCACCTCGTGGCTGCGCAGCGCGATGATCAGGCCATCGGCGCTCGTGATCTCGTCGTCGCCCAGCTTGGTAATGACATCGCCCTCTTGGATGCCGGCCTTTGCGGCAGGACCGTCCTCAACGACGCTCGCCACGTACGCGCCGCTATCGGTGCTCAGCTTGTTAGTGCGAGCGTTGAGCGCGTTGACGCTCGAAAGCGTGGCTCCCAGGTACGGGTGCACCGGCGTCTTGCCGCCGATGATCTGGTCGGCAATGTTCTTGGCGTAGTTAACGGGAATAGCAAAGCCCACGCCCGAGCTAGAGCCCGAGTAGCTCTCGATGAGCGAGTTGATGCCCACCAGCTCGCCGTTGTCGTTAACGAGCGCGCCACCGGAGTTGCCCGGGTTGATGGCAGCATCGGTCTGAATCATGTTGGCATAGATGGTGTTACCGCTGGTAGAGCTCATGGCCGTGGAACGATAAAGCGCCGACACAATGCCCGTAGAGACAGACTGCTCGTTGCCGAACGGCGAACCGATGGCCATAACCCACTCGCCCACGTTGAGTTTGGAGGAGTCACCGATCTCGATCGGTGTGAGCTTGGAGGCGTCGGCGTCCTTGAGCTTGATGACGGCCAGGTCGCTCGAGGCGTCGTTGCCCACGAACTCGGCCTCGTAGGTGGTGCCGTCATCCATGGTCACCACGTACTGGTCATAGCCATCGACCACGTGGTTGTTGGTGAGGATGTGGCCCTCGGTATCGAGCACCACGCCCGAGCCGACGCTGCCCGAGCCGTCCGACTCGTCGGCAGACTGCGAAAGCGAGCCATTCTGGCCGCCGCTCGAAGTAGCGGTAATGGAAACCACGGAGGGCAGGGCCTTGGCAGAAACGGCCTCGGCCAGCGTGGTGTCCTCGGAATCAATCGTAATCTTTTGCGTCGATGAACCCGAAGCACCCGCCGTCACGGCATTCTTTCCGCCGCCAATGTTGAGCGTGCCGCTCATAATGAGCGCAATGACCAGCAGGGCACCGCAGGCACAGCCGGCGAGTGCTGTAATAAAGATCGGCAGCTTTTTGGTCTTAGTCTTGACCACTGTGTGCTTGTTTACAACCTGCTGGCTGCCCAGCGGCTTGCCGGTCTGCGTGTCGTAGGCCTGCACGTAGGGAATGTTGCTGTCGGCAGGCGTCGACTCCACCTGCACGCGCGGCTGCTGCTGCGTCTCGCCGGCGTGGTCCGCATCCTGGGGACGCTGGGAATCGTTCTCGCTCATAGCTGCGATCCTTTCGTCAAATAACCAAAGGCCCGCCAAACATGTGGCGGGCCATCATTGTTCACGTTGAGTTGTACCCCAATATGCGGGTGCACGTGTATGAGAACGCAATCTTTTAGGAAGGCTTAAGTTCTTCTGCAAACCCGAAAGGAACCCGCACATGCGGCAAAACCACCACAAAGGTGCCTGTCCCCTTTGTGGTGGAAATCTAGTCCTTAAACAGATAGCCCACGCCGCGGACGGTGGTGATGTGTGCCGCGATCTGCGGGCCCACCTTGGAGCGGATGCGTCGGATGTGCACGTCGACGGTGCGCGTGCCGCCGCAGTACTCAAAGCCCCACACGCGGTGCAGCAGCACTTCGCGGCTGTAGGCACGGTTGGGGTGCGTCGCCAAAAAGCTCAGCAGCGAGTACTCCATCAGCGTCAGGTCGATGGGCTCGTTATCGAGCGTCACCTGGTAGGTAGCCAGGTTGATCTCGAGGTTATCGATGTTGAGCACATCGTCGGCGGTGACGGTCTCCTCCTCGCCCATCAGGCGCTGTGCACGAGCCTTAAGCTCGTTGGGCGTCGCCGTGGGGCACACAAAGTCGGCATGCGCGTGATTGGGCAGGCGCAGGGTGCCGAGCGCCTCGTCGTCGACGATCACCAACATGGGGACGCCGCCGCGATCGTCAAGCCACTTGGCAATCTGATCGATGCGGTCGCTGCGGATGCCGTCGGAATCGAGGATCAGCAGGTCAAAGTCGTGCGCCGCAGTCGGCGAATCGGGCGTGGCCAGGCTCACCTCGACACCCAGGGTGGTCGTCAAACTGCGGGCAAACTCGTGGAAGCGCGTCGTGCGCGCCATGAACAGGGCACTCTTTTCGGACATATCGACCTCCAAAGAAATGAGCTCAATCGCACTGGAATAAGCCAGCGCGATTAGGAGTTCGCCAGGTAGTGCTTGATCTCCCACTCGGTGATCGTAGACTCAAACTTATGCCACTCGTCGCGCTTCTTTTTGAGGAAGAAGCTGTGGATGTGCTCGCCGAGGGCATCCTTCATAAACTGCGAGTCCTCAAACACGTCGAGCGCCTCTTTGAGCGAGCGCGGCAGCGGCGTGTAGCCGGCCTCGACCATCTGACGGTCGGTAAGCTTGAGCGTCTCAGCCGTTGCCTCGGGCGGGAGCTCCAGCTTGCGCTCGATGCCGTCCAGACCAGCCGCCAGCGTGACGGCGTTGACCAGGTACGGGTTGGCCATGGGGTCGGGGCTGCGAAGCTCGATGCGCGTGGACAGCTGCTTGCCGGGCTTGTAGACCGGAATGCGGACCATACTCGCGCGGTTGCGCAGGCCCCACGTGGCGTACTGCGGCACGGAGTCGCCGCCCGTGGTGATGCGCTTGTACGAGTTGACCGTGGGGTTAGTGATGGCGCTGATCTCGCGCGCGTGCGCCAAGATGCCGGCCATGTAGTGCTTGGCGATATCGGAGAGGTGGTACTTCTCGTCGTCCTCGCCCCAAAAGACGTTGTTGCCGTCGTGGTCGAATAGCGACTGGCACAGGAACATAGCGCTGCCGTCCTCGCCCGCCAACGGCTTGGGCATAAAGGAGGCGTGGCACCCGCTCTCGTAAGCCTGCTGCTTAATGATGAGTTTGGCCGTGGTGATGGCGTCGGACATGCTCAGGGCCTCGGCGTGGCG
This sequence comes from uncultured Collinsella sp., assembly GCA_958427355.1. Classification (GTDB taxonomy): domain Bacteria; phylum Actinomycetota; class Coriobacteriia; order Coriobacteriales; family Coriobacteriaceae; genus Collinsella. Next base: position 10,386 of record CAUACA010000009.1, on the reverse strand, counting down.
CAGGCTCATGCCGTGCTGCGAGCGGCCGGCGGCGTGGAAGGTGTACTCCACGGGCACGGACATCTTCTCGAGCGTGAGGACCGTGTTGCGGCGCAGGTCGCGAGCGGCATCGCTCACCGAAAGATCGAAGTAGCCCACGTTGTCGAGCGGCTCGGGGGTGTGCTCGTCGGGGAAGTAGTAATACTCCAGCTCGGCGCCCACGTTGAGCAGGTAGCCAGCCTTCTCGGCCTTATAGAACATGCGGCGCAACGCATCGCGCGGATCGCCGGCGAAGGGCTTGCGGTCGGGGGTGCACACATCGCAGAACACGCGGGCGACGCCGTTGTGGCTCGGGCGCCACGGCAAAATCTGGAAGGTCGAAGCATCGGGAAACGCCAGCATGTCGGCTTCCTCGGGCGTGGCAAAGCCCTCGATGGCGGAGCCGTCAAAGCCAATACCCTCCTCAAAAGCGACCTCGAGGTCCTCGGGGCTAATGGCAAAGTTCTTGAGGCGGCCGAGAATGTCGACAAACCACAGACGCACAAAGCGGATGTCACGCTGCTCTACGGAGCGGAGTACGTAATCGATGTTCTGCTGGTTCATGTCGCTCCCCTTTCTTTCGGGCGGGTTTCGACTGGTCTATATCGCAGATACTATCGCAGAAAAATGTTTCCGCAGGGTTAAAGCGTATCAAGCGCTCAAAAAACGTGTGTGAACAGGCAGTTGCGAACGAATGGTTAGCGCGAGGTCGATGCGCGGTGTTCGATATGACCGGGAACCTCGATGCGTTTGGGGGCGAGCTTTGCGGCTTCGCCCACGGTGGTGGTAACAACGTCGATGCGCTCGGACAGGCGCTCGACTACGCGCTCGGCAATGGTAAGGGTGTCTTGCGCTGCCGTGGTCACACCGCCAAAGAGCACATGGTTCCAGGGGTAGTCGTCAAACGTCGCGATCTTGAGCCCCGCCGGCAGCGAGGGACCAAGCTGCGCCAGCGCCTCGGTCAGGCGCAGGAAGACCAGGCCGTTGACGGCAATGAGGCCGAGCTTTTTACCTGCATAGCCACGGATGGTCTCGTCCAAGCGGCCGACGCCCGTGACGCCACCATCGGCCAGGGTGACGACCTCGCCCGCAAGACCTCGACGCGAAAGCTCGTCGGCAAAGGCCTCGGCGCGCTCGCGACGCACGGGGCTGCCATCGCTTGCCTCGGTGAGCAGGCACAAGCGCTCGCTGCCAGCGGCAGCCAAGGCGTCTACCAAGCCGGCAACCAGCTCGCGGTTGTTAGATGTCACCAGATCGACACCGCCGGCGGCAACATCGCGGTCGAGCAGCACAACGGGTAAACGTCCCGCGGCAGCGGCGATTGCCTCGTCGTTACCGCCGCAGGTATTGACGACCAGGCCGTCCACGCCGGCGTCGATAAGCCTGGTGAGCGATTCGGCCTCTTTAGCGGGATCGTTACCGCTAATGGCCGTCATAAGCGAGCAGCCGCGCGCGGCGGCGCTAGCGGAAAGGCCCTCGAGCATGGCGCTGGAGAACGGGTTGGCGATGTCGGCCAGGATCACGCCGATGAGGTTGGTGCGTGAGCTGCGCAGATTGCGTGCGGCGGCACGTGGGCGATAGCCGGTGCGCTCGATAACCGCCGCGATGCGAGCGCGGGTTTCCTCGGTCATCTGCCCGGGGCGGTTGTTGAGATAGCGCGAGACCGTGGCCGGGCTCACGCCCGCCTCGGCGGCAATGTCCTTGATTCTCATCTGCGCCATGGCGCACCCCGTTTCCCAATTGTCAGCAGTCTGAGCCATTTTAGGCATTTTTTTAAAAATCTCGCTTGCAAAACGCTGTAGGTGAGTATACTACAACTCGAAACGAAACCGATTTCGTAAACCGATTTCGGCAAGCGTTGGCACGGTGGTGCAAAGATGCACCCTACCGTCTTGGCACCTCCGTGCCAACGCCATATCAAAGGTGTACGCACGAGCAAGAAGGAGCTGCGCGACCATGGGTAAAACGGTTCTTACCTTCGGCGAGATCATGATGAGGCTCTCGCCCAAAGACCATCTGCGCATTGAGCAGGCGACCGAGTTTGATGTCCGCTACGGCGGCGCCGAGGCAAACACCGCGCTTTCCCTGGCCTACCAGGGCGACAAGGCCGCTTACGTCTCCGTTGTCCCGGCCAACCGTCTGGGCGAGTGCGCTCTGCGTTCGTTGAAGGTCTACGACGTCGACACCACGCGCGTCGTGCGTCAGGGCGATCGTCTGGGCTCCTATGTCTTTGAGGTCGGTGCCTCGCAGCGCGGCAACGGCTGCGTCTACGACCGCAAGTACTCCGCTATCAACATGGCCAAGCGCGACGTCTTTGACTGGAACGAGATCCTCAAGGGCATCGATGTCTTCTATTTCTCCGGCGTGACGCCCGCTGTCTCCGACGAGATGGCCGCTGCATGCAAGGACGCCCTCACCGCTTGCCGCGCCAAGGGCATCACCACCGTGTGCGACGTCAACTATCGCGGCAAGATGTGGTCGCCCGAAAAGTCGCAGGCCACCATGAAGGAGCTCCTGCCGCTCGTCGACATCTGCATCGCCAACGACGAGGACGCACCCGCCGGCCTCGGCATGACCTGCGTCTCCGGCTCCCTTGCCCACGGCATCGAGGAGCGCGACACCTACGTCGAGATGGCCCGTCAGATTTGCGCCGAGTACGGCTGCAAAAAGGTCGCTTCGGTCGTCCGCAACATCTCCTGCGTCGAGCGCTCCATCTGGATGGGCATGCTCTATGACGCCGAGAGCGGCGAGCACTGGTTCTCCCCTGCTCATGACGTTCACGTGCTCGAGGGCGTTGCCGCCGGCGACGCTTTCAACGCCGGTTTGGTCCATGCCCTCATCAACGACTTTGACCCGCAGGACGCCGTCAACTACGCGATTGCGGCCTCGATCCTCAAACTCACCATCAAGGGCGATTCCAACTTGGTGACCGCCGACGAGATCGCCGCTGTGGCATCAGCCGCCGACGGTGGCACCCGAGTCGCGCGCTAAGCCGTCCCCATTCCGCGGGCTGCAGTTTCCCATACCCATACCCATACCTCTGCAGCCCGCTCCCCGATTCCTCCGGTCGGGCAAAACCACCAGTCCCATTCCGGTTTTGTCTGGCATTTCCTACATGACTGGTCGTGCAGCCGGTTTTGAAATTGCTTGAACCCCAAGCAGTGCCTCCGATAACCAATCCAAAATCGGCTCCTGACCAGCACATTTAGCAATCATGCGCCCGTGCGCGCCTCACATCGAAAGGAACATCATGTTCGATCAGTTCTACACCACGCTTGAGTCCCTGGGCATCGTGCCGGTCGTCGTGCTCGACAAGGTCGAGGACGCCGCTCCGCTCGCCCACGCCCTTATGGCAGCTGGCATGAAGTCCGCCGAGGTCACCTTCCGCACCGCCTGCGCCGCCGAGTGCATCGCCGCTATGGCCGAGGCCGAGCCCGAGATGTGCGTTGGCGCCGGCACCGTCCTGACCGTCGAGCAGGTTGAGCAGGCTCGCGCCGCCGGTGCCAAGTTCATCGTCTCCCCGGGTTATAACGAGGACGTCGTGAAGCACTGCATCGACATCGACCTGCCCGTGCTGCCCGGCACCGTGACCCCCTCCGAGGTCACCGCGGCCGAGAACCTGGGTCTCAAGGTCACCAAGTTCTTCCCTGCGGCTCAGTACGGCGGCCTGAACACCATCAAGGCCCTCGCTGCTCCGTTTGTCGGTCACCGCTTTATGCCTACCGGCGGCGTGAGCACCGCCAACGTCGAGGAGTACCTGAGCTCCTCCGCCATCATCGCCTGCGGTGGCACCTGGATGGTCAAGCCCGCCCTGTTCGCCGACGGCGACTTCTCCAAGGTCGAGCAGATCGCCCGCGAGGCCATGGACGTCGTCAAGAAGGTCCGCGGCTAGGTTTAGCTCTCTATCGTGAAAGGGGGCGTGCCCTAGACCTCGCCCCCTTTCTTTTAAAGCGGCTCGGAAGCGCGCCGTTTCCGTCACGAACAAGAACCAAAACCGTCTTGTACGCTGATAGAACGTGACGGAAGCGACACGCCCCCGAGCCGCTTTTCCTACTCGGTTGGCGACCACGCCCAGCTGAGCCACTTCAACAAAAGCCAAGCCACCAAAACAGCTGCGGCGCCGTCTGGAGGAATGGACCCTTGCTTCCGGTCTTTTCCTCCAAGTAGCGTCGTAGCTTTTTCGTGCCCCGATAGTGCCCCGGCAGTTGCGGTGAAATAGGGACTGTTTACGCCATCAGAGCCGCAAAACAATCCCTATTTCACCGCAACTAATGTAGGGGGCGAGTTAGATGGCCGAGTCTTTGGACAGCTCAAAGTAGTCGGGATGTAAGGCGATAACCGGACCCTGCTCCTCGGGCATTAGATGCAAATGCGTCTCTGCCAGATAGCTCGCCGCATCGGTATCGCCCCTCTTAATGGCCTCGAGAATCCGGCGATGCTGCCGACGAATCGGCTCCCAATCCAGATCCTGCGACACCATACGCAACCAGTTGTATCGCTCAAAATGCGTGTTGACGCTCTTCATCCAATCCCACAACATGTGACGGCCGGCAATCTCAAAACACGTCTCGTGGAACAGGTTGTCCAGATCGAAAAAGCGACGCGTTTCGCTATGGTCGAGCGACTCGGACTCGGCAAGAATCTGCTCGAGCCGCTGCTTTTGCTCGGGCGTAGCAGCCGAACAGCATTTAATAAGCACGCTTCTCTCGAGCTTCTCGCGCAAGAAACAGGCGTTCTCGGCGCGCTCCATGCTGATTTTTGAGACATAGGTGCCGCTTTTGGGACGCGTTTCCACCAGCTCCTGCTCACGCAGGCGCACAAAGGACTCGCGAATGGGCGTGCGCCCGATTCCCGTCTCCTTTTCCAGACCAATCGCCGAAAGGCGCGTGCCGGGCTTGAGCTCGGCATAGATGATCTTGGACCGCAATGCGTTGTACGCCTGGTCTTGCAGGCTCTGATAATGCTGGTGTTGTTCCATAAAGCCCTCGGATGAAGCCTCGGTTAATCGAATACCACCATGCAATACTATCGCATCCCCCGCCCCCTCATAAGTTGCGGTGGAATAGTTCCTGTTCAAAGCCTTCAGCAGCAAAAACAGGAACTATTCCACCGCAACTACAGCCAACGAGTTGTTGCGATTAGGTGAACGTTCACCTTTTTATTGTTTTTCTCTTCGCAAATAAAATCCCGTGCGTATACTTAGGCTCAAACGAAACCGATTTCGTTGAGCGTGGGCAATAGGATGCTAAGACACACCCTACCATCTTGGCATCTTATCGCCCACGCAATGCCATTTGCTTTCTTCCCGTCTCGTTGGACCTTTAGTCCCATTCCGGCACAGCGAGACACTTCCTAGACGACTGACCGTGGGGCCGGCTTTTCTGCTTTTGCAGCAGTGCCTCCGATAACCCTCTTTTGCCGGCCCGGGTCAGCTTTTTCACACAACCGAAAGGACGGGTAGCAACATGCGACCGCTCATCATCATGCATGGCGAGAACATCGACTGGTGCCATACCGTCATCAGAATGCTGATGTATCTTGTGGGCGTTGCAGTACTGGCACTCGGTATGAGTCTCCAGACGGCATCCGGCCTGGGCGTCGCCGCGCTCACGTGCTTTGCCACAACCCTATCCATGCTCACTGGCAAGACGCTCGGCTTTTGGATCACCGCAACCTACGTCGCCTACATCGTGGCGCAATTAGCCATCTTGCGAAGCGAGTTCCAGCCGCGCATCCTGCTCGAGTTGTTCTTCTCAACGCTGATTGGCGGCTTGACCGACCTCTTCATGGCGGTCAACCCACTGCATCCCACGGCACTCCCCACACAGATTGCGACCATGCTGCTCTCCCTCGCTGTCACCGCATTTGGCGTAAGTCTCGTCGTCAACATGGGCGTTGTCCCCAACGCGCCCGACGGCTTGGTGCAAGTCATTGCCGAAAAGCTTAAACGCCGCTTTGGTGACGTAAAAGTCGTGTTTGACTGCTCACATGTCGCCGCCTCGCTCGCGTTGTCGCTGATCTTTATGTACAACCTGGGCGGCTTTGGCGTCACGACCGCCATCTCGGCACTGTTCCTGGGCCATGTCATCAACGTCGCCAACAAGCTGTTCGCCCAGCGCTTTATCCGCGCGGCATTCGGAAAATAGCACCACCGTAAGAACCCGCGAGTAGCGCTTACTTTGCTATATCTCACTATACTTTGCTATATCTTGCTATACTTTGTTATATCTTGCTATATCTTGAGCAAAGGTGGCTCACATGCAAACAAACCCTTTTAAGCCCACAGCAGGTAAAACACCTCCCACGATTATCGGCCGCGAAGATGTGCTCGAAGAATTCAATGAGGGCCTCACCAACGGGCCTGGTGCCCCTGGGCGCCTAATGCGCATAGCCGGCGTCCGTGGAACGGGCAAGACGGTCCTCCTTGACGAGTGCTCACGTTTGGCGCAAAGCCGTGGCTGGACGGTCATAAAAGAGGTCGCAACCGAGGGACTTTGCCAGCGCATTCTCGAACAGCTGCAGCCCAAATTCCAGGCCAAACACGCCAGATTTGAGCCCACCGTAGCTGGCATATCCATCGGCAGCATAGATATTGAGCGAATCGGCCCATCGCTACGCGACGCCATGAGACAGACAATATCCAAGAATGGAAATGGCCTGCTCATCACTCTCGACGAGGTTCAAGACGCAGAGCTCGATGAGGTCCGAACGCTCTCCATTGCGATTCAGCAGGTTATCGGCGAAGACCTTGATATCGCCTTTGTTTTTGCGGGGCTTCCTTCGAAGATTGAAAGCATCATCAACGGAAAGACACTTACGTTTTTGCGCCGTGCCCTCCCCTTTGACCTGAAGGCTGTGGCAGTAACCGAAGTGTCGTACTCCCTCGAGGAAACCATTGAAGCGTCTGGCATGGAGTTGCAGCCAGGTATTGCCGGCCAACTTGCCGAGGCAACGCAAGGTTATCCTTTCATGATCCAACTCGTTGGATACTACGCATGGCAGTTGGCAAGACGCGCACATACACCGATTATTGGAGAAGAAGAAGCCGAGCGCGGCATTGCAACGGCACGCGAACGCTTCTGTGCCATGGTGATTGAGCCCGCGCTACAGCGCATTCCGCCCACGTGCATCGCTTATCTGCTGAGCATGGCATCTTTGGGGCAGACGAGCTCGACCAGCATGGTTGCCGATGCCCTAAACAAAACGCCTCAACAGGTGAGTTCCGTCCGCAGCCGCCTGTTAAGAGAATCGATTATCGAGGCTCCCTCGTACGGCAAGGTCTCATTTGCCATCCCCTACATGCGCGACTACCTCTACGAGCACAAAGCCGAACTGGAAGTTGAACTGTAGAAACGGCAACTGCCCTGCAAGACGAAAACCGTTTTCGTACGGATTTAAAGCAGACGTAAACGATTTTCGTCTTGATTTGCGTACGGAATTAAGACGTAAATTGCGCTTTCGTACGCTTATTACCAGACGCAAATTGTTTTCGTCCGGCCATGCGTCCCCAATCTAGACGAAAAGAGCCCCGAGCTCGTATTGAACTGCATCCCAATTCTTGGACGGGCTAATTAGCGGCCTACTGGAGTGGGAAGGATAAACTGGACTTTCTTTTAAGGACCATCATGGAGTGGGTATGATGAATTGGACACCTAGTTAAGAGCGAAAGGTGTTCAAGATGACCCAAAGAAGAAAGCGATACGACAGGCAGTTCAAGGTCTCGGCGGCAAAGGTGGTCCTGTCCGGGGAAATGACGGTCAAAGGCCTATCGGAGGAACTCGGTATAAAGGATTCGACGCTGAGAAGATGGGCCCGCGAATACGAGGAGATGGGAGACGGCGCGTTCCCCGGAAACGGCTCCCCGAAGATCAACAAGGACTACGAGATCGTGAAGCTCAAGAAGAAGGTCGAGGAGCTCGAGCGCGAGAACGAGATACTAAAAAATTTCCGGGCCTTCTTGAGTCAAGACCATGCGTGAGGTTCGAGTTCCTCACTTACCGAAGCATCGAGGGAAAGCGCGTGCGTGTCAAGGTTGTCTGGTCCAGTTGCTGGCTCGATGCCTCGAGATGTTCGCCTCAAGTGCGACCTGCCCCTATTGGAAAAGGATGCCGAAGATGTATTTGGTGATGGCGGAGCGGCGGATGACCCCCACGAGTTTGCCCTCGTCATCAACCACAGGAAGCTTCTTGAACTTCTTCTTCGCCAGCAGCGCGGCGACGCGGGCGATGCTCTGCTCGGGACGGGCACACACTACCTGGCGCGTCGCGAAATCCATGACGCAGCGATCCTTCAGGTCTTCGATGCGCTGCTCAAGGCTCTGATCGTCGAAGTACAGCATGGACGCGTCGCCGCCCGTGAAGATGGTGTGAGCGCGATGCTGCGCGATGGCTCCCATGACATCGCCGTCGGAGATGAACCCGACCACCTGGTTGCGCTCATCGATTACGGGCATGCTGCTCACCTCGTTTTCGGCGAGCATGCGCACCACGTCGGAAATCGTGCAATCCTGCGTGCAGGTGAACGGCTCTTCAATCATGATGCTCGAAACGGGCGTCCCCTCGAGCTCGAGCGGGATGCGCTCGGACAGAATCTCGGACATCGCTTATGCCTCCTTCGTTTTCGGTGCGGTTTTCTTGGTGCGCACGCTGAATATGGCGCAGATAAGGGAAACGAGGCCGATTGCCGCGCACACCTTGTAAGCGACGCCCGCGCCCACGGCGGTGGCTACTTGGATGCTCGCATCGACGCCGGCCGACGCGGTGACGCTTGTCATGACCGTGATGATGAGCGCCGTGCACAAACCGCCGGCGACCTGGCGGCCGGTGTTCGCGATGGCGTTGCCGTGGGCGATCATGTCATTTTTCAAGGCATTGACACCCCATGTGTTCACCGGCATGTTCGCGAGCGACTGGCCGGCGGACTGCAGCATGCAGAACAGCGCAACCACCAAGATGGGCGTGTTTACCGTCGAAAGCGAGAGCAGGAACAGGGCGCCGGTCATGAGGGCCAGGCCGACGATCGAGATGGCACGCGGACCGAACTTGTCGAACACCACGCCGGAGATAGGGCTGATGATGATGCCCACCGCCGCGGCGGGAAGCATGGCCATGCCGGTTTCGAAGGCCGAAGCGCCAAGCGAGGTTTGCAGCAGCAACGGCAACAGCGTGTTGGTGACCAGGCATGCGGCGTTGATGAGCGTGACGATGATGGCGGCCACGCGGAACTCGCGCGTCTTGAGCGTGCCCAGTTGAAGCAGCGGGTCCTCGATTTTGCCCTGGCGTACGACGAACAGCACCAAGCACACGACACCCGCGACGATCGAGCCGAGCACCACGGGGTTGCCCCAACCCATCGACGAGGCGCTCGAGAACCCGTAGAGAAGTCCGCCGAAGGCGATGGTGGAGAGGACGACCGAGGGCAGGTCGAGCTTGGGGTTCTTCAGCTCGCCCACGTTTTTCAGCATGAACACGCCCAGCACCAGCACGAGAATTGCGAGGGGGACGATGGCGCCGATCATGGTGCGCCAGCCGTACGTGTCGATCACCGCACCGCCTACGACGGGGCCGACCGCGGGACCCGCCGACATGACGATGCCCGCCATGCCCATAGCCGTTCCTCGTTTCTCGACGGGGAACACCAGCATGGGAACCACCGAGACAAGCGGCATGAGCACGCCTGAGCCCGCCGCTTGCAACACGCGACCGATGATGAGGAACAGGAAATCAGGGGCTGCGGCGCACAGCAGCGTGCCCAGCGCGAACACCAGCGTCGCCCCGAAGAATAGCGCGCGGGTGCTGAACTTGTCGATAAGGAACGCCGAAACGGGGACCATGATGCCGCTCACCAGCGGGTATATGGACATGATCCACTGGGCAGTCGAGGCATCGATGGCGAAATCGGACATGATGACCGGCAGCGCAGGCGACATCACCGTTTGGTTCAGTAGCGCCAAGAAGGCACCCAGGACGACGACCGCGACGATGCGGATCTGGGTACCGGTAATGCGCCCATTGGCGGGCGCGACCGTACAATTATCAGACATAAGCTTCCTTCGTATCTATTCGATTCTTCGCCGAAGGCGCGCCGGCCCACGGGCGAAATAACATGCACGTGCTATGCGTGCATCAGATACGACAGGAAGAAAGCGGCTGCTCAGAGCGCACTTGGGGAACAACAGGAGAGGCCCCGTATACCAGGGGCCGCCGAATTGCGATGTATGCTTTGGTCAAATCCTTCATAGCGGGGAGGTATTCTAGCAGCCGTCTTCGCCCCTTTCAAGGGATGTAACCCAGACGTTGATTTTCTTCACCGAGGCCTTGATTATCAACTTCATCCGAACACCTCCCACATTCATCCGCACATGTGCGG
>CAUACA010000008.1 GCA_958427355.1 uncultured Collinsella sp. | reverse complement strand
GGGCCAGGCCCGATTTTGCCTCTTGACAATGTCCTGCTCATATTAAAAGGAACGTTCCAAACTGCAGACAGAAAAAGAACGTCCCCAGGCGCCGGCATTTCAAGAGCACTCATTTAAGTCTGTCCCCAATGAGTGGGAGTAATCAGAGACCCTTTGCGAGGGAGGCCGGACGTGGCCTTCCTCGTTTTTATTCATGGACTTTAGTCCGTGCCGCGCGGCACGCGCGGCATAGAAAGCCACCCGCTCAGCGGGTGGAGGCCAATTTCCGCTACGCGACAAAACCTTCCCCCTAGCATGAGGATTGTTCAGGTCATCATGCTAGGGGGAAGGTGATTGCTGTGGCCCAGAAAGCCAACAGCCTCGCGCACACGAAATGGCTGTGTAAGTACCGCATCGCACCGAGGTCAAGCTCATCGCCGCCATCGTCGAGAAGCACCCCAAGGCGCGCTTTGCCGTAAGCTGCACCTCGGCCTACGCCGACCTCTACGACCGCATGGAGCAGGCCCTGCGCGAGCGCGTGGCCAACGTGGTGGAGGTCGTCCGCTCCGACATCAGCCCCGCGCTTCTTGTCCACACCGGTCCAAACCTCGTGGGTGTGGCGGTCCAGGGACTCTAGCGGAGGCGGGGCGTCCTGCCCCAAAAACAAATGCAAAAGACGAGCGCTTCTTGCCGCCCAATTGGCAAGAAGCGCTCGTCTTTTCTTAACGCGTTGTATGGCGGAGAGAGCGCAAGTTACGCGAGCGCCCTTCTTGCCAGCTCGGCCGCGCCGAGGATTCCTTGGTCGCCACCGCAGCCCGGGGCGCAGATGTAGCTCTCTATGTCCTTAAGCTCGGCGGTCTGGATGTAGCCACCCAGATATTCAAGGGTCTTCTTGCGGACGATGCCGTAGAGCTGCTCCTGGTGCATCACGCCGCCGCCGAGGACGATGTGGCGAGGCGAGTACATGAGCACGAGGTTCGCGCACATCTGCCCCAGATAATCCCCCTCGAGCGCCCACACCTCAGCGTTGTCCGCGAGCTCGGCCGCGGGCTTTCCCCAGCGCGCGGCGATGGCGGGGCCGGAGGCGAGGCCCTCGAGACAGCTCGCGTGACTCGGGCAGACGCAGCGTCCCTCCTCGGTGGGACGAATCCTTACCAGCATGTGGCCGGCCTCGGGGTGCAGCATGCCGTGAAGGAGCCTGCCCGCGCACATGACGCCCGCGCCCACGCCGGTGCCGATGGTCACGTAGACGGCGTCCTCGAGCCCCTTGCAGCAGCCGAAGACCACTTCGCCGAGGCAGGCAACGTTCACGTCCGTGTCGTAGGCCACCGGAATCCCGAGGGCGTCGGCGAACGCGGCGCGAAGACCATAGCCTCGCCACGCGAGCTTGGGCGTCTGGAGGATGGAGCCGTAGCGCTCATCGTTGGGGTCGACGCAGGTCGGGCCGAAGGCGCCGATGCCCAACGCGTCCACATCGCGGGCGGTGAACCACTCGACCATTTGCGGGACGGTCTCGGCGGGCGTAAGCGTCGGGGTCTCCATACGGTCGAGGACCTCGCCGTCGCCGGACACCACGGCACAGACCATCTTGGTCCCGCCGGCTTCGAGGGCGCCGAGCCTCATTTGCTTTTCGCTCATGTGATCCTCCTTACAAAGGGACGCCCGCAGTCATGGTCAACCGCGGGCGCCCATAACGTTGGCTTGTTTCGAGGCGACCCTACCTGGGCACGCGGTCCTGCCTTGCGGCAAACGGGGCGAGCACGGCGTGCGGCTCGCTTTGGTACCAGTAGGCGACGGTGGAGATGTCGTCCTCGCGCTCGTAGAGCTTGATGTCGTCGTTGCCGAGGTCCTGGAACGTCACGCGCAGGTCCTCCTTGAACGAGATCGGGTCGGGAAGGTGCCACCTGTAGAGGCCGTGCCTGGGCAGCGCGTCGTCGTTGGTCGCGAGCATCGGGTTCGGGTTCGGCTTGCCCGCGCTGAAGCGGTCGCGCGTGGCGTCGCGCGTCGAGCGGTACGGGTAGCCGGCGAACAGCGTGTTGAAGCACTGCGCCTCGGGCAGCGCGTGGGGCGGCCTGTCGAGGAAGGCCCAGGCACCGCCGAAGTAGTCCTCGGCTCCCGTCGAGGTGACCGTGGGGAACTCCTCGTCGCCGTCGAGGAAGAACTTCATCTCGCCCTCGCCCCACCAATAGCGCTCCAGGGCGCACAGGGCCATGTAGGTGCCGACGTAGTAGCCCTTACCGCGCACGCCGTCGAGCACGGTGTAGTCGACGCCCCTGCGGGTGCTGCGCTCGCGGTTAAAACGGGCGTGGAAGTACATGGCGTCGTCCGGCACGTCGGTGAGCGCGTAGTTGAACGTGTAGAAGATGTACTTAATGAACCCGGGGTGCTCGCTCGTAAGCGTGACCTTGGCGTGCTTCCTGAAAGGCATCTCGAAGTAGCAGTTCATGCCGCCCGTCGGGTTCACGCAGATGGGCATCGAGTTGACGATGGCGCGCTCACCGAAGCCGTTGCAGAAGAAGTCGCCGACAGGGCACTCGACCGAGGGGGTCTCCTCGTCGTCCCAGTAGAAGCGCAGCACGAGGTCGCGCATGACGAAGCTGCCGGCGGCGGTCTTGTCGGGGACGGTCATCCAGATGTGGCGGATGATGCCGGGGCCCTCGATGTCCGCGAGCGTGATGGTCTCGCCGGACTCAAGGGGCACGCAGCACGAGCCCTTGCGGCCGACGCCGAGGTGGCTGGCCGACATGGCGGCACGGCCCTTCTCGCCCGTGATGTTCTCGGGGGTGATGGCGCGGCTTTCCTCACCGCCGTGCATCCACACGTCCTTAAGGAACTCTCTCATCGTCGACCTCCTCTATTCGTCGTCTTCGCACTCGGCGGAACTGGCACCGTTCACGTAGACGATCTGCTGGCGCGCCTCGTCGACGAGGGCGTCGAAGTCGAGTTTCTCGTCGGGGCGCGCGAGCGCGACCGTCATGGCGAGCGGGAGGTTGACACCCGCGATCACGTGGATCCGGTCGGAGGCGAAGCGGGAGAAGCGCTGGTTCACGCTGCCGCCGAGCGCGTCGGTGAGGACGACGACCTCGTCAGTGCCCGAAAGAGCCGCCTCGACCGCCGCGTCGAGCCCCTCGCCGTTGTCGTTCACGTAGGCGCACACGGCGTTGACGGCGTCGTTCTTACCCGTAAGGAACTCGAGGGTGTCCTTGAAGCCCTGGGCGAGAAGGGAATGGCTCGCCACAACTATCTTTCTCATTGATTCACCAATCTCTTGGGTCGAAGCTAGGCAAGGATGCCGGCGGCGGAGGCGACCATCGCGAGGACGATCACCACGAGGATGAGGGCCGTCATGCTCGCGTTCTTCTTGGTAAGAAGGTAATACGCGCTTCCCGTGATGGCGGCGGGGATCATGGCAGGCAGGATCTTGTCGAGCAGCGGCTGAATCTCCATCGAGACGTCGCCGAAGCTGAAGCTAATCGGGCAGGTGACGCCGATGACCGAGGCGATGAGGCAGCCGACCACGGTGAGGCCGAGCACGGAGGCGGCGGCAGTGAGGTTGGGAAGCTTCTCGCTGAAGTCGGTGACGAGCTTCACGCCCTGCTTGTAGCCGAACTCGAGGGCGTGCATGCGGACCCAGAAGATGGCCAGGATGAGCGCGAACCAGATGCCGGCTCCCACGGGGTTGCCCTCGATGGCCATGTAGGCGGCGATGGAGCCCATGATGGTCGGGATCATGGTCATGAGCAGGGAGTCGCCGACGCCGGCGAGCGGTCCCATGGTGCCGATCTTCAGGTCTTGGACGGCGTCCGCCGCCGCTAGGCCGTCGCGTTCCTCCATGGCCACGCAGGCGCCGAGGATGATGGCGGCGAGCCAAGGCTGGGTGTTGTAGTAGCGGAAGTGGTTGTTGAGCGCTTGCTTATAGTCCTCGTCGTTCGTGTAGATCTTCCTCAGGACCGGCGAGAGGGCGTAGGCGACTGAGGCGCCCTGCTGGGTCTGGTAGTTGAAGGTGCACACGCTCATGAGCCAGCGCCAGTTCGCGTTGCGCAGGTCCTTCTTGGTGACCTTGTAGCCGGAGGGCTTGCCCTCGGCGACGGCGGTGATGTTCTCGTTTTCCATGGTTACTCATCCTCTCCGATGAAGGCGTCTGCGGAAGCGTGGGCGGCGAGCTCGGTGTCCCTCTCGGCACGCTGGTAGAACGCGATCGCGAGGGCAACGCCGACGATGGCGGCGCCGATGATGGGCACGTTCAGGAAGGCCGAGAGGAAGAAGCCGGCGAGCAGGTACTGGAAGTACTTGCCAGTGGGCATGTAACGCAGCAGCATCGCGATGCCGACGGCCGGGAGCATCTTGCCGGCGAGGGTGAGGCCGGAAAGGAACCACTGGGGCATAACCTCGAGGAGCCAGTTGACGGCGGGCTGGCCGAGGGTCACGGAGACAAAGACGGGCAGGGCGGCGCACAGGCCGAAGAGCACGGGGCAGACCCACAGGATGGCGTTCATCTGCTTGAACTTGCCCTCGTCGCAGAACTTCTGGGACTTCTCGACGACGAAGCCGTTGAGGATCTTGACGATGACGTCGAGCTGGATGCCGAGCATGCCGACCGGCAGGCCGATGGCGAGGCCCGTGTCCGCGCCCAGGGTCACGCCGTAGGCGGTGGCGATGATGGCCATCGTGCCGTAGTCGGGAATCGACGAGCCGCCGAAGCCCGCGACGCCGAGCTGCATGAGCTGGATGGTGCCGCCGATGACGAGGCCGGTCTGCCAGTCGCCCATGACGACGCCGGTGATAAGGCCCCAGAAGACGGCATAGTTGACGAAGATCATCGGGATGCCGTAGTAGTCCACGTGCTTGATGAAGGCCAGCAGGGTCAAAAGGACGACTTGCAGGATAGTGAAGTTGACCATGATCCCTCCTTAGATGAGGTCGGCGACGGAGACGGGCTTGTCGGCGGGCACGAACTGTGCCGTCACCTTGACGCCGCGGGCGATGAGCGCCTTGTAGCTCTGGACGTTCTCGGCGGAGGCATAGGCGCGCTGGGTGAGCTGGACGCCGCCCTCCTTGACGAGCGAGCCGCCGACGATCAGCGACGGGAGCTCGATGCCCGACTCGACCAGGTGAAGGATCGTCTCGGGCTCCTTGGCGATGACAAAGACCTTCTCGCGGTCGTACTTGCCCGCCGCGAAGTTCTTGAGCGCGGTCTCCTCGGAGATGATCGAGACGGCCATGCCCGCGGGGCGCGCCATCCTCATAGTGGATTTCAGGACCTCGTCGCCGGCGACCTTGTCGTCGATGACCATGACTCGGGTCGCGCCCGACACCGGGGCCCACTGCGTCACGATGATGTCGTGAAGCAGGCGATTGTCGATTCGTGCCATAACAACACTCATGTTTGCTCCTATCAAATGAAGTTTTACGTTCGGTACTGCCTCGGCGCTATCCGGATTCGCGCCGGGCAAGGGGTTATCGGATTATTGAGGACGCGCAGTCAGCTTGCGGCGGCGCGGGGAAGGTCACTCGTCGAGCAGGAGGTCCGAGGAGCCGAGGCGCTCTTCTCGCGCCGGGGCGGCGCTCACGCTTATGTAGTCGAAGACATATGCGATCTCGCTTACGGGAACCTCTACGCGATAGCGCGTCGAGATGCTCGAGAAGCTCTGCCTGAAGGACTCGATGAAATCGGCACGCTCCTCCTCGAAGCGGTCCTGGCCAACGTAGGTCTCAATGGGGTTTCTGGTAACAAGGCGCTCGACGAGACAGCAGAGGTGGACGTAGAGCCCAATGATGGCGTTGCTGCCGATCTTCTCGCCTGTCCTGCGCTGAAGCTCGTGCACGGCGCTCTCGATCTCGTGGAATAGCCGCTCCGGGTCGAGGATGGTGATGGAGCGGATGACGTTCTGCAGCGTCATGTTCGAGAGCAGCTTCTCGTGGAAAGAAGAGAGCTCGGAAGCGTCAAGCCACCTGCCGAACACGGCATCGACCTTAGAGGCGGACGCCGTCGACATGATGTCCTCGAGGGCGACGAAGGGGATGGAGGCGACCCCGGGGTCTCCCGTGCCGATGACGGCGCAGACGCGGTGCTCGGAGAAAACGGCGTCGTTCGACCCGTTCGCGACGAGCTGCTTGAAGGGCCTCGTGAGCAGGCGCGCGCCTATGGTGCGCGGGAGGCTCTGCGAGACGAGCTGGCGTATCCTCTCCGCGGCGTCGACCCCGGACTCGGAGCAGAAGACGATGGCGTCCTCACGGTTGACGCGCTCGATCACCTTGCAGTGCGTCACGCACGCGGCGGTCGCATCGCCAAGAACCTCGGCGATGGACTTGCCGCCGAGCAGCCCGACCCCGATCTCGAGCGCAAGACCGGTAGAGACGTTATTCACCACGCCGATAGTGGAGTCGGTAACGTTCTCGAGGGCCTTATAGGCCTCCTCCAAGGAGCCCATGTCGACGAGGAACACGACCCCGGTGCAGTAGGAATGGCGGTCGACGAGGCGCTGGAGCGGACCGACGATGTCCTTCAGCTGCTGGTCGTAGGGCATGTCGACAGCCTCGTACACATGCATGCCGAGCATACGGTTCGCCGCGTCGGCGATGCTCGTCGCCGTTGAGTAGCCGTGGGACAAGATGACGCAGAGCGTCCGAAGGGCCTTCGCATCGCGAGACTCCGATGCGACGCACAGCGTCAGAAGCGTCTTCGTGAAGTGATCGAGCGAGATTCCCAGCGCCCCTTCCACGTCTGCGGCGACCTGATCGGAGACACTCGAGGCAAACGGCAATTCGGAGGTCACGGCACCGAGGAGATGGGAGATTTGCTCCGCACAGGCAGACTTTCGCTTAGCCAGGCCGATACCCGGCCACAACTGCAGGCAAATCTCCTGGGCCAGTAGAAAAGCGACCTTCCTCGAAAGCTCGATGCCATAAGAAGAGCCTGCGTCGGCAAGGACCGCGCCCACGACGCGCTCGAAGGCGCGCGACCTCGAGGAGGCGACGCCGTGGTCGAAGATCAAGTGATCCTCAACGCCGCGCACAGCGGAGACAGCTTGCGAGACAAGCTCGGAGACAGAGAGCTCCCCGGCGCAGAATCGCTCATCGAGGGAGCACAGGGCATCGAGCGCCTGCTCGACCGGCCCTGTGCTCTCGGCGGCATCCAGAGACGCGTCGATCAGAACGCCATCGTCGGGCTGTTGATCGATCTGCGCGGAGGAGAGGAGCCCGCTGGGAAGAAGATACGGGCGAACGACGACGTAGTCGCCCTCGCGATTGAGGAACGCTTTGGCGCAGCAGTTCGTCACGCAGGCGCGCAAGCCGGCGATGTTATCGGAAAAGTCCGCGTTCACGAGGCAGCGGTATGCGCCGCGGCTGATCTTCACATCAGAACCGATTCGGCACCCCTCGCTGCGCAGGAAGCTCAAGATGAGATCCTCGCGCTCCTCGGGGGTCCGCTCCTTGAGTGAGGGGACGCGGGCACAGATGGGCATTTTGCTGTAGGCCGAGGAAACCTTCAGGTCATCGGCGGAAAGCGTCGTCGAAAGAACGAGGCGAGCGCGCGGCGCATCCTGGGAGGCATCGAGCCCGAGGGCCGTCGCAAGGCAGTGCTCCATCGCAGAGGGAGAGAGTGCCTCGATGCCGTTGACAAAGACCACACCCCCGCGCGCTTTCGCGATCGACTCGTCAAGAAGCCCGTTGAACGAGGCGGCGTCCGGGACCCCGGCGCAGTCGATGCGCACATAGGAGGAGTCGCGGGACAGCAAGCCCTGGTTCTTGCCGTACTCGTACACAAGGCGAGAAAGGAAAGACTTACCGACACCCACGCCGCCGCTCAAGAGGATGGGCAGGCCAAACGGAGGGTACTGAACCGCAGCCTTGCACTGCTCGACAACGGAGCTGAGGCTCATGTCGAAGCCCACGGCACGCGCGAAGTCGCGGTGATCGGCGATTCCCGTCGCCTGGATGAGGTCGGCGAGCGAGGCGTACTCGCTTGCAGAGAGCTTTACCTGAAAACGCTTCTGGAACGCGCGGCGATGAAAATAACGGACAGGCCTGCCCGCCACCTTAACCACAAGACCGGCGCGAACAAGGTCGTTGAGGTACTGGCTCGCCAGGCTCCTGGAGATGATGAGCGTCTCGGCGATGTCGGAGGTGGACAGACGGGCAAGGTCGTCGAGCGAGACGGCGGAGGTGAGGGCCTCGAGATGCTCGAGAATCCTGTCCCTCATGTCGACGGGTTTCTTTGCCAAGCTGTCCTGTGTGGTCTTGTCCATGACTTCTTACCTCCTCGTACAAGGAGTATAAGGGGAGAACAGAGAACGGAAGGGGGCGCGTGGGGGAATCAACAGCTCCGAGGAAAAGTCCACCACTTGAGGGGCAGAAAACAACGGCCATTGAACATTCAGGGCCGACGCTCAACACTTCGGCTCGACACTTCGCTTTGGAAAGGGCCCCGGCGCGCCGGGGTCCCAACATAAAGAAGGGGCCCGGCGCGCAGGGCCTAAAGCTTAACCATGCGCGCGGCGATGCGGGCGCAGTCGCAGGCGGCCTTCTTCTCGAAGGTGTTGTAGTCGACGACCCGGCCCTCGGCGCAGGGCTTGTCGCTGATGGCGCGCACGACGACGAGGGGCACGCCGTTGAGATAGGCGGCCTGCGCGATGGTGCAGCCCTCCATCTCGCAGCACAGGTCGCCGAAGGTCGCGAGGATTCGCTCCTTCTGTTCCGCGGGCGAGACGAACTGGTCGCCGGAGACGACGCGGCCCTTGAGGACCTTAATGTCGGGGGCGACGGCGGCCGTGGCGGCGCACGCCGCCAGCAAGGGCCGGAACGGATCGCGCAAGATCAAGGCGTCGCCCGGGAGGTCGGGCGTTACCGTCAGCCGGCGCCGCGTCTGCCGCATCATGAGGGAGAACGGCCTGGCCGGCGCATACGGCAGGAAGAGGTTCAAGGTGCACCCCGGGGCGGTCAACGAGGCCGACGTGTCGAACGTCGTCGCGCGCGGCTTCGGCGGCAGGGCGCCGTGCACCCATATATGCAGCGACTTGGCCTGCGTGCGCGTCGGGGCGTCGTGGAACTACGTCTGCCTGCTCGTCGACCTCTGCAACGGGGAGATCGTCGGCCACTCCGAAGGACCGAGGAGGGACGCGCGAGCTCCGAGCCAAGCTCTTGGATTACGTGCACTGGTACAACAACTTCAGGATCCACTCGACGCTGGGCTACATGTCGCCGGTCGAGTTCAGGGAGGCGGGGCCGTCCCTCCCGGAATCGTCCAAATAAGTGTTGCCAATCCATAGCCAATCCAGCCATCATCTCCGCGAAGGCGGACGTCAGGAAAAGCTCGGCTTGAGCTCGGTCGGACGCGGTCTGTGGGGCATCATTCAGGCTCAGGGGGTCTCCTTGTCTTCTTCGGTCGCAACCTGAATGATAGGGACGGCCCCTTCTCTCTTTCCCCTTCGTTTTCGACGCGTCACCCTCTCGGCGGGCTTAAGGCCCGCGCTCGCGGGTGCAGGGGCTACGCCCAAACCCCAAAAACGTAACGCCGTGCTCGAAGCGTTTCCGGACGTCAGCGTAATCTCAAATCCCGTTCGACAACTCATGGGCAAGCCACCTGAGACTACTCCTTTCTCCTACTGGCAATGAAGACCTGCGACCTGCAGTTTTGCAAACTGCTTGAAAGCCACCTGCGTTGATTCACTTCCTATTGCAGCTGGCGGCTTGCACGCGAAAAGGCATTTAAGTTTCAAAACGGGCGTTTTCGGCGCTATCGAGCCTCCAAAGGCATCCCGCCGCGCCCTTTGGGACAAAAACAAAAACTCAAAGCCCTGAGTTCGAAAATAGTTTTTGGAGTTGTCCCGACTTTTGTCCCCGAAGCCGACGAAACGGGCTTATAGGACAAAATGTGTGTCCCGATAGAACATCCGTTTCCATCCATTAATCCAGCCAGAACGGGTACGGGTCCCTGTGGTGGAGGTCCTCCCACACGGCCCTGTCGCCCCATTCCGGCCCTCCGTCGTCACGCGACGGCGAGGCGGAGTAGACGCTGAACAGGAAGTCGATGTCCGCGTCGGTCGGCATCGTGGCGAGCTTCTCTCTCGCCGCCCTCGCGTCCCCCGAGTGCGCGTGGCACCACCAGAACACCGCCTTCACGCGCTTGACCGACGTCAGCCCCCGGTAGTTGCGCAGGACGGCCCTCAACTGCGAGTTCACCCCTCCCTCGATCATGTTGTTGGTCGACGGCAGCGGGCCGGCCTTGGCCAGGTCGGGGTCGAGGTAGGTGAACAGCGTCCCCGCCGACACCAGCGATGACAGCGACGAGCGCGCCCGCCTCAGCCTCTCGTGGGTGTAGACCCTCCTGCCGTCCACCACGGTCCTGTCCTCCAGGAAGTCGGCCCAGAACCCGCACCAGTCGAGGTAGCGCTCGACCCAGAGCTCGGCCTGGTGCAGCGCCTCGATGCCCATGAGGTCGCGCGCGATGAGGTAGAGCTCGCGCCCCGCCTGGAGCTTCGGCCGCGTCGTCGTGTAGCGCTTGACCTGCGAGAAGGCGTGGAAGGTGCACCTCTGGACCCTGGTGCGCGGCCAGGTCTCGCGCACGGCCTTGGCGAACCCGCTCCCGCCGTCGGTGACGACCACGTCGGGCGCCGGGATCGGCGACATGAGGGCCGACCACGCCCTCGAGTTCTCCGACCTCGCCATGTACCAGGAGACCACCCGCTCGCCGCTGCAGCATATGAGCACCACGAGGTCGCGCGCGACCCAGATCCCGTCGACGTAGAGCACGCGGTGCAGCTCGCCGTCGGGGACGGGCATGGGCCAGACCTCCCAGAACTCGGCCGTCCTGCGCCTGAAGGACCGCCCGCCGCCCGGCATCGCCGCCTGGGAGTCCTTGGAGAGGAGCCACCCGAGGAACTCGTCCAGCCTCGTCGCCGTGTCGTCGTACCTCACCGTCGTCGACGCGCCGCAGGCCGTGCACCTCCACCGCTGGGATCCCGAGGAAGTCCTGCCGTTGCGTTTGGTCCGACCGCCGCAGTAGGGGCAATAAACGGCCTTCATGGGCACCTCTTCCGAAAGGGTATTTAACGGTTCCGGAAAAGGTTATCTACCTGCGGTAACGATGGGCAACCGGACACACATTCTGTCCGAGCGGTTAAAAGCGGCCACGGAATTTAAACGGCTGAAAAAGGGGCATCGACCTGCGCCGATGCCCCTAAAGTAGACACACATTTTGTCCTATAAGCCACGAAACGCGACAGGGTGTCACCTGGCGGCACTCGATTCGAGACGGCACCGAAAACTGGATGCAACCGGAATGACGGGACGGCAGAACCGAAGCCATCGAGTGGGGATAGAAAAAGGCCCGGGTGCCGTGGCATCCGGGCCTTTGCTAGCAACTTGATGTTGCGGGCAGCTTAGAACTTGTGGCCGCACTTCTTGCAGACGCGCAGCTTGTTCTTGCCGTCCTTCTCGTGACCGACGCGGGTAACCTTACCGCACTCGGGGCAGACGAGATTGACGTTGGAGGCGTCGATGGGAGCCTCCTGCGAAACAATGCCGCCCTGCTGGTTGGCAGCGTTGGGCTTGACGGCCTTCTTGACGACCGAAACGCCCTCGACAACGACCTTGTTCTCGGCGGGGAGAGCACGCAGGACAACGCCCTGCTTGCCGCGATCCTTACCAGAGAGAACCTGGACCTTATCGCCCTTCTTGATATACATATATCTCCCCTAACTACAGGGTCTCGGGAGCGAGCGAGACGATCTTCATGTACTTCTTGTCACGAAGCTCGCGAGCGACGGGCCCGAAGATACGGGTGCCGACGGGCGAACCATCGTTGTTGATGACAACGCAGGCGTTCTCATCAAAGCGAATGTAGGAGCCATCCTTGCGGCGGATCTCCTTAACGGTGCGAACGACGACGCAACGGACAACGTCCTTCTTCTTGACGTTGGCGCCAGGGGTAGCCTCCTGGACAGCACCGATGAACACATCGCCGATGCCTGCATAACGACGCTTGGAACCGCCAAGCACCTTGATGCAGCGAATCTTGCGAGCGCCGGAGTTGTCGGCGACGTTCAGCATGGTTTGCATCTGAATCATGGTAGATGTTCCTCCGAACTAAGAACCGAAGAGAGGTGCGCAGCCTTTATACGGCCCGTGGTATGCAAGCCAGGCATACGCACATCTTCGGAAACGTACAAGTCGTAAGAGCGACTGCTTATTTAGCGCGCTCGACGACCTCGATGAGGCGCCAACGCTTCATCTTGGACATAGGACGGGTCTCCATAACGCGGACGGTATCGCCCACGCCAGCCGTGCACTCCTCGTCGTGAGCGTGCAGCTTCTTGGAGCTGGTCATCATCTTGCCGTACTTGGGGTGACGCTTGCGCTCGGTGATGGTGACAACAATGGTCTTGGCACCGGAGACGGAGGTAACGACACCCGTACGGACCTTACGCGAGTTACGCGAATCAGTCATGTTCTCTCCTTAGGTCCTACTCGGCGACAGCGGACTTCTCCGCTGCGATCTCGCGGGCGCGCTGCTCCGTGAGGACGCGAGCGATGTCCTTCTTCACGGTGTTGACGCGAGCGGTGTTGTCCAGCTGGCTGGTGGCCATCTGGAAACGAAGGTTAAAGAGCTCGGCGCGCATTTCCTTCAGCTTCTCAACGAGCTGAGCGTCCGAGAGCTCACGAATCTCTGCGGGCTTCATTAGTTTTCCTCCTTGGCGGCGGCGGCGTCCTCAGCAGCCCACTTGGCCTCGAGAGCGGCCTCCTCAGCCATCTCCTTCTCGATGCGCTGCTCAGCGTTCTTGGCAGCAACAATCTTGGTCTTGATGGGAAGCTTGTGCTGTGCAAGACGCAGAGCCTCGCGAGCGACCTCCTCGGGCACGCCCTTGACCTCGAACATGATGCGGCCGGGCTTGACGACGGCCACCCACTCCTCGGGGTTACCCTTACCAGAACCCATGCGAGTCTCAGCAGGCTTCTTGGTGATGGGCTTATCGGGGAAGATCGTGATGTAGACACGACCGCCACGCTTCATGTAGCGGGTCATGGCAATACGAGCGGCCTCGATCTGACGGTTGGTGATCCAATGGGCCTCGAGAGCCTGGATACCAAACTCGCCGAAATGCAGCTCGGTATTACCCTTGGCCTGGCCCTTCATGGAGCCACGCTGCACCTTGCGGTGAAGAATACGCTTAGGGGCAAGCACTACTGACCCCTCCTCTCGGAGTTACGACGACGAGGACGGGAAGAGCCCTCGAGTGCAGGGTTGGGAACAGGCTGGCCCGGGAGCTTCTCGCCCAGGTAGATCCAGACCTTCACGCCGCAAGCGCCCATAGTGGTGCTGGCGACAGCCGTGCCGTAGTCAATCTTGGCACGGAGGGTGTGCAGAGGCACGCGACCCTCACGGTACCACTCACGACGGCCCATCTCGGCACCGCCGAGACGACCGGAGCACTGGATACGGATGCCCTTAGCGCCGGCCTTGCGGGCGGACTGGACAGCCTTACGCATAGCGCGACGGAAGGCAACGCGGCCCTCGAGCTGCTCGGCGATAGACTGAGCAACGAGGTTGGCGTCGAGCTCGGGGCGCTTGATCTCGACAACGTCGACAGAGAGCTGGCCCTTGGAGACGCCAGCGACCTTCTCGAGCTCGGTGCGGAGGGTATCGATCTCGGCACCCTTCTTACCGATGACAACGCCGGGGCGAGCGGTGAGGATGATGACCTTCACCTTGTCGCCAGCGCGCTCGATCTCGACGCGGGAGACAGCTGCGCGGGAAAGACGCTTCTCGAGGTACTTGCGGATCTCGAGATCGTTACCGAGGGTCTTAGCGTAATCCTTCTCTGCGAACCAGCGGGAGCGCCAGTTCTCGGTGATGCCAAGACGGAAGCCGGTGGGGTAGACTTTCTGACCCATACAGCTTTACGCCTCCTTTCGAGGAGCAACGACGACGGTGATGTGGGAAGTACGCTTCAGAATGCGAGAAGCGGAACCCTTGGCGCGGGGACGGATGCGCTTAAGCGTCGGACCCTCGTCAACATAGGCAGCGGCGACAACCAGGTTGTCGGCACGCAGACCGTTGTTGTTCTCGGCGTTCGCAACGGCTGAACGGAGAACCTTCTCGACATCCACGGCGACGGCGCGGTCGCAGAAGTGGAGGATGTCGAAGGCCTGAGCGACAGGCTTGCGGCGGATCAGATCGACCACCAGGCGGGCCTTGCTGGGGGAAACACGCACGTACTTAGCGACGGCGCGAACCTCGGTGGCCTCAGTTTCAATAGACTTAGTTGCCATTTACGGTTAACCCCCTATTTGGCCTTGTGGCCACGGAACGTACGAGTCGGCGCGAACTCGCCGAGCTTGTGACCAACCATGGACTCGGTAACATACACGGGCACATGCTTGCGGCCGTCGTGGACGGCGATGGTGTGACCAACCATCTCGGGGAAGATGGTGGACGCGCGGGACCAGGTCTTCACGACGTCCTTCTTGCCAGCCTCGTTCATCGCGGTGATACGCGAGAGAAGGCGAGTCTCCACGAACGGGCCCTTTTTGAGACTTCTGCTCATAAGTGCTTTCTCCTAAAACTCGGTATCCGAAATTACTTCTTACGGCGACGAATGATGTGCTGGTTCGAGACCTTCTTCTTCTTGCGCGTACGAAGGCCCTTCGTCGGCTTACCCCAGGGGGTAACAGAGGGACGACCAGAGGTGTGGTTCTTGCCCTCGCCACCGCCGTGCGGGTGGTCGACAGGGTTCATGACGGTACCGCGGACGGTCGGGCGCACGTTCATGTGACGCTTACGGCCGGCCTTGCCGATGACGATGTTGGAGTGATCGGCGTTGCCGACCTCACCGACGGTGGCGCGGCAGGTAACGAGGATGCGGCGCATCTCGGAGGAAGGCATACGGACAATAGCGTACTTGCCCTCCTTACCCATCAGCTGGCAGGAGTTACCGGCGGAACGGGCGATAGCAGCGCCCTTGCCCGGCTGGAACTCGACGGCGTGGATGAGCGTACCGACGGGGATGTCGGCGAGGGGCAGAGCGTTGCCCGGCTTGATGTCGGCGTCAGAACCGGACATGATGGTCTGACCGACCTCGAGGCCCTTGGGGGCCAGGATGTAGCGCTTCTCACCGTCAGCGTAGTGCAGCAGAGCGATGCGAGCGGAACGGTTCGGATCGTACTCGATCGTGGCAACCTTGGCGGGCACGCCGTCCTTGTTGCGCTTGAAGTCGATCACGCGGTAACGACGCTTCACGCCGCCGCCCTGGTGGCGGGTAGTGATGCGGCCGTTGTTGTTACGACCGGCCTTCTTGGGCAGGGGCTCGAGAAGAGACTTCTCGGGCTTGGTGCAGGTGATCTCGGAGAAGTCGGAGATCGTCTGCCAACGCCTACCAGCGGAGGTCGGCTTAAGGTGCTTTACAGCCATTACAATCCCTTTCAATAGGAATCCGTTAGCCATCGCAGACAGGGATTCGAGGTTCTGCCTCGGGTGCGATGACACCGGACGTATACACGGTTCCGGGCGTGTCCATTTTATACGCCCAAAACCTTGAGCTCCCGCCTCCCCTATTTGGGAGGCATGAGCTCACTCAACAGCAGCGAGTCTTAGGCCTGGTTGCCAAAGACCTCGATGGTGTCGCCCTCGGCCAGCGTGACGATGGCCTTCTTCCAAGAACGGGTCTTGCCGGCGACATAGCGCACGCGCTTGGTCTTGGGCTTGACCGTCAGGGTGTTCACGCGAACGACCTTGACGCCGAAGATCTCCTCGACAGCGTCCTTGATCTGATACTTGTTAGCATCCTTGGCGACCTCGAACGTGTACTTGTTCAGCTCCATGCCGGAGAAGGAACGCTCGGACACGATCGGACGGATGATGATCTCGTGGGCGGTCATTTATGCAAGCACCTCCCCGAAGTGAGCGGCGATGTCGGCGGGCATCAGCACAGCGTTGTTGTTGACGAGATCGTAGGTGTTGGCCTCGTCAGCGGTGATGATGAACGTCTTGGGAATGTTGCGGAACGACAGGTAGGCGTTGACGTCCTCATCGCGAACGATGATGGTCAGACGCTTGCCCTCAAGGCCGAGAGCCTTGAGCATGGCGACGGCAGCCTTGGTGGAAGGCTTCTCGAAGCCGTAGTCGTCGACGAGCACGAGCTCGCCATCGGCCAGCTTGGCGGACAGCGCGGAGCGCATAGCCAGCTTGACCTCCTTGTTGTTCATACGCTTAGCGTAGGAACGGGGCTTGGGGGCGAAGACGACGCCACCGTGACGCCACTGGGCAGCACGGATGGAACCCTGGCGGGCACGGCCGGTGCCCTTCTGACGCCAAGGCTTCTTGCCGCCACCGGAAACCTCAGAGCGACCCTTAGCAGACTGGGTGCCCTGACGCCAAGAGGCCATCTGGCACTTGACGATGTGGTGCATAACGTGGATGTTCGGCTCGATGCCGTACACCTCAGCGGCGAGCTCGGCCTCGGCGACCTTCTTGCCCTCGCTGTTCTTTACTTCAAACTTTGCCATTTAAGTGTTCTCCTTGGTATGACGCTGGGCTAAATGGGCTGGGCCCTTAGGCCATACGGATGGCGACGAGACCATTCTTGGCACCCGGGACAGCGCCCTTGACCAAGATGAGGTTCTGCTCGGCATCGATGCGGACAACGGAAAGGTTCTTGACGGTAACGCGCTCGTTACCCATGTGACCGGCCATCTTGACGCCCTTGAGGACGCGCGCAGGATAGGCGCACTGACCGATAGAACCGGGGTGACGCTGGAAGTGAGAACCATGCGTCATAGGACCGCGGCGCTGACCCCAGCGCTTGATGCGACCCTGGAAGCCCTTACCCTTGGAGGTACCGATGACGTCGACCTTCTCGACATCAGCGAAATCAGCGACGGTGACGACCTCGCCGACCTTGTGCTCCTCGCCGTTCTCGACGCGGACCTCACGAAGGAAGCGGACAGGCTCGACGCCAGCCTTGGCGAAGTGACCAGCCATGGGCTTGTTCACGTTCTTGGCCTTGATGTCGCCGAAACCGATCTGGACGGCGTCATAGCCGTCGGTTGCCTGAGTTTTAACCTGCGAGACAGCGCAGGGGCCAGCCTGGATGACCGTGACGGGAACGACGTTGTCGTCCTCGTCCCAAACCTGGGTCATGCCAATCTTGCGGCCGAGAATCATGCTGATCAAGATATGATCCCAACTCTCGCGTGGTCTTGGGACAATGCGTACACCACCGAGCGTACGCCCCTAGAGGACCACTACTTACACGACGTGCTCCCCAGCCTTGTATTTCGCCCGGACTACCTGACAACCCTATTAAGCAGGCATTTTGTCCAGCCAGAATACTCCCCTGGTTACACACAGCTGTTTAGTATACACGGCTGCGGGCGTATCCATCGAGATTCATATTTCACTCACATTGTTTACGCAGGTAAAGTGCGTGGAGTCGCCTGGGCTTGGCAGAGGGGCGGCGAAATATATTAAGTTTGCTGCTCTACAGTCCTGCGCAAGACGGAAAGCACATTAAGTGCTTTCCTTTGCGTGCGGAACTCGCGACAAACTTAATATATTTCGCCGCCCCCTCTGCCAAGCTCGGGAGACGACACGTTGATGTCTGCTTAACTCTGCTCGCTCAGGCTAATGACTTTGTTGGGGGTCCACTATTTGCTGGAGAGTGAACTTGCATTGATGAGGTTCGTCTTCTGCTTGTGGCTTTTGCTCATCGAAATCGAAAATCATGATGGCGCAGTTGGGGAGTTTTGCTGGGAGCTCGAAGCCCTCTGGGGCTGTAGCCTTGATGAATTGGCGGCTGGCACTGCCGTGGCTTACCGCTAGGAGGGTTTCGATACCCTCGGAGCCTATGAGATTGGTGAGGGTGTCTACCATGCGCTCTTGCAGCGCCTGGCTTCCTTCTCCTCCGAATGGGATTAAGTCCTCGCCTGGATCCCAGACGTCGGTGGGTAGCGCGTCGTGCGGGCCCTCTTCGAAGGTGCCGTAGCAGCGCTCGATAATGCCTTCGCAGGGCTCAACGTCAGCGTCTGCGCCGAGGAGCTCGGTTGCGACGAGGCTTGCCGTGGCCATGGCTCGGCCCAAAGGGGAGGAGACCACTTTGTCGGGAACGACGTTGTGGGCTTTGAGCCACGCGGCTGCCATCCCGGCTTGCTGGCGACCCAGGTCGGTCAGCGGTGAATCGCAGCGGCCCTGGACCAGCTTTTTGACGTTGAACTCCGTCTGACCGTGGCGGAGTAGATACAGTTTCTTCATGCTCTCCCCTTCTGCATAACCTGCTTTGCCGGCACAGCCCTACTCGTGGGTATGTCCTACGTAGTCTTCGTCGATCGTAATCTTGGCAATCGACTTGGGATATTCCGATTCGACCCGTTGTGCCAGCGCGTGCTTTACGTCTTCGGCACTCATCTGCAGATCCGAGGGACGCACGCAGTCAAAGATCACGTTGGTGTGCGTGGGACCCGGCACGCAGCGAAGGTCGTGAATCGAGAGGCGGTTATCGATCTCCTGAGCCATTGCGTTGATACGCAGGCGCATGCTCGCCACCTTTGGATCGTCGGTCACGATGGGATCGTAATGGAGCGTGACGATCATGCCGTCCTCGTCCCTAAACGACTGCTCAATGTTATCGAGCGTGTCGTGACTTTCCAGCGGACTGACCTCGGCCGCCATCTCGGCATGCGCGCTTGCGAACTTCCTGCCCGGGCCGTAGTCGTGAACCATCAAATCGTGAACGCCCAAAACGCCGGGATAGCTCATGATCTTGTCTCGAATGTGCTTGACCAGCTTAGGATCGGGCGACTGACCCAAAAGCGGGCTCACCGTATCTTGAATAAGTTCAAAGCCGCTCCAGCCAATATAGGCGCCAACGGCAAGGCCAACCCATGCGTCAAGATTGATGTGCGTCACCTGCGAAACAATTGCACATGCCAGCACGGCGCCTGTGGCAAGAACATCGTTCTTGGAATCCTGGGCAGTCGCATGCAGTGTCTCGGACTCGATACGGTCGCCGAGCTTTTGGTTGAGCGCCGTCATCCACAGCTTAACAACCATCGAAAGCGCCAGGACTGCCACCAGGGCAAGCGAGAACTCGACAGGTTCGGGGTGGATGATACGCTCAAACGAGGACTTCACCAGTTCAAGGCCAATGAGAAGCACGAGCGCCGCCACGACAAGACCCGAGAGGTACTCGTAGCGACCATGGCCGTATGGATGCTCGGGGTCGGCGGGCTTGCTCGCCAGCTTAAAGCCCAGCACGCTCACGATATTCGAGCTGGCATCGGACAGGTTGTTCATGGCATCCGCCACAATCGAAACCGATCCCGACAGCACGCCAATTACGCCCTTCGCAGCGCATAGTGCCACATTGGCGAGAATACACACCACGCCAGCTAACGTGCCCACACGCGCACGGTCGCCCTGCGCACGCTTAACAATCCACTCGACCATCTACATCCGCCCCCACGGTACTACCTATATATCTATTGCTCAAACGGATTGTAGTGTAGCCACTTTGTCCCCCAGATACAAAAAAGGCCGCAACCCACACGGGCCACGGCCTTGGAATATGGCAAAGGAATCGTCCTTGTGTCGCACAGGTTTACGCGCTTGCTTCGGCCACGCTCTTCGAGGTTTCGGGTGAATCGGCTCCGTCCCCCGTCGTCTGTCCCTGCGCCGGCACCACGCCAAAGCAGTAGCTCAGCGCCGCAGACACCGCAAATGCCACACCGCCGGCAACGCAGCACCACAGCAGGTTCGAGATGCCGCCCGTGGCAAAGCCAATGACCATAAGGACATTCGTCATGCCGATGGTATAGGCCGTAACGTGGCCCACGGCCGCAACAAGGCCTCCGACGGCGCCGCCAATGGCCATGCACGTCAGGCACCTGCCATATTTAAAGCCGCAACCGTACAGCGCCGGCTCGCTTACGCCGCCAAGAATACCCGAGATTGAATAGCCCAGCATGAGTGCCTTCTCGTCCTTATCCGCAACGCGGAGCGACGCGCCAAAGGGCATGCCCCAAACGGCGAACGTCACCATCGTCGCGGCGATCAGGATGCACGAATCCGTTCCCACACTCATAAACTGAGCATAGGCAAGCGATAGGACAACGTTGCTGACGCCTGCAATCTTAAGAAACTCCCAACCCGCGGCAAGCCCCATGAGCGTGAGCAGCGACACGATGCCACCGGAATTGCCAAGCATAAACATAAGCTGGCCCAACAGCATGCCCAGATAGCTGCCCGCCGGCGCCGTGATACACAGCGAAACCGGAACCATGACAAGCATGGTTGTAAACGGAACAAACGAAAACGCCACGGCCTTAGGGATAACGCGCTTAAAGAAACACTCCACTCGCCATAGCACGGGCACCGAGATGAGAACCGGAATAACAGTCGTCGTGTAATCGTTGACCGGCGCGGGAAGCAGACCATACACGGAAGTCATCGATGCCCCCGTCGTCGATGCGGCATCGACGAGCTTAAGCAGATCGGGCGCAATCAATACGCCGCCCAGCATCATGCCCAGCTGCTCCGAGCAACCGAGCTGGCGGGCGGCCGCCCAACCAAGATAAATGGGCAAAAAGTAGTAGCCGGCGTTATAGAGCCAACTGTAGAACAGGCGATAGATATCGGAATCGGCAGACCACAGGCCCAGCATGCCTTCGCCCATAATGACAGCGACGGTGCGGAACAACGCCGCGCAGACAATAAACGGCAGCGCCGACATCATGCTTTTGGACAGATAGTCCACCACGGCCATGGCGTTTGATGAAACCGACGTTGTAAACGAGGTGTTAGAAACTTGTAGCATGGAACGCCTTTCCCAATATGACATGCGGGCTGTCCCTTTGTCACATCGTGCGGTACTGACCGATTGCGCGGTACTTTTCGTAGCGGAGGTTTGTGAGGGTCGCGTCGTCGAGCTGCCCAAGCGTATCGAAGGCATCAAATGCCGAGGACATGACGGCACCGGCGATCTCCTCATGCGACAGGCCCCTATCGTCAACAATGCCGTCGATGATGCCGAGCGCCAACAGATCGGGGGCCGTGAGCTTAAGCGCCTCGGCGGCCTCATTCGCGCGCTCGGTATCCTTCCACAGGATCGACGCACAGGCCTCGGGGCTCACGACCGAATAGGCCGAGCTCGAAAGCATAAAAATGCGATCAGCCACGGACAGCGCCAGTGCGCCACCGGATCCGCCCTCGCCCGTAACAACGGAAACAATCGGTGTCTTAAGGCCGCTCATCTCCATGAGATTCTGGGCAATCGCCTCGCCCTGGCCGCGCTCCTCGGCACCGATGCCGCAAAACGCACCCGAAGTATCGACCAGGCACAGAACCGGTCGACCAAACTTTTCGGCCTGGCGCATAAGGCGACGCGCTTTGCGATAGCCCTCGGGATGCGCCATGCCAAAGTTGCGGCGCATACGCTCTTTGGTCGTGGTGCCGCGCTCGATGGCGATGACCGTTACGGGGCGTCCGTCTTTCCAGCCAATGCCAGCCACCACAGCGGCGTCGTCGCCAAAGTAACGGTCGCCGTGCAACTCCACAAATCCGTCGAGGCCCAGCGAGATCATCTCACCCGCCGTGGCTCGATCTGCCGAGCGGGTCTGCTTGACAATCTCGAGCGCGGTTTTTGGTGCGGCCGAGCGCTTGAACAAATGTCCCAGCTTTTTGCCGCGGCGGCCCGTATGCACAATCTCGTGCGGTGCCCCCAGGCCGGGCGCGTGCCCTTCGTGCAGCGCCAGCAGCTCGCCTACCGTGAGCGCAACCTCGCCACGCGGTACAACGGCATCGCAAAAGCCGTGCTCCAGCAAAAACTCGGAGCGCTGGAATCCCTTGGGCAGGCGCTTGTGCATGTTCTGCTCGATCACGCGCGGGCCTGCAAATGCCGTCAGGGCATCGGGCTCGGCCAGGATAATGTCGCCCTCCATAGCAAAGCTCGCGGTTACGCCTCCGGTCGTGGGGTCGGTGAGCACCGTGACATACAGGCCGCCCGCCTCACTGTGGCGCCTAACCGCCGCAGAAATCTTGGCCATCTGCATAAGCGAGGTCACGCCCTCCTGCATGCGCGCACCGCCCGAAACGGTAAAGCCGACAACCGGCAATCCCAGCTCGGTCGCACGCTCAAATGTGCGACAGATCTTCTCGCCCACCACGGAGCCCATCGAGCCCATCATAAAGTTGGCGTCCATAAAGAAGAGCGCGGTATCGCAACCGCAGATTTTGCCCCTGCCGCACACAACGGCATCGCGCTCGCCCGAACGCTCGCTCACGCTCTTGAGCTTGTCGGCATAGCCGGGAAACGAGAGGAAGTCCTCCGGCGCCAGATTGGCATCCCATTCCTCAAACGTGCCCTCGTCGACCGTCATGCGCATGCGCGCGCGACCGCTCACGCGAAAGTGTTTGCCGCAACGAGGGCAGACCTCGAGGTTGTCGTGTAGGCGTGCCTCATCGATCACGCGGCGGCACTCCGGGCACTTGATAAACACGTGGCGCGCGGGAAACTCGGCGCACGACTCGGTCATCGGTCCCTCGAGGACGTTGACCGTCTTCGCTTTTCTATTCATCAGCATAGAGATGCCCCATCAGATCGGTGTGATACATGCCCGACAAGAACTCGTCGTTTGCCAGCACGTCGAGCTGAAGCTCGCTGTTTTCGCTCACGCCCTCAATCACGAGCTCGCCCAGGGCCGAGCGCATCTTGCGAATGGCGCCGTCACGCGTGGGCGCACACACGATGAGCTTGCCAAGCATGGAGTCGTAGTACGGCGGAACTTTCGCACCGGTAAACATGGCGGAATCCCAGCGCACGCGCGGACCACCCGGCACACGCAACGCGGTGACCGTTCCGCATGACGGCAGAAAGTCCGGCGTTTCGGCATTGATGCGGCACTCCATGGCGTGGTTGCGGACCGGCATATCCTCCTGCTCAAAGGGCAGAGGCTGGCCGGCTGCCACGCGCAGCTGCCACTTGACCAAGTCGGTATCGGTCACAAACTCCGTAACCGGATGCTCCACCTGCAAGCGCGTGTTCATTTCCATAAAGTAGAAATTGCCGTCGTCCGAATACAGGAACTCGATGGTACCGGCTCCTTCGTAGCCGACGGCACGAGCCAGGTCACGCGCTGCCTTGTGCATGCGAGCACGAATGTCGTCGTGTCCGTCGAGGCACGGCGCGGGGCTCTCCTCGATTAGCTTTTGGTTGCGACGCTGCACCGAGCACTCGCGCTCGCCGAGCGAAAACACATGGCCCTGCTTATCGGCCATAATCTGCACCTCGACATGGTGCGCCGGCGCGACGAACTTCTCCATGTAGCACTCGCCGTCGCCAAAGACGGCCTCGCCCTCGGCACGCGCCTCGATGAACGCCTTTGCCGCATCTTCCACGCGCTCGACCTTGCGAATACCGCGACCGCCGCCACCTGCACGCGCCTTAATGAGCACGGGACAGCCAATGCGCTCGGCCTCGGCCGTTGCCTCCTCGGGGCTTTTGAGCAAATCGCAGCCCGGCACGATGGGCACGCCCGCCGCGGCAGCCGTTCGACGTGCGGCGTCCTTGTCGCCCATGCTGTCGATCACCTTGGCCGAAGGACCAACAAACGCCAGGCCATACTTGTCGCAGTCGCGCACGAAGCTCGCCTTCTCGGAAAAGAAGCCATAGCCGGGATGAATTGCCTTAGCTCCCGACTTTACGGCACAGGTGAGCACGGCATCGTCGTTGAGGTAGCTCTCGGCAAGACGCGGGCCACCGATGCAATACGCCTCGTCGGCAAGCTGCACGTGCAGCGCGTCCGCATCGGCCGTGGAATAAACAGCGACGGTCTTGATGCCCATATCGCGGCACGCGCGGATAACACGGACCGCGACTTCGCCGCGGTTGGCGATGAGCACTTTGTCGAACATGGAGCCTTCCTTAACTTTCGTGCATGAGTGCAAAAGACATATCGGCGCGGCAGCAAACCTCACCGTTGACGCTCGCGGTACCCGTCGCAAAGCGGAACGGCCCGCGCGCACGCGTGATGGAGCACACCAGATCCACCGTGTCGCCCGGGCGCACCGGACGCTTAAAGCGCACCTTGTCCAGACTCGTGTAGAACGGCGTCGCGCCGCGCGCCTCCTCATCGCCCATCAGCAGCACGCAGCAGTTTTGGGCGAGCATCTCGCACTGGATCACGCCGGGGACCACCGGGTTTCCCGGAAAATGCCCCTGCAAAAAGTATTCGTCGCCCGTAATCGTGATCTTGCCGTGGGCCTCGTCGCCCACCAGCTCGGCTTCGTCGAGCAAAAGCATCGGCTCGCGATGCGGTAACAGCTTCTTGAGCTCTTCTTTGTTCATGGATATCACCTATCCGATCCTCATGAGGCAGCTGCCGAACTCCACGAGGTCGCCGTCGGCCACGCAGATCTCGAGCACCTCGCCATCCGCCTCGGCCGTCACCTCGTTGAGAACCTTCATGGCCTCGATGATGCAGAGGGTCTCGCCGGCCTTGACCTTGGAGCCCACGTGCACAAACGGCTCGTCGCCCGGCGCCGGGGCAGCATAGAACACGCCGACCATGGGAGCGGTCACCTCGGTGCCCTTGGGCTCCGGTGCGGCGGCAGGCGCCTGCGCGGCGGGCTCCGGTGCGGCGGCAGGCATGGCGACAGGAGCCACCGCCGGAGCAGTCACGGCACCCGGCATAGGCATGGGCACGGCAACCGGCTGTGCGGCGCTCGCGCGCTCGAGTTCGACCGCGGTGCCATCGGGCTCCTCAACGCGTACGCGCGTGAGGCCGCGGTCCTCCATAACATCGGCTATCTCGGCAAGTCTTTTGGAATCCATGCTCTAGCTCCTCGTATATCTACGCAGCGCGATGGCGGCGTTGTGTCCGCCAAAGCCCAGGTTGGTCGAAAGCGCCCAGGTAAGGTCGGCGCGAACCGCGCGATTGGGCGTGTAGTCAAGATCGCAGGCGGGATCGGGCGTGTGGTAGTTAATGGTCGGCGGCACCACGCCTTGTTCGAGCGCCATGGCGCAGGCCATGACCTCGATGGCGCCCGTGGCACCGATCATGTGGCCGGTCATCGACTTTGTCGACGAGACGTGCGCGGCGCGCGCCGCGTCCTCGCCGAGTGCACGCTTAATGCCCGCCGTCTCGGACGAATCGTTAAGCTTGGTCGAGGTGCCGTGGGCATTGATGTAGAGACCCTCGGAAGGCTTGACGTCGCCCTCGGTCACCGCCAGCGATATCGCGCGGGCAATGCCGGCAGCCTCGGGATCAGGACTCGTGATGTGATAGGCATCATCGGTGTTGCCGTAGCCCACGACCTCGGCATAAATGTGCGCACCGCGCGCCTGCGCATGTTCCATGCTCTCGAGTACCAGCACGCAGGCGCCCTCGCCCATCACAAAGCCGTCGCGGTCTGCATCGAACGGACGGCAGGCCGTCGCGGGATCGGGGTTGGTGGTCAATGCGCGGCAGGACGTAAAGCCCGCAACGGCATCGGGGATAATTGCAGCCTCGGCGCCGCCCGCGAGGATCGCGTCGGCATAGCCGTGCTTGATGGCGCGGAACGCCTCGCCCACCGCATGGGCCGAGGTTGCGCACGCGGTCACCACGGGCAGGGTCGGGCCCTTTGCCTTGTGGCGGATTGCGATATTACCCGATGCCATGTTGGGGATCATCATCGCGATCATATAGGGCGATGCGCGGCGGGGCCCACGTTCGGCAATCGTATGGACGTTGTCGACGAGCGTCGTCATGCCGCCCACGCCCGAGCCCACGTAGACGCCCAGGCGCTCGCGATCGATGGCGCCTTCGACATCAAAGCCCGCATCGTGCATGGCTTCGTCCGAAGCCGCCATCGCAAACTGAACGCAGGGGTCGAGATGCTTGGCGTCACGCTTGCCAAAGTACTCGTTGCCGTCAAAGCCCTTGACCTCGGCTGCCACCTTGACGGCAAACGCATCGGTATCGAAGTGCGTGATCGGGCCGATGCCGCACGTGCCGGCGCACATGGCCGCCCAGGTGGCAAGCGCGGTGTTGCCGAGCGGCGACACGGCACCGATACCGGTGATTGCAACTCTCTGTTCCATCATGGTCTCCTCATCCAAGCCGTTCTTCGGCCCTGGTTTCTACATCGCCATTCCGCCGTCGACGCGTACGACTTCGCCCGTAATGTAGGCAGCCGCATCGCTCACTAAAAATCGCACCACACCGGCCACCTCTTCGGGCTGCGCCATACGCTTAAGGGGAATCTGCTCCTCGGTTACCGTACGCACCTTCTCCGAGAGCTTTGCCGTCATATCCGTCTCGACAAACCCGGGGGCGACCGCGTTCACTCGTACACCGCGGGGCGCAAGCTCGCGCGCCACCGCCTTGGTCAGGCCGATCACGCCCGCCTTGGAGGCAGCGTAGTTGACCTGCCCGGCATTGCCCATCAGGCCCACAACCGAGCTCATGTTGACGACGCAGCCGCCGCGCTGGCGCATAAAGGACTTGGTGAGCGCGCGCGTCGTGTTAAACGTTCCTTTAAGATTGACATCGAGCACGCGATCGAAGGCGTCATCACCCATACGCATGAGCAGGCCATCGCGGGTGATGCCAGCGTTGTTGACGAGCGCCCAAATGGAGCCAAAGTCGTTGAGGACCGCTTCCACGCACGCGTTGACGGCAGCGGGATCGGCCACGTCGCATTGATATGCGCGAGCTGTGGCACCAGCGGCCTCGCAGGCTTCGCACGTCTCGCGCGCCGCTTCGACGCTGCCGGCATAGACGACGGCGATATCAAAGCCGTCCTCCGCCAGACCGATAGCGCAGGCGCGGCCGATACCCCGCGAGCCGCCCGTGACCAGTGCCACGCGACGTGAGTCGTTGCGCTCGAGCGCGCCATTGTTCAAGTTGCCCATGTCATTCCTTTCGGGTTACAGCCCTGTGGACTATGCGAGCTCGTCGGCAATAGCTGCGACTTGCTCGGCCGTCTCGCACGAATACACACGAACGTCGCTCAACGTACGCTTGACCAGGCCGGACAGCGTTTTGCCGGGGCCGACCTCAATAAATGTGTCGATGCCTTGATCCTGCAGAGCATGCAGCGTATCGACCCAGCGCACGGCATGGCTCACCTGATTGGCCAAGACATCCGATGCCGCTCGCGGGTCCGCCGGATAGGGCGCCGCCGTCATGTTTGCCATGACCGGAATCAGCAGCGGAGACGGCGCGTGGCCGGCTTGGATATACGTCGCCAGCCCCTCGGTCGCCTCTGCCATATATGGGCTATGGAATGCACCCGACACCGCGACTTTCATAGCGCGGCCGCCGGCCTCTTTTACTAGGACGTCGAGCTCCTGCAGCGCCTCGGACGCTCCGGCCACAACCGTCTGCTGCGGACTGTTGTAGTTGACCGGCCAGCAGTCCTCGCCGGCCTGCGCAGCCAGGTTCTCGACTTGCGCAGCATCAAGTTTGATGACGGCGCGCATGCCGCCGGGGTGACGCTCGGCCGCCGTGGCCATCAATGCCGCGCGCTCACACACAAGCTCAAAACCCGCTTGCGTATCGAATGCCCCCGCAAAGGTGAGTGCAGCGACCTCGCCCAGCGAGAATCCCGCACAGGCGGCAGGCACTACGCCGCGCTCGCGCAGGGCGACGGCGACAGCCAGGTCGTGCACGAACACGCAAGGCTGAGTGTTCTCGGTCTGCGAGAGCTCCTCCTTGGAGGCGCTCCGGCACTGCTCGCTCGTCCCCGGGCGCACCTCATCGGCAATGGCGAACACCTCGGCGGCCGCCGGCGATGTCTCGATCAAGTCGACGCCCATCGCGGGGTGCTGGGCACCCTGGCCGGCAAACAAAAACGCTACGCCACCCATGTGCACGCACCCTTCAGGACGTGCTCGGCGCCCTCGACCAGGTCGTCAACGATTTCGCGTGCGCTCTGGCGCTCGTTGACCATGCCGGCAATCTGTCCACACAAAAACGAACCCTCTTCGTAGTTGCCGTCCTTGGCGGCCTTACGCAGCGCACCGGTTCCCATAGCACCGAGCTCCTCGGCACTCGCGCCGGAACCCTCGCTCTTGGCATAGGCGTTGGTGAAGGGGCTCTTGAGGGCGCGCACTGGATGTCCCGTCGAGCGACCGGTCGCACGCGTTGAAGTGTCGTTGGCCTTCAGGACCATCTCTTTGTACTGCTCCGAGACGGTGCACTCGTCTGCGACCAGAAAGCGCGTACCCACTTGCACGCCTTCGGCGCCCAGCATAAAGGCGGCCGCCACGCCGCGGCCGTCGGCAATACCGCCGGCGGCCACGACGGGAATGTCAACCGCATCGACGACCTGCGGCACCAGTGCCATCGTCGAGGTCTCGCCAATATGGCCGCCCGATTCGGTACCCTCGGCAACAACCGCCGTGGCTCCACGACGTGCCACGAGGCGCGCCAGCGCCACCGAGGCAACGACCGGGATGACCTTGATGCCCGCCTCGTTCCACGCCTTCATGTACTTGGCGGGATTGCCGGCGCCCGTCACGACGACCGGCACTCGCTCGTCAATCACGACCTGTGCAACCTCGTCGGCAAACGGGCTCATGAGCATGACGTTCACGCCAAAGGGCTTATCCGTCTTGGCGCGCAGCTCATGAATCTGGTCGCGAAGCCAGTTGGCGTCGGCGTTCATGGCCGCGATGATGCCTAAGCCACCCGCCTCGGACACTGCGGACGCCAGCGAGGCATCGGCAATCCAGGCCATACCGCCCTGGAACACGGGCTTTTCGATGCCGAGCAGATCGCAGAGAGGAGTCTTGAGCATCTCTACTTCTCCAATGCCGCCTCGACCGTATCGGCGAACTCGCCGACCGTCTTGGGGTTCTCCTCGGTATCGAGCTGGATGCCAAACTCGTCCTCGACGGCAACGAGGATCTCGACGGTGCCCAGGCTGTCGAGACCAATCTCCTCGAGCGTGGACTCGGGCTTCATCTCGACATCGTCAAGACCGGCGGTCTCGCGGATAACGTCGCAAACGCGCTCGAAGGTCTTCTGATCTGCCATGGTAGTTCTCCTTTGGTTGTGCCCTAGGGCGTTTTTATTTCCTATGTGCGACTACTTCCAACGAAGCAGATAGCCACCTATATCCAGACCGGCGCCAAATCCAACCAAGGCGATGGTGTCGCCTGTGTGAAGTGCACCGGCGTTTGCCAGCCGGTCGAGGGCAAGCGGAATGCATGCGCTCGAAATGTTGCCGGTCTCGCGCAACGTGCGAACCACGCGCTCGTCCGGCACGCCCAGGCGCTTGACCGCCTGGCTCAGGATTCGTTCGTTAGCCTGATGGAATACAAAATGATCGATGTCTTCGACCAAAATGCCCGCATCGATCGCAAGCTTATGGACCGTGTCGCAGATGGCGTTGACGCCGAACTTGAACACGCGGCGGCCATTCATGGACAGCACGCTCGCGCTATCTGCGGAAGCCTTAAACGGCGAGGTACCGACCAGACCGGGAACGCGCAACGTCTCGACGTCGGGCGCCGTCGAAAGCTCAACGGCAAGGGGACTGTCTCCCCCAGCCTCAATCACTGCGGCGCCTGCCCCATCGCCAAAGAGCACGCAGGTGGCACGGTCGGTCCAGTCGAGCGCGCGCGTCATCTGCTCGGCAGCAACGACAAGCACGCGCTCGGCGCGACCGCGGGCGATATAGCCCTCGGCGACATCGAGCGCAAATACGAAGCCGGCACAAGCCGCCGAGACATCGAAGGCAGGGCACGTCGCGCCTAGTCGCTCAGCAACGGCACACGCCTCAGCGGGAACAAGGTGGTCACCCGTCGTCGTCGAACAGACGATCAGATCCAGCTGGCTCGCGTCGATTCCGGACACCTGGAGTGCCCGCTCACTCGCCGCTACAGCAAGGTCGTCAAGTGACTCGGTGGTGCAGACGTGGCGGCTCTTGATACCGGTGCGAGTAAAAATCCACTCATCCGAGGTATCGAGGAACTCAGACAGCTCGTCATTGGAAACGCTGCGCTCAGGAAGCGCCGAGCCTGTTCCAAGAATCGTGAAACCCATCACTAACCTCC
Organism: uncultured Collinsella sp.; assembly: GCA_958427355.1. GTDB lineage: Bacteria > Actinomycetota > Coriobacteriia > Coriobacteriales > Coriobacteriaceae > Collinsella. Next base: position 44,452 of record CAUACA010000008.1, on the reverse strand, counting down.
TTTGAGTTGTTGACGTGTTTACATCGACCAAGAGAGGATAACGCATTTCAGTCTTTGTTGACGTGTTAACATTAAATTGTCCAAATGCGACAAAGGCTTCACATTGTGTCTATCTCTCGACACCATTGCGTCATTCACTTATTCAATAAGGAGGTAGCAGCCGCTATGGATGCCCAATTAACGATTGTCGACGTAACCGGATCGACCAACGATGACCTGCTCGAGGCAGGAAAACAGGGTGCGCCGCACGGCACAGGACTTGCCGCCCGCGCGCAAACGGCAGGACGCGGCCGGCGCGGCCACAAGTGGGATTCAACCGCCGGCAACCTATTGCTTTCGATTGTCCTGCGTCCATGCGTTAATCCCGCAAAGTACTCTGGTCTTGCCGCCGTCAGCGGCCTAGCGGTGCTCGAAGCACTCGAAAAGCAGGGTCTTGCAAACGAGATTGGCCTCAAATGGCCCAACGACCTGGTCGCGCGAGGACGCAAACTCGGCGGCATTCTGGTCGAGGCCGCACGCGATAACGAAGGCAAACCTTTCGCCGTCTGCGGCATTGGTGTCAACGTAAACTACACGCCCCAAGAGGTGCCCGATGGCGGCCTGGCGGCAATTGGCCTCTCGGACCTCAACGAGAGCGTTCCCGCCGTCGACATGCTCCTCGATGAGGTCTATCACGCAGTTATAGACGCTGTAGATACCTGGGCAGAGCGCCTCAACGCCAAGGAAGAAGACGCCGGTCCGCTCGCGCCCGTCCACGACGAATATATCGCTCACCTCAATTGGATCGGGAAGCACGTTATCGCCCGCTCCCCCGCTGGAGACGAGCTGGCACGAGGCATATTTAGAACGGTCGACGATTGCGGCCGCGCATGCATTGAGACCGAGAGCGGCTTGTGCGTCTTCCACTTCGAAGAAGCATCCTTGCGCCCCCTGAGCGAATAGGGCGCCGCAGCCGCCGGCTCGGCAGACGAATTCGCTATCCCAAAATCTAAACTCAAAACAAAAGGGCCCCGCTACCGTAACGGCAGCGGGGCCCTTTAAGCTATGAGCGATATCGCTTAGAGCTTGATGTCGATGTCGACGCCAGCGGGGAGGTCGAGACGCATGAGCGAATCAACGGTGCCCGAGGTGGGGTCGAGGATGTCGATGAGGCGCTTGTGGGTGCGCATCTCGAACTGCTCACGGGAGTCCTTGTTCACGTGCGGCGAGCGGATAACCGTGTACAGGTTGCGCTCGGTGGGCAGGGGGACAGGACCGGAAACGCGAGCGCCGGTCTTCTGAGCGGTCTCGACGATGAGCTTCGCGGACTGATCGACGACCTCGTGATCATAGCCCTTGAGGCGAATGCGGATCTTCTGGGTAGCCAACTTAAACCTCCAAAGAGTGCGAGAGATGTTCTCGCAGGATTACGTAACAGAGAGCTCGAACTTAGGCGTTCTTGCTCATGACCTCGTCCACGATGGACTTGGGCGCGGGCTCATAAGAGTCGAACTGCATCGTGTAGGATGCACGGCCCTGGGTCTGGGAGCGAAGGTCGGTAGCGTAACCGAACATCTCGCCCAGCGGCACCTTGGCACGGATGAGCTTGCTGTTCTTGCGATCCTCCATGCCCTCGATCTTGCCGCGGCGACCGGAGAGGTTGCCCATAACGTCGCCCATGTACTGCTCGGGGGTCTCGACCTCGACAGCCATGATCGGCTCGAGCAGCTGCGGGTCGGACTTCTTGAGAGCGTCCTTGATAGCCATGGAACCGGCGATCTTGAAAGCGGCCTCGGAGGAGTCGACCTCGTGGTAAGAACCGTCGAACAGGGTGACCTTAACGTCGAGGACCGGGAAGCCGGCGATAACACCGGTGTTCAGGGCCTCCTGGATGCCCTTGTCGATGGACGGGATGTACTCCTTGGGCACGACGCCGCCGACGATAGCGTTGACGAACTCGTAGCCGAAGCCCTCCTCCATCTTCTCGAGCTTGATGACGGCGTGGCCGTACTGACCGCGACCACCGGACTGACGGACGAACTTGCCCTCAGCCTTCTCGACGTCGTGACCAGCGGTCTCGCGGTAGGCAACCTGGGGCTTACCAACGTTAGCGTCAACCTTGAACTCGCGGAGCAGACGGTCGACGATGATCTCGAGGTGCAGCTCGCCCATGCCGGCGATGATGGTCTGGCCGGTCTCGTGGTTGGTGGACACCTGGAAGGTCGGGTCCTCCTCGGCGAGCTTGGTCAGAGCCAGGGACATCTTGTCCTGCTCGGCCTTGGTCTTGGGCTCGATGGCAACGTCGATAACGGGCTTAGCGAACTCGATCTTCTCGAGGACGATCTCCTTGCCCTCTTCGCACAGGGTGTCACCGGTGGTGGAGTTCTTGAAGCCGACGCAAGCGACGATGTCGCCGGCGGCAGCGTCGTCACGGTCGATACGCTCGGCGGCGTTCATCTCGAGGATGCGGCCGAGGCGCTCGCGCTGACCGTTGGAAGCGTTGATCACGTAGGAGCCAGACTCAGCGCGACCGGAGTAAACGCGGACATAGGTGAGCTTACCGACGAACGGGTCGGTCATGATCTTGAAGACCAGGCCGGAGAAGGGCTCGTCGAAGGAAGGATGACGCTCGATCTCCTCGCCGGTGTCCGGATCGGTACCGGTGACGGCCTCGACGTCGAGCGGGCTGGGCAGGTAGTCGACGACAGCGTCGAGCAGCTCCTGAACGCCCTTGTTCTTGTAGGCGGAGCCCACGAAGACGAGGTTGAGCTCGTTGGCCAGAACGCCCTTGCGCAGAGCAGCCTTGAGCTCCTCGACGGTGAAGTCCTCCTCCATGAGGATCTTCTCCATGAGCTCGTCGTCAAAGCTGGCAGCAGCGTCGAGGAGCTCCTCGCGCTTGGTGGCAGCGATGTCAGCGAACTCAGCCGGGATCTCGTCCATCGGCTCGGGGTAGGTCATGCCCTTGTCGTCGGCCTTGAAGTCCCAAGCAGTCATGGTGACCAGGTCGATGACGCCCCAGAAGTTGTCCTCGGCGCCCATCGGGACCTGAGCGGCCACGGCGTTGGCGTCGAGACGATCCTTCATGGTCTCGATAGCGTTGAAGAAGTCAGCGCCCACGCGGTCATACTTGTTGATGAAGGCGATGCGGGGGACGTTGAAGGTAGAAGCCTGACGCCAAACGGTCTCAGACTGGGGCTGAACGCCGGCAACGGCGTCGAAGACGGCGACAGCGCCATCGAGGACGCGCAGGCAGCGCTCGACCTCGGCGGTGAAGTCAACGTGGCCCGGGGTGTCGATGATCTGGATGCGGTAGTCGGTACCGTCCTTCTTCCAGAAGCACGTGGTAGCAGCGGAGGTAATGGTTACGCCGCGCTCCTGCTCCTGAACCATCCAGTCCATGGTGGCAGCGCCCTCATGGACCTCACCGATCTTGTGGGTCTTACCGGTGTAGTAAAGAATACGCTCGGTCGTGGTGGTCTTACCGGCATCGATGTGGGCCATGATGCCGATGTTACGGGTATCGGAAAGCTTGTACTTAGGCTTAGCCATGTTAGTTCCTTACCTTAACTTACCAACGATAGTGAGAGAACGCGCGGTTGGCCTCGGCCATCTTGAAGACGTCCTCACGCTTCTTGACGGAAGCGCCCAGGCCGTTGGAAGCGTCGAGGATCTCGTTGGCGAGACGCTCGGCCATGGTCTTCTCCTTGCGAGCGCGGGAGAAGTTGACGATCCAGCGGATACCCAGAGCGGTGGAACGACGGGAGTTGACCTCCATCGGGACCTGATAGGTAGCGCCACCGACACGCTTGGGCTTAACCTCGAGCGTGGGCTTGACGTTGTCCATAGCCTTCTTGAAGGTAGCGAGAGCGTCGCCACCCTCGGACTTCTCGGCAACGATCTCGAAAGCGGTGTAAACGATGCGCTCAGCGGTGGCCTTCTTGCCGTCAAGAAGGACCTTGTTGATGAGCTGAGTCACCAGGCGGTTGTTGTAAACGGCGTCAGGCTGAACCTCACGACGATTAGCTGCTGCACGACGCGGCATGTGAAATCTCCTTAAGTGTCTACCGTGCGACGCTTAGGCGGCACACGGCGAAAGTATCAAAACGTTATCTGGCTTATTTGGCCTTGGGGCGCTTAGCACCGTACTTGGAACGGGCCTGCATACGGTTCTGGACCGGAGCAGCGTCGTAGGCGCCACGGATGACGTGATAACGGACACCAGGGAGGTCACGGACACGACCGCCGCGGACGAGCACGATGGAGTGCTCCTGCAGGTTGTGGCCCTCACCCGGGATGTAAGCAGTAACTTCGATGCCGTTGACGAGGCGAACACGGGCAACCTTACGAAGAGCCGAGTTCGGCTTCTTGGGGCTCGTGGTGAAGACGCGGGTGCACACGCCGCGCTTCTGGGAGTTGTGCTGCAGAGCAGCGTTCTTGGACTTCTTGGGCACGGAACGACGGCCCTGGCGAACCAGCTGGTTAATAGTAGGCAAAGCGTACTCCTTCTCGAATGATTCCAGCTTTCTGTAAAGTGCAACGGCTTGAATCGAGGGGTCAGCATCCCCCTACGAAACACGCAGTTCGATAGGATACGTGCCGTTAGCTGTGCCGTCAACAGACCACGCCGCCGGGCGTATCCCAAAATAGCCATATTTCCGCAAAGCCTACACAAAAGGAATCTCCTTCTGTGCGCATGGGCGGATTCCCGGGCCGGGCGGCACAGGGGTTAAGTTTGCTGCTCTACAGTCCTGGCTCGCACGGAGGCCACATTAAGTGGCCTCCGGCTCGTGCGGAACTCGCGACAAACTTAACCCCTGTGCCGCCCGGCCCGGGAATCCGACGTGCTCGTTGGGGCAACGTTCCCTGCCAAAAAGGGACAGGTTAATTTTGGTCGGTTTTATCTGGGGAAACGTCGCACTCCAGCGCTTGTCCGCACTCACCTATTACCTGTAGATCGGCGACGTTTTCGGAAGTATGCGGCAAATTTTGGACTTGCTGAGCGCACAGGGGTTTTGCGATAACAAATCAGCAGGTAGAGCGCTTGAGCATATGCGGTGTGGTCGGCCCATCAAGATTTTGCCGCATACTTCCGAAATTCATACGAATATCGCGCGGTGCAACCGCCCATTTAACACCAAATAGGCCGCTTCCCCTAGTGGAAAGCGGCCCCAAATCTTACGAATAGACGATGGTAAAGGGTACTTCTGTTTCGGTCTCTCCTGTTGACGTGCACCTCGTGCCCTCAAGCGTTACTGAGACCACTTGGTCGGCATCGATCAACTTCGTTGGCACCCAGATGTTCTCTCCGCTATTGCGCGCATAAGAAAAATATAAGTTGAACACCCCTGCGTAGTCATCTTCGATAATCTGCTCCGATCCATCCTTGTAGCTGACGGTCAGCTTATTATCAACTGCTTCATAGCCCAAATCATCGATGTGCGTCTGGATGGAAAACGGGCTAATCTCAAGAGGCGAGTCACCGGAGCGGAGTTCCTTTGTATCGACGTACGCTCCAACGCTAAACTCGGGCGTCGATGCTTCAAACTGCCTCGCACTCTCACCTTCGCCCTCGGTCCACTGGATATTCCAGGTGACCGCATGTTGCAAATCTCGCTCGCGATCCATAGTGGCAAAGTACATCGTGCCATTAATGACCGTGTCGCTTGATGTGTCCTTATCAATTGTGCTGCGTGTGTCAGCCCATTCCTCGCCGAACTTCATGTCGGGCGTGCCGATGCCCTGTTCTTTTTCACCATAAAGAACAAGTTCGCCAATCTCTGCTGCTGGCTTGTAGTAGTTAACTCCATTTGGATTGGACAACGTAAACGTCACGGCTCCGCAGCCGTTTTGGTCGATTGCCATCTCATGGATATCAAGCGTATAGCCGTTACCCTCGACGGACAGATTAACCTCCTGGACTGCGCCTTCCAGACTTTGGGGCGCGATGCCGTCACCAAACTCTCTGGTGTAGGTATATTTAGTCCCCGATGAGCCGCTGTTGGTCCAGGTAATGGAATCCCCGTTGCCGTGGTTTCCCCAAGCGGAGGCAAAATAGTTGGAATTGACAACAGCGTAGGCGACCCCTCCGGTCGCCAACACTCCGACAAGACATCCGATTACGGCAACATAGAGAGGCTTCGCGTGGCCCTTTCGATGAAGCGGCTCACCAGCAGCGGTATTTAGGACGCGATCTGCAAGATCGCTATCGGCTTGGATGGACTCGAAGGCCTGCTTGATTTGATTGGATTTCACGGTCGCCCTCCTCTAGGATGAATTTGAGCTTCGATCGACCGCGAGCTAAACGCGTTCGAACGGTCGCGGCTGGTACATGCAACAACTCGGCAATCTCTGAGGTCGAAAAGCCCAGATAGTAATAGAGCACGATGGGAACACGGAATCGCTCCGGAAGTCGCATAACGTCTGACAGGACAGCCCTGGTCTCATCCTGCGCTACCGAGAGCGAATCGGCCAGGTTCTCAATATCCTCCACACGCCTCCATGGCTTTCGAAAGAGCGATTTGCATTCATTGATCGTGACCCGGATAAGCCATCGACGAAGATGTTCCCAACTTTCAAAGTGTCCATCGCTTTTAAGCAACTTAAGAAAGACATCTTGGGCAACATCGTCGGCATCGGCGCGGTCGCGCAGGTACGTCAATGCGATCCGAAACACGACATCCCGGTGATCTTCGACCGCCTGTCTAAATGCTTGTTCTTCCATAATCACCTCCCGGTGACGTTAATGATTCTTGATGAGGCCCTCACCATAGATACGCTTTGACCAAACGGATTGTTTCAAATTCAAGCAGGAAAAACCTACCAAAATAAACCTGTCCCTTTTTGGCAGGTTTTCTTCAACAAAAAAGGCCCGCCCCCCTGTTGGGAAGCGAGCCTTTATAAGCGCGGTTAACGTACTTGGAAGTTACTCCTCGTCGTTGTCCTTGGCCTCTTCGGCGTCGTCGGTGTCCACGAGCTGGTTGAGCAGCTCGTCGAGGGAAGCCATGTCCTCGTTGATCGCGCCGTTGGCGGGAGCCTTCTTGTCGTCGATCGGGGCGCCCAGAAGCTCCTCGTCGGCGTCGGCGTGATGCGTCGGAGCGGAGGTACCCAGCAGGATATCGTCCGGACCGTCGGGGCTAAAGACCATCTGCAGCAGCTGCGAGAGGTCTTCCTCGTCGGCAACGTCGTCGTTGTTCTCGAGGATGTAGAGCAGGTCGTGGGCCTCGAGGCCGTCACGGAGCTCCTCGATCGCCTTGGCACCGATGCCATCGATGCGCAGCAGATCCTCCTCGGACTTGCCAACCAGGTCGCCAACCGTCTCAATGCCGACCTCGCTGAACTTGTTGGTCCAGCGCTGCGACACGCCCAGGTCGTCGAACAGGTACAGGCGAGCCTTCTCGGCGGAGATGGTGTGGCCGTTGCGGGTGAACGAACCGTCAGCACCGCCGAACTCGTCGTAGCCGGCCCAGTCGAGCTGCTGCGGGAGCTGCTCGTCCAGGTCCTTGAGCTCAACCGGAGCCCACTCGGGCAGCGACTTGGCGTTGGGCGAAGCCGGGCCATCGATGTCCACGTAGCCGTCGGCCGTGCGATACGTCAGCTTGGCGTTGGCGTACGGCTTGAGGCCGGTACCAGCCGGGATTTTCTTACCGACGATGACGTTGGACTTAAGGTCGAGCAGGTGGTCGACCTTGCCCTCGATGGCAGCCTCGGTAAGGACACCGGCGGTACGGATGAACGAAGCGCTCGACAGCCAGGAGTCGATGTTGGACGCAACCTTGAGCGTACCCAGGATGACGGGCTCGGCCACAGGAGCCTGACCGCCCAGACGGGCAACGCGCTCGACCTCGTCGGCGAACTCGTAGCGGTCGACGTACTGACCAAGCAGGTACTTAGAGTCACCGGGGTTGGTGATCTGAACGCGACGCAGCATCTGACGTGCGAGCACCTCGATGTGCTTGTCGTTCAGGTCAACGCCCTGGCTGGTGTAGACGTCCTTGACGCTCTCAACGAAGGTGTGCATCGTCGACTCGATGTCGGTCAGCTTGCGCAGGTTGCGGAAGTTGACGAAGCCCTTGGTGATCTGATCGCCGGCGCGAACCTCGCAGCCGTCCTCGATCTCGGGCATAAAGCGCACCGAAGCGGGGACGCGACGCTCGTCGAGGACACGGGTGTGATCCTCGGAGTCGGTGAGCGTCAGCACGTACTCGGACTTCTCGGGCTTAATAGAGAGGTGACCGGAGTACGGAGCCAGCTCGGCCTCGCGACCCAGGATCTTCTCGTTGACGTTGCCGACGATATCGAACATACGGCTGACCGTAGGCAGACCCTGCGTAATATCGTCAACGCCAGCGACGCCGCCGGAGTGAATGGTACGCATCGTAAGCTGCGTACCGGGCTCGCCGATGGACTGGGCGGCAATAATGCCGACCGCGGTACCGATGGCGACCGGACGACGGGTGGAAAGATCCCAGCCGTAGCACTTCTGGCACACGCCGTACTTGGAGCGGCAGGTGAGCAGCGCGCGAAGCTTGACCTTCTTGAGGCCCGCATCGACCATCTTCTGGATGTCGGCGACCTTCTCGATGTAGCCGTCCTGCTCAAAGAGCACGGTGCCATCGGGAGCCACGACATCCTCAATGAAGCAACGGCCGACGAGGTCGGTGTTAAGGTCGGTGGTGCCGGGGATGATGAGGTTGTAGGTGACGCCCTCGTGCGTACCGCAGTCCTCCTCGCGGACGATGACGTCCTGGGCCACGTCGACCAGACGACGGGTCAGGTAACCAGAGTCCGAGGTGTGGGATGCGGTATCGACCAGGCCCTTACGGGCGCCGTAGGTCGAAATGAAGTACTCGAGCGGCAGCAGGCCCTCGCGGAAGTTCGCCTTAATGGGAAGGTCGATCGTCTCGCCGGACATGTCTGCCATCAGGCCACGCATGCCGCCGAGCTGACGCAGCTGGGTCTTAGAACCACGGGCGCCGGAGTCGGCCATCATGTACAGCGGGTTCTCCTCGTCGAACATGTCGAGCATGAGCGCTGCAACCTTATCGGTACAAGCGGTCCACTCGTTAACGACTTCGATGTGGCGCTCCGTCTCGTTGATGAAGCCCTCCTCGAAGTACTCGTTGATCTGGTCGACGTTGGCCTGGGCGCGGTCGAGCAGCTCCTGCTTCTCGGCAGGGATAAAAGCGTCCCACACCGAGATGGTGAGGCCGGCGCGGGTAGCGTAGTGGAAGCCGGAGTACTTGATGGCGTCGAGGATCGGGCCGACCTTGGCCTCGGGGTAACGATCGCAGCAGTCGGCAACCAGCTTGGCCACATCGCCCTTGACCATCTTGTAGTTCATGAACTCATAGTCTTCGGGCAGGCACTGGCGGTTGAAGATGATGCGGCCGATAGAGGTCTCGAAGCGTGCGGTCTTGTTGCCGGTGACGTCGTAGTCGACGAACTCGTTCTTGCCGTTCTTGACGCGGAAGATACGGGTGCCGTCCTCGTTGATGACGTTGGCATCGGCAGCGGACACGCGGACCTGGATCTTGGCCTGCATGTCGACCTCGGAGCGGCAGTCATAGGCGTGCAGCGCGTCGTCGAAGCTCGAGAACACGTGGTTCTCGCCCGGCAGACCCTCGCGAACCTGGGTGAGGTAGTACACACCGATGATCATGTCCTGCGAAGGGATGTTGACCGGCTTGCCGGATGCCGGCGAGCGCAGGTTGTTCGCAGAGAGCATGAGCACGCGGGCCTCGGCCTGAGCCTGGCTGGACAGCGGCACGTGGACAGACATCTGGTCGCCGTCGAAGTCGGCGTTGAAGGGCGAGCAGACCAGCGGGTGCAGGTGGATAGCCTTGCCCTCGACCAGCACCGGCTCAAAGGCCTGGATGGACAGACGGTGCAGGGTCGGTGCACGGTTGAGCAGCACGACGCGGCCGTCGATGACCTCTTCGAGGATATCCCACACAAAGGTGGCCCCGCGGTCGATAGCGCGCTTGGCGCCCTTGATGTTCTCGACCTTGCCAAGCTCGACCAGGCGCTTCATGACGAAGGGCTTGAAGAGCTCCAGCGCCATGGTCTTGGGCAGACCGCACTGGTGCAGCAGCAGCTTGGGGTCGGTAACGATTACCGAACGGCCGGAGTAGTCGACACGCTTGCCCAGCAGGTTCTGACGGAAACGACCCTGCTTGCCCTTGAGGGCCTCGGCGAGCGACTTGAGCGGGCGACCGCCACGGCCAGAGACCGGGCGACCACGACGGCCGTTGTCGAACAGTGCGTCCACGGACTCCTGGAGCATGCGCTTCTCGTTATTCACGATGATCGCAGGGGCGTCCAGGTCGAGCAGGCGCTTGAGTCGGTTGTTACGGTTGATCACGCGACGGTACAGGTCGTTGAGGTCGGATGCGGCGAAGCGGCCACCGTCGAGCTGGACCATCGGGCGCAGATCGGGCGGAATGACAGGAATGACGTCCAGAATCATATTCGCGGGGCTGTTGCCGCCCTTCAGGAAGGCGTCAACGACCTCGAGGCGCTTAACGGCCTTCTCGCGCTTCTGCTTTTGGGAGTCCTCGTCGGCGATGATGGCCTTGAGCTTCTCGGCCTCGGAGGGGAGGTCGATGGCAGCGAGCAGGTCGCGGACGGCCTCGGCACCCATACCACCCTTGAAGTACATGGAGTAGTAGCGAGTCATCTCGCGGAACAGCGGCTCATCGGAAATGAGGTCGCGCTCGCTGAGCTTCATGAAGGCGTTGAAGGCGTCCGTGCGGAGCTGCTTCTCGTCCTTGCACTCTTCCTCGATGTCGACGATGCCAGAGGCGATCTCCTCGGGGGTCAGCGGCTCCTCGTCGGAGAACTCGTCAAAGTTCTCGGGGTTGCCCTGCTCCTTGAGGGACTCGATCTGGCGAGCGCACTCGGCATCGATCTCTTCCAGATCGGCGGCGAGCTCCTCGCGCAGGTCGTCGGCGTCGGCCTCGCGAGCCTCGTAGTCGACCTCGGTGATGATGTAGCTGGCAAAGTACAGAACCTTCTCGAGGTCCTTGGACTTGATGTCGAGCATACGGCTCATCGGGAAGCTCGTGGGGCTCTTGAAGTACCAGATGTGGGACACGGGAGCGGCGAGCTCGATGTGGCCCATGCGGTCGCGACGCACCTTGGCCGAGGTGACCTCGACGCCGCAGCGCTCGCAGACGATGCCCTTAAAGCGGATGCCCTTGTACTTGCCGCAGGAGCACTCCCAGTCCTTGGCGGGACCGAAGATCTTCTCGCAGAACAGGCCGTCCTTCTCGGGCTTGAGGGTACGGTAATTGATGGTCTCCGGCTTCTTGACCTCACCGTGCGACCAGGAACGGATCTGGTCGGCGGAGGCAAGGGAGATCTTTACCGAGTCAAAATCAGTAGCTTCGAAATCTGCCACAGTCAACTACTCCTTATCAGTGGTCGTGGCGGCGACAGCCTCGGGCGCCTCGGCGGTCTCGGCATCCTCGGCCTCGATGTCGGCGTCAACGCCGGCGAGCGCAGCCAGGTCGTCGAGAGCGGAGGTCTCCTCGGCGGTCACAGGGGCGGAGGCGTCCTCGTCGGCATCGTGCATGGGCTCGATGTCCAGTGCGAGGGAGCGAATCTCCTTGACGAGAACCTTGAAGGACTCGGGGATACCCGGGACCGGGACGTTCTCGCCCTTGACGATGGACTCGTAGGTCTTGACGCGGCCCACGGTATCGTCGGACTTGACGGTCAGGATCTCCTGCAGGACGTTGGAAGCACCGTAAGCGTACAGTGCCCAAACTTCCATCTCGCCGAAGCGCTGGCCGCCGAACTGAGCCTTGCCGCCCAGAGGCTGCTGGGTAACCAGGCTGTAAGGGCCGGTCGAACGGGCGTGGATCTTGTCGTCGACCATGTGGCCGAGCTTAAGGATGTAGGACGTACCCACGGTAATGGGCTCGCGGAACTCCTCGCCGGTGCGGCCGTCGAACAGACGGGTCTTGCCGCGCTCGTCAAGCTGGGTGACGAACTCGGGGCGCATGTGATCGCCAAAGGCAGCGGTGGCCTTGTTGAGCATGTTCTTGTTGGCGCGACGGATGACCTCGGCGATCTCGTCCTCCTTGGCGCCGTCGAAGACGGGCGTCGCGGTGAAGAACGGACCGGGGACGTACTTGTCGGAGTCGGCCTGCTCGGTATCCCAACCGCAGGCAGCAGCCCAGCCAAGGTGGCACTCGAGCAGCTGGCCGACGTTCATACGCGAAGGAACGCCCAGCGGGTTGAGGATAACGTCGATCGGGGTACCGTCAGCCATGTAGGGCATGTCCTCGACCGGCAGAACGTTACAAATAACACCCTTGTTGCCGTGGCGGCCGGCGATCTTATCGCCCTGCTGGATCTTACGACGCTGGGCGACGTAGACGCGCACCTGCTCGTTGACGCCGGGAGCCAGGTCGTCGCCGTTCTCGCGGCTAAAGCGGACGACGTCGATGACGCGGCCGTAAGCGCCGTGAGGCATCTTAAGGGAGGTGTCGCGGACGTCGTGGGCCTTGGCACCGAAGATGGCGCGCAGCAGGCGCTCCTCGGCAGTCAGAGCGCTCTCGCCCTTGGGGGTAACCTTGCCGACCAGGATGTCGCCAGGGCCGACCTCGGCGCCGATGCGGATGATGCCGTCCTCGTCGAGGTTGGCAAGCATGTCCTCGGAGAGGTTCGGGATCTCGCGGGTGATCTCCTCGGGGCCGAGCTTGGTGTCGCGGGCGTCGATCTCGTGACGGGTGATGTTGATGGTCGTCAGCAGGTCCTCGGCCACCAGGCGCTCGGACACGACGATACCGTCCTCGTAGTTAAAGCCTTCCCACGGCATATAGGCCACGGTGAGGTTCTGGCCCAGTGCGAGCTCGCCGTGATCGGTCGAAGGACCGTCGGCCAGAGGCTCGCCCTGCTCAACGGTGTCACCGACGCGCACGAGCGGACGGTGGTTGATGCAGGTGGACTGGTTGGAGCGCTGGTACTTGGCCAGGTGATACTCGTCCATGCCGCCGGCATGCTTGACGATGATCTTGGCGGCGTCGGCAAAGATGACCTCGCCGGCGTTCTTGGCCAGGGTGACCTCGCCGGAGTCCAGAGCGGCGCGACGCTCCATGCCGGTACCGACATAGGGAGCGGCGGGGTGAACCAGCGGCACGGCCTGGCGCTGCATGTTAGCGCCCATCAGCGTACGCTTGGCGTCGTCGTGCTCAAGGAACGGGATCAGCGTGGCTGCGACGGAGAGCATCTGACGCGGCGAGACGTCCATGTAGTCGACGTCCTCGACAGGCACGTCGGCGGGAGCGCCGAAGGAGCCGTCGAAGTCGCGGGTACGGGCGATTACGGTGTGCGGGCGGACAAGCTTGCCCTCGGCATCGGTCGTGATGAACTCGTTGGTCTTGGGATCGAGCGGCGTGTTGGCCGGCGCGATGACGTGCTTCTCTTCCTCGTCAGCGGTCATCCAGTCGATCTGGTCGGTGGCAACGCCGTTCTCGACGCGACGGAACGGAGCCTCGATGAAGCCGTACTCGTTGACGCGGGCGTAGAGGGCGAGCGAGCCGATCAGGCCGATGTTGGGGCCTTCGGGGGTCTCGATCGGGCACATGCGGCTGTAGTGCGAGTTGTGGACGTCGCGGACGGCCGTCGGCACGTTGGTGCGGCGGCTGGAGCCGGACTTGTGGCCGGCAAGACCGCCAGGGCCGAGTGCGGACAGACGGCGCTTGTGGGTCAGACCGGTCAGGGGGTTCGCCTGGTCCATGAACTGCGAGAGCTGCGAGGAACCGAAGAACTCCTTGATGGAGGCCACGATCGGGCGGATGTTGATGAGCGACTGCGGGGTGATCTCGTCGATGTCCTGGGAGCTCATGCGCTCACGGACGACGCGCTCCATACGGCTCATGCCGATACGGAACTGGTTGGCGACGAGCTCGCCGACGGTGCGGATGCGGCGGTTGCCAAAGTGGTCGATGTCGTCGACCTTGAAGCCCTGCTCGCCGGCAGCGAGGGACAGCAGGTAGCGCAGCGTCGCGACGATATCCTCGTCGGTGAGCACCGTGACCTCTTCCTCGGTGGTGAGGTTGAGCTTCTTGTTGACCTTGTAACGACCGACGCGGGCCAGATCGTAGCGCTGCGGGTTAAAGAGCAGGCCCTCGAGCAGGCTGCGGGAAGCGTCCACGGTGGGAGGCTCGCCCGGGCGCAGGCGACGGTAGATCTCGATAAGGGCGTCCTCGCGGGTGAGGGCGGTGTCGCGCTCCAGGGTGCGCTTGATCACATCGGAGTTGCCGAGCAGCTCGATGATGTCGTCGTTGGTGACGGCAATGCCAAGGGCGCGCAGGAACATCGTGGCGCTCTGCTTGCGCTTACGGTCAATGGAGACCATAAGCTGGTCGCGCTTGTCGACCTCAAACTCAAGCCAGGCACCGCGGGACGGGATGATCTGGGCCTTGTAGATCTGCTTGCCCGAATCCATCTCGGAGCTGTAGTACACACCCGGGGAGCGCACGAGCTGCGAGACGACGATACGCTCGGTACCGTTGATGATGAAGGTGCCCTGATCGGTCATCATGGGGAAGTCGCCCATAAAGACGAGCTGCTCCTTGATCTCGCCGGTCTCCTTGTTGGTGAGACGGACGTCGGTCAGAAGCGGGGCCTGATAGGTCATGTCCTTCTCGCGGCACTCCTCGACGGTGTGCGCGGGGTCGCCGAACTGATGCTCGCCGAAGGTAACCTCGAGAACATGGTTCTGGCTCTGGATGGGGCTGGATTCCTTGAACGCCTCACGAAGGCCCTCGTCCTTAAAACGCTCAAAGGATTCCCTTTGAACAGAGATAAGGTTGGGGAGCTCCATGGCCTCCGGGATTTTCCCGAAGCTGACGCGCTTGCGCTCAGTGGCAGTGTATGCGTAGGTCACCAGGTTTTTCCTCCTTCACGGAAATGCTCGGTGGGTTGGCGAGGCATAGCTTCGCCAGTTATCGCAACCTAATAGTTTATCAGGTACCGACCGTTGGGCAAGAAAAGCCTTGACGCGATTGAGTTTTTGGAGTAGCAAAGTTTTTCGACAGAAAACACGCAGGTAGATGGGTGTGTATCGAACATCTGTTCATATATTTTCTGTGAACAGAGAGCCGGCAATCGCAGCTCTTATAAAAAACGGGCGCGAACCGAGGTCCGCGCCCGTAAATGTCGATGTCCGAAGGCTTACTTGCGCATCAATCCACCGCGCTCGTCGATGGCGTCCCAGAAGGCATCGGCAAAGCGGGGATCGCTTGCAGCCATGAGGGCGTTGGTGGCCATCCAGCCAGAGGGAGTGCCGGTGTCGTAGCCCGACAGCGGGTCGATGACGACGGCATACATGGCCTCACGGTCGAGCGAACGGGCCATGGCGTCGGTGAGCTGGATCTCGCCGCCCTTGCCGGCCTGCTGATCTGCCAGCAGGTCCATGACCAGCGGGCTCAGCAGGTAGCGACCGACGATGTATAGGTTGGACGGAGCCGCCTCGGGAGCGGGCTTCTCGACCAGACCGCCGATGCGCCAGACAGCGCCCGGCTCTGCATCGGCAACGTCCTCGGCACCCTCGAGCGAACCGACGCGCTCACCGGCGATAACGCCGTAGCGGCTGACTTCCTCGGGCGAGCAAGCAGCGACGGCGATAACCGAAGCTCCACCGTGCTCCTTGGAAACGGCGAGCATCTTGTCGCAGATGTCGCGATTAGGCACAACGTAGTCGCCCAGAAGAACCAGGAAGTTCTCCCCTGCCACGGCGTCGGCAGCAGAGCGGATAGCATGGCCGAGGCCCTTGGGCTCGTACTGATAGCGGAAGTCGACCGGCATACCGCCAGCGTGGGCGACGGCATCGGCATAGGCGTTCTTGCCGCGCTCGCGCAGCAGGTTCTCGAGCGAGCGATCGGGCTGGAAATAGTTCAGCAGCTCGGGCTTGCCGGGAGAAGTAACGATGATGGCATCGTCGACCTCCTCGGGGTCGAGCGCCTCCTCGACGACATACTGAATGACGGGCTTGTCGAGCACCGGCAGCATCTCTTTGGGCGTGCACTTGGTGCCAGGTAGAAAACGCGTGCCAAGACCGGCGGCGGGGATGATTGCCTTCATGTTATTCAAAGATCCTTTCGCAGGCGCAAAAGCGCCCCATGCGTGCGGCACACAGCCGCAGACCAAATTGCGATACCCAAGCATCTTACCGCTGGAACTAGATGTCGCTACAAGGCAGAGACAATTCTTCAGCAGGTCAACGCAAATTATTGCTCGAATGGTGCAATTTTATTGCCCAACGGCAGGGCGCCCGATACGACGCAAATCACAGAACATGGCAGTTTGAGCTACCGATGTCGAGGGACCGAAAAACAAAAAAGACGGGGCTCGCAATGCGAACCCCGTCTGCAAAGAAATCTGGCGAGAAAGCCTGATTACTTGAGGGTGACAGCAGCGCCAGCAGCCTCGAGCTTCTCCTTGGCAGCCTCGGCGTCCTCCTTCTTGGCACCCTCGAGAACAGCCTTGGGAGCGCCCTCGACGACCTCCTTGGCCTCCTTCAGGCCAAGGTTGGTGAGCTCACGGACGGCCTTGATGACCTGGATCTTGTTGTCGCCGAAGCCCTCGAGCACGACGTCAAACTCGGTCTTCTCCTCGGCCTCAGCAGCGCCAGCAGCGGGAGCGGCGACAACAGCGGCAGGAGCAGCGGCGGAAACGCCGAAGGTGTCCTCGATAGCCTTGACGAGCTCGGAAGCCTCGAGAAGGGTCATTTCCTTAAGAGCATCGATGATCTCATCGGTGGTAAGCTTAGCCATTTCTAAGTCCTTTCGGTTTCCGTGTCTGTGCACGGAGATCAGTTAAAACACAGCGCGAATGCGCCAGAGGTGCGGCGTTGCCGCCGCAGGTGAAAACAGCGACTAGGCTGCCTTCTGCTCGGAGACCTGCTGGATCGAACGAGCGAGACCAGAGGAAACGCCGTTGACGCAGACAGCGATGTCGCGAGCGAAACCGGAGATGAGACCGGCGATCTGGCCGAGAAGCTGATCCTTGGTGGGCAGCTCGGCGATAGCCTTAACATCATCAGCGGAAACGGCCTTGCCGTCGGAGATACCGCCCTTGATCTCAAGGACGCCCTTGGACTGAGCGGAGAAGTCCTTAAGGGCCTTAGCGGCCTCGACCGGCTCGGACTCGTAGAACACATAAGCGACGGGGCCGGCGAGAATCTCGTCGAGCTCGGGCTGCTCCTGGTTCTTGAGAGCGATCTTGACCAGGTTGTTCTTGTAGACCTTCATCTCGGCGCCGCACTCGCGAAGCTGATGACGCAGCTCCTGAGCCTGCTTAACCGTCAGACCGTTGTAGTTGACGACGAACAGACCGGCGTTCTCGGCGATACGGGACTCGATCTCTGCAACCTTGTCGATTTTGTACTGCTGGGGCATGAATTACACCTCCTCGAATTCTTTCCGGGCACGGTCCGCCACAAGGACGTGACGGGGGCATGTCCAAAAAGAAAGCCCCCGCGCTGCATGAGCGACGGGGGCGAGAAGACATATCTACTCGACCACCTCGGCTGGCGGGATATCCCATTAAGCTCGCGGGCGATGCCCGTTTGCACCGGCTGTCTCTGGCAGCGGATTCGTGCGTGAACCGAGAGTATTATGGCGGGGACCCCGGCGTCGGTCAACGGAAAACCGGGCTGCACACAATTCCACCATCCGGCACGCTCCGCCGAAGGCCAGGCGCAAGGTTTTCGCTCGGTCAAGTCCTGGGCTCGCACGAAGGCCACATTAAGTGGCCTTCGGCTCGTGCGGAATCTACGAAAACCTTGCGCCTGGCCTTCGGCGGCGCGGCCTGCGTCAACTATGGGGCAGCCCGGTTTTCCGTTGGCCGGCGCGCCCCACTCATAATGCTTGGGTCGGTGGGCTGATGGTTTTGGGTCCCGGTGGGCTATAGGGTTGACACGAAGTTGGACAGGCGGCGGAGACCTTCGTCCAAATCCTTGTCGGAAACGCAATAGCTGAGGCGGACGTGACCTTCGGTGCCGAAACAGTCGCCCGGGACTAGGGCTACATTTGCTTCTTTGATGGCTTTGATGCAGAAGTCTTCGCTGGTTAGGCCGTACTGTTTGATGCTGGGGAAAGCGTAGAAGGCTCCTGCGGGCTCTACCACGTCGAGGTCCATGACGTTTAAGGCTGCGAGTACGCGTTCGCGGCGGGCTCGGTAGACTTTGAGCATGGGGGCTGGGTCGACGGTGAGGGCTCGGGCTGCGGCGTCCATCTCAAAGGAGACGGCACTCGATACTAAGTATTGGTGAGCCTTGGCAATCTCGGCGATGACGGGGGCTGCGGCTGTGAGCCAGCCCAAACGCCAGCCAGTCATAGCCCAGGGCTTGGAGAAGCTCTCGATGACGAACGTCTGCTCGCGAAGCTCCGGGTGTCGCTGGGCGAAGCGCTCGTAGCCGTCTACATAGACCAGGCGGTTATATACGTCGTCGCAGACTACGTAGATGCCCGCCTGCTCCGCCACGCGCGCCACGGCGTCGAGCGATGCCGCGTCGAGGATGCAGCCCGTAGGATTGTTGGGCGAGCAGATGACGATAGCCTTGGTCGCCGGGGTCACACAGGCGCGAAGCGCTTCCTCGTCAATCTGGAATTGCGCGGGCTCCGTATCCAAAAAGACCGCCTTGGCATGGTTGGCCACGACGATGCTCTCGTACAAACCAAAAGCCGGCGTGGGGATGATAACCTCGTCGCCGGGGTTGAGCATAGCCATAAACGTAGCCGACAGGGCCTCAGTCGCACCATCGGTCAGGATGACCTCGTCAGCAGAAAACGAAAGGCCCGCGTCGCCCATATATGCGGACAGCGCCTCGCGCAGGGCAGGGCGACCGTTGTTGGGCGGATAATGCGTGTCACCGCGGTCCAGCGCGGCGGTCACCTCGGCGCTAATCACGTCGGGCGTGGAAAAATCAGGCTCGCCGAGCGCAAGCGCAATGCATCCCGGATGCTGGGCGGCGAGCGCGTTGATTCGGCGGATGCCGGAGGGCTTGAGCGTGGCAAGCGAAGTATTCATGGGCAGGCGCATGGCGTTCCTTTCGTAAGGGTTGCACTAGGATAGCGCGGCTAGGCGCCGCCAGACGGTGTAACCTAAACGGAAACCAACCGGAAAGGAGGCGGCATGGAGACGACCGCACGCGGCGATGTACCAAAAACGCTGCAAACCATTGCGTATATCAGCATTCCCAATAGCTCCGATCTTGAGTTTTTGCTCTGGGACCTGCAAGATGCCATCGCGGCCTATGCCCGGCTTTCCGACACCGTACTCCCCCACCCGGTTGACTTGAAGGCAGATGATGCCGGTGCAGTCGATGGCATGGTGCTTGCTGTTGATGATGCATTTGACGATGAGGCTATGATCGCTGTCGAGCAGATACTCGATCGCTTTAAGAATACAGACGCGCGCGTCTATGTCGTCGTTCAGGCCCTGTCCAAAAACACCAAGCAGGCGGACGAAGCCCTCGACCGCCTGTATCGGGCATGTCTTCTACGTGACCTGCCATGGTGCGACGGCGTTGTCATCTGTGCCGGCAGCGGCATCGCAGCACTTCGCCACTCCCCGCGTATGGGCCTCTTGCGTCGGCCATTTTCGGAAGCGATGGATGAGCTTGTGGGCGCTGTACGCATGGGCTGCTCCATTGAACATGCGCAGCTGCTTGGCGGTGGCAATGCCGGTAGCGTCGATACCGACGGCATGGTGCGCGTCAAGCCCGCGCTGCCTGCACCGATCTGGCATGCCATCATGAAACGCCTCGGCACCCGCGCCCAATCAGATATCTAAATTACAGAGCGCCCCAGTCAACGGCTTCGTGCCAACGCTCAACAAGACGTTCCAGGCGCCAGGCGGCATTGGCAGGACTTGTCGAGGGCAGGACAATGGCAGGCAGCCCCGTCCGATCTTGCAAGTAGCGTTTGTAGAGTCGCCCTGCCGTACCGCCGTTACAGACAACGACCTCGATCGGCGCGGCATCGGTAATGCGCTCGATATGTGCCGGCACAACGTTGCGAATGCTCGCGTCGCTCGAGCCCTTAATGTCGCAGCTCTCGATTGCATCCCACAGGGCCACGCCGCCGTTCAGCAGCATGACCCGCTTGGCGGCAATGGAAGCATCGAGCGTCGCGGGCTCACCACCTGCCAAAGGGTCGCCCTCGTTGGGTGGCACAGGCACACCGAGGCACGCGGCCATCACGCGCCAAAAGCGATTCTGGGGGTTGCCGTAATAAAAATCATTGGCACGCGAAAGCACCGAGGGAAACGACCCCAGTACCAAAACGCGCGAGCGCTCGTCAAACACGGGTTCAAACCCATGCTCAATATGCTGATAGCCCTCGTCAGACACGGCCACGAGCTAGGCCCTCAGCAGATAGCGCACCTCGTAGGGTGCAAGCTCAAGGGTACCCGTCAGCTCGACCGTGGGAGCATCGTCGGCAAGTAGGTCGACGAAGGAGCCGTTGAGTTCGCCGGCTCCAAAGGTATAGGGCTCGTTCACGGCATTGACCGCCACGAGCACCGTCGCGTCGTCGCAGGCGCGCTCAAACAGCAGCTGCTTATTCTGGATCACCACGTTGCGATAGGCACCGTAGTTGAGAGCACGGGCCGCCGCACCGTCTGTCGAGTGCAGGTGCGCGAGCTGCTTGATGAAGGCCGTCAGCTCGTTGGGCGCAGGCTCATCGAGCGCAGGACGTAGCGCCCAATCGCCATCGGGGCCGCCCTTTTCGCCAGTAATCCCCCACTCGCTGCCGTAGTAGACGCATGGAATGCCCGGCATACCAAAGAGCATGCCGTAGGCGGGGCACAGGCAGGACTTGTCCGTCAGGATGCTCGCCAGGCGCGGCACATCGTGGTTGTCAACAAACGACAGCAGGTGTTTGCCGCGGTAGATGCACCACGGGTCGCCGCCAAACTGGCGGTGCAACGAATGGGCGATCTCGAACATGTTGACCGAGTTAAAGCTGGAGTACAGGCCCTTGTAGCACTCGTAGTTGGTGCAGGAGTCGAGCATCTCGTCGTTGACGATCTGGTTGTAGTCGCCGTGGAGCGTCTCACCAATCAGCACAAAGTCGGGCTTGAGCTCACGGGTAAAAGTATGCAGGCGGCGCATAAAGTCGCGGTCGAGCATATAGGCGACGTCCAGGCGCAGACCGTCGACGCCAAAGACCTCGGCCCAGTGACGCACAGACTCAAGCAGGTAATCGACCACGGCGGGGTTTTGCAGGTTGAGCTTCACAAGCTCAAAATGGCCCTCCCAGCCCTCGTACCAAAAGCCGTCGCCGTAGCACGAGTCACCGTCAAAGCTGATGTGGAACCAATCCTTGTAGGGCGATTCCCACTTGCGCTTCTGCACGTCGCGGAAGGCCCAAAAACCGCGACCAACGTGGTTAAAGACGGCATCGAGCACCACACGGATACCGTGGGCGTGCAGTGTCTCGCATACGGCAGCAAAATCGGCGTCCCCACCCAGGCGACGGTCTATATGGTGCAGGCTGCGCGTGTCGTAGCCATGGCTATCGGACTCGAGCGGCGGGTTGATGAGCACGGCGCCAATGCCAAGTTCCTGCAGGTAGTCGGCCCATTGAGCGATTTTCATAATGGGAGCATCGGGGTTGGGCGCGTCGCCGGCAGCTTGGGATAGTTCATCCTCGGCAACGGGGGCGGCGTTTTCGCGCGGAGCTCCGCAAAAGCCCAGCGGATAGATCTGGTAGAACGTCGTCTCGTATGCCCACATAGCAACCTCCCGGTAAACGCAACACAACGACATCCATTGTATGCCCGGCTTGTATCCTCTTCCCCAAAATAAGTTGCGGTGGAATAGTTCCTGCTTGGGCCTTCAGAGGCCTTAAACAGGAACTATTCCACCGCAACTGATGAGGGAACGTGATTAGGCGACAGGCTTTGCGCGGCGTATGGCCGGGAACATCACTGTGATAGCGAGGATGACGCCCACGGCGGCGATTGCGCCACCCGCGCAGCCGATCCAGGCGATACCGGGACCCGAAACCACGGCGCCGCCGATCGCGGTACCCGTGCCAATACCGAGGTTAAACAGGCCCGAGAAGATCGACATGGCGACGGCCGATGAATCTGCCGACGTGTGCTTGATGAGCTCGGCCTGAAACGCCACGTTAAAGGCCGTGGCGCAGCAACCCCACAGTGCGCAGACGGCAAGCACTGTCACGAGCGACGATGCGGCCGGCCCCATGAGCAGCAGGGCCACCGGCACGCCGGAGAGCGTGATAGCCAAGAACGGGAAGCGATGCCCATCGAACAGTCGGCCAAACAGCCAGCTTCCGAGCAGACCGGAGCAGCCGAACGCCGTCAGCGTTATGGTGATAGCGCTTGCGTCGACATGGGCGACCTGAGCCAGGAAAGGCTCGATATAGCTGTAGCTTGCGTAATAGCCGGTCGCCATGAAGACCGTGACTGCGTAGAGCGCGATGAGGAGCGGGTTCTTGAGCAGCTCGGGCAGCTGTTTGACGGTAAAGCGCTCACCCGCCGGCATGGCCGGGAACACCGCTGCCTGGTAGACGGCCGCGATGGCTGAGAGGCCCCCGACCACGGCAAACGTCATACGCCAGCCCACGGCCAGGCCAATGGCGCGGCCGAGCGGCAGGCCGAAGATCTGTGCGATGGAGGAGCCCGTGGCGATCATGCTGATGGCGAGCGCGCCGTGGCGAGTGTCGACCAGGCGCGAGGCCATAATCGAGGCGACTGACCAGAACACGGCATGTGCGCAAGCGACCACCAGGCGCGCGCAGACCAGGATGGGATAGGTCGGCGCCACAGCGGACAGGAACTGACCGAGCGAGAACACGGCAAGCACGCCCAGCAGCATCCGCTTAAACTCGAAACGCGAAGCGAACACCATGAGCGGCAACGACAGCAGCATGACGCCCCAGGCATAGACCGAGATCATGATGCCCGCCTGGGCCTCGGTGAGCGAGAACGACGCGGCGATATCAGTCAAAAGGCCGATGGGCATAAACTCCGACGTGTTGAACACGAACGCACAGCAGGTGAGCCCGACGAGTGGGAGCCACTGCCTGAGCGTGATGCCGTCTTGCCTTGCCTGACTCATATATAACATCTCCAATCATTTTGAGCGGAGGCGATTATATAGCAACGGTCCCGCATCCGTCAGTAACGGACACGGGACCGAAACAATTCGATACACAGAGGTTGCGCCGTCAATAAATAACTAAGCCAACCCCAGCAATATGCCCGCCGAATGCACGACAAACGCCACGATCCAGGCGACCGCCACTTGAAACGCGAACACGGCAACGGCATAGCGCGCGCCCAACTCGCTCCTGACGGCGCCGATGGCCGCCACGCAGGGCGGGTACAGCAGCGTAAAGACCAGGAACACATAGGCGGTAAACGGCGAAAACATGGTCGACAGTGCCGCGGGCGAGGTCGCGCCCAAAAGCACGGTGAGGGTCGAGATGACACTCTCCTTGGCGATAAGTCCGGTGACGAGCGCCGTGGATGCGCGCCAATCGCCAAAGCCAAGCGGCGCCAGCGCCGGCGCGATGATGCTGCCGAGGCCCGCAAGCAGGCTTTGCGACTGATCGGCGACCACATTAAAGCGGATATCGAACGTCTGAAGGAACCAGATGACCACCGTAGCGGCAAAGATAATGGTAAAGGCCTTGGTAATAAAATCCTTGGCCTTATCCCATGCCAGCATCACCGTCGTCTTGACGCTCGGCAGGCGGTAGTTGGGGAGCTCCATGATAAACGGCACTGGGTCGCCCTTAAATGCCGTGCGGTTGAGCACCAAAGCCGCGATACAGCCAACCGCAATGCCGATCAGATAGAGCGAGACCATGGCGGGAACCGTTGCCTGTGGGAAAAACGCCCCGCACAGCAGACCGTAGACCGGCAACTTGGCCGAGCAGCTCATGAACGGCGTGAGCATGACCGTCATCTTGCGGTCGTGCTCGGATGGGAGCGTACGGGTCGACATGATAGCCGGCACGGTGCAGCCAAAACCGACGAGCATGGGCACAAAGCTGCGGCCCGACAGGCCAAAGCGACGCAACACCTTATCCATGACAAAGGCGACGCGCGCCATGTAGCCGGAGTCTTCCAGAATGGAGAGGAACAAAAAGAGCACGACGATAATCGGCAGGAAGGTCAGCACGCTGCCCACACCCGTAAGCACGCCGTCGACAGCCAGCGAGCGCACCACGTCGTTGGTGCCGAACGCCTTGAGGCCCGCATCGGCCGAGGCGATGACGGCAGCGATGCCGTCCTCCATGAGTCCCTGCAACGCCGCGCCGATCACGCCAAACGTCAGCCAAAAGACGAGGCCCATAATCACCAGGAACGCCGGAATGGCTGTGTAACGACCTGTCAGGATGCGGTCGATCTTGACGGAGCGCACGTGCTCGCGGCTCTCGTGCGGCTTGACGACACAGCGCCCACACACGTCGCCGATAAAGCTAAAGCGCATATCGGCCAGCGCGGACAGGCGGTCGGTGCCGGCCTCGCCCTCCATCTGGGTAATGATGTGCTCGATAGCGTCGAGCTCGTTACGGTCCAGGTGAAGCACCTCGGTCACCAGCTCGTCGCCCTCAACCAGCTTGGTCGCCGCAAAACGCACGGGAATGTGCGCCGTCGCGGCATGGTCCTCGATAAGGTTGGCGATGCCGTGGATGCAGCGATGCAGCGCACCGCCGTCTGGACCATCGGGTGCGCAGAAGTCCAAGCGGCCGGGGCGTTCGCGGAACCGCGCGACGTGCAAGGCATGGTCCACCAGCTCGCCGATACCCTCGTTGCGGGCAGCGCTAATGGGGACAACAGGCACGCCCAGCAGACTCTCGAGCAGGTTGACGTCAATGGCACCGCCGTTGGTCGTCACCTCGTCCATCATGTTGAGCGCGATGACCATGGGGCGGTCGAGCTCCATAAGCTGCAGCGTCAGGTACAGATTGCGCTCGATGTTGGTAGCGTCGATGATGTCGATGATGGCGTCGGGGTTTTCGTCAAGGATGAATTGACGGCTAACGATCTCTTCGCCCGTGTACGGCGACAGCGAATAGATGCCAGGCAGGTCGGTAACGCCCGCCTCGGGGTGGTTGCGGATAGTACCGTCCTTGCGGTCGACCGTCACGCCGGGAAAGTTACCAACGTGCTGGTTGGAGCCCGTCAGCTGGTTGAACAGTGTGGTCTTACCGCAGTTTTGGTTGCCGGCGAGGGCAAAATGAAGCGGTGCGCCCTCGGGCACGGCCGTCTTTGCCGCACGGGGCGAATACGTCCCCTCGCCGAGTGCCGGGTGCTCCGTCGTGCCGATTGCGGCGTTAGCGCGCGGACCCGTATCGGTGTCGTGAACACCCACGAGCTCAATCCGTGCGGCATCGTCCTTGCGCAGCGTCAACTCGTAGCCACGCAGGCGAATCTCGAGCGGGTCGCCCATGGGGGCGTACTTCATCATGGTGACTTCGGTGCCCGGTGTTAGGCCCATGTCCAAAATATGTTGTCGGAGTGCCTGGTCGTCCGATGTCACCGATGCGACAACGGCGTCCTTTCCAATCTCGAGCGTATCGAGCTTCACGTCCGTGTTCCTCCCCCGGCGCCCACAGGGCGTTGCATTTATGTTCACCTTGGCTAACCGTTTGCCACGGCTAACCAATTTAACCATGCATGATAGCGCGAACACACAACGATGTTCAATCAGCAAATTGACGCAATGGGGACAGGCAGGAGAGTTCAGGGCCATAGTTTCCCGATGAGGCCTCTCGGGGAAACTACATCCCAGAATTCCGGCTCGAAACGGGATATGGTTTCCCAAACAGGCCTCTTACGGAAAATGCATCCCGGAATCCCCGCTCGAAACGGGACGCGCTTTCCCAGTCGAGGCCCTATGGGAAACTGCGTCCCACCTTGAAAGGCAAAACTGGGGCGCAGTTTCCGGACGGGGCATCAAAAACGAAGTTGCGGTGGAATAGTTCCTGGATGGGCTGGTTGATGCCCCAGATCGGAACTATTTCACCGCAAGTTATTGAAGGGCTGGGATGCCCGTCCTCTTACAGATGGCGCTCCAGGAAGCGGAAGGCTAGGCGGATCCAGGGGCGGACCGCCACCTGCTTGTCCTCGTTGTCGACCGCGGTGTTGGCGTTGCCGAGCGAAAGGCCGTGACCGCCCTGGTCAAAGACGTGCATCTCGCAAGCGACGCCCTCCTCTGCCATGCGTTGGGCAAACGGATAGACCTGCGCGATCGGCGCCGTTTTGTCGTCGGACACGCCCCACACAAAGGTCGGCGGCATCTGACGCGAAACATGCGTGGTGGGGCAGATGTCGGCCAAATGCTCGTCAGTTGCCTCGCCACCCGTCACCATCGACAGGTAGTCGTTGAGCAAATCGCGCCCCGTCTTGCCGCCCGTCTTGGGCACACGCAAGTCAATGCGCGGATCGCGCGTCTGTATGTCGCGCACATAGGCAAAGTCGAGCAATGGATAGCCCAGCACCACGGCATCGGGACGAATGTCGTCCGGACGCGCCCCTGCCAAGCCCGCGAAGGGACCAGTCTTCCATTGCGTTGCCAGCGAAGCACAGATCATGCCGCCCGCCGAGAATCCCACGACGCACACACGCTTAGGATCGACATGCCACTCGTCTGCGTTGGCGCGCACCGTGGCGACCATCTTGGCAAGATCTGCCTGGGGGTGCGGAAAGCTCACGTCACCCGTGCCACTCGTCACATAGTTGAGCACAAAGGCCTGGTAGCCGCGGTCCAAAAATGCAAACGCCACCGGGTCCTGCTCGTGCGGAGCGATATGCGTAAACGCACCTCCGCCGCAGATAATCGCCGCGGGGCGGCGGCCATTGGGCTTGTCGGGGAGCGGCTCGGCACCCAAATACGTAAACGTCGCCGGATATTCCTCGGTCGGCTCCTCGCCCCACAGTGCATGGTTCTCGACAATCATATGTGCTCCCTTCGCGCAAATTATGCGCCCTTGTTTTTCGCCTTCAAGCGTACTCCACTTGAACCCGTGGCGCAGAAACACTCCGGCAATAAGTTTCCCTTCAACTGATATATCACATAATCCCAGCTCAGAGGTATCGCTGGGCAGCGTAGAATAGGGGGCGTTGACCAAGCCGCGAAACACATGTGAAACGTTTCCGGCAAACCAAACGCGCGATATGCGCCTATTTAAGTTGGAGGCAACTATGGGTCTGCTCGATTCGCTTAAGTCCACCTTCACCTCGGCCGGCGAGGCGTCCGTTCCGCCCGCAGCAAGCTTCGCCACCCGCGAAGGCGTCATCTATGCCCCCGTCAACGGCGTGCTCGTCAACCTGGACGAGGTTCCCGACGAGACGATCGCCTCGGGCATGCTTGGCCAGGGCTATGGCATCGAGCCCATTACCGGCACCATCTATGCGCCCGCCAACGGCCGCATCGGTGCCACCACTGTCACCAACCACTCCATCGGCATGATCACCGAGGACGGCCTGCGCGTGTTCATCCATGTTGGCCTGGGCACTGTGGAAATGAACGGCAAGGGTTTTGCCCGCTTTGTCGAGATGGGCGATGAGGTCAAGGCAGGCCAGCCGCTCATCAGCTTCGACCGCGAGGCCATTAAGGCCGCTGGTCACGAGGACATCGTGACCGTCATCGTCTCCGAGCTCGATCGTCTTAAGAGCATCGACCATGTCGGCGAGTCTGGAACGCTTATCGGCGGCAACCCGCTCGTCAAGCTTGGCGACCCGCTGCTGGTTGCCAAGACCAAGTAGCCAGGCCCCACGCCACACAGCCAAAAGGCACCTCGTCAAGCGCCCGCGACCATTTGGCCGCGGGCGCTTTTCGTTTGAAAAACCATCCCGCCAATGCTTTATCTGTATAGCTCAAATGAGCCGAGCTGCTAGAATATCGAACTGTATGGATAACTATCATTCAACCGTTATGGGAGGATACGTGAACCGCACCAAAATCGCGCAGCTCTATGCCGATGCCGAGTCGCTCGGCGGCCAGACCGTCACCGTCGCCGGCTGGGTCAAGTCCGTCCGCGACATGAAGAACTTTGGCTTTGTTACGCTCAACGACGGCAGCTGCTTCCGCGACCTGCAGGTCGTCATGAACCGCGAGGCACTCGACAACTACGACGAGATCGCCCATCAAAACGTCTCGGCCGCACTCATTTGCACCGGCACCGTCAAGCTGACCCCCGATGCGCCCCAGCCTTTCGAGCTTTCTGCCACCTCCATCGAGGTCGAGGGCACGAGCGCCCCGGATTACCCGCTGCAGAAGAAGCGCGCAACCGTCGAGTTCCTGCGCACCCAGCAGCACCTGCGCCCGCGCACCAACCTGTTCCGCGCCGTGTTCCGCATCCGCTCTGTCGCGGCTGCCGCCATCCACCGCTTCTTCCAGGAGCAGGGCTTTGTCTACGTCAACACCCCCATCATCACCACGAGTGACTGCGAGGGCGCCGGCGAGATGTTCCGCGTGACCACGCTCGACCCCAAAAATCCGCCCCTCACCGAGTCCGGCGAGGTCGACTGGAGCCAGGACTTCTTTGGCAAGCATGCAAGCCTCACCGTGTCCGGCCAGCTCAATGCCGAGAACTTTGCCATGGCCTTTGGTGACGTGTACACCTTTGGCCCCACCTTCCGTGCCGAGAACTCCAACACCACGCGCCACGCCGCCGAGTTTTGGATGATCGAGCCCGAGATGGCCTTTGCCGACCTTAACGACTACATGGACAACGCCGAGGCCATGCTCAAGTACGTCCTTAAGGACGTTATGGCCACCTGCCCCGACGAGCTCAATATGCTCAACAAGTTTATGGACAAGGGTCTGCTCGAGCGCCTGGACCATGTCGCCAACTCCGACTTTGCCCGCGTTACCTACACCGAGGCCGTCGAGATCCTGGAGCAGGCAGTCGCCGACGGCCACAAGTTCGAC
Source organism: uncultured Collinsella sp. (assembly GCA_958427355.1). Taxonomy (GTDB): domain Bacteria; phylum Actinomycetota; class Coriobacteriia; order Coriobacteriales; family Coriobacteriaceae; genus Collinsella. The sequence goes on along the minus strand of CAUACA010000008.1, from coordinate 15,543 downwards.
TACCCCGTGAGCTGGGGCATCGACCTGCAAACCGAGCACGAACGCTTCCTGACCGAGGAGCACTTTAAGCGCCCGACCTTCGTGACCGACTACCCGGCTGAGATCAAGGCATTCTACATGCGCATGAACGAGGACGCCAAGACCGTCGCCGCCGCCGACTGCCTGGTTCCCGGTATCGGCGAGATTATCGGCGGCTCCCAGCGCGAGGAGCGCCTGGATCTGCTCGAGGCCCGCATCAAGGACCTGGGCATGAATCCCGAGCAGTACAAGTACTACCTTGACCTGCGCCGCTACGGTTCCTGCAAGCACGCCGGCTACGGTCTGGGCTTCGAGCGCTTGGTCATGTATCTGACCGGCGTGGGCAACATCCGCGACGTCCTGCCGCACCCGCGCACCGTGGGCAACGCCGACTTCTAATCGTCGGACGCTAGCTCGCGTCGCCACACGCCAACGCTCATCGCACAAGCGTCTCTCGACATCGGTCGAGAGACGCTTTTTTTCAACAGCATCCGTCAAGCTTTTGGCAAGTTTTTGGTCAGTTGAGTAGGGCTGTTGAAAACTCAACCCGCCGTTTGCCGACGACTACCGACCGCCCAGAGCGCCCTGCGCCCCTGGGAAAGCCCCGCGTCCTAGGCTCCATACCGTCGCCACCCAAAACGGAAAGGACGTGGGCACGATGACCGAAGCCGCTGTTGAAACCTACGACACCACGACGAGAGGCGCCGCCTCGATGGCAGCCTATCGCGCCGTTCGCATCCTGCAGCTCTTGAGCGAAAACACCGGCGAAGACAAGGCCATACTTTCCGATGAGCTGATCCGGCGCCTCTCCCATCCCGACGACCCCGCCCGCATGCCCATCTCGGCGGCGCGGCGCAGCATCTACACCGCCATCTCCGCGCTTCGCCATGCCGGATACGAAATTGAGTACAAACGCGGCGTGGGCTACAAACTTCTTACCCGCCCGCTCACCGATGAAGAGATCATCCGGCTCCACGGTATGGTCATGCGCAACCGCTCCACGCCTATCGCTATCCGCAAGAGCATGGCGCAGCACTTAGTTGCCATGGCGAGTGCCGACGTTCGCGGCTACCTCGATACACCCGAACCCGTTCCGAGCGCAGGCAGCAAGGCTACCAAGGCAACACGCACGCCCATCAAGCGCATCGACACGTGCGAGCTCGTCGAGCAGGCCATCGACCATGGAACCACGGTGAGTTTTGATATTTCGAGCGTCACGGCACGTGGCGAAACCGAAGTAGCACGGATGACACTCCGCCCCTTTGCCATCAGGCAGCGCGATGGCATCTCGTATTTGCTGGGAACGGTCTATGACGCCCGAGGTGCCGATGACACGCTGCGCACCGTAGAGATTGGTCGCATGAGAAACGTCACCACACGTCTCCTCGACGGCAAGAAGCTCTTCGCCGCCCTCGACGAGGAGGACGACGCCTCCTCCGCCGCATAAGACCCTCCGCCGCCCATTCGAATACCCGTACCGCCCATCCGATTCTGTATTAAAAAACCCGCCAGGCTGTTGTAAAAATGGACATCAGCGCTACTATAGTTCCACTTGCACTTTGTCCCAGTGCAGTGTTTCCAGCCATTTTTATACTGGGGGTAATGATATGAAGGACATCACCATCAGTCGCAGGAGCCTTCTGGTCTCCGCCGGCCTGCTCGCGCTCGCCCCGCTCGCCGGATGCGGCGGCAACTCTGGTTCCGGCTCTGCTGCCGCCGGTTCCGACTACACCATCGGCGTTCTGCAACTCACCGAGCATTCCGCACTCGATGCCGCCAACGACGGCTTTGTCAAGGCCATCAAGGAGAGCGGCCTTAAGGTCAAGATCGACCAGAAGAACGCCCAGAACGACCAGTCCACGTGTAAGTCCATTGCCGACAAGTTTGTGGGCGACAACGTCAACCTGATTTATGCCATCGCCACGCCCGCCGCGCAGGCTGCCGCCGGCGCCACGGCCGATATCCCCATCGTGGGCTGCGCCATCACCGACTACGCCGCCTCCGGCCTGGTCCAGGACAACGACAAGCCCGGCACCAACGTCACGGGCGCTTCCGACCTCACCCCGGTCGCCGAGCAGCTCGAGATGATGCAGAAGGTCCTGCCCGACGTTAAAAAGGTCGGCCTGCTCTACTGCACCGCCGAGTCCAACTCCGACGTCCAGATCAAGGCCGCCAAGAAGGAGCTCGACAAGCTGGGCCTGGAGTACACCGACTTCACCGTCTCGAGCTCCAACGAGATCCAGTCCGTCGTCGAGTCCGCCGTGGGCAAGGTCGACGCGCTGTACTCCCCCACCGACAACACGATCGCCGCGGGCGCCTCGCAGGTGGGCCAGATCTGCAAGGAGAACAAGCTCCCCTTCGTGACCGGCGAGGAGGGCATGTGCAAGGCCGGCGGCCTGTTCACCCTTTCCATCAACTACGAGGACCTGGGCTACGCCGCGGGCGAGATGGCCGTCAAGATTCTGAAGGGCGAAGCCAAGCCCGAGGATATGCCGATCAAGCACCTCTCGAGCAAGGACCTGGTCGTCGTCAAGAACGACGAGATGGCTGAGGCGCTGGGCATCGACCTCTCCGCTCTGGACGAGTAGCGGCATGCGCGGCGATGCGCCTAGGGCCCATGCTCGCGCCGTTGCCGTGCTATTCAATATCTGAGCCACAGGGGCGAACGCCAAAGACCGGCGTTCGCCCTGCTTGTTTCGGATGAGACAAAACATCCGGCCGCAGCTCTTTTATGCATTGTTACCGCTATCATGGTGACTCACGTGTCCACCCTATCCTAGGAGGTATGAAGCATGCTCATTGCATTGCAGGGCGCCGTTTCGCAGGGCGTCCTCTGGGGCATTATGGTGCTTGGTGTGTTTATCACGTTCCGCCTGCTCGACATCCCCGATATGACCTGCGACGGCAGCTTTGCCCTCGGCGGCTGTGTCTGCGCCGTACTCATCGTCAACAATAACGTCGACCCGCTGCTCGCTGTTCTAGCCGGCATGTGCGCCGGTGCCATCGCCGGTGCCGTCACGGGCATCCTGACCACCGTCTTTGAGATCCCCGCAATCCTTGCCGGAATCCTGACGCAGATCAGCCTGTGGTCCATCAACCTGCGCATCATGGGCAAGTCCAACACGCCCATCCTCGCCAAGGGCACCGTGTTCTCGGCCGTCAGCAACATGACGGGTCTGCCGCAGTCCACCGTCGCCATCATCCTGGGCATTGTGCTGGCCGTGGCTATCGTTGCCATCCTGTACTGGTTCTTTGGTACCGAGATCGGCTCCGCACTGCGCGCTACCGGCAACAACGAGTACATGATCCGCGCATTGGGCGTCAACACCAACTCCACCAAGATGATCGCCCTTGTGCTCTCCAACGCCCTCATCGGCCTCTCTGGCGCGCTTATCTGCCAGAGCCAAAAGTATGCCGACATTGGCATGGGCACCGGCGCCATCGTTATCGGTCTTGCCGCCATCGTCATCGGCGAGGTGCTCGGTCGCCTGCTGCCCGGCGGACTCACGCAGTTCTCCGTCCGCCTGGCCTCCGCCGTCTTTGGCTCCGTGGTCTACTTCCTCATCCGCGCCATCGTGCTGCAGCTGGGCATGGACGCCAACGACATGAAGCTGCTCTCCGCCGTGATCGTCGCCGTTGCCCTGTGCGTACCTGTGGTTTGGGAGCGTTACAAGCTCCGCAGCTCCTACACGAGGGGAGATGAGGCAGATGCTTAAGCTCTCGCACGTCAAAAAGACCTTTAACAAGGGCACCGTCACCGAGAAGCGCGCTCTTACCGGCGTCGACCTCACCCTTAACGACGGCGACTTTGTAACCGTGATTGGCGGCAACGGCGCCGGCAAGTCCACGCTGCTCAACATGATCGCCGGCGTGTATCCGCTCGATTCGGGTGTCATCGAGCTCGACGGCACCGACATCTCGCGTCTGAGCGAGTCGCAGCGCGCCAAGTACCTGGGCCGCGTGTTCCAGGACCCCATGCGCGGCACCGCAGCCGACATGCAGATCGCCGAGAACCTGGCCCTCGCCAAGCGCCGTGGCCAGCATCGCGGCCTTTCATGGGGCGTTACCAAGGCCGAGAAAGACGAGTACGTTGAGCTGCTCAAGCGCCTGGACCTTGGTCTGGATACGCGCCTCAACGCCAAGGTCGGTCTGCTCTCGGGCGGCCAGCGCCAGGCACTCACCCTGCTGATGGCGACGCTCACCAAGCCGCGCCTGCTGCTGCTCGACGAGCACACCGCGGCCCTCGACCCCAAGACGGCATCGAAGGTGCTCAACCTGACCGAGGAGATCGTCGACGAGAACCACCTGACCACGCTCATGGTCACGCACAACATGAACGACGCCATCCGTCTGGGCAACCGTCTGATCATGATGCACGAAGGCCACGTGATCTACGACGTGGCAGGCGATGAGAAGAAGTCGCTCACCGTAGCCGACCTGCTGCAGAAGTTCGAGGAGGTCTCGGGCGGCGAGCTCGCCAACGACCGCATGCTGCTGAGCTAAAACCTGCCAAAAAGGGACAGGTTTATTTTGGTAGGTTTTATCTGCGCAAACGTCAAAACCGCCGCAAAGGGACAGACGCCCTTGCGGCGGTTTTCGCATATTATGTCGATAATCCGATATTCAACCAGACATTCTGGCTAAGGACTAAGGAAACTGCCATGAAAAGACTCCCCCGCCTTGCGTTAGCCGCCGCGTTGTTTGCCGGCGCGCTCGCAGGCATCCCAAGCCTCGCTTTCGCGGGGAACCTGCCCGCCGCTATTGACGGCTCCGTGGCCGTCATGCACACCAACGACATCCACGGCAGCTACAAGTACAGCTACAACGCAAGCAAGGGCACCGGCACTGTGGGCTTTGATGGACTGGCGGTTCTCTATAGCGCCCAAAACAGCGCCCCCGATCTTTTGCTCGATGCGGGCGACACCTTCCACGGACAGTCCTTCGCCACCATGAGCGAGGGCAAGAGCATCGCCGAGCTCATGGACACCTTCTACGCCGACGGCTACGACGCGACCACGCCAGGCAACCACGACTGGAGCTACGGCGCGGACAAACTCCGCGCCATGACCGGCTACAGCACCACCGGCACGCCCTTCGCCATGCTCTGCGCGAACGCAAAGTCTACGAGCGGCGTATGGAGCTCGAGCATCACGAAGACGCTCGATCGCACCTGGGAGGATAGCGAGGATCACTCCACATTCGACTACAAAATCAAGGTCGGCGTCGTGGGTGCCATGGATGAGTCGCTGGGATCCTCGCTGCGCGCGGACCTGGTCGCGGGCACGTCGTTCTCGAGTGCCACGAACGCCATCAATACCGAGGCAGAGCAGCTGCGCAAGGAGGGCTGCAACGTTGTCGTCTGTATCGCGCATACGCTCAACGCCAAGACCTTTGCCACACGGCTCCGTGGCATCGATGCCCTTATCGCAGGCCACGAGCACATCAACCTTAACGAGAAGGTGACGGGAGCCGACGGCAAGACGATCCACGTTGTCGAGGCAGGCAGCGCCTTTGCCGAGGTGGGGCTGCTTTCCATTCCGTACAAGTACTACACCAATGGCACCGAGACGACCGACGATGACACGGTCACGGTCCCTGCAGACGGCAGCGACGAGAAGCTCTACACCGCCAAGAACGTCAACGACCTTTTGGCAGACCCCGACAAGGGCTCCGACTACCAAAGCTGCCTTGAAGCCGTCCGCAACAAGATCAAGCCGCTCGACGAGGCCTTTGAAAACGAATCGAACAAGGTGCTCGGCACATCCACCACCAACTATTTCTACGGCGAGGACGCCGCAGGCACGCATGGTTGGGAAATGGTGCGCACCACCGATTTCCGCCCCAGCAAGGAGGACGACACCACCAAAGCCCAGACCATCGGCCACGTGATTTGCGGCTCCTATCTTGCCTTGACGGGCGCAGACCTCGCTATCGAAAACGCTGGCGGCATCCGCGGCGGCATCGCGGCGGGCAACGTGACCGCCGGCAACGTCATCGCCATCTCGCCCTACGGCAACACCGTGGAGACCTGGACCATGACCGGCGCGGACTTCCTCGCAGCGCTCGAGCACTCGCTACAAATCAGCGACGAGTGCAATCACAGCTACGAGCTTCAGCAAGCCTACGTGGCAGCCGGCCATACCGAGCAGGAGGCGCAAGACAAGTACAAGTGGCGCGATGACTCTGGCAGCGTTCTCTCCTTTGGCGGCATCAACGTGACGATTGATTGGACGCAGCCCGAAGGCAAGCGCATTGTGAGTGCCACACTCACCAAAGACGGCAGCACGCTCGACCCCGCCAAGACCTATGCCGTCGCCACCAACAACTACATCATTACCAACACGACCGATTTTCCCACCTTTGCACACGCCACCAAGTACACCGAGTGGGGCACGTGCGAGGCGGCGCTGAGGGCACTGATCGGGCAGGACAGCTGGGAGAGCAAGATGGCCTCGCTCGCGGGCACCATCAGCTTTGGCTCCGCTGCCGTGGACCCCACGCCCACACCGGCCCCGACGCCTAAGCCCTCGCCTAAGACGGACACGGCGACCACGAAGGTCATCACCAAGAAGACGACCGGTAAGCTCGCCGCAACGGGAGACCGCACGCTGGCAGTAGTTGGCGCGTGCCTTATCGGCGGCATCATCGTCATCATGCTCGGCATTATCTGGAAGCGTCGACGCTAAGCTACACCGCCGGGCCTTGCAGCCCCACCGCGTAAACTTTATATCGAGCACAGAAGCCCGTCCGAATTTGATCGGACGGGCTTCTTGGTGGGTATCATGGTTGGACGATCATTAGGAGGTTTCCCTACATGGAATTGTTTGAGCCGATTCTTCATTTCTTTGAGCAACGGTGGGTCCACAACATCATCTGGGCCGTCATCTTGGCGATAGGCACCGCCGTCGCCGCCAAGGTCGTATCCAAGACCCTGAACCATCTGCTTAACCGAGACGATAACCCGCTACCGGCATCGAGTATCTTCATCAACATCGCGCGCGCCGTCATCTGGATGATCGGCGGCAGCTTTATCCTCGACAACTGTTTTGGCATTAATGCAAACGCCCTCGTCGCCGCTCTTGGCGTCGGCGGCATCGCCATCTCGCTCGGCTTTCAGGACACGCTGTCAAACCTTATCGGCGGCATGCAAGTGACCTTTATGGGCATCATCAAACCCGGCGACAATATCGAGGTCGGCGGCGTATCCGGCGTGGTCCAAGACATCACTTGGCGCCATACAACGATTGAGGATGCCTGTGGACAGACCATCATTGTGCCCAACTCCAACATCTCCAAGAACACGCTCGTGCATTTGATGCCCTTTGGACGCGTGGCCGTGCCCGTTGCCGTAAAGGACACGTCTAAGTGGGCTTCCCTTGACGCGCTGGCAGACGAGCTCACGAGCGCAACCAAAACGGCCGTCTCGCCCATCTCGGGCTTTGACAAGGAGCCCTACGTGCTCTTTAGCGAAATCGGCGACTTTGGCATCAAGGGAAAGATCATCTTTATCGTCAGCGACGACAGCACCACCTTCACGGCAGCCGACGCCTGCATCCGCGCCATCGCCCCTATCATCGCCTAAACCACCGCAAAGGGGTCAGGCATCTTTGTAGTGGTTTTCATTCGTGGTACCATGGTTCATATAGTTGTTTAAACGACTAAGGGAGCAACATTATGGAAGAGGCCTATCGTCAAGCACGCAAGCGCGGCGAGCAAGGACGTCGACGCGCCATTAGCCAAAGCGAGCATCCATACCTTACGGACCTCGATAGCTTGGTTGCTCAGCTCCCCTTAGGTCAGCGAGAGAATGTCGGCCTGCGGGATATTCCGCTCGAAATGGTCGTCGGCACGGTCACCAAGGGCCGTCAGTCCGCCTTTTCGTGTAACTTTATGCCCCTGCTTCCGTTTAGCACCGAGTTCGCGCGCAAGTGGTCCAACCTCTACGACATCCAGGTGACCGAGGGCTATCGCGACCCCGTCATCGTCACCGAGTTCATGCATCGGTTCTATGTCCAAGAAGGCAACAAACGCGTCAGTGTCCTCAAATTCCTAGACGCCCCGACGGTTTCGGCCAGGGTCACCCGTCTCTACCCCGGCACATGGGATTCCGTCGAAAGCCGCCTGTACGGCGAGTTCTGCGCGTTTTGGCGCGTCTGCCCCCTATACGAGATCGAGTTCTCGCGTGAGGGAAGCTACGAAACGCTCGCGAAGATGCTCGGTCAGAACCTTATCGAAAAATGGCCGCAGAAAAAGGTCGACTACCTGCGCCACACTTTCCTGCTCTTTAAGCGTGCCTACCTTCGCGCAGGCGGCGATCACCTGGACATTACGCCCGCCGACGCCATGCTCGTCTACCTCAATGTGTACAACCAGGACCGCCTGCTGGATACGCCGACGGATATCGTCGTAAACCGCCTGTGCAAGATCTGGCGCGAGCTGGTCATTGCCGGCAAAAATGACGAGGACAAGGTCGATCTTGTCGAAGCACCGAGCGTCGACGAGGAGGAGACGCCCGCCAAGTCCACCTCTGGCGTGCTCAACTTCTTTATGGGCAAGACCGTCTACTCGACGGCCAACCCCCTGCGCATCGCCTTTATCCATGAGTTCCCCTGTGCGACGTCGAGCTGGGACAGCCTGCACGACCAAGGTCGTCAGTATCTCGATGAGCACTTTGGCGGTATCGTGCGCACCGAGACGTTCGAGGACTGTCACGATCCGGATGTGTTCTACGCCGCCGTGGAAACAGCTGTCAAACACGGAGCAAACGTCATCTTCTCGACCTCGCACCGCCTGATGGAATACACGCTCAGGGCTGCCGTTGAGTATCCCCGGGTTCGGTTCCTCAACTGCTCTATCGGCCTTCCCCATCAAAGCGTCCGTTCGTACTTTGGCAAGATGTACGAGGCCAAGTTTCTGCTGGGCGCCCTTGCGGCCAGCATGGCGGACAACCACCGCATCGGTTACCACGCGTCGGTCTTCGCCTCGGGCGCACTCAGCGAGATCAACGCCTTTGCGATTGGCGCCTCGCTGCTCGACCCGCGCGCGCAGGTCATCCTCACCTGGGGCGATGTTCCCGCCGGTGGTCTTGCCGAAGCCATGTGCCGCGAAGGCGTAAGCGTCATGACCGGCGCTGACATGTCAAAGTCGCTCGAAGACCCAACGGCCTACGGGCTTCACCGCTTGGTCGACGGCAAAGTCACCGGCATCGCCATGCCCGTATGGAACTGGGGCCGTTACTACGAGCTCATCGTTCGCAGCCTTCTTCACGGCACGTGGGACGAGACCAGCGACGACAACCAAGTGCGCGCTGTCAACTACTGGTATGGCATGAGCTCCGGCGTTATCGACATCCGTTACGCTCCGGGCCTACCCTACCAAACGCGCAAACTCGTGCAGTTGCTCCGCAACGGCATTGTCGAGGGATCCATCAACCCCTTTGGCGGCGAGCTCCACAGCCAGAACGGCGTGGTACAGATCGAAGGCTTCCCTCCGCTGCCGAGCACGCAGATTGTCGAGATGAATTGGCTGGCGGACAACGTGGTAGGCACCATTCCGCAGCTCGACGATGAGCCGAAAGTCCCTGCCCTATGAAAATCCTTGCCATAGCCGATACCGAAGAACGATGCCTTTGGGAGTGCTTTCGCAAGGAACGCTTTGAGGGAGTCGACCTGATTTTGTCCGCCGGCGATCTGGACCCGGACTATCTTGAGTTTTTGGTTACGGTCATCAACAAACCGCTCATCTACGTGCGCGGCAATCACGATGACCGCTACACACGTCATGCACCGGGTGGATGTATCTGCGTAGAGGACAGCGTGTACACGTACCGAGGGATTCGCATTGCGGGCCTTGGCGGGTCCATGCGTTATCGCGACGGCGCCAACATGTACACCGAACGCGAGATGTCCAAGCGCATGCGTAAGCTGTCGCGTAAGGTTAGGATGGTCGGCGGGTGCGACATTCTGCTTACCCATGCACCCGCCGCCGGTATGGGTGATCTGGACGATCTGCCGCATCGAGGATTCGAGTGCTTTAACACAGCACTCGAATCCTGGAATCCCGACTACATGGTGCACGGGCATGTGCACCAAAGCTACGGTTGCGATTTTCAGCGCAAGCGTCAGCATGTGTGTGGAACGACGATCATCAACGCCTGCGGCTATACGCAGTTTGAGCTCGACCAGACGCACTACCCCATCCGCGGCTGGCAAGCAGCTTGGCTCAACTCACAGACCATGCGCCGCGAGCTCAAACGCCACGATGCCATCGAGTCCTCAACCGCCAGAACACCCTGGTAACCACCTCAAAGAGGACACTGTCCCCTTTGAGGTGGTTTTGACGCGATAGCAAGAAACCCGGTCCTGCGCAGGGCAGAACCGGGTTTCTTTAGCAATGCTTGCTTTGCTCAGGCGGTAACTAGCAGTTACTCAGCCAGGAAGTCACGCTGGACAGCGGGATCGACCTTGACGCCAGGACCCATGGTGGAAGACACGGAGATGGACTTGACGTACTTGCCCTTAGCAGAAGAGGGCTTGACGCGCAGGATCTCGGTGTACAGGGCAGCGTAGTTCTCGACGAGCTGCTGCTCAGAGAAGGACTTCTTGCCCAGGGGCACGTGGCAGATGCCGTAGCGGTCGGCGCGGTACTCAACGCGGCCAGCCTTGAGCTCGGAGACCATCTTGGCGACGTCCATGGTCACAGTGCCGAGCTTGGGGTTCGGCATGAGGCCACGGGGACCAAGGATCTTACCGATGCGGCCAACCTTGGCCATCATGTTCGGCGTAGCGATAGCGGCGTCGAAGTTGATCTCGCCCTTCTGAATCTGGGCGACGAGCTCGTCGGAACCGATGATGTCGGCGCCGGCAGCCTCGGCCTCGCGGGCCTTCTCGCCCTCGGCGAAGACGGCAACACGAACGGTCTTGCCGGTGCCGTGGGGCAGGGAGATGGAACCACGGATGTTCTGGTCAGCCTTACGAGTATCGATGCCCAGACGGAAGTGGGCCTCGACGGTCTCGTCGAACTTGGCGGTGTCGAGCTCCTTGATGAGCTTGGCAGCCTGAAGGGGGGTGTAGAGCGTGGCGCGGTCGATCTTCTCGGCAGCGGCGTTATAGCTCTTACCATGCTTAGCCATGTGCATTACCTCCTGTGGTTAAACGGGCGTGAGCCCTCCCACATCGTATCGTGTGCCCTATTGCACACATTTAACGGGCACCCCGGTCGGAGCACCCGTCGTTACCATAAGAAATCGCTACTCAGCGATGGTGACGCCCATGGAACGGGCGGTACCGGCGATGATCTTCTTGGCGGCGTCAATGTCGTTGGCATTGAGGTCCGGCATCTTGATCTCGGCGATCTTAGTGAGCTGCTCCTGGGAGAGCTGACCAACCTTGTCGGCCTGGGGCTTAGCGGAACCAGACTTGAGGTTCAGCTCCTTCTTGATGAGGTGAGCCGCCGGCGGGGTCTTGGTGATGAAGGAGAAGGACTTATCCTCGTAGACAGAGATCTCAACGGGGATGATGTCGCCCTTCTTGTCCTGCGTCTCGGCGTTAAAGGCCTGGCAGAACTGCATGATGTTCACGCCAGCAGCGCCCAGGGCGGGGCCGACGGGAGGAGCGGGGTTAGCTGCACCAGCAGGAATCTGGAGCTTAATGACGTTGGCAACCTTCTTCTCAGCCATGGTCATTCCTTTCGAATCACGAGTGTGAAGTACTTGCTATATCGTAAGCACGCACGTGTTAGAAGCACTCCTGAGATGAGCAGTCACAGAAGAAGCACGCTCGCGCGAACGGACGAAAACTTAAGCGATGACAGCGACCTGGTTAAAGTCAAGCTCAACCGGCGTCTCGCGGCCAAAGATCATCAGCGTGACCTTGAGCTTGCCAGCCTCGGTGTTAACCTCGGACACCTTGCCATCAAAGTCGGTAAGCGGGCCATCGGTGACGCGGACGGACGTGCCGACCTGAATATCAACCGAGGTGCGCTTGGGCGAATCGCCCTTACCGGGACGACGAGTCATCTTGTTGTACTCGTCGCGGGAAAGCGGTGCGGGCTTACCGTTGCCGCCCAGGAAACCGGTGACGCCGGGCGTGTTGCGAACACACGTCCAAGCATCGTCATCCATCTCCATGCGGACCAAGACATAACCCGGGAAGATCTTGGAATCCTTGGTCTCGCGCTTGCCACCCTCTTTGATCTCGGTGACGCGCTCCATAGGAATCTCGATATCAAAGATACGGTCCTGCATGCCCATAGTCTCGATGCGATGCTCGAGATCGGACTTAACGCGGTTCTCGTATCCAGAGTAAGTGTGAACGACGTACCAACGCTTAGACATGGTTTAGCCCCTCAATCCAGAGAACAGAGCAAGAGCCTCGCCAAAGCCAGCATCGAGCAGAGCGATGACGACGCCGACGACGATCAGAGAAGCGCAAACGACAACCGAGTAGTTCACGAGCTCCTTCTTATCGGGCCACGTGACACGCTTCATCTCGGACTTGACCGAAGCGAAATACTTCTTGGTGCGGGCGAAGAAACCAGGCTTCTCGTTCTTCTTGGACTTCGCAGCCTTCTCGTTCTTCTTGGCAACGGCCTTCTTGGCCTCAACCTTGGAGTTGGCGGCAGCTTTGTTGGCAGGTGCCGGCTGCTGAGCCTTCTTCTTGTTCTTCTTGTTGGCCATTTGGGTTACCTCCGCGCAATGCGCTTATACATGAGTAAACCGTAAGCCCCCAAGTGGGAGCTTACGGAATAATGACTGGCACGCCAGGAAGGACTCGAACCCTCAACACTCGGTTTTGGAGACCGATGCTCTACCAATTGAACTACTGGCGTATGTGACTAGAGACTAGCGAGTCTCTTTGTGCAGCGTGTGGTGACGGCACCAGGGGCAATACTTCTTGATCTCCATACGATCAGGCATGGTCGACTTGTTCTTGGTGGTCGTATAGTTGCGGCGCTTGCACTCAGTGCACGCAAGAGTAACTAGAGTACGCATGTATCCTGAACCTTTCATTTCCGCCCCGTACGGGCACGAGTTGTTACTTTATCAGCTCCACGTAAGTGCTGTCAATGAAAACCTCGAGTCAATTGGTTCTCGGTGGATCCATTCATATTTGGAACACATCAATGAAGCCATCGAGATCTAATCGACGGTGCATCCAGGACCATTATCGATCCTCTCGACACCAGCAACGGCTCAATATCCATTGCAGAAAAGAACCCGGCACCCCTATAAGTGCCGGGTTCTCTAAGTCAGCTATATCAAAGAGCTAATTTACTCAATGATCGTGGAGACGATGCCCGAACCGACGGTGTGGCCACCCTCGCGGATAGCGAAGCGCAGGCCCTCCTCCATGGCGATCGGGTGGATGAGGTCGCCCTCGATGGTGATGTGGTCACCAGGCATAGCCATCTCGGTGCCCTCGGGGAGCTTGACCGTACCGGTAACGTCGGTGGTACGGAAGTAGAACTGAGGACGATAACCATCGAAGAACGGGGTGTGACGGCCGCCCTCCTCCTTGGTCAGAACGTAGATCTCGCCGGTGAACTTGGTGTGCGGGGTAACCGAACCGGGCTTGCAGAGAACCTGGCCGCGCTCGATGTCCTCGCGCTTGATGCCGCGGAGCAGCAGACCGACGTTGTCGCCAGCCTCGCAGAAGTCCATGGACTTACGGAACATCTCGATACCGGTAACGACGGTGTTCTGGGTATCCTTGATGCCGACGATCTCGACGGGCTCGTTGAGCTTGAGCTCACCGCGCTCGACACGGCCGGTAGCAACGGTACCACGGCCGGAGATGGTCATAACGTCCTCAACGGCCATCAGGAAGGGGAGGTCGTTGTTACGAGCAGGCGTCGGGATGTACTCGTCGACAGCCTTCATGAGCTCGCGGATGGCGTCCATCCACTTGGCGTCGCCCTCGAGAGCGCCCAGAGCGGAACCACGGATGACGGGGATGTCGTCGCCGGGGAAATCGTACTCGGAGAGGAGCTCACGGGTCTCCATCTCGACGAGGTCGATGAGCTCGTCATCGTCGACCATGTCGCACTTGTTCAGGAAGACGACGATGTAGGGAACGCCGACCTGACGGGCGAGCAGGATGTGCTCGCGGGTCTGAGCCATGGGGCCGTCGGTAGCGGCGATGACCAGGATAGCGCCGTCCATCTGAGCAGCACCGGAGATCATGTTCTTGACGTAGTCAGCGTGGCCCGGGCAGTCAACGTGAGCGTAGTGACGGGCAGCAGTCTCGTACTCGACGTGGGAGACGGAGATCGTAATGCCGCGCTCGCGCTCCTCGGGAGCCTTGTCGATGTTCTCGAACGCAGTGAAGTCAGCCTTGCAGCCCTCGGTCTCGGAGAGAACCTTGGTGATGGCAGCGGTCAGCGTGGTCTTGCCGTGGTCGACGTGACCAATGGTGCCGATGTTAACATGCGGCTTAGTGCGCTCAAACTTCTCTTTGGCCATAAAGCCCTCCTCTTAACAGGTCGTCCCCGGACGGGACTTTGCCTTTATACCATAGTGGCCTCTCAACATACTATTGAGAAGCCACCGTGTTACCTATGGTAGCGGTGACTGGATTCGAACCAGTGACGCCACGGGTATGAACCGTGTGCTCTAACCAACTGAGCTACACCGCCGGATGGAGCCTGCAACCAGACTTGAACTGGTGACCTCTTCGTTACCAACGAAGTGCTCTACCGACTGAGCTATACAGGCACTTGACGGGTGGGAGCTATAGGATTCGAACCTATGTAGGCAGAGCCAACGGGTTTACAGCCCGTCCCCATTAACCACTCGGGCAAACTCCCAATCGTTCAAGTATCCGCAGGTCCTTTGGTCTTTTGGACCGCCGCCCCCGCGAACGAAGAAGATAATACGATGCCACCTTGGGGGCTGTCAACGAAAACCTCTAGATACACGGTGCCGGGCGTATCTATATGCTTTTGACCTGCGGTTTTGCTGAGTTTGGATATGAAGGACGGTGAATTTGCATATAGCAGTGACATTTCCCGAGGAAACACTTTGGCGTAGTGGAGTGCGCCTGCAGAATGATTACTTCGATAGCTACTCATTTGCACCTATATATAGGTCGAGATCGGGCTTCCCAGACAGAATCGAGCGTGGATTATCTCCCGTTTGAAATCGAGCGTGGATAATCTCCCACTTTTGGCGTGCCACTGGGCCCAAAGTGGGAGATTATCCACGCTCATTCACTAGGCGGGAGATTTTCCACGCTCGTTCGTCCGATAATCCACGCTCGACCAGGATGACTGGGACCGTTCCGGCCTTTGTCTCGATCTATAACATTTAGAGAACATTTTTCTCCCCTATCTGTTACAGATCGAGATGTTTCGCAGAGGCCCCAGCTTACGTCTTATTCTGTAACCGCTAGAACGGTTTTCCGCCCCTTCGTGTTACAGATCGAGACAAACCTGAAGCTTGGTTGGCGCCAAACCCGCTGACTTATCGACAAAAATCAGAACCACCCTTAAAAAGGGTGGTTTGCTCTTAGGGTATAACCCACGGGC
>CAUACA010000007.1 GCA_958427355.1 uncultured Collinsella sp. | reverse complement strand
GAAGATGTACCTACCAGCAGTACATTTTGCGTAATCTGGGCAAACACTGATTAATTGCTCGTATAATGTCGTCTGTCGAAAGATACAAAAACCTGTACTTTTGCGACTGCGCCTAGCTGCGAGCGAGAAGCCTGTTCTAAACGCCCCTGCATTTGCGTGCATCGCAAAGCCAAAAAGAGGGGGGCGAGAACATGGAACAGACGGCACGGCGCCAAGAACAGCTGCCGGGCGCATTTAACGGCGCCATCACCAACAGCCAGCACGGCCGCGTCCGCTGGTATCTGGTTCACACCCCCAATGGAAAAGAGCGCGAGACCTGCGAAAAGGTCCGCCACATTATCCCGCACGAGCTGATGCAGAATGCTTTTGTGATGCAAAAGGAGTTCTGGTTTAAGCGGGACGGCGCCTGGTCGCTCCAAACCAAACCCATGTACAAGGAATATTTCTTCGTCGCCACGCATGATGCCGCCGCGCTGGATAGGGCTTTGGCCCAGCTGAGTTTTGGTTGCCGCATCGCCGGCAGTAGGGAGCGGGCGTACATGCCCATGCCGGACGACGCGCAGGATTGGTACCGCAGCGTGCTGGATGACGACGGCGTGGTGCGCAACAGCGTGGCGCGCATAGAAGACGGCGTGTTGCACATAGAGCAGGGTCCCTTGGTGGGGCAAGAGGCCCGCGTGCACAAGATCGACCGTCGCAAGCGCTGGTGTCTGGTGGACGTAGGCGAAGGCGATTCCAGCTTTAGGGAAGTGCTTCCGCTCGACGTTCCCATCAAGACGTAAGGGAGACGTTGCACCAGCTATTCGTTCGCATTTGTGAATTTACCGATTGGGGGATCCTTGGGGAACCGGGATGTAAGTTTGACTGTGTCTGCTAAAGAAGTAACAGAGAGCAATGCGCCCGTGGGGGGCGTCGCTGATTGCCCAGGCCATGGACCGGCGTGAGGGCGCCGGCCGCTATAGGGCCATGCAATCCATCATGGACTGGGACCGCTCGCGCCTGGCCTACCGTGTCGCCAAGCGCGCCTTCGACATCGCGTTTAGTGGCTGCGTGCTGGCCGTTATCGCCGTACCGAGCCTGATTCTTGCCGCCGCTATCCGCCTGGAGAGCGAGGGCAACCCGTTCTACAGCCAGATCCGCGTGGGCCAGACCCGCCCCGACGGCAGCCTGTCCACCTTCCGCATGTGGAAGTTCCGCTCCATGTACAGGGACGCCGACGAGCGCCTCGCAGACCTCAGGGAGCAGAACGAGATCGCCGGCGCCATGTTCAAGATGAGGGAGGACCCGCGCGTCACCAAGATCGGGAAGTTCATCCGCAAGCACTCCATCGACGAGTTCCCTCAGTTCATCAACGTGTTCCTGGGCCAGATGTCCGTCGTGGGACCGCGCCCGCCGCTACCGAACGAGGTGGCTGAGTATACAGAGTACGACCTGCAGCGCCTTGCTGTTAAGCCAGGCATCACCGGCAGTTGGCAGGTTACGGACCGCAACGACACCGACTTTGACGGCATGGTCCGCCGCGATTTGGAGTATATCGCGAAGCGTGGCGTGGCCACCGACTTGAAGATCGTGGCGCTCACGGTCGTCGAAATGATAACGGGGGGGGGTGCCTGCTAGAGGCATTTCCCGAGACTTTTCCGTTGGCGGGGTGCTAGCCCATGCCTAGGAAACCTACCGGGACCCTCTTCTACCGCATATGCAAGAGAACGTTCGATATAGCCTTCAGCGCCGGGTGTGCCGCAGTGCTGGCGATTCCCATGGCCTGTGTCTGCGCCGCGATCTGCGTGGAGTCCCCGGGCTGCCCGGTCTACACGCAGGAGCGCGTGGGCAGGGGAGGCCAGGTGATTCGCGTGCTTAAGCTTCGCAGCATGGTCTCTGATGCAGGTGATGTGCAGAAGTACCTGAGCCCCGAGCAGCTGCACCAGTGGAAGGTGGAGCGCAAGGTCGATAACGACCCACGCATCACAAAGGTGGGCAAGTTCATCCGCAAGTGCTCCATCGACGAGGTACCGCAGTTCCTCAACGTGCTCAAGGGTGATCTGTCCGTGATCGGTCCGCGCCCCATCACGCGTGACGAGTTGGAACAGCACTTCTCCGAAGAGGAGAAGGAGGAGCTGCTGAGCGTCACGCCGGGCATTACCGGCTTGTGGCAGGCCACCGACCGCAACGCCGCGACCTTCGAGAGCGGCATGCGGCAGAAGATCGAGCTCCACTATGTACGGAACCGTTGCTTCCGTATGGACTGGAAATGTTTCATGGGCACCTTCGGTGCCATGTTTGGTAAAAGGAGGACCGGGCGATGAGCCAAGGAGATCCAATTCGCGTCGCCCAGGTCGTGGGCAAGATGCTTGGCGGCGGCGTTGAGGCAGTCGTCATGAATTACTATCGTCATATTGACCGATGCAAAGTGCAGTTCGATTTTCTTGTCGATGCCGATTCGACGCTTGTTCCCCGTGAAGAAATCGAATCCCTCGGTGGCAGGGTCTTTGAGATTCCGCCCTATCAGCATGTTGTTGAATACCAGCGAGAGCTTCAGCGTCTCTTTAAACAAGAGGGCTGGAAGATTGTCCATAGTCACATCAACGCGCTTTCGGTCTTTCCGCTTCGTGCCGCGAAGAAGGCGGGCGTTCCTGTGCGTATCGCCCATAGCCATTCTACGAGTGGTAAGGGGGAGTATGCCAAGAATGCCCTAAAGGCCGTGCTGAAAACGCAATCGAATCGGTATCCAACACACCGTTTTGCATGCAGTCAATTTGCCGGTGAATGGCTTTTCGGTAAAGCTGAACACTTCGAAGTCGTATACAACGCAATCGATTTGGATCGCTTTCGCTTCAATGCGGAGGCTCGCGCGCAAGCGCGAGCCGACCTGGGCCTCGTCGGCAACCAGTTTGCCATTGGGCATGTGGGACGTTTTACTGCTCAAAAGAACCATACGTTTCTGATTGACATTTTTACTGAGGTCGCAAAGCGTCGCGACGATGCCGTCTTGTTGCTTGTCGGTACCGGCGAAGCCGGGGCCTCCGTAAAGGCCTTGGTGGACGAACGCGGTCTTACCGATCGCGTTAAGTTTCTGGGACAGAGAAGCGATGTCAATCGTTTGTACCAGGCGTTTGATGCGTTCGTTCTGCCAAGCCTTTACGAAGGCCTGTGCCTCGTCGGCGTCGAGGCACAGGTGTCTGGCCTGCCGTGCCTGCTGAGTGATGCGATTACGCGCGAAGTTGACGTAACGGGGGAATGCAAGTTCTTGCCGATTGATAGTCCTGCCGTGTGGGCCGATGAAATCGATTCACTATTGCCGTACTCGTATGAGGGTCGATTGTCTATCTCAAGTGGGCAATTCGCCGATTACAACATTGAGTTGCAAGGCAAGCGACTGACTTATAAATATCTAGATCTCTACTCAAGGAATTAGATGGCAAACAGTAACTTGGTATCGGTGATTGTGCCGGTATATAACGTTAAGCCTTATCTGCGGGAGTGCTTTGATAGCATTTGCCGTCAAAGCTATCGTAACATCGAGATCATTCTTGTCGATGACGGCTCGACTGATGGTTCTGGCGAGCTTTGTGATGTTCTTGCTGCAAGCGACGACCGTACCACCGTTTTGCATAAGGAAAATGGCGGTCTTTCCGACGCTCGTAATGCAGGGCTGCGTATTGCTCGGGGCGACTGGATTTCCTTCGTTGATAGCGACGACTACATTTCTCCTGTTTTTATCGAGGTTCTTTTTAACGCCTGCCGCGATACGGGATGTCAGATATCTGCTGTTCCATTTGGCAAGCCGTTCAATGATGGTGATGCTTGCCCTTTGGTGGAGTTTCTTGACCCCGTGGCGCCTGCGAAGGCACTGCCTTCGCCCGATGTCCAGCGTCTGATGTTATATCAGACGCTGGACACCGGTGCCCAGTGGCGCCTTTACGCAAAAGCGCCACTGGGCATTGACCCGTTCCCTAAGGGGCTGTATTACGAGGATCTCGCTAGCGTCTATAAGATTATTCACAAGGTTGATTCCGTTGCCGTTGTCGATTGCCGTGAGTTGTATGCATATCGCATGAGAAGTAACAGCATTATCAGGCAAGAATATCGACACATTAAAGGCGAGTCCGCATTGATAATTGCCGATCGGCTCTACCAGGATATTTGTAATTGGTATCCGGACCTAAGTAAAGCCGCCGCTTCGCGCTGCTTCTCAGTTTGCAGGATGGTGTTTGCGCAGATTCCAACTAAAAATAATCATTCGAGGCAAATTCAAGATGAGGATTCGTTGTGGTCGGTGTTGTCTTTACATCGAAAGGCCGTTCTTAGAGATAGAGAAGCTAGGCCTCGTGAGCGCTTTGCGGCCTTTGTTGCTTATTTCGGAAAAAACGCATTCAGCTTGTTCTGTTGCTTTGCTCGAGGTCTTGGATTGCTTCGCTAACGCTTAACCTCGGAGCTAATTGAAACTACTCAAGGGGCTGTTTCATAAAAATGATGACTGATTTCAAGAAAAGCCTGAAGGTAAATGCTGCTGATTCATGTTATTACGCAGCCTTTACTATGTATTGTTTTTTTCATTTAATGGAGCGTACGAATTATGTGAACATGTTTGGAGTCCCGATGGACACCGTTGGCAAAATTGCCAATGCACTCATGCTCATCCTGCTCTTAGTACGGTTTTTCAGTATTCGATTTTCAACTGAAGCTCTAGTATGTTCAGGCGTTGCTTTTCTTGCAACGCTAATTACTTTAGGTGTTACTAAGTCGTGGATACCCCTTTCTGTCTGCTTATTTATTATTGCTGGGAACGATATTGATGTTCGCCGGTTGACGCAGATCGTCTTGGCTGTAACTGTTCTAGTATTTTTAATCGTTGCGTTTGGTTTGATTTCTGGATCAATCAGTTCGATTGATTCAATTCGTCCCGGCGAAACGAGGGTACGCCATTCGCTCGGCTTTAATCAGGTAAATGCTCTCGGTGCTGTTTTGGCTCGTATATGTACGTGTGTTGTTTATCTACGTTGGAATAAAAAACCCTTTCTTTCGGCACTTTTAACTGTTGCTTCGGTTTCTTTCCTTGAGATGGTCGCCAACTCAAGGACTGCGGAGCTGTACCTTCTGGTGCTGATTTGTTTCCAATTTTTTTGTTATATTAGACGGCATTCTTTTGCTAGGGCCAGCATGTCAAGGATATGCCTTGGCCTTATTATCGGTTCCTTTCTATTAACGATAATTTTGCTTTTTGTCTTTTCTCCTTCTAATGGCATACTTATGGCTTTTAGTGAGTCTCTTAGCAACCGTATTTATTCAATGTGGTATCTATTTGAGCAGTATTTGATACATCCTTTTGGTAATGGGTCAATGCTTCTTGGGGCTACGGTCTGGACAGGATCCTCTTATGCCATGCTCACGATTGATAATGCTTGGGCACTTTGGCTTATCAATTACGGGTTTGTTCCTACTTCATTTTTATTAATCGGTTTAATGCTACTTTATGCAAGAGCGCCCGAGGAGTATTTCGATGATGGGTCCCTCATAGTCCTCGCTCTTTATGTTGCATTATTTGGATTCTGCGAGTCGACTGCTTTGGCTGTCGACTATAACCCGCTCCTAGTTTTAATCAGCTATTCCATATTTCGGAATAGAGACACACTTTCCGTTTCTTGAGAGGGATGCAATGAAAAAAGTTTCAATTATTACTCGTCATAACGTTCTCAACTACGGGTCTGTCCTCCAGGCTTATGCTACGCAAGAAGTTGTTAAAAACTTGGGGTACGATCCTGTTGTTGTTGACTATCGGAGATGCGCTGAGACCCTTGATTCTCTTGTGAAGCGTTATTCAGAAGGTAGGTCTCTGCCTCATCGCATCTATAGGAACACGGTTTGGCGTTTGCTGTACGGTGCAGGTGAGAAGCGTTTTAAGAGCATGAGAGAGCAGTATCTGACTCTTTCTCCGCATTGTGATGAAACAAGTATCGACGCCTTGTTGCCTAACACAGATATCTATTTGACTGGCAGCGATCAGGTCTGGAACGAACTTGGCGATGGCTCTCTAGATCCGGTATTCTTTTGGGACGGGCTTTCTAAGGTCGAGGGAAAGAAGGTCGTATCCTACGCCGCTAGTTTTGGACGTGGTGGCGTTGTAAAGGGGTATGAGTCGCAAATTGGTAACTGGCTCAAGCGCTACGATGCCATTTCCGTCCGCGAGGATTCAGGTAAGGATATCGTTGAGAGCTACGGTCTCAAAGCTGAGCAGGTTTTGGATCCGACCCTGCTTCTCAATCGCTCCGAGTGGAACAAGATTGCCAGTGAAAAGGCTCCCGTTGAAAAGCCCTACGCCCTCGTCTATAACCTCCATCCTGATTCAGATATGCTGCAGTACGTTAAAGATAAGACCGCTGGCTCCAATCTTGAGATTGTAAGTGTTTGCCCTACGTTTAGGAGAAGGGTAGGAAAACAGGTCGTTCTTCCGCCCCTGGAGGATTTTCTTGCGCTGTTTAGGGATGCATCTTGCGTATACACGGATTCATTCCACGGCACTGCTTTTTGTATCAATCTCGGCACCCCATTTGTTGAGATCTTTCCAAAGGCTAATGCCGCGCGAAATAAATCTGTTCTTAGACTCTTTGGCCTAGAGCATAGGGCCTGGGACACGTTCCAAGGCAATGCTTGGGACGACGATATCGATTGGCAGCATGTTGGCGAGGTTCTTGATGGGGAGCGCAACCGCAGCCTCTCCTGGCTTGATCGCGCGTTGAAGGAATAGATGGATGCAAAGTATCTGCGAAGACAAAATGTGTGCGGGCTGCATGGCATGTGTCGATGCCTGTCCTAAAGATGCAATCGCTGTTCTTGAAAGGCGCGAGTACTATACCCCCAGTATCGATCAAAGCAAATGCATTGATTGCGGTAGGTGCACAGCTGTATGTCAACAATGCAATCCGCCTCAAGGCTCTAAACCTAGTAAATGGTTGCAAGGATGGGATTCTAACTCGGAGAGCAGGGGAACCTCCTCATCGGGCGGCTTGGCGGCCGCGATTATCCGAGGATTTATTTCTGCCGAAGGAGTAGTTTGCTCTTGCTGTTTCCGGGACGGTCAGTTTGGGTTTGAGTTTTCTAGCTCGATTGCGGATGCCGTTAAATATAAAGGATCCAAGTACGTTAAAAGCAATCCAATTGGCTCTTACGCTCGTATAAAAAAATTGCTGGTTGAGGGTAAAGAAGTCTTATTTGTAGGATTGCCTTGCCAGGTGGCCTCTCTTAAAAACTTTGTCGGCAACAAGCTTCTTTCGAATTTATATACGGTTGATTTGATTTGCCACGGTACTCCTTCGCCTGCGATTCTCCGTCAATTCCTGAGTGAGAATGGGATTGACATGAATCAGCTTGAGTCCATTGAGTTTCGTTCTAAAGGCAGCTTTCAGCTAAGGGAGAACGAGCGAACGATTGATTTGCCCGGTGTTTTGGATGGGTATACAGTAGCTTTCTTGGCGGGGCTGGACTATACGGAAAACTGTTATCACTGCAGGTATGCAAGCATTGAAAGAGTTTCTGATGTTACATTAGGCGATTCCTGGGGGACGAATCTTACCGAAGAAATGCGTCGGGGTGTCTCCCTGGTTTTAATCCAGAATCAAAAAGGACAGCGACTGATAGACCTTGCTGGTGCTGAGTTAATGACGGTTGATATCGAGACCGCCATTAAGAATAACGGTCAGTTGAGGAGTCCCTCCGAGAAGCCATCTGCGCGAGCGCGATTCTTCGAGGACCTTTCATGCGGTAGATCAATTACCGATGCGGTAAGAAGGTCTTTGCCCAAAAGGTATTTCAAACAATCGCTTAAACGTCTGCTAATTCGCATTGGTTTGCTCAAGCGCGGGGGGGGGTACGGAATTAAGGTCTCATTAGCACCTGATTCCAACCCCTTGCATTACATTAAAGGAAGCATTCAATGAAGATTCTTCTAATTGGTGAGGTCACAGGCAATACTGGACCTTCAAATGTACACAAGTCATTAGTGGAATATTGGCCTTCTTGTGATTCGATACGGCCGCTATATTCAAAAAGTAAAATCTCCAAGCTATATGAGGCTATTTCTGAGGGTCTTAAGAGCGATGTGATTGTCTCTTGCGGCGCTGGTTGGACGGATATCATTGCGCATCGGGTGCTTTCTGCCTTTGGTAAACCTGTCATTTGCTTTAATCATGGGTACGTCCCTTTTGAGAATGAGATCAACGGTCTCGGATATAGCGATAGAACTGTCAAGGCAATCATTAAGCATTTGCGTACTGCGGATTTGATCGTTGCGAATTCTTCCCTCCAGGAGAACTTTGTTAAGAAACAGCTGCCTGAATGCTCCGATAAGGTTAAGCACGTTTGCCTTGGGGTCAAAAGGTTTAAACAATGCAGCTTCGAAGGCCAACGTGAAAAAATCGTTGCTGTTAGCGGGGGCACCCGTCCAATTAAGGCCAACGAAATAGTCGCGAAGGCCGTCTCGATTCTCAGAGATCGTGGTGTCGATTGCTCTTTAAGGGTGTACGGGCGACGGTACTCCGATAACTCTTCCTTAGATAATCTCATGACCTCGGCTGACGGTGAATATAGGGGCCAAGTTGCCTCCGATCAGTTTGTGAACGAGCTTCGAGAGTGCTCGGTATTCGTTATGAATTCTAGGCATGAGTCCTTTGGTCTCTCAGCCCTTGATGCGATTGAGGCCGGATGTTCGCTCCTTCTTTCGACTAACTGCGGAATTGCCGAAGTGATGTCGATTCAGGGATCCGATGTCGTGAAAAACTGCGAGGACCCGATCGAGGTTGCCGATAAGATCGAGGGATTGCTTCGAGCTCCTAACTCCAAGCGGCTGTTTGATTCCATCGATTTTGATGAATGTAGCTGGACCAAAACGGCCGAGACGCTACGAAATTACTGTGCGGAGGTATTAGGGTAAATGGCCGAAAGCAAGAAAGTGACCGTCTCCAAAAGAGATGTGATTTGGAATTATGTCGGCACGATCGCGTCTATGGGCAGTAACTTTTTGCTCTTGCCGCTACTCCTATCTTTTTTATCGAGTGCTCAAATCGGTCTCTGGTACGTGTTCGTAGCCATTTCGGGTTTTGCGCAGCTGCTTGAATTCGGTTTTACTTCTACCTTGTCCCGCAACATTCTTTATTGCCTGAGCGGGGCAAAGAAACTGACCAAACAAGGCTGCGACTATTCTTCTGTTGATGGAGAAGTTGACTGGCACTTGATGCGCGTCGTTCTTGATACGTCTAAAACGATATATGCTGTCTTGGGTCTCATCGCGTTATTTGTTGCGGCAACGTTGGGAACTTTCTACGTTTCTTATGTCACTGATTCTTTTTTAATTGAGGGTTCGTTGCCTGCATGGATTGTGTTTGTCGTTTCCATTTTCACTAACTTGTATTTTCTTTACTGTCTCACGTTTCTCCGTGGGCTTGGAGACGTTGCCGGTGAGAACAGGGCTAAAACGCTTGCCAGGATTGGGCAGCTTGCTATTACGGCGGTCCTTCTGTTTTGTGGCTTGAGCCTTCTCGCTGCCGCACTCGGCTTCTTGGCTTACAGCACTTTGCTGAGGTTATTTGCGATTAGGACATTTCGGAGCCATCATGACGTCGAAGAGGGGATTAAATCCGATGCCGCAGCTGTTGCTAAGGACGAAATGCTTGACGTTCTAAAGACGGTTTCGTTTGTGGCGTGGCGTGATGGTGTCGTATCTCTAGCCTGGTATGGCGCCACGCAGGCAACATCGCTGCTTTGCTCGGCTTTCCTTGGGCTTGAACAAACTGGTACGTATTCCGTCATGTTGCAGTTCGCGACGGCGATCCACCAGATTTCAAGCGCCTATTTACGTTCATGCTTTCCCACCTTCCAGTCTGCCTATGTCAGGGATGACAAGCAGACTCAGAAGACGGTGGTCGAACGCGGTATCTCCTGCTATGTATGCATGTATATTGTCGCTACAGTTCTTGTAACGGCATGCCTGCCGATACTCACGCTTTTCAAGCATGATTTCATTTGCGATCCAGTTTTGTTCCTGGGTATTGCCCTCTATTACTTCCTGCTTAATCAGCACTCTCTGTTTTGCAACATTATTGTTAGCATGAACGAGATTCCGTACTTCAAAGCGTATTTGGTATCAACTGCTGCTGGAATCTGCGTAAGTTGCGTTTTGTGTGGCGCCTTTAGCTGGGGAGCCTGGGGTCTTGTAGTTGGCCAGGCAATTCCACAGCTCTGCTACAACAATTGGCATTGGCCACAATATGTTCTAAAACGTACCGGGCTTGGATATGTGCAGGCTATACACAGCGGTCTTGATTGGTGGAAAAATA
Source organism: uncultured Collinsella sp. (assembly GCA_958427355.1). Lineage (GTDB taxonomy): Bacteria > Actinomycetota > Coriobacteriia > Coriobacteriales > Coriobacteriaceae > Collinsella. The sequence goes on along the minus strand of CAUACA010000007.1, from coordinate 72,215 downwards.
GAATGGTTGGGCAAAGAGCCTAATTGCAGAATCTACTTTCGGATTATTTGGAGCCGTTAAAGATATTGAATCCTGTCAGGAGAACTCTGATCTCCTTGTTGAAGGAAGATTTTGACTGGAGGGGTGTAGATGAAAAAGACCGTTTACCCAGCGCTTGATCTTCTGAAGTTGATCATGGCTGTTTTGGTTGTGGCGGTTCATACTAACCCGTTGTATGGAATTGATGCACCGTTCGCTTCACGAGTCCTGAATGTGCTTGAAAACGTCTCGGTTCCATTTTTCTTTGTCGCATCGTCCTTTCTCTGCTTTAGAGGGCTTCGGCCTGCGCAATTCCAAGAGCGCATCTCGGCTGGCTCATGCCGCGTGAGGTCGACGATAAGTAAATTTGTATGGCTGTATTTAGCTTGGTTTTTGGCATATATACCCATCGACTGCCTGGGGCATTGGCTTGATGGAGTCCCGCTGATCAAGGCTCTGGTTTTGGAGGCCCGTGGCTTTTTCTTGTTGGGAGAGGGAAGGCTATCATGGCCGCTTTGGTATCTCCTTGCTAGCGTTGTCGGCTTTATTTTGGTTTATGCCATGCTGAGAAAGGGCATGTCTTCGCGAAACATCCTGGGCGTCTCATTTCTGTTCCTTCTTGGGGGCTTTGGATTATCGTTGCTTCTCAAGTGGGAGGGGGCTCCGATGGCGATCTCATTGCCCGTCAAGATCTACTCATTAACGTTTGAAAATACTAGAAACGGTTTATTTGAGGGGTTCTTCTATATTGCTCTTGGAATGTACTTTGGAATGAATTCGGAGTCGCTTATAGAAATTGATGTCAGTGCGATCTTGGCGGCTATTGCTATCGGAGTTCTTGGCTGCTTCCTTATCTCGAGCGATCAACATTTGCTTTTCTGTGTGCTGGTCGCTGGTGGGATAGTTTTGTTATCTATCAGGGGGGGGGTTCAGAACCAACTTCCGATCTTTGCTCGAATGCGGAAAGCAAGTACTGTCATTTACCTCACCCATATGTTGTTCGTGGCTTTATATGTCTTTGGTATTTGCGGAAGCAAGCAATCTGATGTGACCTCGAATGGTGATGTGAACCATTTGATGTTGTTTTGCTTCACGGTAGTAGCTTCTCTCCTTACCGCCGCCCGCGTAATTGCGCTGTCTAAAAGAAGTAGCACTGTAAAGAAATTCTTCGCGGTCTAAATGGTATCGACAAGATTCTTTCGCATATTGATTTAGCCGTCCTCGGCCCCGTCCTCTTCAGCCTCGCCGTCACCAGCATGAGGGCCGAGTTGCCGTTCGGGAAGGTCCCGACGACCCTCGTCCTCCTCCTGATCTCGCGGTTGATGCGCCCGATCCCGTTGTTCGTCCTGATACGGCGCCAGTGCTCCGGCGGGAATTCCGTGTAGGCAAGCGTCTCGGCGAATCCGTCGCGCACTGTCCTCGTGGCCGCCCCGAGCCGCATCGATTCCAGCTCCTCCGCCACCTCCTCGGCCTTTCCGGCGCATGCCTTGCGCGATTCCTGCGCGTGGATTGCCTTCAGCACGCGCGCCGCGGCCTTCCGCTTGGTCACGGGAATCCTCCCCAGCGCATTGCGGTAGAAATGCACCGTGCAGCGCTGGTAGCGGGCCCCGGGGAACACCTCCTCGAGCGCACCGAGCATCTCCGCAAATGACGTCGGTGACGAGCCGCATGCCGGAGAAACCGCGCCCCTGAGCTAGGAGAAGAACTCGCCCGTGGCGTACATCCCGGCCACGGCGGCCACGAGGGCTCAGTCGACGTGCTGGTAGCGCTCGAGCTCGTTCTCCGGGAAGAAGCTACCGATGCGCAGCTTGGGATGCGCAGCGTAAGCATGCCCACGCATGCGGCGGGGCTTTGTTCGCAGCGGCCGTTGCGGCTGTTCGCCCTGCCCCCCCCGCACAGTTGGTCGGCCTCGGCGTCCATCACGTCGTTCGCGACCTGCTCGGCGAAGCGCCTGAGCAGCTCCTGCATATCGATGGCGCCGTCGTCGAAACGGGGCTTGGCGAGCATGTCTGGCGTCGGGTCTGACAAGATTTCCGTAGCGGTCTTCGTCCTTTCCCAGAACTTGTTGTTATGGTGATTTCGGATTCTATGACGAAGGCCGTTCTTCGTTAAACGGACACTGCGGCGTCATCCTTAGACTTACATTTTCGACGCGATCTCCGAAACCAAAAAACCAGTTCCGCGTATTGGTAGTCGGAAATAGGACAACATCCTAAAAAGAAAGCCCTTGTACAGCGCCTATGCTATTGACGGAATCATCGGCCGCCTGTGTGGGCATGTCCTTCTACCTTTCAGTTGCGTAAACGCTGTCTGTGATCCCATTAGATCCAACCTCGATTTGCTATCTTTACTTCGGTAAACGGTATGGCCTTCGAAATTCGGAGGCTGCCATGTGGGTACATCGAGCAGGCTCCATGTGACGTAATGATAGTCAAACCTGATTTGTCGTATTTCGTTCTGAAAAGATGCAACGCCTGCCGTTTGGGAGTGCATGCGACTAGTTGAGTGCATAACTTGGGCACGCCCAATTTGTGCCTTGCAGTCTGATTATTCGGCTATCGTTTGAAGAAAGATCACGCTGCCGCTTTCTTCATATGTGCCAGGAGGTACTATTGCTATAAGCGTTCACTGTCTGGCGCATGACGTTATCATCCGCTTGTTGATCTCTCAATTTGGTTAACTGATGATTGGGGTTGTTATGCTGCTTGATTATCGTTTTGTTAAGTTCAGCGAATCCTTGCTAGGCTGTGTGAATTCATGAAACAATCTATGGCAGCAACGATACCCGATGACAAGTCGATGTCACCTTATCTAGATGATTTGCATTTTATATTTGCATCAGATCGGGTGCGAAATGCTGCGGTTACTGGTCCATTTGGAAGTGGTAAATCGTCCCTTATAAACTTTGTGATGCACTCGGATAAATTTAAAAGCACAAAAATCGCAGTTTTATCAACGATAAATTTTATAGATCCTACCCATCGCGGTTTAAAAAATACCAATGAATATCGGAATTCAATTGAGCTTGGAATATTGAATCAATTGATTCAATATTCCAAAGAGTTTGATTTGGCAAGCGCAGGAGTTGGCTGCTTATCCGTTCCCATTAATAAGAAAAGGAAATTTTTCGTTGCCATCTATCTGTCAATTATGTTCCTAATCGGCACCCTTGTATATTCAGAGTCGCTATTCGAGTCCATTGTCATTAGAGTATCGCTGTTGCTTCTTTTTAGTCTCATGGTCGGCATTGTTGTCTATTTCACATTGAGCTTCCTGGGCGGAATTAACTCAATCAAGAAGTTGTCAGTTAGTGAATTCGAAATTGAACTTGACAGCAACGGTGTTTCCGTTATTGATCAAAATCTGCAGACCATAATCAATCTGATTATTTCATCGAGTTGCGACTGCTTTGTGTTTGAGGATTTAGATAGGGCACCAGATGTCGCCCCGATGATAATTGAAGAGCTGGTGTTCTTAAATAGGTGTGTCAATCTAAGAAAAGGCGAGAGTGAGAACCCAGTTAAGTTCATCTACTTGATTTCTGATGATTTATACATCTCTGACGAACGAGTTAAATTATTTGATTTTATTCTTCCGGTAGTTCCCTACGTTGACCTTTTCTCTGCTAAAGAGCATTTAATTGATAACGTAGTTAAATATAAGCTTAATATCTCAAATGAGCTGATTAATGCAATTGCCCCAGGTTTTTCAGAGGCAAGACTAGTGGTTGATTTCTTTAATGAAATTATGTCGTATAAGAGTGTTCTTGGATTAGCCAATGAAGAAGACGATGACGGATTAGCTGCTGTTGTTGCTTATAAAATATTCTTTCCGGATGATTTTGCCTTATTTCAACAGCAAAAAGGTTTTTTATATTCGTTGCTTGTTGAGGCAAATTTACTTTCAGCGCTTGTTGGGGTAAAGCCAATTCCGATTGTCTATAAATATAAAGAGGGTTCGAAGCGACTAGCGCTACTCTCGCGCATTTTTATGAACAATGAAGAATTGCATCTTATAGATGAGCTGAATATTGACAATTCGACTATCGTTGATGACCGTCGTTACCCCGTTATCAAAAATCTTATTATCCAGCAGAGTCTTTCTCCTGGTTTAATAAACTATATTAGTCACGGTTCTTCGTCACTCTCTTGGAGGGATGCTTGGTTTTTGTCCTCAATTTCATCTGGCAATAACGGACTTGGGTGGGAATATCAAATCGATTCATGCCCTTCCATCGTTTCTCTTCTTAGCGATGTAGACTTTGCAACCAAAAAATCATTAGACAATTTCTATTTATTTGACTTTCTCCTGCGTTCTCCAGAGAATAAGGTTGCCGCTAAACTTGAATCGGAACTCCATAAACTACAATTTAAAAACGATTTCTCTTTTATTTTGAATTACTTAAATAGCGAAATTTATAATTCGGGTGAACGCATTGAAAAATTTGAAGCCAGCATTTCCAACTACCTTTTAAGCCTTCTTCAAAATAGTGAATCTATTGATATTGATCCCGAGGCTTTAGCTCTTCTTTTGTTCATAGATGCACCATTTTTGCTTGCATATAATGAGGAACTTTTTAATCTTAGCTGTCCCTTGGTAATTGATGCTATGGAGTGTATCGACTGGTGACTTGATGTCAAACAAAGGAATAAACTGCTTGAAGTTATATCGGATCATAATGCCTATATTGATGATTCCAGGTTGCCCGAAATCAATCTATTTGATAAGTGTTATGAAGTGGACCTTTCCGGAGAATTATCTGAGAGGGAATATCTTGTCATCAACTCCATATCAAAAAACAATGATGCGAGTCCACGCATCATTGCCAGACTTAATTCTATTAATACTGACAATAAATACTGACAATAGTTGATATTTTACAGGCCTTTTCTTTGAAAGAGTTACGGATTCGTTAGCGTGTTCACGGGTATAAAGCTGCTAAATAGGTGCATGATAGGTGCATGCCGTCGGGTGACGTTTGTGGCTAAGTAAAGATGTCGCTCACCTTATAAAAGGGGAATTCCTACTGATAAGGTTGTAGATGCTGGTGTTTTGCTAGCACCGGAATAATTTAGGCATATATAGTCGGCCGAGATTGACCAATTCCGGCCGACCCATTTTTAGCCAACGCGCCTGCATCTATGACTTTCCTATCGCTTTCCTACATCCCCTCGGGCTGGATCCCTCTCACCTTCACCGCCGATTGACTGTTCTTGTGCTTCGGTAATTATTCCGACAAGGCTTTGAGGCCTTTAATTAGTTTCTCAAATAGGTCCCAATAGAAGTCAAGTTGCTCTACCGCTGGCAGTGCCATATCATCGCGATGCAGCATGCAGCAGACTTCTGGAGTTGGTTGTGTCAGAGCGAGTGTTCCCTTTTGGCATGAATATTGAACGCCCGCAATGCGAATAGGATCCCTGCTGGAGAAATAGTTTGGACCTAGCACATCTTGCAACCCTGGAAGCAATTCCTTCGCTTTCTTACCTAGGCCTTGGCCCCAATAAGAGAAGAGTACTTCTGACCGATTGGAAAGATAGACTGACAGCAGTTTGCATAAATATTCGAGGGTTATTTGGGTTTGCATCATATTGGTCCCACGAGATCCCGAGTCAGTTTTTTCTTTCATCTTCGTAAGAAACAAAACGTCACACGGTTTGTCCAACTTTAAGAAAAGATCGATGTAACTACTGCCTGTTTTGGCAAACTCGGTATCAATCAGCTTCGTTTCAATGAAGTTTCGCATTAATTCACTCAGCTGATCGAACACTTCTTTTGCCAAGGCATGAACGTCGGGTTCGGGATTACTCGTGATGAAGATTTTGACTTTAGCGTTGAGATAGCTCGCAATATGACCATCTAGCATTTTTGTGCTATTGAGAATGATGCTCGTTTTAATAATGCCGTTTTCCCCGAAGTTCCTGCTTAGCTTTAGCGGGATGGCCCCCTCGTGTTGATATATATTTCTTAGCTTGTAGAGCAATGCATAAGCGTTGCCGTTGTCGTAAATCTCTGAAATCTCTTTATCAAAAGACTTTGCTACGCAGTCTCCGTAAGCGGTGTGCAATTGTCTTTTGTAATGGGTGACGGTCCTTACAACTGACTCTACGAAGTGCTCGGTAGCTGCTTGTGCTGCCTTCATCGACTTACGGTCATTTGGATCGATTGCATTTATGGACATGGTGAGCTCAGATTGAGCGTCTTCGAAATCTAGGATGATCTCAGTTAAGTTAGAGATACTTGTTAGTTTCTCGAGTTCTGCTTTTGCCACTTCATATTCGTCTATTTTAAGTGGTATTTCACAGTTTAGGAACGCCTCAGTATCTTGCTCTTTAGCTTTTGTAATGGTGAAGTATCCGTAGGAGCATCCAGTATCTTCTATTTGTCCCTTTTGTTTGTTTGATTCAGCCATAATCCATTTTCTTCTTTGAGAGTTGTTGAAGTGCGATGACTAAAGATTTTGGTTTCCTCAGCTCCGTTTTCACGTGATCGCATTCTTTGCTTTCTATATTCTTGCCCTTGGCGCTTTATGTGTTATTTGAAGCGGGACACCTTTGCTCCCATAACAAATGAAAGTCACAGTCTCATCTGGGGAGTTGCATAGTTTGAAAAGCTTCGATCGCTCTATTGCTTGGTAAGCATCTGCATCCAGTCTTTGCATCATGAGTCTATTGAGTAGAAAAAGCGCCCCCATCGCTTTGATGACGTTGCCCTGATTGGCTTTTTCGTAATTGGCTAAGCCTCGATCCGGATCGATTGATGCTCTGGAGTGTTTGACTTTATTGTAGTCAGTCCACCATTGGAGGCGCTTTGAGCCTGCCGCTTTTACATAGATGGTTTGTCCTTTTTTATTTGTTGCTGTGGTTTGTTGCCAGCTATCAAAGGGTTTTAATTGCATCCCATTCTTAAATTGGAGGACTTTCGTATCTATCCCTGGGAAAGATTGGCAAAGATAGTATCCCCACTTAGAAATTGTGCATTTGTTTAGATCTGCCTCAGGAAAGAAGTGCGTCCCAATAGCTTTTGCCAGCGAGTCAACTTCACCGCAGGTAGACAAAAGCAAGGTGAGGTATTCGATTGAAAATGCCTCTGTATTCCTCTGCGAGAATGCGCAGCACCTTTCTGTCTGCAGGAGACGATCTTCAAGGGCTAAGTAGTAGGTCCAGTATGTTTGCCGGAACGATTCGAAAGTGCTAATTGGTGACTGTTCTGACATGCGCATCTCCTCATGTCGTAATTAAGGGAAAGCCTCGTGGAGGTTCGTTTATTAGTTTAAAACTATCGATGTTAAGCAAGGCATCCACTTCTTCTTTTATGTGGATCAGGCTGATGTCTGCTTGTTTGATTGCAATCGAATATTGCGTAGCATCACTGTCGATATTGCGCTTGGTTACCGGTTCCGACATAGTTCTCGCTGTCCTTTGTTGCCAACGGTTAACCCTGCTGCGCCGCCGGGTAACGCATAGTCTCTTTCCCAAATCGATAACCACATAGCGGAACACGGCCCGTGCCCCGTCATATGATTTCTGGCGACTAGACAGCAAGTCATCGAGAGGGGGGCACGGGCCGTGTCTGCGAACGTCATATCAGTTGACGAGGAGTCGCTACGCAATGACATGGGGATCTGGTGAGGAAGACCCGTCGAGGAGACGCTCGACGCACTGCGGCTTAAGTTTTCTAACGCCACCTGAAGAGCTTTGATGCGCTGGCATCCAATTACGTGATCCTGATGTAAGAAATGCCCAGTCACCCTTTCATCAGAATTGAAAACTGGCATAAAAGCGAGTGATTTTCTTCTTGCATGTAGCTTTACCGACACATGGCTCCAGGAGATTCGAGTATGGGCGGTCCTATGCCATGTTTCTTGGGGCGCTGCGGAAATACCTTAAAAATGACTGCATCGCGCTGGATCCGCCGGAGCGCTTCGATTATATCGTGAACATCTTTTCCGAGGGTTCCCTGCGACGTTTCTCCTATTTCCTTGATGCGGATGTCTCGATGATGACCATTCACTCCGCTAAGTGGATCGAGTGGGATATTGTTTTCATTCCGGGCGATACGCGTTCCGATTGGCCTGGAGCGATTTGCTCTCGGTGCGAAAGTGCTGGTATGTGCTCGCGTTCTGCGCGTGGATGCCGGATTGTGGATGCGAAGAAATTGCCAGACGGGCTTATTGAGTAAATGGGCCTGCTGTACGTCGGTGTTACTCGCGCCCGCAAAACGGTATATGTCTCCGCTTCTATGCAGCGCAGGACAAATAACGGGAACTATCAGGTTGCCTGCCCCTCTTGTTTTGCGTCTCTTCCGGGCATTGAACCCGTAAGCTTGACGGCCATGGACGGGGAGGGGTGATTTGTGGCGGTATGGAGCGTGTTCGCTATTGGAGCGAGGCCTGGTCCCGGCTCTCGCTGTGGTTTCATGGAGTGTGCCCAAGCTGTTCTTTGACTAGAACGGGTTGGGCACTGGCGTCTTGGTGGGATGCGGTGTTTGTTAAATTGGGCACTGTTGAATATTGCGAAACGGTTGCGCGGCATTGCCGATCATTTGGCACCGTGGGTTTAGTAAACTGCTATAAAAGTAGTTTGAAGTGGGGTTCTCATGATCCGAGTTCGAAAGTTGAAGTTATCGAATCATCCGGTATTAGGTAATCTGGAGTTGGACTTTACCGACTCCTCAAATAAAGCCGTTGATACTGTCATCATCGCTGGAAATAACGGCATTGGTAAAAGCAGCTTAGTCGAGCTGCTCTATCAAATCATGGCTCATAAGTATCATGACATGCCATGTTATGTTGATTCGATCGAAGTAGACTTTGACTCCAAAATACGAACATACGAGTTTTATGCCAAGGATATTAAGGGGCACGACTATCTCTATGTCAAAGACGGCTTAGGCCTCGATAATTGGGTGGGTTCGGATGAATTTGCCGAGATTTTTCCTACTTCCGCTATCTTTTCTGATGTCGATATTAATTTTAAGTCTGATCAAATAACTAGTGTAACAAGTCGAAATATTGATGAATCTGTTGAGAGTATTCGCTCGTCAAGTGATCTGCCCACTGAAATTAATCAACTTATTATTGATATTCAGGCTCTTGATGATGCTGATGTCGCTAGGGTTGCTAGGAACAATATGGAAACTGGGCTCTCGCGACTTCAAGTCCCTCAAAGGATGCCTAGGTTCACCAAAGCTTTTGATCTGATGTTTGACGACTTGAATTACGACCGTGTTGATAATCGCAACGGCCATAAAGAAATTCTCTTTAAAAAGAATGGCCATGACGTCCGTGTTGATCAACTGAGTTCTGGTGAAAAGCAGATTGTCTATCGTGGGTGCTTTATGCTGAAGGACTCGCATGCGCTCAGAGGTTCGTTTGTATTTATTGACGAGCCTGAAATTAGCCTTCATCCTTCTTGGCAGGAGAAGATCCTTCAATTTTATAAATCGCTATTTCAGGATGAAGAAGGGTGTCAGACTTCTCAAATCTTCTGTGTGACTCACTCGCCCTTTATTATTCATGATGAAAAAAGATACAACGACAAAGTAATCGTATTGGCCAGGAATGAATCTGGCGATGTTGTCGCACAGGCTAATCCAGAGTTTTACGGTCCTGGTACGGTTCAAGCGGTAAAGGATGCTTTCTCGGTTTCGTGGTTTGTAAGCGAAGTCCCCACTGTTTATCTCGAGGGGCCTACCGATGAACAGTATTTCAACAAAGCACTTTCTTTTGCCCATACTGCTAATCACCTGCGATTTAAATGGATAGGAAAGAAGAGCCCTGATGGATCGTGTGCATTTACGGGCGCACCATCGCTTAATAAAGCTGCCGATTATTTGGATGCTAATCCTCCATCGGTCTTTACTGCTTTCCTGTACGATTGCGATCAAAAGATTGCTGAGTGCTTAAGTAATAATGTGTTGCGAACGAAAATGGAAACTTACAAATCCAGAAAGCACTTCTTGAAGGGTATTGAAAATGCCCTGGTGCTGGATGAGGATTTTGATACATCGGATTTCTATCTGGAAAAGCAAACCTTTGGAGATTATGGCGATAAAAAGGTGATCTCCGAATTTCAAAAGCAAGCTTTTTGTGACCATATCTGTTCTCTGTCCGAGGATGAACTCAGGCAGATTTTGACGCACCTAATTGAGACCATTGAGCATATTGATAAGCAAATCACGATTGCTAAAGAGCAGAAATAACTACAGACATTACATCGCGCACCGAACGCTTAATGTAATTCCCGTATGCACCGCATTAGCGATGAATTTAGGGTAATATACCAATAGTGATACAGTCGTCGTGGACTCTAAGTGAGGCGATGACAAAGAAGGGTCGTTGTTCGGAGGCTTCCGGCAACGGCCCTTTGATTTTAGGAGCTTGCTTTGGCAAAGGAATTTAAGACTTTCGCTCAACTTATTGAACTCCTAGAGAGCCGTGGGGTGGCGACTGATGCTTCTACGACAGATTGCCTGAGGCGTGAGAGTTATTATGCGGTCGTAAACGGCTACAAAGCTCCGTTTCTTGATAAAAACGCTGCGCAGTCCTCGTCAAGTGATGTTTATAGGGGAGGCACTTCATTTAAGAACATTTACGATTTATTCCTGTTTGACAGGGAGCTTAGGCAACTTACTTTTTCATATCTCGCGAGGGCCGAAGCCGTGCTCAAGAACGCGGTCGTGTATTCGTTTTGCGATCAATATCGCGCTGCGGATGCCTATCTGAATCGGGCTAATTATGTCGATCCTAACGATATGCTTGTGCCCAAGGCATTTCGAGGTGATAAAAAGAAACAGCATTCGAAGAGGCTTACTGACCTGATAAATATTCTTAATGATAAGGTGACAGATGAACAGCGCATGCGTCCCTTCGTGAAGCATTATTTGGATAAATACGGTGCAGTGCCCTTGTGGGTTCTTCAGAATGATCTGACATTTGGCAATATCTCACATTTCTATCAGCTTCAAAAACGCGGCGTGCAAAATGCTGCCTGCAAGTTGGTCAGCCAAACGTCAAATAGAAAACAAAGACTCGAGCCGATAATGTTGCTTCGCGTCATTCAAGTTCTTTCTGGCTTTAGGAATATCTGCGCGCATGACGAGCGGCTCTATTGTGCGGCCGTAAGAGGGGCAAGGTTTTCCGATATGTACTCCCTGCTTTGCCGTGTTCTACCTGACGACGAGACGAAAGCAATGCTTGATGAATTAGGTAGGCTTGTTGGATCTTATCGGGGGCTAATTGCGCAAGATGTTTTATACAGCGTGTTTAAAGAGATGAACATCAGGGTGTAGAGAAAGCTTCAATAACGCCGATTGCAATTGAACCGCCGCATCCACGGTGTTTGTTCTGCTGGGAATAGCGATTCTCGGCGCTGTGCATCTCTGCGAGATGGTGTAGCATACCTAGCTATCATACAAAAGCTCTGTGGGAGCTTTAAGGGTGACGCTTTCGACAAGAGAGTGTTGCCCTTTTTTCATGAGTGTAATGTCTGATATGCTGGCTAGGCGCCATTCCGGCAATGGAATGGCCGAGCATGGACGGTTTGGCACCTTTTGCCTGTTGCCATTGGTGTAGCAAGCACTTGATTTAGCATGCTTGAAGTCTATAATCAAAGAAAAACTCTGATATATCTTTTCAAAATAATGAAAGGAATGTTGGGTACCATGCTTTGTCAGTTCACCTTTAAGAACTATCGGTCCTATCGCGACGAGGCTGAGCTTTCCATGCAAGCAACGCCGATGAGGGAGTTTGAGCGCTCCCTTATCACGTGCCCGGACGTGCAGAGTTTCCTTCCGGTGGCCGCGGTGTACGGACCCAACGCTGGCGGTAAGTCTAACCTGCTCGAGGCTCTCGATTACGTTCGTTCGGCGGTAGCCAGACCGATAAGACTGCTGTCTGCCAGTGCTGATACGGCAGAGGGTGATCGCCCTTCGATACCCCGTTGTTCGGCGTTTGAGTTCGATGACGTGTCTGCTGCCGAGCCCACCGAGTTCGAGCTCTATTACCGTGCGGGTGAGCATGAGTATCGCTATGTTCTGTCTGTACACGCCGATGAGATCGTGTCCGAAGGGCTGTGGCGGCGTAAATTGGGAGCGTCGCGTACAGCGATGCTGTTCGAGCGCGAGGGTGCAAAGGTTGAGCTCGGTCCCACACTGCGTAAGCTTGTGACGGCTGCGAGATTCAACCCGAGCCTGCCATACCTATCGTTCCTTTGCATCAACTTCGAAGCGCCGGTGGTCCAGGAGGCGGCTAGCTGGTTTCTCGACGCTGTGTTTCTCAACTACAACAGTTCCTACCTGGAGCGGATGCTCGAGCAAACGCTCGACGAGGGCGACTCGCGCGAGGTCACGCGTTTTTTGCGCGCCGTTGATGTGCGTATTGGTGGCTTCAGAGTAGAGAGGGCGCCGGAGTGGCGCGGCCAGCGCGTCTTCGTGAGGCACGAGGTGGGCAGCAAGGCGTACGAGCTGCGTTTATCCGAGGAATCTGCCGGAACCCAGAAGCTCATGGGGTTGGCTGCGTATCTGATGACAGCGCTTGAGCGTGGTGGCACCGTTGTGGTAGACGAACTCGACGCCAAACTGCACCCGAAGCTTCTTCGCTATGTGATTCTGCTGTTTAAGGATCCTGAGGTCAACAAGAGCGGCGCGCAGCTAATCTTCTCGTCCCAGGATGTGTCAACCATGCGAAACGATGTGTTCCGCCGTGACGAGATATGGTTCGCTGCGCGCGGCGAGGGGGAGGCGAGCCAACTGTGGTCTCTCGCCGACATCCACGAGGCAAACGGTAATTTGGTAAGCAAGAACGCGGCTTTCGACAAGCAATACCTGTCCGGTCGCTACGGCGCCGATCCGTATCTCACCCGCATCGAGGAGTGGGATTAGCATGGTGGCGAAGAAGTCGAAGGGCTGGCGTAGCGGTAAGCGAGAGGGCCGCTCGCGCATGGTTCAGATGACGCGTCATCTTGTAGTGAGCGAGGGCAAGGAGACCGAGCCTCGCTACTTTGAGGGCGTGCGTGCGGCGTTGGGCGCGGCGAATGAGCGTAAGGTTGCCATTGTCGTTAAGGGGACCGGCAAACACACGCTTGACCTGCTTGACTTCGCCGTCGAACACTGCCGCTATGCGCCCGAGACGTTCGATCACGTGTGGCTCGTGTATGTCAAGGATGACTTCCCTGCGTCCGTCTTTGACGCGATGGAGTGCAAGTGCAACGAGCTCTCCGATGGTTCGAGGACCTTCCATGCGTTGTGGTCGAACCCCTGCTTCGAGCTGTGGCCGCTTCTGCGCTTTCGCTACACGACCGCGCATATGTCCGCGTCCGACTGCCAGCATGTCCTCGCGCAGGAGATGTCGAGGAGCTTGGGCATCGAGTACCGCAAGAACCTGGACGGGATGTTTGGGGCAGTGGATGATAGGCGAGGCGAAGCTTTGCAGCGTGCTGGGCGCCTCGTCGCGTACCATAGGGAACTGGGTAACATTAAGCCATCTGCGCAAAACCCTGCAACTAAGGTGGGCGAAATTTTCGATGTAATCGGGCCGTATCTGGTTGGCTAGGCGAGTCGCTGGATTGGCTTTCCGGTTAGTGCGATTGGCGGATTGTACTGCGCTATTGCGAGTCCGGTGCGTAGGAGAAGTGCGGGGAAAATCGAAACTCGCCGAGCGCACACCGATTTTTGCCAACAAAACTGCAGGTCGCGGATGCTCAAAACAGGGGCCTGTTTGACAGATCTCGGTTTTTCACCGCACTTCTGGATTGGGTGCTCATTTAGCACTCTCGATGTCCCCACATCCCCTAAAAAAGTTCTTAAAACAGCCTTAAAGGCGCCTTGGCTCGCGTTGACAGCGTACAATACGCATGTTTGACTATGACAAATGTGGAATTAAGGGGAGGGGTGCGCCATGGAGGTGCTGGTTGTTGGCAACACCGCATATGTTGACGATGACTTTTGTGCCAAGGCGTTCCCCGGGGACCATGTGCAGGTCGTAGCCGCGCAGGACGCGTACCGCGACGAGTCGTCGCCCCATTCCTCGTGGAAAGAGCTTCTGCAACACCTGGATCAGGCCTACGAGTTCGACCGCATGGTCTACCTTTCCAATTACCTTACCCCGCATACCGATACCGTGGGCGATATCGAGCTGTTGCGCTCGGTCTTTCGTGCGTGCGCGGGTCGCCGGGTCCAACTGCTGTATGTAGCGGGGCCCGCGGGTGCCGAGGGTGCCACCGACGCCGCGGGGCGAACGGGCAAGGGCATTATCGCCCGCGCAGCCAACGACCTGTGCCGCTACTACGCTGCTCGCGAGGGCGTTCAGACCAAGATCCTGCGCGTGCCCTTCCTGTACACTGCCTCCGCCGCGCTGGAAGATCCGTTTTTGGTGCCGTTGTTCGACGCGTGCTCAACCGGATCGGTCGCTCTGCAGGGCGCGCAGGATGCGGCGTTTCCCCTGCTGTGTGCCGAGGAGCTTGCGGTGCTGGTACGCCGTATCTTCGATAGCTGGGATGGTAACTTTGAGACGCTCGACGTAGCCGATACCTTCCATCACACGGCGGGTGAGGTGGGCGACGCCCTCAGGGCGCTGTTCCCCGGCCTTGCCGTTGCCTATGGCGATTCTGCTGGCTACGCCCTGCCCGCCAGCGACGTCGCTCGCGTGCGCTATGGCTGGTTTCAGCGCTACGACTTGCTGCGCGATCTCTCGACCATTCAAGCTCGCTGGGGCGCTGGACGCATCAAAAAGATCAACCCGCTGCGTGCCGCCATCGACCGCATCCAAATGCGCACGCTGCCTATTAAATGCCTAGAGACGGGCGTTGCCTGGGTTCTGTTCGAGGTACTGGAGCATCTGTTCTCACAATCGGTCCAGCTCAACGTGCTCGATTATCGCCTGCTCTACGTGGTGCTGATCGGCACGCTGTATGGCTTGGACTTTGGCCTGGTTGCGGCGCTGCTGGCGTCGGTGGGTTTGGCAGCCAGCTACTTTACTCAGTACGGCTATACCTTCCAGGGTCTGTTCTACGAGCCGTCCAACTGGCTACCGTTTATTGCGTACTTTGTGGTGGGTGCCGTGTGCGGCTATGTGCAGCTGCGCAACAGCGAAGCCATTAGGGCGGAGCGCGACCAAAACGATCTCGTGCGCAACCGCAATACGTTCCTTACGCAGCTCTATCACGACGCGATCGAGGACAAGCGCGCGTACAGGCGCCAGATCGTGGGTCGCCACGACAGCTTTGGCAAGATCTTTGCCGTGACGCAGGAGCTCGATGTGCTCAACCCGCGCGACATCTATCGCAAGTGCTGCGAGCTTCTGGGCGAGATCCTCGAGAACGATTCGGTGGCGATCTACCATGTTTCGGGCGGGGCATTTGCACGCCTGGTGGCAGCAAGTCCCGCGATTGCCGAAGATGCCGCACGCTCGCTCACGCTTGAGCAGCTTGCACCTCTTTTGGGCGACGGGGGTCGTTCGAACCTGTGGGTGAACCGCGAGCTGACGCCGGGACTTCCCATGTTTGGATACACTATCGAGCGCGACGGGGCACCCGCCGTGTTGATCTTTGTGCGTCGTGCGGCCGAAAACCAAATGACCCTCTATTATCAAAACCTGTTCCGCATCTTGTGCGGGCTGGTCGAAAGCGCGCTGGGCCGTGCCTTTGACTATGAGGCGGTGGCGCAGGATAAACGCTGCGTTGACGGCACTTGCGTGCTCAAGCAGGCTGCCTTTGGCCAAGAGCTCGCGGCGGAGCAGGCGCTCGCAGATAGCAAGATGGGGAGTTTTTTGCTCCTGCGCGTGGTACCGGGCATGGAGCCTGTCGGCGAGCTGGTGGGCGCAATCGGGTCGGCAATCCGCGAGAGCGACGCGGCGGGCTTGGTCGACGGCGACGTGCTCTACCTGCTTATGCGCCAGGCAAAGGCGTGCGATCTGCCCATTATCCGCGAGCGCCTGAGCGCAAAGCAGATTGCGGTGGAGCCCGTCGATGGCGAGGACATCGTGGCGCTGTTGCAACACATCTCTTACACCGGTGACGGTGAGGGGGGTGCCGCTTGATCTCGCTTGTCGTTGCTGCCGTCTTGCTGCTGATTCATGCGCTGGTTTGCCTGATGCTGTGGACGCTCATGAAGCTGGGCCTGCTGCCGGTGCGCGGGCACATGTTGGCTGTGATAGTGCTGGTGCCGCTGTGGGGCCCGTTGCTGGTGGTTCTGCTATCGGCCCGCAGCGCGGTGTTTGGCGAGGGGCTGAAAGAGTCTGCGCTGGAGTCGCTGCGCTTCAACGACGACCTACATCGCAGCATCCTGGTGCACGACCGTGACGCCGATGCAGGCGTAGTGCCGCTCGAGGAGGCGCTCATCGTCAACGACCCGGCATACCGGCGCCGACTAATGCTCTCCATGCTCACCGAGGAGCCCGACGCGTACCTGGCGCAGCTGCAGGCGGCTAAGCTTAACGACGACGTTGAGGTGGCGCACTATGCCGCGACGGCGGTGGCGCAGATCTCCAAGGAGTCCGACCTTAAACTGCAGCAGCTGGAGCGTGCCTTTAAGACGGACCCGAGCGCGCAAAACCTCAACGAATACTGCGATTTTCTTGGTGAATACTTGTGCTCGGGCTTGGCTGAGGGGCGCGTGGCTCAGATTCAGCGCCAACAGTACGCGCGCCTGCTTGCGCGTCGCTGCGAGCGCGAGGATACCCTTGAGCTGCGCATTCGATATGCGACGGCGCTGGCCGATGTCGGACAGATCGACGAGGCGCAGGCCGTGACCAACCAGCTGGTACTCGACGTGCCCGAGGAGCAGGAGGTTTGGATGCTTTGCCTGCGCCTGGCCGTGATGCGCCGCGACGGTGACGAGGTCCACCGTGTGATCGATGCGATTGACAAGCAACATGTGTATTTGAGCGCCGACAACCGCGAAAAGTTGGCGTTTTGGCGCGACGGGGAGGAGGTCCGATGAGCGTGGCGCAACATATCCGCGACCGTGCAGGCCGCTTTCGTTGGATGGGACTCCTCGTGGTGTGGGCGGTCTTTATTGCCATGGCCGCCGTGTTGCTGGTGGAGCGTGCCGGCGTGCAGTACAGCGCGGGCCAGCATAAGCTGGGGATGCTTGCCGCCAACGATGCAGTGCCGGCCTCCTCGGCAATCTTTGGCCAAAAGCCCACGTGCCTGGTCATTACCGACTCGGACCAAGATAGCGTCGACGACGTTAAAGACCAGTTCGACCAGATTTTGCTGGACATGAAGATCGCCCATCGCGATGTTGATATTGCCACCGACGGTGCGGACGCGATCCCATCGCTCACGTCGTTTGATCGTGTGATTGTGCTTATGCCCTCGCTTGACGGACTGGGTACGCATCTGACCGATCTGATGAGTTGGGTGAGTGCGGGCGGCTCACTCATGCTGGGCATGACGCCAGATAACTCGAACTGCCTGCAGGCTATTGCTTCCAAGCTTGGGATCGAATCGGCCGGATATGACTATGCGACAGCCGAAAGTATCGTTCCGAGCGAGGACTTTATGTTGGGCGGGGGAGAGCGCTACGAGTTCTCGGATCCCTTCGATTCGTCGCTTTCGGTTTCGCTGCGCGAGACGGCGCGTGAGTGGGCTAAGACCGGCGATGCGGGCGCCCCGCTCATTTGGTCTAATGACTGCGGTAGCGGGCGCACCGTGGTGTGCAATATCGGTATCTATGACAAGGTCATGCGCGGTTTTTACGCCGCGGCGATCAGCCTGCTGGGTGATGCCACGGCCTATCCGGTCATCAACAGCGCCGTGTTCTATTTGGACGACTTTCCTAGCCCCGTGCCCTCGGGCGATGGTACTTATATCAAGCGTGACTACGGCCTTTCCATTGCCGATTTTTACACCAAGGTCTGGTGGCCCGATCTGCAAAAGCTCGCGCAAAAATACGGCATTCGCTATACCGGCGTGATGATCGAAAACTATGAGGACGCGGTCAACCAGACCGAGCCCGCGCGACAGGCCGATACCACGCAGTTCCGCTACTTTGGCGGCATGCTGCTGCAGATGGGCGGCGAGCTGGGCTTTCACGGCTACAACCATCAGCCGCTTGCGCTCTGGGACACCGACTATGGTACGTTGTACGTCTACAAGACCTGGAAGAACAAAGAGACGCTCGTCGCTTCGCTTAACGAACTTATCGCCTTTCAGGACGAGGTGCTGCCCAACGCGCACGGCTCGGTCTACGTGCCGCCGTCAAACATCCTTTCGGCCCGCGCGCGCAAGCTCATCGGCACCGACGTTCCGCGCATTAAGACCATCGCCAGTACGTATTTTGAGGATGGCACCGACCTGCCGTACGTGCAGGAGTTTGGCGTGGCGAGCGATGGCATTGTGGAGCAGCCACGCATTGTCTCGGGCGGCATGGTCGACGATTCCTATATGCGCCTGGCTGCCGTGTCCGAGCTCAACATGCACTACGTGAGTACGCACTTTATGCACCCGGACGACCTGCTCGATCCCGATCGCGGCGCCAAGGAGGGCTGGGAAGTCTACAAGGGCGGCCTGGTCGACTACCTGGAGTGGCTTACCAAATCTGCGCCCGACCTGCGGCACCAGACGGCGTCGGAGTGCTCCGGTGCCATCCAACGCTTTTCGTCGGTTACGGTAAGCGTGGATGCAAGTGCAGATGCCTGGACGCTCAGCCTGGGTAATTTCCACGACGAGGCGTGGCTCATGTTCCGCGCCAATAATGGCGAGCCGGGTGCGGTGACGGGTGGCGAACTGACGCACCTTACGGGCAATCTGTATCTGCTCAAGGCAAATGATAAGACCGTGACGATCGAGCGCAAGGAGGGTGGCGACAGATGAGAATCTGCTTGGTACTCGAGGGTTGCTACCCCTATGTGCACGGTGGCGTATCTACCTGGATGCATGGCTATATCCAGGCCATGCCCGAGCACGAGTTTGTGCTGTGGGTGATCGGCGCGCATGCTGCCGACCGCGGCAAGTTTGTCTACGAGCTGCCCGGCAACGTGGTCGAGGTGCACGAGGTGTTCCTAGACGATGCCCTGCGGCTTTCGGGCGAACAGCACGAAGCCAGTTTTAACGACCGCGAGCGCGAGGCACTACGCCGCCTGGTGCCGCTCTCCAATCCGGATTGGGACGTTCTGTTCGATATCTTTCAGCGCCGCCGCGTGCATCCGCTCTCGTTTTTGCAGAGCCGCACGTTTATGGATATCTTTCGCGACGTGTGCCTGGCCGAGTACCCTTACACGCCCTTTGCCGACGCATTCCATACCATGCGCTCCATGCTGCTGCCTGTGCTCTACCTGCTGGGCAGCGAGGTGCCGGTGGCCGATGTGTACCACGCCATCTCGACCGGCTACGGCGGCCTGCTCGCCTGCCTGGGCTCAAGCGTTCAGCATGCGCCGGTGCTGCTCACCGAGCACGGTATCTATACCCGTGAGCGCGAGGAAGAGATCATTCGCGCCGACTGGGTGGTGCCGTCGTTTAAGGACCGCTGGATTCGCTTTTTCTACCTGCTTTCGGAGGAGATCTATCGCCGCGCCTTCCGCGTGACCAGTTTGTTCCATAACGCCCGCAAGACGCAGATCGATATGGGCTGCGATGCGGACAAATGCCTGGTCATCCCCAACGGCATCCAGTTCGACCGCTTTAAGGATATCCCCTTAAAGCCCGATGACGGCTGGGTGGACATTGGCGCGGTGGTGCGCCTGGCTCCCATCAAGGACGTCAAGACTATGATCTACGCCTTCTTTGAGCTGCACGAGCGCCTGCCCAAGGTGCGCCTGCACATTATGGGCGGCGTGGACGACGAAGAGTACGGCGCCGAGTGCCATGCGCTCGTCGACACCCTGGGCGTGCACGACCTGATCTTTACCGGTCGCGTCAACGTGGTCGAGTACATGGAAAAGCTCGACTTTACCATTTTGACTAGCATCTCCGAAGGTCAGCCGCTCAGCGTGCTGGAGTCGCTCGCCGCGTGTCGTCCCTGCGTGACGACCGAGGTGGGCTGCTGCCGTGAGCTGCTCGAAGGCGCCCCGGGCGACGACTTTGGCGTGGCGGGTTTTGTGACGCCGCCCATGTATCGTAAGGGCTTGGCTGATGCCATGGAGCGCATGTGCGTGAGCCGCGCCCGTCGCATTGAGATGGGGGAGCGCGGGCAGCGTCGCGTTGCCACGTACTTTTTGCACGAGCAGATGCTCGCCAACTATCGCGCGCTGTACGACGAGACGGCGTGTGCGTTTAACCTGCCCAGAGAGGGGGAGTAGCCGATGGCCGGAATTGGTTTTGAGCTCAAGCGCCTGTTTAGGCGCAAGGGCCTGTTTGCCACGATGCGTGCTTACGGCTACGCCGGCATTGTGTGCACGGGTCCCATGCTGTTGGGCGTGCTGCTCCAGGTGGGTATCTTGGTGCTGTGCGGTCTGTGGGGTGTGGGCCGTGCCAACCAGGATCTGCTGGTGTGCATGGTGACCTACACACTGCTGGCCTCACTTTTGCTCACGAGCTTTTTCTCTATGCCGGTCACGCGCTTTTTGGCCGACATGTTGTTTGCCGAGCGCGAGGACGAGATTCTGCCCTCGTTTTGGGGCTCCAATGCTGTCATGCTCGTTGCGGGCACGGTGCTCTACGGCGTCTTTTTGCTGTTCTCGGGCGCCACGCTGCTGCAGGGGCTGCTGTGCCTGTGGCTGTTCAACATTATGATCGTCAACTGGAGCGGCATGAGTTACCTCACGGCCATCAAGGATTACCGCGGCATCCTGTGCAGCTTTGCGGCTGCCATTGGCGTGGCGTGCCTGTGCGCCCTGGCCGCGCTGGCGCTGGGGCTGCCGCCGGTCGAGGGCCTGTTGGCGTCAATTGCTCTGGGCTACGGCGTCATGCTCGCCTGGGACGTGGTGCTGCTGTACCGGTATTTTCCTCAGAGCGACCGCAGCCCCTGGCCCTTTTTGCAGTGGCTCGATCAGTTTATGCCGCTGGCGCTCACGGGTCTGTTAACCAATCTGGGACTCTTTGCGCACCTGGTGATTATTTGGGCCGGTCCCATTGGCGTGCAGGTCAAGGGCTTGTTTTATGGTGCGCCCTACTACGATGTGCCGGCGCTCATTGCGTTTTTGACGATCCTGGTCACGACCGTCAACTTTGTGGTCTCGGTCGAGGTCAACTTCTATCCGCGCTACCGCGACTATTACAGCCTGTTCAATGACGGCGGCGTGGTAGGCGATATTGTGGTGGTCGAGGAGGAGATGCTCTCCACGCTTAACAGCGAACTGCGCTTTTGCGCGCTCAAACAGTTGTTTGTGACCGCGGCGGTCATCTCGCTCGAGACCACGGTACTGTCGGCCTTACCGTTGGGCTTTAACAACCTTATGCACGGGTATTTTCGCACGCTGTGCGTGGGCTATGGCCTGTATGCCGTGGGCAATACGGTGATGCTTATCTTGCTGTACTTTACCGACTACAAGGGGGCCGTGCTGGCCTCGGGGTTGTTTGCCGGTGTGGCCGGGCTGGCGACTGCCGTGTCGTTGCTTTTGCCGCAGCAGTTTTACGGCTTTGGCTTTTTGTTGGGTGCGGCGGTGTTTTTTATCGTGGCGCTGCTGCGGCTCGATACCTATACCGCCAACTTGCCGTATCGTATCCTGAGCCAGCAGCCCATTGTGGCGACCGACAAGACGGGCTGTTTTACCGAACTTGGCCGGGTGCTCGACCGTGTTGAGCAATGCTACGAGGACAAGCGCGCGGGCGGTGAGCCGCGCAGTGCGTTTGAACGTATGGTGGTCCGCCTGTACCAAAAACATTGGGGAGGTTCTGATGATCGATAAGTTGATGTCTCGCCGCTGCCTGATCGAGGCGGCTGCCGGCGCGCTGTTGCTTACGGGCTGTTCGTCTCAGGACGAATCCTCGACTAAAAAGGTTAAAAAGCAGGACAAGATTAAAAAGGCCGAGTCCTCGGACGGTACCAAGCACCTACGCGATAAAGACGAGCTGTACGAGGTCTACGATGACTCGGGTATTGTGACCATGTACTTGACGGTCTCACGCGGCAACAGCTCCGAGAACACCGACCACAGCTGGGCTGAGATCAACACGTACTCGGTGTATGACTATGCCGATATGGGCGTGACGCGCTATCAGGTTATGGGCCTGCTGCAGCCGGGCGACGAAGACGGCCCGGTGGCCGGCGAGGTTGGCTATGGCGAGGAAGCGCCCAATGCCACCGTGCAGGTGCGCGGTCAGACATCGAGCAACAACTCGCAAAAGAATTACAAGGTGGAGCTCAAAAAGGGCAAGGGTACCTGGCGCCAACAGCGCGCGATTGCGCTCAACAAGCACATGGGCGAGGGTATGCGTTTTCGCAACAAGATGGCCTATGACCTTATCCGCGGGATACCCCAGATGATGGGCCTGCGTACGCAGTTTGTGCATCTGTGGGTGTGCGACCAGACCGAAAAGTCCAACGACACCTTTGAGGACTACGGCCTGTTTACGCAGGTGGAGCAGCTCAACAAGACGGCGCTTAAGGCACATGGCCTGGATAAGAACGGGCATCTGTACAAGGTGAACAACTTCGATTTCCATCGCTACGAGGACACCATTAAGCTTGCCGACGATCCCGACTACAACCAGGCAAACTTTGAGGGCATGCTCGAGATTAAGGGCGATTCGGACCACACCAAGCTCATCGAGATGCTCGATGCGCTCAACGACGAATCACAAAAGATCGATGATGTGCTCGATACCTACTTTGATACCGAGAATCTGGTCTATTGGCTGGCGTTTCAGATTCTGACGGGCAACTGTGATACGCAGAACCGTAACTGCTATCTGTACAGCCCGCTCAACTCAAATACCTGGTACTTTTTAGATTGGGATAACGACGGCATGCTGCGTAAGCTGGAGCTGTCTCTTACGGGGTTCTCGGACTATGCGAGCTGGGAGCGCGGCGCAAGCAACTACTGGGGCAACGTACTGTTCAATCGTGCGCTGCGCAGCAAATCGTTTCGCAGCGAGCTCGACCGCGCCGTCAAAGACCTGCGCTCGTATATGACCGAGGCACGCCTGAGCAAGATGATCAAGCACTACCGCGAGGTGACTGAATCCCTGGTCTTTGCTTCGCCCGATATCGACCATCTGCCTGTCACCAAGGACCAATACGAGCAGATCGCCGTGGCGATTCCCTCCGAGATCGAGGAGAACTACAAGAGCTTTCGCGAGAGTTTTAAAAAGCCCATGCCGTTCTACATCGGCGTGCCGCAGATCGATAACGGTAAGCTGCGCATTAACTGGGATGCGTCCTACGACTTTGAGGCGCGCGACATTCGCTACACCGTAGAGCTTGCGCGCGACTATGCCATAAGCGACGTGGTCTTTAAGGCCGAGGACGTGCTGCTTCCCGAGGTGACCTGCGATGCGCCCGATGCCGGCCAGTATTTTGTGCGCGTGCGTGCCACCAACTCCGACGGTTATAGGCAAGATGCGTTTGACTACTATGTGACCGACGACGGCAAGCACTACGGCATGAAGTGTTTTTACGTGCAAGACGGCGGCAAGGTCGTGGAGGACACGTATGAGGAGGGCTAGCGCGCTGCTTGAGCGCTTGGCGGCTCCGCCTGTACGTACCACGCAGGAGCGTTACCGCCACGAGCTCAAATATCTCATTAACGAGGGCGAGCACTCCGCGCTTGCCTGTCGCATGGCGCCGGTTTTTAAACTGGACAAGCATGCGCGGGCGGGTGGTTACACCATTCGCAGCCTGTATTTTGACGACTACTGCAACTCGGCCTACGAGGAAAAAGACGCCGGCATTCTCATGCGCAAAAAGTATCGCGTGCGCATCTATAACGGCAGCGACAAGGTGATTAAGCTTGAGCGCAAAAAGAAGTACGGCAGCTGGATCTACAAGGAGGACGCGCCGCTTACGCGCGGCGAGTTTGAGCAGATTTTGGCTGGCGACTACGGCTTTTTGCTGAGGAGCACCTATCCGCTCTGTCGCGAGTTCTACATCGAGTGCATCTGCAACATGATGCGCCCGCGGACCATCGTGGACTACGAGCGCGAGCCGTGGGTGATGGATGAGGGCACCGTGCGCATTACGTTTGACATGAACGTGCGTGCCGCGGTGGGAAGCTTCGATATCTTTGACGCGACGCTGCCCGCGTTGCCGGTCCTGGAGCCCGACAAGCTGGTGATGGAGGTCAAGTTTACGGAGTTTTGTCCGCAGCTGGTGCGCGATATGGTGCCGCCGGGCGCGGCCGAACTCACGGCGGTCTCTAAGTACTGCCTGTGTTATGACAAGACCGCCTACCTGCGCGGATTTAATTACTGGGAATCGGATTTTGAGAACCGAGGGGATATTTAGACCATGAGCACCAGGGACTTTTTCAAGAACTCCGTCTTGGAGGCGTTTGGCCAGGTCGACCCTGCCAAGATTGGCCTGTCGCTGCTCGTGGCGCTCGCCATGGGCATCCTGATCTATTACGTGTACAAGCGCTTTTTTACCGGCGTGGTGTATTCGCGCAGCTTTGCCGTGACGCTCGTGGGCATGTGCGTGCTCACCTGCATGGTCACGCTCGCGATCTCGACGAACGTGGTCATCTCGCTCGGTATGGTCGGTGCTCTGTCTATTGTCCGCTATCGTACGGCGGTCAAGGACCCGCTCGACCTGCTGTATCTGTTTTGGGCTATTACCACGGGCATTACGGCCGGCGCCGGCATGTATGCGCTCGTAGGGCTCACGGCGGTGGTGATCGTGGTGATGATTGCCGGCTTTGCGAGCCACCAGGACAAGGCGCGCGTTTACATGATGGTCATCCACTACACGGGTCAGACCACTGGCGACGATATCGTGCGTGCATTTGGGCGCACCAAGTTCACCGTCAAGTCTAAGACCATGCGCGGCGACAAGGTCGAGATGGCCGTCGAGGTGTTTTCTGACGGTGTGGATATGCCCTATGTCGACGCCATCCGCGCGCTCGACGGCGTGGAGGACCTGACGCTCATCCAGTACAACGGCGAATATCACGGCTAACTATGTTCCGGCGTTTTAACAAACGCCGGACCGCTCGACGCTGCGCGGGCATCTGCCGGGCGATCTGCCGCTCAAACCGTCGCTCGCGTACATAAAGTACGCTTCGCTCCTCTTTCGCGGCACCTCGCTACGGCAGCTGCGCCCTCGCTGACGTTTGCTTGACCTGGGCTGTTGAAATGATCCATGTGGCTCGTCCCATTTGCTCAATTTGCCGGTATGGGTTGGGTATCATTGTGTAAGCGATTTCAACGACAGGGGTGCTCGTGGTAAAGATGAAAGATGTGGCCGAGCTGGCGGGCGTTTCGAGCGCCGCGGTCTCGCGCTACCTCAACGGTGGGTATATCTCGGCGGACAAGGCCGAGCGTATTAAGCAGGCGATTGAGCTGACCGGATACGTGCGGTCCAGCCAGGCTCGCGCGCTGCGCACCGGTTCCACCAAGCTCATCGGCGTCATCGTGCCCAAGATCAACTCGGAATCCGTAAGCCGCATTACCGCCGGCATTGGCCAGGTGCTCGGTCGCCGTGGCTATCAGATGCTGCTTGCCAATACCGACAACGCGGCTGATCGTGAGCTCGAGTATCTTGACCTGTTCCAGAACCATCCGGTCGATGGCATTGTGCTGGTGGCGACCATGGTCACCGATGAGCATCGCCGGGCGATTGAGTCGTGCCGCGTGCCCATTGTGCTGATCGGCCAAAACGTCGAGGGCGCGGCTTGCGTCTACCATGACGATTACGAGGCTGCCTTTGAGCTGGGCCAGGCGCTCGCTGGTCGGGTAGATGGCAAGATCGCCTATATCGGTGTTACCGAGGAAGACCGTGCCGCCGGTTACGACCGTCGTCGTGGTTTTGAGGCCGGCCTGCGCGCCGCGGGTAACCCGCTCGATGCCGCCTTGATTCGCCTGGGCTCGTTTACGCTCGATTCCGGCTATAGCGCTGCGCGTGAACTGCTTTCTGTCGCTCCCGATGTTTCGTTTATCGCATGTGCGACCGACACCATGGCGGCGGGCGCGCTGCGTGCCATCGATGAGGTTCGCGGCATGGGCGAGGGTATACACCGCGTGAGCGGTTTTGGCGACAACGCGTTTTTGCGCGCGCTGACGGGCGGCATTCCCACCGTGCATTATGGCTACCTGACCAGTGGCGTCGAGGCGACCAATATGTTGCTCAACACGCTCGATGGCGTGGAGGGGGAGTGCGGTCTCAAGACGCTCAAGCTCGGCCATCAGCTTATGAATGTCTAGGCTCTGGGCACGTCTGTCTGCCTCTGAGGCCCCTGTTTTTGCCGTAAAACTACCATTCGCCGGCTTATTCCTACCGTTCACCCTATTATGAAAACGATTACAGATATATGAAACTGAAAACGATTACAGTGTAAGTGTCAAAGATGGCCGGGTGCACATGCACCCGTTGGAGGAAAGGGAAGTCATGGACTACCGCAAATCAGCCCAAGAGGTGCTCGACAACATCGGTGGCGCCGACAACATCGTCTCTGCCGCGCATTGCGCCACGCGTTTGCGCCTGGTGATTGCCGATAACGCCAAGGTTGACAAGGAGGCCCTCGAGAATATCGACGGCGCTAAGGGCGTCTTTGAGGCCCAGGGCCAGCTCCAGATTATTTTTGGCACTGGCACCGTCAACAAGGTCTACGAGGAGTTCATCGCGCTCAGTGGCGTCGAGGCTGCCACCAAGGCCGAGGTCAAGGAGGCCGCGGCGCAGCAGCAGAACATCTTTATGCGCGCCATTAAGGTGCTCGGCGACGTCTTTGTCCCCATCATCCCCGCCATCGTGGCTTCGGGCCTGCTGCTGGGCATTATGAGCGCCCTTAACTTTATGGCCTCCAACGGCTTTATCGCGCTCGACACCAATAACTTTATCTACAAGATCGCCGACCTGGTCTCGGGCACGTCCTTTGGCATTCTGCAGATCCTGATCGGCTACTCCGCCGCTAAGGCATTTGGCGCCAACCCGTATCTGGGCGCCGTCGTCGGCGGTGCGTTTATCAACTCCTCGCTGCAGAGCGCCTATACGGTTGCCTCCGAGGGCGTGCAGACCATGGTCACCGTCATTCCCGGCGTGTACAGCTTTGAGTGGGTTGGCTATCAGGGCCACGTGATCCCGATCGTCATCGCCTGCGCCATCCTCGCCTTCTTGGAGAAGCGCCTCCACAAGATCGTTCCCGAGATGTTCGACCTCTTTGTGACTCCGCTCGTCTCGGTGTTCGTGACCGTGCTCGTGACCCTCGTTGCCGTCGGCCCCATCTTTGTCTGGGCTGAGAATGCCATCCTCGGCCTGATCCAGGCCCTGCTCACCTTGCCCTTCGGCATCGGTTCCTTTATCGTCGGCCTGTTCTATGCCCCCACGGTCGTTACCGGTATCCACCAGATGTACACCGCCATCGACCTTGGCCAGCTCGCCCAGTACGGCGTGACCTATTGGCTGCCCATCGCCAGTGCCGCCAACATCGCCCAGGGCGGCGCCGCACTAGCGGTTGCCTTTAAGACCCGCGATGCCAAGATCAAGGGCCTGGCGCTTCCTTCGGCCCTGTCCGCCTTCATGGGCATTACCGAGCCCGCCATCTTTGGTGTGAACCTGCGTTTCTTTAAGCCCTTCATCGCCGGCTGCATCGGCGGCGGTTGCGGTGCCCTGGTCTGCGCGCTCACTTCGCTGGCTGCCTCCGGCACGGGCGTTACCGGTATCTTCGGTATCCTGCTGTGCCTGGCCCAGCCCGTGCAGTACGCGATCATGTTTGCGGTCGCCGCGCTGGTTTCCTTTGCCGTCTCGTTTGTTCTGTACAAGGACGAGCCCAAGGCTTCCGAGCAGGCCTAAGAGCTTTTGATTGAGGGGATGCCCGCGGGTTGTATGCTCACGGGCGTTTCCCGTATCTGGTGCCGTTCTCTGGCGCCTTGTTACTTTCGATCCGTTAGGACTTTGATATGTCTAATGCACTTGGTCGCGACCTTGCAAAGCTGGTTGCCGCTGTTGACGCTGCCGCCTCTGAGTGCGGTCATGGCGCGTATGGCCAGCATTTCCACATTATGCCGCCGGCGGGTTGGCTCAATGACCCCAACGGTCTTTGCCAGGCAGATGGCGTGTTCCATGCCTATTTTCAGTATGCGCCGTTTGATGTCGAGGGCGGCGTTAAGGCCTGGGGCCATGCGACGAGCCGCGACCTTATGACGTGGGACTACGTTGGCGCTCCGCTGCTGCCCGACGAGCCGTTCGATTGCCATGGCGTGTATTCTGGCTCCGCACTTGCCGAGGACGGCCGCATCCGCGTACTGTACACAGGCAACGTTAAGCTCTCCGATGCGGACGGTACGTACGACTACGTCAATACTGGTCGTCGCGCCGATACCGTTTATGTCGAGAGCGTTGATGGCCTTGCCGGTCGGGAGTTCAGCCAAAAGCGCGTGGTGCTGGCGTCCGAGGATTATCCCGAGGATTTGACCTGCCACGTGCGTGACCCCAAGGTGTGGCGCGATGATGATGGACGTTACCACATGGTGCTGGGCGCGCGTCGTCGCGTGGACGGGCCGCATGTCGATAGTCGATTTTGCGTCATGCACGGCGAGGGTGCCGGGCGCGATGTGGGTGAGATCCTGGTGTATGGTTCGGCCGATATGCTGAGTTGGGAGCTCGAGAGCCGCGTGTCTACGCCCGAGCGTTTTGGCTTTATGTGGGAGTGCCCGGGGTATCTGGAGCTTGAGGCGGATGGCGGCGTACCGGCGAAGTTCCTTTCCTTCTCGCCCCAGGGGCTCGAGGGCGGTCGTTGGGACCGCGGCAATGTGTATGCAGCGGGCTATATGCCTGTAACGGGCGACATTACCGGTGGTGACGATGCCTATGGGCTGGGTGAGCTCCGCCTGTGGGACGCCGGTTTTGACTTCTATGCTCCGCAGGAGTTTACGGCCGAGGATGGTCGCCACATTCTGATCGGCTGGATGGGCATGCCCGATGAACCGACCTATGACAATGCGCCCACCGTGGCGTGCGGCTGGCAACACTGCATGACAGTGCCGCGCGAGCTTACAGCCGGTGCCGGCGGCGTGGTGCTGCAGCAGCCGGCGCGCGAGATCGAGCGCCATTATGCCTCGGTGCGCGTGGGGGAGGGCTCGTTGGAGGTTGCCAGCGATACCTGCTTTGACGTTGTTGTTGACGGTGTCGACGGCGCGTTTGCCGCGACCGTAGATGGCGAGCTGAAACTGGCGTTTATGCCCGCCGAGGGCGAGCTACCCGCGCGCTTTGAGATGCGATTTACCGATGAGGGTTGCGCTTCTGCCGGCTGTGGTCGTACCGTGCGCTGGGAGCCCGTCGACGAGGTGCGCAACGTGCGAATTGTTGGCGATGTCTCGTCGGTCGAGGTGTTTGTGAACGATGGCGCGCTCGTATTTTCGACGCGCATCTATCCCGAGGCCTATGGCGTGACCGTTGACGCTCCGGGTGCGAATGTGACCTATCACACGCTCAACATCTAGGCGATTCGTCGCATATCGGCGCTATACTGCAGCCGTTGCCCACGATGCGGGGAACACCCGCATCGTGGGTTTTTGCTTATGAAGGGGCGATGCCTTGTGGATGTACAGCAGCTAGAAGAGGCCTGTGCTGTAAGGACCGGCGCGCGTGAGGCGCGTCTTGTTGCGGCCCCGCATGTGCCGGCGGCTCTGTCGCTGCTGGGTATTGTGCGTCCCGGTGACCGCCTGGTGGCCTTTGCGGACGACTTTGTCGATGCGTTTGCGCACGGCTTTGATGCCTGCGACGTGGCTATGGTGGGCGAGCCGTCGGTTGCGGCGTTTGCTGCTGCGTCCGAGGGTTTTGATGCTTCGTTTGATGCCGAGGGGCCGCACCTGTGGTGGTTTGTGAACTCAATCGGTGGGTTTGGCCTGCGTGTGCCCGACCTTCGCGCTTTGGGCCGCACGGCTCGCGAGACGCATGCGCTGCTCGTGGTGGATAATACTGTGGCTGGCGTCTTTGGGTGCGATCCGTTGCGCTTGGGTGCTGTGCTGTCGCTCGAGGCACTCGACCGCGTGTGTGCTGGTAAGGCACAGCGCAAGCTCGTTGCCGCTTCGGTGGCGCGCTCGCAGCTCAAGCGCCATCGTGTGGATGCCGCTGCCGAGTGCGCGCACGTATTGTTTGCAGGCTGCGGTGCGTCGGCGCTCGACCTTTCTGCCGAGGAGACCGACGTGCTGGAGCGTGGGCTTTCCTCGCTTAACGTCCGCATGCAGGCGCATTTCGACCGCGCCCGTGCGCTGGCCGAGTATCTGGCCGCCAACGAGATGGTGCGCAACGTTCGCTATCCCGGGCTGAGTTCGCATCCCGACCATGCGGCTGCAACGGGAATCCTCGAGCACGGCTTTGGACCGGCAGTTGAGTTTGATCTTATCGAACGTAGCGCGGGCGAGCTGTTCGATGCTTTGCCCGGGGAGTTTCGCACATCGCCCGCCGGCGGCGCAACGACGCGCCTTTCGGCCCCACGCGGCAAGCAGGGGAGCACCATCCGCCTCTTCGCCGGTACCGACGACCCCTTGATCGTGGCCGCCACCCTAGACAATGCCCTCCGATGATTATTCTGGGACGGGGATTAAAAAATCATTAGGTACACAATGATTTTTTAATCCCCGTCCCAGAATAATCATCTATGGTGACCGACCAGCTAAAAAAGCCCCGTCCCAAATTGGCTACTCTTTGATGCTGGCGATGAGGGCGTTGGCTTTGGTGGCGATGACGTTGTTAATGTCGGCCTGCAGCTCTTCGTAGACCGCTATGGCTCGCTCGCCGGCGGGGGTGAGGGTGGATCCGCGGGCGCCGTCGCGCTCGATGAGCTTGCAGCCCAGCTGACCTTCGGCCTCGTTTACAATGCGCCAGGCCTTGGAATACGCCATGCCCATGCTCTTGGCGGCGCGGTTGAGCGAGTGCTCGCGGGCAATACCCTGCAGCAGCAAGACGCAGCCGTGGCCGAACACGCCCGGCAGATCCTTGTCGCACGCTTGAATGACCAACTTTGCCGTCGTCTTGTACTCCATGTGCTCCACGTCTCCCCGCTAAAGTGTTTGCTGGGCAAACGCATAGCCTGCGTCAAACCCTCGTGTGCTCTTCTTAAATCATGCATTGTAGCAGTCAAAGTGCGTTAAGATACTTGCCCAGTATTGGGCGCCCAAGGTTGGGCTGGGTCCTACGAGGCCTGCAGCCGACCGGTCGCATGGAAAAAGGAGAAACATGGCTACGTTCTTTCCCGGTGAGTCCCACACGTTTTCGGAGTATCTGCTGGTCCCTGGTTACTCGTCCTCGCAGTGCATCCCCAACAACGTCTCTCTTAAGACGCCGCTGACCCGCTTTAAGCGCGGTGAGAAGCCGGCAATCACCCTGAACATCCCCATGGTTTCCGCCATCATGCAGTCCG
This sequence comes from uncultured Collinsella sp., assembly GCA_958427355.1. Lineage (GTDB taxonomy): Bacteria > Actinomycetota > Coriobacteriia > Coriobacteriales > Coriobacteriaceae > Collinsella. The sequence continues at coordinate 40,807 of CAUACA010000007.1, read as the reverse complement.
TCTCGGGCGTCGATATGGGTGTCGCGCTCGCTACCGAGGGTGGCCTGTCCTTCATTTACGGTTCCCAGAGCGCCGAGTCCGAGGCCGCTATGGTCAAGGCCGTCAAGGATCACAAGGCCGGTTTCGTTCAGTCCGATTCCACGCTGACCCCCGACATGACCATGGAGCAGGTCATCGAGCTTAAGGAGAAGACCGGCCACTCCACCATGCCGGTCACCGACGACGGCACTCCCAAGGGTAAGCTCCTGGGCATCGTCACCAGCCGTGACTATCGCCCCAGTCGTGATGACCACCAGACGAAGGTCTCCGAGTTCATGACCCCGCGTGAGCAGCTCATCGTGGGCGACAAGAACATCAGCCTCAAGGTTGCCAACGACGTCATCTGGGACAACAAGCTCAACGCCCTGCCGATCGTCGACGACAACGATCACCTTATGGGCATCGTCTTCCGCAAGGACTACGACAGCCACAAGACCAACCCCAACGAGCTGCTCGATGGCGACAAGCGCTACATGGTCGGCGCCGGTATCAACACCCGCGACTATGCCGAGCGCGTGCCGCTGCTCATCGAGGCCGGCGCCGATGTCCTGTGCATCGACTCCTCCGAGGGCTTCAGCGAGTGGCAGAAGCGCACCATCGAGTGGATCCGCGCCAACTACGGCGAGGACGTTAAGGTCGGTGCCGGTAACGTCGTCGATGCCGAGGGCTTCCGCTTCCTGGCAGACTGCGGTGCCGACTTCATCAAGGTCGGTATCGGCGGCGGTTCCATCTGCATTACCCGTGAGACCAAGGGTATCGGCCGTGGCCAGGCCACCGCGCTGATCGACGTCTGCCGCGCTCGCGACGAGTACTACGAGGAGACCGGTGTCTACGTGCCCGTGTGCTCCGACGGCGGTATCGTCTACGACTACCACATGACGCTCGCCCTTGCCATGGGTGCCGACTTTATGATGCTGGGCCGCTACTTCGCTCGCTTTGATGAGAGCCCGACCGAGCGCGTCAACGTGAACGGCCAGTATATGAAGGAGTACTGGGGCGAGGGTTCTGCGCGTGCCCGTAACTGGCAGCGCTACGACCTGGGCGGCGCCGCGAAGCTCAGCTTCGTCGAGGGCGTTGACTCCTACGTTCCCTATGCAGGTTCCCTCAAGGACGGCGTGGGCGGCACGCTCTACAAGGTCAAGTCCACGATGTGCAACTGCGGCGCCCTCTCGATCCCCGAGCTCCAGGAAAAGGCACGCCTGACTCTGGTCAGCTCCACCTCCATCGTCGAAGGCGGCGCCCACGACGTTGTGGTCAAGGATTCGCAGCAGTCTGTGTCTTATCGATAGGATAAGAGCTTCACATAAAGGTTGAGTATCAACCACGTTATTTAGATAAAGCGAGATGCCTGCAAGTCGCAGGCATCTCGCTTGTCGTATTTGCTATTATCAGTCGAGTCAACCTTAGGGTCGGGCAGCTTAGCTTTGTTCGCTACAAGTTCCGCACGCAAAGAAGAGCACATTAAGTGCTCTTCGTCTTGCGCAGGACTGTCCGCAGTAGCGAATAAAGCCAAGCCGACTGACCCCAGCTAAGATTAAAGGAGCTGATATGTGCGATTGCACAGATCATAAGGACGAGATCCCTGCCTACGACGCGCAGGCCATTGAGTCCCGATGGATGAAGGCCTGGGAGGACTCCAACCTCTTTGCCGTCGACACCGACGACAGCAAGCCCAAGAAGTACGTGCTCGAGATGTTCCCGTATCCGTCGGGCGACCTGCACATGGGCCACGCGCGCAACTACACCATCGGCGATGCCATGGCCCGTCAGGCCCGCATGCGCGGTTACGACGTGCTGCACCCCATCGGCTTTGACGCCTTTGGCCTGCCTGCCGAGAACGCCGCTATCAAGCACAACACGCAGGCTGCTGCCTGGACGTATAAGAACATGGACCAGGCGCTCGCTACGATGAAGCGCATGGGCTTCTCCTACGATCTGGATCGCATGGTCAAGACCTGCAGCCCCGACTACTACCGCTGGGGCCAGTGGATCTTTGAGAAGATGTGGGAAAAGGGCCTGGTCTACCGCAAGAAGAACCCGGTCAACTGGTGCCCCACCTGCAAGACCGTTCTGGCCAACGAGCAGGTTACCGAGGGCAAGTGCTGGCGCTGCGGCACCGAGCCCGAGAAGCGCGACCTTGAGCAGTGGTACTACAAGATTACCGACTACTCTCAGGAGCTGCTCGACGACTTGGAGAAGCTCCCCGGCTGGCCCGAGCGCGTCAAGCAGATGCAGGCCAACTGGATCGGTCGCTCCGAGGGCGCCGAGGTCGACTTTACCCTGTGCGACCAGGATGGCGAGCCCATCGAGGGCGATGAGGGCAAGATCACCGTCTTCACCACGCGTGCCGATACCCTTTTTGGCGTCTCCTTCTTTGTCCTGGCTCCCGAGTACGCCGGTCTGCACGAGCTCGTCGAGGGTACGGAGTACGAGGAGGCCGTCACCAAGATTGTCGAGGACTCCAAGCATATCTCTGCCGTCGAGCGTGCCCAGGGCACCCTCGAGAAGCACGGTGCCTTCACGGGCCGCTATGTGGTAAACCCCGTCAACGGCGAGAAGGTCCCCGTGTGGGTTGCCGATTATGTCGTCGCCGATTACGGCACCGGTGCCGTCATGGCTGTTCCCTGCGGCGACCAGCGCGACTTTGAGTTCGCCCGCAAGTACGACCTGCCGATCGTGCCGATCATCCTGGACGATGACGATCGCGCTGCCGTCGAGGCCAGCGGCAAGACCATCGATACCTTCCATGCCGAGACCGTCGACTGGGATTGTGCCCACGCTGCCGAGGGCACGCTCGTCCAGTCCGGCAAGTACACCGGCATGCGCGGCGGTAAGCACTCCGAGGGCGAGGCTGCGATCGTGGCCGACCTCGAGGCCATGGGCTGCGGTCGTCGCAAGGTCGAGTTCCGTCTGCGCGACTGGCTCATCAGCCGCCAGCGCTATTGGGGTAACCCCATCCCGGCCATCCACTGCGAGCACTGCGGCATCGTGCCCGTGCCCGAGGATCAGCTGCCGGTGACGCTGCCCGAGAACCTGGACCTGGGCGCCGGCGAAACCCTCGCCGAGTGCAAGGAGTTCTACGAGACCACCTGCCCGGTCTGCGGCCGCCCGGCCAAGCGCGAGACCGATACCATGGACACCTTTACCTGCTCCAGCTGGTATTACCTGCGCTATACCGATCCTCACAACACCGAGCTGCCCTTCTCCCGAGAGGCCGCTGACCGTTGGATGCCCGTCGATAACTACATCGGCGGCATCGAGCACGCCATTCTGCACCTGCTCTACAGCCGCTTCTTTACCAAGGCGCTGCGCGACCTGGGCCTGCTGAGTGTGGACGAGCCCTTCACCAACCTGTTGTGCCAGGGTATGGTCAAGGACGAGAACGGCGACACCATGTCCAAGTCCAAGGGCAATGTCGTGCCCCCGAGCTCGGTCATCGAGCCCTACGGCGCCGACACCATGCGTTTGGCGATCCTGTTTATCGCCCCGCCCGAGAAGGACTTCGACTGGGATCCCAAGGCCGTTGAGGGCGCCAACCGCTTCATCAAGCGCGCCTGGCGTATCGTTTGGCAGCTCGTCCAGTCCGGCGACGCCAACGTGGCCTTCGACAAGTCCGCACTCGACGAGGTTGCGATGAAGCTCTATCGCGAGCGTCATCGCACCATCGCCAAGTGCACCGAGGACTTCGATCGCGGCCAGTTCAACACCGCCATCTCGGCCGTCATGGAGCTCGTCAACGCGGCGAGCGCCTACCTCAACGCCACCGAGGGTACCGCCCGCGACAAGGCGCTGTGCTACGGCGTGGCTAAGGATATCGTGAGCGTCCTTGCCCCCATCTGTCCGTTCTGGGCCGACGAGCTGTGGCACGAGGCACTCGGCTGCGAGGGCAACGCCTACACCGCCGCCTGGCCCGAGTTCGACCTGGCCGAGTCCGTTGAGGACACGGTGCAGATCGTGGTCCAGGTGCTCGGCAAGGTCCGCGGCCGCGTCGACGTTGCCCGCGATGCCTCCAATGAGGATATGCAGGCTGCCGCCGAGGCCGCCGTCGCCAAGTGGCTCGAGGGCAAGACGGTCGTCAAGGCCATCTGCGTGCCCGGTAAGCTGGTCAACCTGGTGGTCAAGTAAGCGCTGCGCGCATAGCTGACATGCAACAAACGAGGGGCGATCCGATTGGGTCGTCCCTCGTCTTATGTTTTAAGCCCTGCTTAGTCAGTGCGTCGCAACGTCTTCTATGGGATGTGTACCAGGTCCCTAAAGTAAACGTTGCCCGTTGCCTCTTCGAACATCCAAATGTTGAGGTAGATGTCGTTGAGGTCGTTGTTCACATCAAAGTCCGGATCGTCGAAGGTGCCCACAAAGGTGAGCATGGCGCGCGTTTCCTCTCCAGCGGCGACCGGTTGGCGCATGCGTACGTCGCGGACCACGCCGTTGACGTAGGCATATGAGTCCACATCGCCAAACATCATGTCGACACCGGTGTTGTTGGTCACCGTAAAGACGAGCGCGGCGTCCCCGTAGCCGTCGGTGTCCTTGCCCACGCAGGTAACATGGACGTTCTCGTCTACCTCAAGGTCGATGGGGAACTGTTCTTGAGGGTCGGGACCCAGGCCCTGGGGATCGACGATGTCTTCGTTTATTTTGTCGAAGCTCTCCGATGGTGCCGTTTTCTCGATGGCTTTGGTGCTGCCAGGGTTCGGTTCGCATGTTCCGGTTTTGCCATTCGCGTTGCCGCAGCCCAAGAGGGCCAGCGAGCACGTTGCGATGGCGAGCGCAGTCATGCAGAGGGTGCCTAGGCGTTTCATGGGTGCCTCCTTGCCGTAGAGGATTTGGAAAGGTTCGTCGTTGCGCGACTTGCTGGCTGGCTTGTTGCAGAATGCCCTTAGCTAAGTCTGGTCGATAGGGGCTCGGGAAGGAATGCCCTTGGGGTTCGAACGGGCCTGTGGATTGGGACGCATGGCCCGTTCTTGGACCATCGGGCGCTTGCCTCATGGAGTCTTTAGTCCAATTGTCCTATTCTTGTGGAGAAGCTGTGCGCACGCTGACCTGCAGGTTCGTACTGTGCTTGCACGTTTCCGCAGCTATTGGTATAGTTTGCTTGCAAATGAAGTTGTAATTGAAAGAAGTGGGGTTTCGGCCCCGCTTCTTTTTTGTATGGATGGAGGTGCCGCAATGGTCAAGACCAAGACCGAGCAGGCGATCATCGACGCGCTCGAGGCCGTCGCCCCCCAGCACGATGTCGACATCGTCGACGTCGAGCTCGTGGGTGCCACCAAGGCCCCCTGCGTGCGCGTGCGTATCGAGGGTGCCGAGGGTCAGAGCCTGTCGCTCAACGACGTCACGGCCAACACCAAGTGGGTCGGCGATGTAATTGAGGAGCTCGACCCCATCTCTTCGAGCTATACGCTCGAGGTGTCGAGCCCGGGTATGGCGCGCCCGCTGCGCCGCCCGAGTGACTTTGCCCGCTTTGTGGGCGAGAACTGCGAGCTCACCTCCACCGCCACCGAGGGCCGTCGCAAGTACGCCGGCAAGATTGCCGCCGCCACCGAGGCCGACGTGACCCTCGAGCTCGAGGACGGCGAGTCCGTTACCCTCGATTTCTCTGATGTTAAAAAGTGCAAATTGAAGCCCACCTACGACTTCAAGCCCGCGAAGGAAGGAAAGTAAGATGGCAGCATCCGACATGATGTCCGCCCTGATGGAGCTTTGCCAGGAGAAGCACATCGACCAGCTCTACCTGATCGACCGCCTGGAGCAGTCGCTCGCCAAGAGCTATGCCGAGATCCTGCATCTTGAGTGGGGCGCCAAGGTGACCATCGACCGCACCACCGGCAAGATCTACGTCTACCGTCTGGAGCCGATCGACGATTCCATGGACGAGGAGGGCAACTTCACCGAGTTCGAGGAGATCGACGTCACTCCCAAGAACACGAGTCGCATCGCCGCCCAGCACGCCAAGGCCGAGATCAACGCCATCGTGCGCAACTCCGCCCGCGAGCAGATCTACGAGGAGTTCTCCGGCCGCATCGGTGACCTCATCAGCGGTACCGTGCTGCAGTCCACGCCCGACTTCACGATCGTCAAGATTCGCGAGGGCGTCGAGGCCGAGCTTCCGCACTTCGACCAGCGTCGTTACGAGAACGAGCGCAACGAGCGTCCGATGGGTGAGCGCTACCTGCACAACCAGCACATCAAGGCCGTGATTATCGACGTTCGCGACCCCAACTCCAACCTGCAGCCGGTCCGTGGCGAGCACAGCCGTCCGCCGATTGTCATCTCCCGTACCCACCCCGAGCTCATGCGTCGTCTGTTTGAGCAGGAGGTGCCCGAGATCTATGAGGGCACCGTCCAGATCAAGTCGATCGCCCGCGAGCCCGGTCAGCGCTCTAAGGTCGCCGTCCACTCGCTCGACGATCGCCTGGATCCCGTGGGCGCCTGCGTCGGCCCTAAGGGCAGCCGTGTTCGCGCCGTCGTGGGCGAGCTCCGTGGCGAGCGCGTCGACGTCATCCTGTGGGATGCCGATCCGGCCGTCTACGTCGCCAACGCCCTGTCGCCCGCCAAGGTCACCCGCGTCCTTATCGACGAGGAGAAGGCCTATGCCGGCGTCATCGTGCCCGACGACCAGCTGTCCCTCGCCATCGGCAAGGAGGGCCAGAACGCCCGCCTCGCCGCGCGCCTGACCGGCTGGCACATTGACATCAAGTCCGAGACCCTTGCCGCCGACATCCTCAAGAACGTTCCCGTTCACGAGGAGCCCGCCGCCGACCTGATCGGTGACGAGGAGGACGAGGACGTCCGTCGCTGCGAGTTCGTGTCCGAGGACGGCATCCAGTGCCGCAACCAGGCCCGTCCCGGCTCCCGTTTCTGCGGTGTCCACGACACCGACGCCTTCGATGATGCGGAGGACCTGATCTAGCGCGCGGTCGCGCCGGGCAGGTCCCAGCGCATCTCCCACGCTCGTTCAGTCTCTAGGCACCCAAGGTGCCAGAAAGGGTAGGTGAAGTCATATGGCAAAAGTCCGTGTGTCCACCCTGGCCAAAGAGTTCGGCATGACCTCCAAGGAACTGATGGGTCATCTCGCCGAAATGAAGATTCCCGCTAAGTCCGCTTCCTCCGCCCTGGAGGACGCCTACGTCGCTATGGTCCGCAAGCAGCTCGCCTCGGTGATCGAGGCCCGCGCCCAGGAAGTCGAGGCCGCCAAACAGGCCGAGGAGCAGGCCGCTGCCGCCGAGGAGGCAGCACGCGCTGCCGAGGCCGAGCGTGAGCGCATCGCCGCCGAGAAGGCACGCGAGGAGGAGCGCCGCCAGTTCGCCGCCGCCCAGGCTGCCGAGGAGGCCGCCCGTGCCGAGGCCGAGGCAAAGAAGAAGGCTGAGCAGGAGCGCCTTGCCCGCGAGAAGGAGGAGGCTGCCCGCGAGGCCCAGCGCCGCGCCGTTCCCGCTTCCGACTCCGGTTCGCGCTTCCGTTCGCTGCTCGACCAGATCGCCGCACAGGAGACCGTGCTCAAGGAGAAGAAGGACGCCGAGGAGAAGGCCAAGGCCGAGCGCGCAGCCGAGCGCGGCAACCGTCGTGGCGGCAACAACGACCGCCGCGGTGGCCGTCGTAACGATCGCAACTCCTCCGACAGCAACTCCGAGCGCAACGCCTCCGAGAGCCGCCCCCACAGCCATCGCACCAACGCCAGCAACAACGTCGCTGCCGGCATGGACTTCCCCAACCCCGATAAGCAGGGCAAGGGCAAGAAGCGCAAGGGCGGTCACAACAACGAAGAGGACCACTACAGCCGCATGGCTCGCGAGGCCGAGGAGTACAGCCGCGAGAAGGTGCTCGAGGAGGCTCGTGCTGCCGTCGAGGAGGCCTCTCGCGAGTCCACCGGTCGCCGCAAGAAGCGCAAGGAGAAGCGCGAGCGCGAGGCTGCCAAGGCTCAGGAGGAGCGCAAGATAGAGGAGGCGCTGGCCCAGGGCGTGAACCCCGAGGACCTCGACGCCATCAAGGTCTCCCAGGGCGTTACCGTCCAGGAGCTTGCCGAGGCGCTTGACGTTCCGGCCAACGACATCATCAAGCGCCTGTTCCTGCTGGGTACGCCGCTCACCATGACGCAGTCCATGTCCGACGACCTCGTCGAGCTCGTCGCCGACGACCTGGGCCGTCAGATTAAGATCATCACCCCCGAGGAGGAGAACACCTTCTCGTTCTACGACGATCCCGCCGACCTTAAGCCGCGCGCCCCGGTCGTCACCGTCATGGGCCACGTCGACCACGGTAAGACGTCGCTGCTCGACGCCATCCGTCATACCGGCGTTGCTGCCGGCGAGGCGGGCGGCATTACGCAGGCCATCGGCGCTTCGCAGGTCATGATCAACGACCGCAAGATCACCTTTATCGATACCCCGGGTCACGCCACCTTTACGGCTATGCGTGCCCGTGGTGCTAAGGTGACCGACATCGTCATTCTGATCGTGGCCGCCGACGACGGCGTCATGCCCCAGACGGTCGAGTCGATCAACCATGCCAAGGCCGCCGGCGTTCCCATCGTCGTCGCCGTCAACAAGATCGATAAGCCGGGCGCCAACCCCGACCGCGTGCGCCAGGAGCTCACCGAGTACGGCGTCATCCCCGAGGAGTGGGGCGGACAGAACATGTTCGTCAACATCTCGGCCAAGCAGAAGATCGGTATCGACGACCTTCTGGAGACCGTGCTGCTTCAGGCCGACGTTCTCGAGCTCAAGGCTAACCCGGACACCTTTGCCTCCGGCAACGTCCTCGAGGCCAAGCTCGACAAGGGCCGCGGCTCGGTCGCTACCGTGCTCGTGACCCGCGGTACCCTGCACGTGGGCGATACGCTGGTCGCCGGCCTTACCTACGGCCGCGTCCGCGCCATGCTCGACCCCAAGGGTCGCGCCGTCACCGAGGCCGGTCCCTCCGACGCCGTCGAGATTTTGGGCCTGCAGTCCGTGCCCAACGCCGGCGACGAGTTCCGCGTGTTTGAGGACGAGCGCGAGGCTCGCGCCCTTGCCGATGAGCGTTCGCTCAAGGCCCGTATCGAGGAGCAGAGCCGCGTCAAGCACGTCACGCTCGAGAACCTCTTCGAGACCATCGCCGACGCCGAGGTCAAGGAGCTCAACCTGATCATCAAGGCCGACGTCCAGGGTTCCATCGAGGCCCTTCAGGACTCGCTCGACAAGATGGATCAGTCCGAGGTTCGCATCAACACGATTCACTCCGCCGTTGGCGCCATCAACGAGACCGACGTGGTCCTGGCCGACGCCTCCAACGCCATCATCATCGGCTTTGGCGTCCGTCCCGACGGTAAGGCCCGCTCCGCCGCCGAGCGCGAGGGCGTCGAGATCCGTTGCTACGACGTCATCTACAAGTGCCTCGAGGAGCTCGACGCCGCCCGTATCGGCATGCTCAAGCCCACCGAGGTCGAGGTCGCCACGGGTACCGCGACCGTCCTTGACACCTTCAAGGTGCCCAAAGTCGGTATCGCCGCCGGTGTCCGCGTCGAGGAGGGCGAGATCGCCGCGACCGATTCCGTGCGCCTGGTGCGCGACGGTATCGTGGTCTTCAACGGCAAGATCGCCTCGATGCGCCACTACAAGGACGAGGCCAAGAGCCTCAAGAGCGGTTCCGAGGGCGGCATTGGCCTGGAGAACTTCCAGGACATCAAGCCCGGCGACCAGATCGAGGGTTACCGCATCGACCAGGTTGCCCGTACCGAGTAGGGGGTAGCGCTATGAAGCAAACGCAGGCAACCCGCCGTCTGGGCGAGCAGCTTCGCGAGAAGCTTGGTTATATCCTGCTCTTTGAGGTTTCCGATCCGCGTCTCGACCTAGTTACTTTGACCGCGGTCGAGGTCGCGGTGGACCGTTCGTTCGCGCGTGTGTACGTGTCGTGCGATGCGAGCCGCTACGATGAGGTCATGGAGGCGCTCGCAAGCGCCAAGGGCCGTATTCGCAGCCTGTTGGCTCGCTCGCTCGATTGGCGTGTTACGCCCGAGCTCGATTTTCGCATCGATCGCTCGACCGATGAGGCCGAGCGTATCACGCGTGCGCTGGAAAACGTTCCCGCCACGCTTGCGATCGAAAAGGACGAGGACGGCTATCCGATAGCGGATGCCGCCCAGGAGGCAGCTTTAGATGACTAATTCCGCCGACCTCGCCTCGTGCGAGTCTGCAGATATTCAGCGACGCATCCTCGAGCTCATCGAGGGTGCGTCCTCCATTGCGATTTCGGGACATACTTCTCCCGATGGCGATGCCTTGGGCTCCGTGCTGGGTCTGGGCCTCTCGCTCATGAAGTTTTTCCCCAACAAGGACATTGCCCTGCTGCTGGCAGACGATGACCCGGTTCCGCGTATCTACCGCTTTATGGAAGGCTCCGATCGCCTGGTGCCGGCATCTGCGTACACTGGCAATCCGGACCTGTTCATCTCGGTGGACGTACCGGTCGTCGAGCGTCTCAACAACTCGGCCGAGGTGCTTCGCCGCTCCAAGCATGTGGTTTGCTTTGACCACCATCCGGCGCGCGAGGAGTTTGCCGAGCTCAGCCTGAGGCGCGTCGAAGCTGCAGCCTGCGCCATGATCATCGACCGTTTCTTGGACAATTGCGGCATTGTCGCACGTGACGGCGTCGCGACCTGCTTGCTGTGCGGCTTGGTGACCGACACCGGTCGTTTCCAGTACCAGAACGCCGATGCCGCCGCGTTCCATGCGGCCTCGCGTCTGGTTGCCCACGGTGCCGATCCGGCGCGCGTTGCGCTCGAGGTATACCAGAGCATGCGCGTTGAGTTTTTGCACCTCAAGTCCATCGTTATGGGCCGCATCAAGACGGTGGCCCACGGGCGTGTCGCGTATAGCTACGCGTACCAGAGTGACCTTGAGGCTTGCGGTGTCACCTCGGATGAGTGCGACGGCCTAGTCGATGTGGTGCGCTCGGTGATGGGCGTGGAGGTCTGCCTGTTCCTGAAGGGCATTGAGGGCGATACCAAGGTGCGCGGCAACCTGCGCTCCAAGGGCGACCTTAACGTGTCCGAGATCGCTGCTGCCTTTGGCGGAGGCGGACATCCCGCTGCCGCCGGTTTCTCCAACAACGGAACGATTCTCGAGACGCTCACCGTGGCACTTCCCATGCTGGCCGAACTGGTTGGGGAGGATCCCGCTTCGGTGACCGTCGAGCTTTAACTTTTTGGATGGTACATGGCTCGTCGTACGCCTTCTCAACTGAATATGCTGCTCGCCGTCGATAAGCCGGTGGGCTGCACGTCCCACGATGTGGTCTCGCAATGCCGACGCGCCCTCCATGAGCGGCGCGTCGGCCATGCCGGCACGCTCGACCCCATGGCATCCGGCGTCATGGTGGTGGGCGTGGGCCAGGCTACTCGTCTGCTGGGCATGCTAACCCTCGATACCAAAAGCTATGTCGCCGACATCTCGTTTGGCGCCGAGACCAATACCGATGATGCGGAGGGCGAGGCGGTCCGCACGGTGGCTGTTGCCAACGAGCTCCGCGATCCTGCCTATGCTCGTGAGCGCTTGGCCGCCATGCTGGGCCCGCAGATGCAGGTGCCGCCGGCGTTTTCTGCTATCTCGGTCAATGGCGTTCGCGCCTACAAGTCTGCTCGCGAGGGCAATGCGGTGGACCTACCTCCGCGCCCCGTCGAGGTCTATGCCGCCGACCTGATCGCCGTGGGCGGCGAAGGTGATACGTGTGTGTGGACCGTGGCGTTCTCGGTGAGCAAGGGCACCTATATCCGTGCGCTCGCTCGCGACCTGGGCCACGCTTGCGATAGCGCCGCGCATATTTCCGCGCTGCGCCGCACGGCTTCCGGTGTTGTTTCCATTGGCGCTTGTCATGCGGTCGAGGAGCTTTCTCCCGAGTCCGCGGCTGGCTTTGCCCTGGATCCCATTGCGGCCCTGGGCGCCACACGTGTTGACTTGCCGGGCAATCTTGCCGACGACCTGCTCTGCGGCCGACGCATTCCCGTTGAGCGTGCGTTTGCCGATTTCGATTCCTCGAAGGCGCCGTTTGCGTTGGTGCTCGATGGGGGACTCAAGGCGCTCGCCCGCATTGAGGGCGGCCGCTTTGTCATGGAGCACGTGTTTCCGCAGGCAATCGGCGGTGTTCGATGATGTTGTCCGCTCGCGAGCTCGCGCGTGTCTTTTTCGCGGGCGAGTCGGACGAGGCTCGCATCGTTGCTGCCGATACGTTTGATGAGTGTGAGCACTTGGGTGCCGCTTCAATCGCCATTGGCGTGTTCGACGGCGTTCACCGTGGACACCAGGAGCTCATTGCGGCGCTTGTCCGTGATGCCCGTGCCCATGGCTGCAAGGCGGTCGTAGTTACCTTCGATCCCGACCCGGACGTTGTGGTGAGCCCTTCGCCCGCTCAAAAATTGATGACGACGGCCGACCGTCTGCATGCCTTGGCTCAAACCGGGGTCGATGCGGTGGTGGCCGTTCCCTTTACGCCTGAGGTTGCGGCGCTTGACCATGTTGATTTTCTCTCGCTGGTGTCGCGTCTGGTCGACATTCGATCGATTCGCGTTGGCAGTGACTTTAGGCTGGGTCGTGGCGGTGCTTCTGGTGTTGCCGAGATGCGCTCCTGGGGTTCCGAGCACGGCGTTGACGTGTATGGTCACGACCTGCTTTGCGAGGGCGGTGAGGCCATTTGCGCCACCCGCATTCGTCATGAGCTGGGACGGGGCCATGTGGAGCTTGCTGCTGAGTTGCTCGGCCGCCCGTATATGGTGCGTGGCGGTGTTATTCGTGGCCGTCACGAGGGTTCTGGCATGGGCTTTCCCACGGCAAACCTGCAAGTTCCCGACGGCATTCAGGTGCCTGCCGACGGCGTGTATGAGGGTCTGGTGCTGGTCAATGACACCGTGTGGCCCGCTGCCGTGAACGTCGGCTTGCCGCCAACGTATGCTGACGATGCGGCATCCGCGCATCTCGAGGCTAACTTAATTGGTTATACGGGCGACCTGTACGGCGCTTCCGTTTCGCTGGCGTTTACGCGCTGGCTGCGTCCGTCGCGCGTGTTTGATTCGCTGGATGAGTTGATCGCGACCGTCGAGGGTAATATCGAAGATATTCGTCACAACATGGGCGATCAGGGGGTGAGCATCCGTGATTAGCGATGAGGAAAAAGACCAGGTACGCGCTGCGTCCGACCTGGTTGCTATCGTGCAGGAAACGGTTGAGCTCAAGCCCCGCGGCCATGAGTTTTGGGGCTGCTGCCCCTTCCATGGCGAAAAGACGCCGTCCTTCCACATTATTCCCGCCACGCAGGTGTGGCATTGCTTTGGCTGCGGTGAGGGCGGCGACGTCTTCACCTATATCATGAAGCGCGAGAACCTGAGTTTTCCCGAGTCAATCCGTTATTTGGCCGATCGCGCGGGTATTGAGCTGCATGACACCGGAGACCGCCGCGAGCGCGGTACCAAGCGTGCCCGAATCTACGATCTGTGCGCCGAGACCGCCCAGTTCTACCACACCATGCTTATGCGCGGTAAGGACGGCCGTCCGCGCGAGTACTTTGCCAGCCGTGGCATGGGTGGCGACGTCTGCCACCGCTACTGCCTGGGCTTTGCACCGGGCCGTAACGCGCTGGTGTCGCACCTGTCCCAGGCGGGTTTTACCCCGCAGGAGATGATCGACGCCAATGTTGCCGTGAGCCGCGGGCGCGGCCAGCTCGCCGACCGCTTCTATGACCGTGTGATGTTCCCCATCTTTGACGAGCAGGGTCACAACATTGCCTTTGGCGGTCGCATTATGGGCGACGGCCAGCCTAAGTATCTCAACACTGCCGAGACGAGCGTGTTTCATAAAAAGCGAAACCTCTACGGTTTTAATTGGGCCAAGGAGTTTATCGTCGCGCAGGATACCGCCATCGTGGTGGAGGGCTATACCGATTGCATCGCCTGCTGGGAGGCGGGGATTAAAAACGTTGTCGCCACGCTGGGCACCGCGCTCACGGAGCATCACGTCAAGACGCTCACTCGCTTTGCCAAGCGCATCGTGTATATGTTCGATGGCGATGCCGCGGGCCAGAAGGCCGCCCGCCGCGCGATTCAGTTTATCGAGCAGGATTCGATGGACCTGCGCTGCGTGGTACTGCCCGACGGCAACGACCCCATGGAGTTCATCACCGCACATGGTGGCGAGGCATTGCAGGCGCGCATCGATGCCTCCGAGCCCCTCATGGACTTTGTGTACCGTTCGCTGCAGGAGTCGAGCGACATCACCACGCCGGGCGGTCGCGCCAAGGCGCTCGAGGATGCGCTGACGCTTATCTATCCGCTGCGCGATAGCTATATGATCGACACGTACTTTATCCAGATTGCCGACCTGCTTGGTTTGGACCTGGAGACCGTGCGCGCGAGCTCGGGCCGCGTGTTTCGCGACGTCGCCAAGCGCGAGGATGTGGAACGACGTCGTGAGCAGAACTATGAGCGCCAGCGGGCACAGGCTGAGCGGTCCGGTAACGCGGGCGGTCGGACGTCGGGTTCTCGCGATGCCGGTCGCGGTGCTTGGGCATCGGGCGCGACGCCGCCGGTGTCCGCGCCGGTCGAAGAAGAGCCGTACGACTACGTCCCGCTCGATGCCTATGGTGCCGCGCCTGTAGAGGTCGTCGACGACCTGCCGCCGATCGATGTGCCTGATGGTATGGGCGCTGCGCCCGCCGGTGCCCCGACAGACGCCTCGGCCCCTATGGTTCTTACCGATCTAGAGCGCAAGTCCTTGGCAGGGGAGCGCGAGCTGTTGACGATGCTCACGAGCTACCCTGACCTGTTCCGCACGTATGCCGACCGCATCTGCTCCATCGAGTGGGTCGACCCACGTCACGAGTCCATCGCATGGGCCGTGCTGGCAACGCCGCCGGGAACCGATCCTGCAGCCTGCATGGATGCGGCGCGCTCGGTGTGTCCCGAGGCGGCAACGCTTGTGAGTGCCGGGCGCATCTCGGCGACGAGCAAGCACCCCACCGAGACGAATATCGTTTTTATGCTCGATACGCT
The DNA here is from genome assembly GCA_958427355.1 of uncultured Collinsella sp. Classification (GTDB taxonomy): domain Bacteria; phylum Actinomycetota; class Coriobacteriia; order Coriobacteriales; family Coriobacteriaceae; genus Collinsella. The sequence goes on along the minus strand of CAUACA010000007.1, from coordinate 25,755 downwards.
CGAGCTCTACACCATCAAGCGCCGCATGCGTGCCGCACAGGCCAAGCTGCGCCAGGACCGTTCGCTCGATGATGAGGCCCGTCGCGCGCTGACCGTGCAGGCCGCGCAGGATTCGCAACGTCAACGCGAACTGCAAAAGTCGATCGGCGGCGTGGCGGACCCGTTCCGTTTGATCGGCCTGGAGGCCGCGGGCACCGAACAAGCCTAGATGTTGTGGTCAACCAGCGTATTCTCGCCTATATCCAGTCTTCTTTTTGGGTATAGACGTTAATGTGTGTGCTAAAGTATTGAGTCCTGTGGACTATGAAGGGAGAATCTGTGCCAAAAAAGACTGAGAGCACGGGTACTGGGTTGGAATCCTACGTTGCAAAGCTCATGGGCAACGGCTCAAACAGGACTTCGGTAACCGAGGACGAGATTCAGGTCGCCCTGAAGGATATCGATGTTTCTGACGAGCAGCTCACCGCGGTGTATTCCGCGCTGCGCAACAGCGGCATCCAGATTATCTCCGCGAGCGGTAACGACGACGCCCCCATGGGTGTCGACGATGACGATACCGATACCGATACCGATACCGACGATTTCGATGACGATGATGAGCACGATTCCGGCTCGCTCGACGATCACGAGCTCAAGATGGCCCGCCAGGCCGACGCCGAGATGGGTTCTTCCAAGAGCAAGAAGAAGCGCACCGTGCGCACGTCCCGTTCGCGTTCGCGCGTGCGCGGTATCGATGCCTCCACGGTGATGCTGACCGGCGACCCGGTCCGTATGTACCTCAAGGAGATCGGCAAGGTCGACCTGCTGACCGCCTCCGAAGAGGTCGATCTAGCCATGAAGATCGAGGCCGGTCTTGAGGCCACCGAGAAGCTCGAGGCTGCCGATGCTGGTGAGCTCGAACTCACGCGTGCCGAGATGCGTCGTCTTACGCGCATTGAGAACGTGGGTCTCGAAGCCAAGCAGGCGCTCATCAGTGCAAACCTGCGTCTGGTCGTCTCCATCGCCAAGCGCTATGTCGGTCGCGGCATGCTGTTCTTGGACCTGATCCAGGAGGGCAACCTCGGTCTGATCCGCGCCGTCGAGAAGTTCGACTACCAGAAGGGCTTTAAGTTCTCCACGTACGCCACGTGGTGGATCCGTCAGGCTATTACGCGCGCTATCGCCGACCAGGCCCGTACCATCCGTATTCCCGTGCACATGGTCGAGACTATCAACAAACTCGTCCGCGTGCAGCGTCAGCTCCTTCAGGACCTGGGCCGCGACCCGACCCCCGAAGAGATCGGTGCCGAGATGGACATGAGCGCCGACCGCGTCCGCGAGATCCAGAAGATCTCGCAGGAGCCCGTGTCGCTCGAGACCCCCATCGGCGAGGAAGAGGATTCCCAGCTGGGCGACTTCATCGAGGACTCCCAGGCTATCGTTCCGCCCGATGCGGCCAGCTTCTCTATGCTGCAGGAGCAGCTCACCCAGGTGCTCGATTCGCTTGCCGATCGTGAGCGCAAGGTTATCGAACTGCGCTTTGGCCTTGTCGACGGACATCCCCGCACGCTCGAGGAAGTCGGTCGTGAGTTTGGCGTCACGCGCGAGCGCATCCGCCAGATCGAGTCCAAGACTCTGGCCAAGCTTCGCCACCCGAGCCGTAGCAGTAAGCTGAAGGACTATATCGAGAGCTAGTCAAGCAAGAGGCGCCCTCAAGCACATCCGCTTGGGGGCGCTTTCATGTAGACATTGGGGACGTTCTTGAATGACTGGTCGTTTAAGAACGTCCCCAATGACTGGGTCGGAAAATTTCTTAAAAAAGTTCTTGCCCTGAGCTGATTCGTCCGTATAATAAACTTCGTTGCTTGAGAGCACGCACCTATTCCTCGGTAGCTCAATGGTAGAGCACGCGGCTGTTAACCGCGCTGTTGTAGGTTCGAGTCCTACCCGGGGAGCCAGAATTTTCCAGCCCTTTCCGTTGGGCTTTAAATTCCTCGGTAGCTCAATGGTAGAGCACGCGGCTGTTAACCGCGCTGTTGTAGGTTCGAGTCCTACCCGGGGAGCCAGGTTGTAAAACCCGTCGCTTATGCGGCGGGTTTTTTCATGCCGCGATCGCCGTTCGCGAACGTTACCATATCAACATTTCGTGTCGAGGATGTAATCCCGAGGCCCGCCACCTCAACACGGCGCGGTCGTTGTAGAATATTGCAATGATTGCTCCCACGACATGGTGCCGCGAGCACCAAGAAAAGGAGATTCTTGTGTCTGAGACCATTAACGGCAGCCTGAGCGTCTCGAACGACGTTATTGCCGATATTGCCGGTTATGCCGCGATGACGTGCTATGGCGTTGTCGGTATGGCTGAGCAGCTCCAGGGCGCCGAGAGCGTGCGCCTGCTTGCCGGTCAGCGCCTCCGCAAGGGCGTGCTTGTCTCCGCCGACGAGAACGGCCTTACGGTCGATCTTCACGTCGTGCTCGAGAACGGCGTCAACATGAAGTCCGTCTGCCACAATCTTTCGAGCTCCGTTGCCTTCACTCTGCAGGAGATCGCCCAGATCGATCCCGCCAGCCTTAAGATCGGCATCCATATCGACGCGCTCAAGAGCCGTCTGAACTAGCATCCGAAAACGGAGATTCAAATACCCATGATTGCAAAGACCATTCGCACCTGTTTTCCGATCGCTGCGGCTGCCGTTTCCGACAAGGCCGAGGAGATCAATAAGCTCAACGTCTTCCCCGTACCCGATGGCGATACCGGCACCAACATGTCGCTCACGCTCGCCTCGGTGACCAAGGAGCTCTCTGCCCTTCCCGCCGATGCCGATATGGAGGCCATCGCCGGTGCCATCACCCACGGCTCTCTCATGGGCGCTCGCGGTAACTCCGGCGTTATTACCTCGCAGATTCTTCGCGGCGTGGCCGAGGGCCTTGTCTCTGCCGACGAGCCTATTACGTCCGCCAACATTGCCTTCGCCTTCCGTCGTGCCGTCAAGGTCGCCTTCCAGGCTGTCCGCAAGCCCATCGAGGGCACGATCCTCACGGTCCTGCGCGATGTCTCGACCAAGGCCGATGAGTGCGAGAAGAAGAAGTTCTCGGCCGAGGATGCGCTCGATGCTATCGTCGTCGAGGCGTACCAGTCCGTCGCCCGCACGCCCGACTTGCTGCCCGTCCTCAAAGAGAACGGCGTGGTCGACTCAGGCGCCTTCGGCTTTGCCATCTTCCTGGAGAACTTTGTTGCCGCCGCGCTTGGTCGCAGCACCGTTGTCGAGGATTTCTCCGCTACGTTTGACTCCGCCGGCTCTGCCCGCGATGCCGCTCTTGGCCGCGTTGAGATCGAGGCTAACGACGACTGGGAGGGCTCGGAGTTCCGCTACTGCAACGAGTTTCTCTTTAAGGCCGACGCCCCGTTTGACGAGGACGAATGCCTTAAGTTCCTAGGCTCCATGGGCGACTGTGAGCTGCTCGTGGGCGCCTATCCCGACTACAAGATCCATGTGCACTCCAATACCCCCAACCTGGTGCTCGAGCACATGCTGCAGCTCGGTCAGATCTATGAGGTCTTTATCCACAACATGGAGATGGAGGCCCACGACCGTACCGCTAAGATCCACGAGGATCAGGAAAAGGCCGCCGAGCCCGCCAAGGCGCTGGGCTTTGTCGCCGTTGCCGCCGGTTCCGGCGAGGCCGACATCCTCAAGTCCCTTGGCGTCGACGTGGTCGTCTCCGGTGGCCAGACTATGAATCCCTCGACCGCCGACCTGCTGGGCGCGGTGGACCAGGTCAACGCGACCTCGGTCATCATCTTGCCCAACAACGGCAACATCCGCATGGCTGCTGAGGCTGCTGCCTCAGCCTCCACCGACAAGAAGGTCGCCGTCGTTCCCACCAAGACCGTCCCGCAGGCCTTCTCCGCGCTGTTCGCAGTCCTGCCCGATTCCGAGCTCGAGGATGCCGTCGCCGCCATGGTCGACGCCATCAGCGAGGTCCGCGATGGCGAGGTCACCCGCGCCGTGCGCGACTCCAGTGCCTCTGACGGTTCTCCGATTCACTCCGGTGACGTCATGGGTATCATCGCCGGCTCCATCGACGTGGTCGGCTCCGACGTGAAGCAGGTCACGCTCGACTGCATCAACCGCATGCAGGAGGAAGAGGAGGGCGACGCGCTGACGATTCTGGCCGGCGAGGAGCTGTCCGATGAGGCCTTCCAGGAGATCGTCGACGCTATCGAGGAGGCTCAGCCCGACTTGGAGATCGACGCCCATCGTGGCGAGCAGCCGCTCTATCCCGTGATCTTCTCGATCGAGTAGGCAACTGCCCATGTCCGAGCTGTGCTCCGTGCCGCGCGTCTCGGAGCGCTTTGCCCAGAGCAATGCGCTCGACGAGGATATCGCGCGACTCAAATATGTTTCGGGTAAACGTGAGGAGGCCCTTCGCCGTCTGGGAATTCGGACGGTGGGGGACCTCCTTCTCCATATCCCTCATCGATATCTCGACTTTACGCGCTCCTGGTCCATCGAGATGGCTCCCATCGGTACCGTTTGCACGATTGTCGCCACGGTCGACCGTATCGTCCAAAAGCAGCCGCGTCCTCGCATGCAGGTGACCGAGGTCTCGCTGGTGGATGAGACGGGCGTGTTGCAGGTCGCCTTTTTCCGCCAGCCCTGGATTGCCCAGCAGCTTAAACAGGGCGACCGCCTGGCCGTGATGGGCAAGGTCGAGTTTGCCTACGGCTTTAAGCAGATGGCCTCGCCGCACTTTGAAAAGCTCGATGACGGGCGTGCTGCGGGCACCATCCTGCCGGTCCATTACGTGAGTGACGGCGTGAGCCAGGCGTGGATGCGCCGCATCGTAAGCGGCGCGATCGAGGTCGTCGGCAATCCCTTTGATCCCATTCCGGCACCGCTGCGCGTTAAGCGTCGCCTGATGAGCAATGCCCGCGCGCTGCGCTCAATTCATTTTCCATCGAGTATGGCAGAGCGCGACATCGCACGTCGTCGCCTGGCCTACGAGGAGTGCCTCTACCTGCAGCTGGCGCTGCGCCTGCGCAACGACGGCGGCCTGGTCGATGTGGTTCCCTATGCCCACACCGTGGGCGAGCACCTGGCCGCGCTCAAGCAAGCCCTGCCGTTTTCGCTGAGCGACGAGCAGGAGGCCGCGTTCCAGGATATCCTGCGCGATATGTGCGATGGCGGGCGTGTGATGAACCGCCTGCTGTTGGGTGATGTCGGTACCGGCAAGACGGCCGTTGCCGCCTGCGCGCTGGCTGTGGCTGCCGATAGCGACACCCAGGCCTGCGTTATGGCGCCCACGGGCGTGCTGGCGCGCCAATATGCCGATAAGACCGGCCCTCTGCTCTCCCAGGCCGGCATGTCCTGGGCACTTCTGACGGGTGCCACGCCGGCCGCAGAGCGCGAGCGCATCCATGTACAGCTGGAATCGGGCGAGCTTGACGTGCTCTTTGGCACCCACGCGGTTCTTTCGGATAACGTTGCGTTCAAGCATCTGTCGCTCGTGGTCATCGATGAACAGCACCGGTTTGGCGTCGGCCAACGCAACGCCCTGCGCGCGAAGGGCCCCGGTGCCGATCTGCTCGTTATGACGGCGACACCGATCCCGCGTACGCTGGCGCTTTCGGTCTACGGCGATCTGGATACGAGCATCATCCGCCATCGGCCCGTCCCTGGCGCTGGCGTGTCGACACGCGTGCTCACCGAGTCGAGCCGCGACCTCGCCTATGGCGCCATCCGCGAGGCGCATGAAAAGGGTCAGCAGGCCTACGTGATTTGTCCGCTCGTGGAGCCGAGTGACTCGGCCGATGAGCTGGAAGACGTGCCCGGTATTGCCCGCGACGACGAGGGCCGCGTAACCGTCCCCGTGCCACTGCACGATACGGCAACCGAGCTCGACCGCCTGCGCCTGGCGTTGCCGGGGCTTGCCATCGAGCGCCTTCACGGCCGTATGCCAGCGGGGGAGAAGGACCAGGTTATCGATGCCTTTAAGCGTGGCGAGATTGACGTGCTCGTCTCGACTACGGTGGTCGAGGTGGGCGTCGACGTGCCCAACGCCACCGTCATGGTCATCGAGAACGGCGAGCGCTTTGGTTTGGCTGCCCTGCACCAGCTGCGCGGTCGCGTGGGCCGTGGCAGCGTGTCGGGCACGTGCCTGGTCATGACGCACTCCAAGGGCAACGGCGGCGCATCGGCGGCACAAGACCGTCTCCAGTCGCTCGAAAAGACCTCGGACGGCTTTACGCTCGCCCAGATGGACCTGCGCCTGCGCCATGAAGGCGAGATCCTGGGTTATCGCCAGCATGGTGGTGTGACCCTGCGCTTTGTCGACCTGGATGCCGACGAGGAGCTGATCGAGTGGGCCCATTTGGACGCGGTCGAGCTCTTGCGTTATGCTTGCAACCTTGACTCTGTGGCGACGCGTCCCTTGCGCGACGCGGTCGCCATGCGTTATCGACATATCTTTAAGGAGGTCAGCGGAGGATGAGAATCATCGGCGGCGAATGGCGCGGTCGTAAGATCGAGGAGCCCCGTGGTCGCGATGTCACCCGCCCCACGACTGATCGCGTGCGCGAGGCGTGCGCATCTATGGTCATGTCGGCATTCGATTTCGATTTGGACGAGGTTCGTGTGCTGGACGCCTTTGGCGGCTCCGGTGCCTTAGGGTTAGAGATGCTCTCTCGTGGGGCCCGCTCGCTCACGACGTTTGAGATCGATCGCAACGCTGCGCGGCTCATTACCAAGAATATCGAGTCGCTCTGCCGTGACCGTGCGCGTTGGCGTGTGGTCACGGGCGATATGCTGGCGAGTGCCTCGCGCGGTCGTGTGCCGGGCGGCCCCTTTGATCTAGTCCTGCTCGACCCGCCCTATGCTTTTGGTGCCGAGCCGGTCGAGGAACTGCTGCAGAACCTGGCTCAGCAGGGTCTGCTTGCACCTGGCGCTTTTGCCCTGTTTGAGCATGCCGCCGCCGATGCGGGCGCGCATCCGGCAGGCTTTGAGACTGAACGTGAGAAGCGCTACGGCATTACCTCGGTCGACCTGCTCCGTTGGGTCGGCGATGACGACGGTGAGGGCGATAGTGCCGTCACCGATGCCGACAACAACGATGCCACGACGTTTCAGGAGGACGCCCATGAATGACACCATTAACCGCGTGATCGTCCCGGGCACCTTCGATCCCATCACGTTTGGCCATATCGATGTGATCCGCCGCGCCCGCCGCATCTTTCCCAGCGTGATCGTCGCTGTTGCCGAGTCGCAGGGTAAAAACGGTGTGGGCACCACGTTTATGCTCGATGAGCGCGTGGCGCTGGCCCGCGAGGCGCTCGGTGATATCGACGGCGTCGAGGTCCTGCCCTTCACTGGCCTGCTGGTCGACTTCGCACGTGAGCAGGGGGCGGGTGCCGTGGTCAAGGGCCTGCGCGCCATGACCGACTTTGAGTATGAGCTGCAGCAGGCCGACCTTAACTATCGCCTGGATAGCGAGCTGGAGTCCATCTTTGTCATGAGTGCGCCGCAGTACGGCTATATCTCGAGCTCGGTCGTTCGCCAGATTGCCTCGCTCGGCAGCGATGTATCGACGTTTGTCCCGTCCAACGTGGTCGAAGCGCTCAAACATCGCTTTTCGTGACGTTTCTTATTGCCTGGTGGCATGTGGTAAACTAGCACGATGATATGTTACCTATGAAAGGAGACCGGATGCCGGGCGAGAATTTTCCTGGCGATAGGATCGTCAGCTTGGTCGATGAGCTCGAAGGGCTGATCGAGGAAGCCAAGCCGCCTTTCGGCAAGAACGCTCAGTTCAAGGTCATCGACGCCGACGTGTTCTTCAACATCCTCGACGAGATCCGCATGAGCTATCCCGAGGAGTGGCAGAAGTCCCGCCGTATCCTTAAGGAGCGCGAGGAGCTTATGGCTTCCGCCGCCGCTCAGGCCGATTCCATCATCGCCGACGCTCAGCAGCAGGCCCTCACCATTGCCGGTGAGCAGGAGATCGTCCGCCTTGCGCAGCAGCAGGCCGACGACATCCGCGATCGTGCCCAGCAGTACGAGCGCGAGACGCGTTATGCTGCCGAGGACTACGCTGAGCAGGTCTTTACGCACCTGGAGGAGAACCTCAAGAGCCTGACCGGCACCGTTACCCGTTGCCGTCAGCAGCTCAACGAGGGTGCCGCCCAGCAGAATGGTCAGTGGTAATGGCTGAGTTCCCGAGCGTTACCGTCGATCTTTCCGAGCAGCTCGAGTTTCCTGGAGATTCGTTTCCGCTGACCGGTAAGGTCGATGTCGCCACCTACACGGTGGGCGAGAAGGTGTACCAGCTACAGGACGGCATCGACTACGACGTTGTCTTTACCAATGCCGGTACCGGTGTCTTGCTCACGGGCATGGTCCGCGCGCACGCCACCGGTGAGTGCGACCGTTGCCTGGAGCCCGCCTCGTTTGATATCGCCGGAGAGATCGAGGAGTTCTACCTCTTTGAGGAGCCCGAGGATCCCGAGGCCTACGAGGACGGCTACGAGCTCCTGGGTGAGGACCGCATCGTCGATCTGGGTGAGCCCATCAATGACGCGGTCGTTATGGACACGCCGTTTGTGGTGCTCTGCAAGCCCGATTGCCGTGGTCTGTGCCCCACCTGCGGTTGCAATCTCAACGTCGAGCAATGCGATTGCGCCGCCCAGGCAGAGGCAGAATGGGCCGCTGCCACGGAAAATCCATTTGCAGCATTGAAGAATCTCAAGCTCGATGAGTAAAACTGTGGTAGTATCGCTACTTGCGCGTAATCGCCACACTGGATAGTTCATAAGGAAGGTCACTATGCCCGTACCTAAACAAAAGCAGGGTCGTATCCGCACTCACACCCGTCGTTCCGCCAACATGAAGATCTCGGCTGCGGCTCAGTCCACGTGCCCCCGTTGCGGCGCTGTCAAGCTTCCGCACCACGTGTGCCCCAGCTGCGGTTTCTACAAGGACCGCGAGGTTATCGTTACCGAGTAACGGTATACTCTGGATGCGATGCCGTTCCAAATGGAACCACAATGGCCGGCTCAGTGAGTCGGCCATTTTTGTATAAGGAGCATGTATATGAGTAACGTTCGCGTTTGTGTAGACGTTGTGGGCGGAGACGAGAAACCTCAGGTTGTTCTCGATGGTATCGAGGCTGCGCTTGCCGCCGATCCCGATATCGAGGTCTTGGCAGCTGGCCCCGCCGAAATCGTCAATCCCTTTGCAGCTTCCCATGCACGTGTTGAGGCCCTTGAGGCACCTGACGTTATCGCCATGGATGACGATCCCATTCGCGCCGTGATGACCAAGCGTAAGTCGTCGATCGTGCTTTCTTGCCGCGCCATTAAGAAGGGCAACGCGGATGCGTTCTTCTCCGCCGGCTCGACCGGTGCCATGACCGCCGCTGCCACCGCCTACGTGACGCCGTTTAGGTATCAGGCCGAAGGCAAGAAGCAGCCGGTGCGCCCCTGTCTGACCAATGCACTGCCCAATCGCGCCGGCGGTCTGACGGTGCTGTGCGACATGGGTGCCAACCCCGATGTCGAGGTTGACGATATGGTGCGTTTTGCCCAGATGGGCAGCGCCTATGCCCGCGTCGTCCTGGGCATCGAGCATCCTCGCGTGGGCCTGCTCGCCAACGGCACCGAGGACGAGAAGGGCTCCAACTTTACCAAGGCCTGTTTCCCTGCTATGAAGGCCGCCGTTCCCGGCTTTGTTGGTAACTGCGAGGGCACCGATCTTACGTCGGGCAATTTTGACGTCGTGGTCGCCGACGGCATGTCGGGCAACATCGCGCTCAAGGCCACCGAGGGCGCTGCCAAGTTTTTGCTGCAGGAACTCAAGGGTGCCTTTATGGCCTCGCTCGGCACCAAGATCGCCGCGCTGCTCATTAAAAAGCAGATGCGCGAGATTAAAGCCAAGCTTTCGGGCGACGCCAAGGGCGGCGCGATTCTTTTGGGCCTGCGCGGCGTGGTCCTGATCGGCCATGGTGCCACCTCGGTCGAGGCTGTTAAAAACGGTACGCTTGCGGCGGCCGAAGCCGTGCGCGCCGGGCTGGTCGAGAATGTCGCCAACTCTATGGACGGTATCGTTTTATAAGAGCGAGTTAGAGTGCTGTTATGTGCTTCGCGGCGCACGTCGTGGGGTAGAATCAGAACCGTGTCTTGGTACCGCCCGGGCGGTACCATTCTTTTGGTATTCATGCACTATGAGAGGAAGCGCTATGGACCGCTCCGAAATCTTCGACAAGATTGCCGAGGTCGCTGCTGACGTTCTGGGCGTCGATGTTGCCGAAATTAGCGATGAGACCACCTTTGACGACCTCGATGCCAACTCGCTCGAGCGCCTGCAGCTGGTTACGGCTATCGAGGACGAGTTCAACCTCGAGATCGATGACGAGACCCTGCTCTCGCTCAACTCTGTCGCCGACGCCGTCGACGCTATCGAAGCTGCCAAGGAGGCCTAAGTCTTGGCTTTATCCGACCGACTTACGCGCGCCCAGGAAATCTTGGGCCACGAGTTCAACAATAAGGTGCTGCTGCGCGCGGCGCTTACGCATCCCTCGGCAGTCGAGGGCCAGCCGGTTTCTGCCAGCTATGAGCGCCTTGAGTTCTTGGGCGATTCCATTTTGGGCGCCGTGGTCGCACGCTCCCTGTTTGAGTCCTATCCCGAGTTTGACGAGGGCAAGCTCACCCGCTTGAAGGTGTCGCTCGTCTCGGGCGCCACGCTGTCCGAGGTTTCTCACGAGCTGGGCATCGACGACATCATCATCTTTGGTGCCTCCGAGACCGGTACCGGTGCGCGCGGCCTGCATTCTGCGCTCGAGAACGTCTACGAGTCGCTCGTGGGCGCACTGTACCTGGATGCCGGCTGGGATGCCGCAGCGGAGTTTATCCACCGTACGCTTAAGCCGCATTTGGCTTCCGAGCGTGCCGAGCATCCTGCGAACCCCAAATCGTTCTTGCAGGAGTGCGTGCAAGCCGACGGTCACGAGCCCCCGGCGTATAAGCTCGTTGGCTCCGAGGGCCCGGCGCATGCGCCCACCTTTACCGCTGTGGTTTTGATCGATGGTATTCGCCAGGGTCGCGGCTCCGGCTCCTCAAAGAAGGAAGCCGAGGGTGCTGCCGCGCTCGAAGCGCTCGACCGCATGGGTTACACCACCAACGGCGTGATTCTGAACAAGAAGCACGTGTAAGCGAGGAACCGTGTATCTCAAGTCCCTCACGCTCAAAGGGTTCAAGTCGTTTGCCGACCGCGCCCATATGACGTTTGAGCCGGGCCTGACCGTCATCGTCGGTCCCAACGGTTCGGGAAAATCGAACATCTCTGACTCCATCCTGTGGGTCCTGGGCGAGCAGAGCGCCAAGCAGCTGCGCGGCCAGGCCATGGAGGACGTCATTTTCTCGGGCTCGTCGGCTCGCAAGCCGGTGGGTGTGGCCGAGGTTACGCTGGTGCTCGATAACTCGGACCATATGCTGCCCGTCGACTTTGACGAGGTCGCCATCACCCGTCGCATGTATCGCTCGGGCGAAAGCGAGTACCTCATCAACTCGAGTCCGTGCCGCCTGATGGACATTCAGGACATCCTGCACGATTCGGGCCTGGGCAAGGATACGCATTCCATCATCAGCCAGGGCAAGCTCGACGCCATTTTGCAGAGCCGCCCCGAGGAGCGTCGCGCCCTCATCGAGGAGGCCGCCGGCATTTCCAAGCACAAGCGCCGCAAGGAGCGTGCGCTCAAAAAGATTAAGTCGATGGACGAGCACCTGACGCGTGCCCGCGACATCAATAAGGAAATCGCCCGTCAGCTGCGACCGCTGGAGCGTCAGGTCGATCGCGCGCGCAAGTACAAAGAGCTGTCCTCGCGCGCGAACGAGCTTACGCAGATGCTGGCCGTTGACGAGCTGCGTTCGCTGCAGTCGCAGTGGAACGACCTGGAGAGCCGCTCCAAGGAAGGTGCTGCCGAGCTGGAGCTTGCGCAGTACCGCATGAGCGAAAAGGAGCGCGAGCTCGAGAAGCTCCAGGTTATGCTTGAGGAAAAGGGCCTGTTTGTGGGCGACCTGGGCGAGCAACGCCGTCATATGCAAGATGTGGTCGGCCGCATTAACTCCGACATGCGCCTGCTCGAGGAAAAGGGCCACAACATGGTGTCGCGCCTGTCTGACATGCGCGGTCAGATTTCGAGCTCCGAGCATCAGCGTCGTCGCGTGGTCGAGGAGCTCGAGGACGCGCGTGCGCAGCTTGAGGAAGTGACCGGTGCGCATATGCAGGCCCAGGAGGACGTTGACGCCGCTGGTCCTGCCGCCGCTGAGCTCCACGAGCGGCGCGTGGCGCTCGACAATCAGATTTCGCAGCTTACGCGTGAGCAGCGCGATGTGCAGCGCGTGGCCGATAACGCCGCGCTCGAGCTCGCCAAAGTGAAGGACTCACTGAGCAATGCCGAGGTCGAGGACAACATGTATGCCTCGCGCCTGGAGCAGATTGACGAGCAGCTCGAGGAGGTCATGGCTTCGCTCGAGAGCCGTCGCGACCGCGCCGAGGAGCTTGAAGGCGCTCTTGAGGAAGCGCGCCAGGCTCAGGTTGATGCGCGTGAGGCCACCGAGACGGCACGCGCGGCCCTGAAGGACCTGCGTAATCGTGAGAGTGAGGCGCGCAACAAGCTGTCCGAGGTGCGCTCGGAGCTTGCCAGCCAAAAGAAACTCGATGCCCGCATGGCCGACAGCTCGCCGCTCGTGAGCCGTCTGGTGGGTGCGCTGGGCGACGATGTCTTGGGTCGTCTGGGCGACGTGCTGGAGGCCCCGCGCGAGCTTGAGGGCCTGGTTGAGCAATTGCTCGCCGGCGATATCGATGCGCTGCTGTTTGATGACGCCGCCACGCTTGAGCGTGCCGGTCGTGCGGCTCTGGACCAAAAGAAGGCCTCGGGCGAAGCACTGCTGGTGGCGCGCGGCGTGAGCGGCTCTACCGCCGCTGAGGGCGCTGCCGGTATCCGCCTGGTTGATCGTCTGTCCGTGCGCGCAGGCTACGGACCCGTCGTCGAGGCGCTGCTCGGTGGCTATTACGTGGTCGATGACTTGGCTGCCGCGCTGGCTGCGCCTGTCATTGACGGTGTGACCTATGTGACCCCCGATGGCGCCCGCGTAAGCTGTGGCGGCCTTGTGCGCGTGGGCCTAGATGCCGGCGAGGCGTCGGGTGCCCTGGAGCGCAAGCGTCGCATTCGCGAGCTGGAGGGCTTGGAGCCCGATTTGGCTGCCGTGTTTGAGCATGTGTCGGATCAGGTCGTTGAGGCCAATGCGGCCGTTGAGGAAGCGCGTGTCGCTGAGGGCGATGCCGCCGGCGAGATCGCCCGTCTTGAGGGCGAGCGCCGCTCGTTGCTCTCCGAGATCGGCCGCTTGGAGCAAAGCGCCAACAATGCCGAGGTCGAGCGCGTGCGCATCTCCAAGCGCCGCGAGCAGGCCGCAGAGGCCGTTCGCGCTGCGCGCCCGCGCGTTGACGAGCTCACCCGTTCGCGCGACGAGGCCCGTGCGCAGGCAAGCGACCTGGGTCTCCAGATTGCCGAGGCCAACGACGAACTCGACCGCGTTCGCCGTGACGATTCCGAGGCCGCCGGCAAGCTCGCCGACGCCAAGGTTCGCTTGGCCCAGACGAGCGAGCGCCTACGTTCGCTGAAGGGCCGCGTGCCCGACCTGGAGCATCGTCTTGAGGGCATCGACCGTCGTATCCGCGGAACACGCCAGGCCTCGCGCTCGCTCGAGCTGCTGCGCCTGCGCGTCGATCCCATGCACGAACGCTATTCTGCCCTGTTGGAACGCGCGTCGGATTGGGCAGCGCGCCTGCGTGACCAGGCCTCTCTGGAGGAGGCGGACTCCGCTTCGCTCAAGAAGACCATCGAGGATGCCAAGGCAGAGGTTGCCCGCGCTAAGGAGCGAGTCGATACCGCCTCTGCCACGCAAAACGAGTTCAAGGTCGCGCGTGGCAAGCTCGAGGTGCAGGTCGAGGCTGCCATCAAGGCCATTACCGCCGATGGCACCACGGTACTCGAGGAAGCGCTCATGCTTCCGGCGCCCACGGACCTCGATGCCGCTGAGCGCGAACTCAACCAGCTTGTGCGCCAGATCAACAACCTTGGTCCCGTTAACCAAGTTGCCATGGAGGAGTACGAGCAGCTCAAGCGCCGCGCCGACTACATCGAGGAGCAGCTGGCCGATCTGGAGAGCGCGCGCAAGGCGCTCACCAAGATCACGGTGGCCATTGATCGCAAGATGCGGAAGGCCTTCCTGGTGACGTTTGAGAAGGTCGACGCGAACTTCCGCGAGATCTTCGCTATGCTCTTCCCGGGCGGCCAGGCTCATCTGGAGATGACCGATCCCGAGCATCCTGCCGAGACGGGTATCGAGGTCGTGGCGCAGCCGCGCGGCAAGCGCATCACCAAGATGATGCTCATGTCGGGCGGCGAGAAGAGCCTGACGGCGCTCGCCCTCCTCTTTGCTGTGTACCGCACGCGCACGGTGCCGTTCTATGTGCTGGACGAGGTCGAGGCGGCACTCGATGACGCCAACCTGTCCAAGCTCATCGGCGCGCTCGATGTGTTGCGTTCCGATACGCAGCTCTTGGTCATTTCGCATCAGCGCCGTACTATGGAGGACGCTGACGTCCTCTATGGCGTCTCGATGCAAGCCGACGGCGTCAGTCGCGTCGTCTCGCAAAAACTCGATCGCGAAACCGGAAAGGTCGTGAATGCATAATGGGATTCTTTGACGCTCTCTCGCGCGGACTTGAGCGCAGTCGCGAGGCCCTCAACGAGGTCTTTTACTTTGGCGGCGAGGTCGACGAGGATTTTTGGGAGGACTTGGAGGACACCCTCGTTATGGGTGACATGGGTGCCGAGGTCGCCATTCAGGTCTCCGATGACCTACGCGATGCCGCGGCCAAGAAGAACCTCAAGACCGCTCCGCAGCTTCGCCGTGCCCTGGCTGAGCAGCTCGAGCAGCACTTTGTGCCCATCGAGCGCGATCCGTTTTCCGATACGCCGAGCTGCGTGCTGTTTGTGGGCATTAACGGTGCCGGCAAGACCACGACGGTCGGTAAGATCGCGAGCTCCATGGCTGCCCGCGGCAAGAACGTGGTGATCGGTTCGGCCGACACCTTCCGCGCCGCCGCCATCGAGCAGCTCGATGTGTGGGGGCAGCGTGCCGGCGTACCGGTTATCAAGCGTGACCGCGGCTCCGATCCGGCAAGTGTTTGCTACGACGTGCTCGACGAGGCCGACAAGCGCGGCAGCGACCTGGTGCTTATCGATACCGCCGGCCGTCTACACACGAGCCCTGAGCTCATGCGCGAGCTTGCCAAGGTGGTCAATGTGACCCGTAAGCGCGCCGCCAATATGGCCGCCGGTCCCATGCCGGTTTCGGTCGTGCTTGTGATCGACGCCGCGACGGGCCAAAACGGTCTGAACCAGGCGCTCGAGTTTAACGAGGCGCTGGGCCTGGACGGTATTATCATGACTAAGCTCGACGGCACGGCTAAGGGCGGCATCGCCATGGCCGTGGCCGAGAAGCTCAAGCTCCCGATCCTGCGCATCGGCGTGGGCGAGCAGGTCGATGACCTGCAGGAGTTCAATGCCAAAGATTTCTGCCGCGCCCTGGTGGGCGAGTCCAATTAAGGAGTGACTAGTGTTTGATTCCCTGAGCGATCGCCTCAACGACACATTTGACCGCCTGCGCGGCAAGGGCAAGCTGACCGAGGCCGATATTACTTCGGCCATGCGCGATATTCGCATGGCGCTGCTCGAGGCCGACGTTAACTTTAAGGTCGTCAAGGAGTTCGTCGCCAAGACCAAGGAGCGCTGCATGACCGCAGAGGTCATGGAGTCGCTCTCTCCGGCGCAAAACGTCGTCAAGATCGTGCTCGACGAGCTTACCGAGATGCTCGGCTCCACCGAGAGCAAGCTCGTCTTTAGCAACCGTATTCCCAATGTCATCATGCTTGTGGGTCTGCAGGGTTCCGGTAAGACCACGGCTGCCGTAAAGCTGGCCTACCTGCTCAAGAAGCAGGGTCGCTCGCCGTTGCTCGCCGCGTGCGACGTCTACCGTCCCGCTGCTGCCGACCAGCTGGCCACGCTCGGTGGCGAGATCGGCGTACCGGTCTTCCGCGGCGACGGTGCGCACCCGGTCGATATCGCCAAGGGCGCCATCCAGGAGGCCGTCGACCACCTGCGCGATGTGGTCATCGTCGATACCGCCGGACGTCTTCAGATCGATGAGCAGATGATGCAGGAGGCCGTGGACATCAAGAAGGCCGTCAAGCCCGATCAGGTGCTGATGGTCGTCGATGCCATGACCGGTCAGGATATCGTCAACGTCGTCTCGACCTTCGCCGAGCGCACCGACTTTGACGGCGTGATCATCTCTAAGCTCGACGGCGACGCCCGTGGCGGCGGCGCGCTTTCCGTGCGCCAGGTGACCGGCAAGCCCATCAAGTTTGTGAGCATGGGCGAGAAGCCCGATTCGCTGGAGCCGTTCTACCCCGATCGTATGGCCAAGCGCATTCTGGGTATGGGCGACGTTGTCGGCATTATCGAGAAGGCCCAGGAGGCGGCCGACGCCGAGCAGCTCGAGGCCGCCGAGCGCATGCTGCGCGAGGGCTTTACCATGAACGACATGCTCGACCAGATGAAGGCCGTCAAGAAGATGGGCGGCATGAAGGGCATTCTGGGCATGCTCCCCGGTGGCCAGCGTGCGCTTAACCAGATGGGTGGTAACCTGGACGAAGGTATCTTCGATAAGAACGAGGCCATCATCATGTCGATGACCAAGGAGGAACGCCTTCGCCCCTCCATCATCAACGGCCAGCGCCGTGCCCGCATTGCCAAGGGCGCCGGCGTGACCCCCACCGAGGTCAATAGCCTTATGAAGCAGTGGGGCGAGATGAATAAGATGATGGGCCGCATGCGCACGATGGCCAATCAGGCACAGGCCGGCGGCAAGAAGGGCAAGAAGGGTAAGAAGGGCAAAAAGATGCGCATGCCCAATATTCCCGGTCTGGATGCCATGGGGCTGGGCGGCATGGGCGGCCTGGGAACGGGCGGCCCCAAGTCCGATATGGACCTGCTGCGCCAGATGGAAGCGCAGATGCGTAATAAGAAATAGTGCTGTAATTTCAGCTTGATATGGCAAAGGCCGCTCGGAAGCTACCGGGTGGCCTTTGTTGTTGGCTTTGATTGTTGGGTTGCGTTCAGCGTCGCGGCCCGAATTCGCGGTGCCGTGCCGTTAGTGGCAGCCGCAGCCTTCGTGGCCCTCGTGCTCGTGATGGCCGTGGCAACCACAGGATTCGCCGTGCTCATGGGCGTGCTCGTGGTCATGGCCGTGGCAGCTGCACGTGGCCTCGCCGTTCTGTGCGAGCGTGCCGGCAATGAGGGCCTCGACGCAAGCGTCGCAGCTGCCCTGGGCACCTGCGTATACCGTGATGCCGGCTTGAGCAAGCGCGTTGATAGCGCCACCGCCGATGCCGCCGCAGATGAGCGTGTCCACGCCGCCGTTGGCGAGCAGGCCCGCCAGGGCGCCGTGACCGGTGCCGCCGGTGCCCACGACCTGCTCGTTGAGCACCTTGCCATCCTGGATGTCGTAAATCTTGAACTGCTCACTGCGGCCAAAGTGCATAAAGATGTTGCCGTTGTCGTACGTGGTTGCCACCCTCATGGTGTCGACCTCCTTTGCTGGCCATGCGGCCGTTGTCGTGGTGATGGGGGAGTATGCGATATTGCCGCCCTCGATGACAATCGCCCGTCCATCGACCAACGCGTTTGCCACCTTGCGATGCGCGCGGCTGCAGATTGCCGCCACTGTGGCGCGGGCAATGCCCATGTGCTGGGCGACTGCCTCTTGGTTAAGGCCTTCCAAGTCGCACAGGCGCAGCACCTCGAGCTCGTCGACTGTCATATCGATGGCATCGCCGCTGGCGAGACCATCGGGGGTAAAGCCGCGATATTCGGGGATGATTCCAACGCGGCGCAATTTTTCGCGTCTTCCTGCCATGCGCACTCCTTATCTGACATATGTCAACAATAGAATAGCGAACGTGCAGATTTGCGCAAGGAATTTCTGTCATATGTCAGAAAATGAGGGCTTATGTTTGGGCTGTGGGGCCGCGTGTGTCTGGGCTACAATGAATCTCGCTTGTAGGCGACTGACAGGAGGGTCAATGAGCAAGGCTGATCAACAGTTTGTAACCATGTGCCGCGACATTCTGGACCATGGCACCACCACCGAGGGCCAAAAGGTCCGCCCGGTGTGGGAGGATGGCACCCCTGCCTATACCATTAAAAACTTTGGCGTCACGGCGCGCTACGACCTGCGCGAGGAGTTCCCCGCGCTTACGCTGCGTCGTACGGCGCTCAAGTCCGCCATGGACGAGATCCTGTGGATCTATCAAAAGAAGTCCAATAACGTCCATGACCTCAACAGCCATATTTGGGACGAGTGGGCCGACGAGACCGGCTCCATCGGCAAGGCCTACGGGTACCAGATTGGCCAGAAAAGCCATTATGCCGAGGGTGACTTTGACCAAATGGACCGCGTGCTGTACGATCTTAAACACACACCGTACAGTCGACGCATTATGACGAACACCTATGTGTTCAGCGACTTGTCCGAGATGCACCTGTATCCGTGCGCGTACAGCGTGACGTATAACGTGACGCAGCGTCCGCAGGACGACAAGCCCACACTCAATATGATTCTCAACCAGCGCAGCCAGGACATTTTGGCCGCAAACAACTGGAATGTGTGCCAGTACGCCATTCTGCTCATGATGGTTGCGCAGTCGGTCGATATGATTCCCGGCGAGCTGCTGCACGTGATCGCCGATGCTCACATTTACGACCGTCACGTCGATATCGTCCGCGAGCTTATTGAGCGTCCGCAGTTTGCGGCGCCTAAGGTAACGCTGAATCCCGACGTGCATGACTTCTATGCGTTTACGACCGACGACCTCATCGTCGAGGGCTATGAGCACGGCCCGCAGGTCAAGAACATTCCCATTGCGGTGTAGGTGGTGCTCATGACGTGTAAGCTATCTGCTATCGTCGCCGTGTGTGACGACTGGGGCATTGGGTGCGAGGGCGGCATGGTGGTGTCCAATCGCGCCGACATGCGCCATTTTGTGGCGTGCACCAAAGGTTGCCCGGTTATTATGGGGCGCAAGACCCTGCTGAGTTTTCCCGGCGGGCGTCCTCTCAAGAACCGCCGCAATATCGTGCTTACGCGCGACGAGGATTTTGCGCCCGATGGCGTTGACGTGGTGCATAGCATCGACGAGGCGCTCGCTGCGGTTGCCGATGAGCCCGTTGCCTGGGTGATCGGTGGCGGCGATGTCTATCGGCAGTTTTTGCCGTATTGCGTCGAGGCCGAGGTCACGCATAACCACTGCGTCCATGTCGTGGATACGTACTTTCCCGATTTGGAAGCCGATCCTGCGTGGGAGATTGCGCGGGCCAGCGAATCGGCGGTTGTCGCTGCCGGAGAAGGCGATGAGGGCCTCGAATATGAGTTCGTGACGTATCGTCGCGTTGATGCGTAAACCCGATTATCCCTTCGGTATTATCGGGTTGGAATGAGTGGCGGGGCAGCGCATGGCGTTGCCCCGATATTTGTATAGGTGCTGTAAAGAAGGGTGCGGGCTGGCTGCTATGACTGATGCCGTTGAGGTTCTGCGAATTGATTCGCTCGAGGACGAGCGGCTCGATGCCTACGTGCGACTGACCGAGCGTGAGCTGCGCTGCGTGCTAGAGCCGCAAAAGGGCATCTTTATCGCCGAGAGTGCCAAGGTTATTGAGCGCGCGGTGCGTGCCGGATACGAGCCGGTGAGCTTTCTTTTGGGCGAACGCTGGCTCGACCAGATGATGCCGCTGTTTGAGCGCCTGGTTGTGCGCGAGGGCGCAGGTCCGGTTCCTGTGTTCGTGGCTTCCATGGAACTCATGGAGCAGCTGACGGGTTTTAACGTGACGCGTGGTGCGCTCGCGGCGTTCCGTCGGCCGCGTCAGATTCCGGTTGATGAGTTCTTGGGCGGCGTCGTCGAGGCGGCGGGGGATCGTCCGGTGCGCGTGTGCGTGCTTGAGGGTATTGTCGATCACACCAATGTCGGCGCGATTTTCCGCTCGGCTGCCGCATTGAACGTTGACGGTATTTTGGTCAGCCCGACGTGCTGCGACCCGCTGTACCGTCGCTCGGCCCGCGTGAGCATGGGCACCGTGTTTCAGGTGCCGTGGACGCGCATTGGCAGCGAGGCTCGTGTGTGGCCGCATGATGGTCTGAGCGCGTTGCACGACGCCGGTTTTTCGTGTGCCGCTATGGCGTTGACGGACGACTCTTTTTCGCTTGATGATTCTGTACTGCAGAAGATTGATCGCTTGGCGATTTTTATGGGCACCGAGGGTGCCGGCTTGGGCGCCAAGACCATTGCCGGCTGTGACCACGCGGTGCGCATTCCGATGGCGCACGGGGTCGATTCGCTCAACGTGGCCGCGGCGAGCGCTGTCGCCTTTTGGCAGCTATGCCCGCACGTGAGCAATGAGTATCACTACCAGCCGGGTTTGTATCACTAGGCAGTTATTCCGCACCGTGCTCTAATTCGGGGTGTTTCGGTCGCTGCCAGTCGGTGCTAAGCTGGTTTTGGCTTTGGTTTTAAATTGCTGTTTTGCTGTTTGACCTATGCGTGTGGGGAGGGCGTGTGGCTAAGAAATCTACGGCTATCGATGTAACGCAAGGTGTCATTTGGCAGCAATTGCTGTCGCTGTGCGTTCCCATCTTTTTTAGTTCGTTTTTTCAGCAGGCCTACACGCTTATCGGCACCTATATCGTCGGTCAGTTTGGCGGCAAGCTCGCGTTGGGTGGTATTCAAGCCACGATGGTGCTCACCGAGCTCTGCATTGGCTTTTGCGTTGGCGTCGGCGCCGGCTGCGCGGTCATTACCGGTCAGTATTTTGGCCAGCACGATGATGAGCGACTGAGTCGTTCGGTCCATACCGCCATGACGCTCGCGTTGGTGGGCGGTATCGTTTTCTCGATTCTTGGCATAGTGTTCGTTGAGCCCATGCTGGTGCTTATGAACACGCCGCATGAACTATTGGCCGAGGGCGTGGCCTATGCTCGCTGTTATTTTGCCGCGATGGTTGCGGCACTGCTGCTTAATATGGGAACCGCACTGCTGCGTGCCGTGGGCGACACACGCGGGCCCGCCGTGATCATTGCCTCTGGCTGCCTGGTTAACGTGGTGCTGGATATCATCTTTGTCGCTGTGTTGCATATGGAGGCGCTGGGCTGCGGCATCGCAGTGGCGCTGACCATTTGCTCCAATGCAACGATGATCGTGTTTCGCATGATGCGCGCTCCGGGCGCATGGCGTCTTTCGCTGTCTAAGCTCGGCATCGATCGCGGTATTTGCAAGAGCATGATCTCGTGTGGTCTGCCGCTTGGCTTTCAGTCTGCTGCCTATTCGATTTCCAATGTTTTGATTCAGGTGTCGGTCAACTCGTTTGGTGCCGATGTCACCACGGCGTGGGGTCTTTCGGGCCGCTTAGATGGCATTGTCTGGATGGTTACCGAGGCGCTCGGCGTGTCGATCACCACGTTCTCGGCACAGAACTTTGGCGCGCGCAACTACGAGCGCATGCGCAAGGGCTACCATACGTCGCTCGTGCTGTCGTTTATGCTCATTGGTGGCCTGTCTGCCGTGCTGCTGGTGTTCTCGGGTCCGTTGTCGCGTCTGTTCGTCGACGATGCTTCGATTTCGGCGTACACCACGACGATTCTTCATTTCATCGCGCCGTTCTACGCGATCTTCTCGATTATCGAAAACGCGTCGGGCTCCATTCGCGGTGCCGGCGTGAGTCTGCAGCCTATGATGCTCACCATCTTTGGCACCGTTGTCTTGAGGGTGATCTGGGTGTTTGCGATCATGCCTTTCGATCCGTCGCTCGAGCATCTACTGCTGGTCTACCCCGTAACGTGGCTCATTACGGCCACGATGTTCACCATCTACCACCACAGCGGCAACTGGCTCGGCCGCGCCACCGCCTAATTGATCCGTAGGGGACGGAGGAGAACGGATCATTGGCTGGCGATAAGGCGAAGTGATCCGTTTTCTTCCGTCCCCTTTGCATCAATTAGTATTCGATGCCTTGGCGGGCTAGGAGGCCTTCGTCGAAGTAGTGTTTGACGGGGCGCATTTCGGTTACTAGGTCGGCAAGGTCGGCGAGGGGCAGCAAGCCGCGGCTGGTGAGTACGAGCTCCGTGGCGGTCGGTTTCATCGCGATCAACGCTTCGACATCTTCGCGCGTCACAAAGCCCCGTTGCATGGCTTCCCCCAGCTCATCCAAGATCAGCAAGTCGACCTTGCTAATCTGTTCGCGTGCGAGCTCCATGATCTGTGCGGCACAGGCTTCGGGCGTGTCGCGGTCGGCTTGTACGATGCGTAACCCCAATCGAGGCGCTGCGTCATGCTCGGCGCAGTGCAGCTTCTTGGCAATCTGCAGCATGAGTACGTCGAGCCTATAACCTGTGGCGCGCATCGCCAATCCCAGCGCAGCCGTGGTTTTGCCCTTGCCATCGCCCGTATAGATCTGAACCTTGCCGACTTCGAGTGATGCCATCTCTATCCTTTCGTGCCCGGCGTCGGTTTATCGCCGGCCGGGTTGGGTATTCTAGTTAGCATTATCAACCCCAGTAGATGGAGTTCAAGCAGATGGAGATGGATGACAACAAGCGTAGACGGAATATGATCCTCTACGTGCTCATCGCCTTCGTCGTCTACCTCGTGCTCTCGACCGTTCTGTTCCCCAACATCGGTCACACGCAGCAGATTACGAAGACCGATTACTCGACGTTTGTCAAAGCGCTCGATAAGAAGAGCGTCGACAAGGTCGAGTACAACACGGACGATTACTCGATTTATTACACCAAGAAGGGCGAGGACGAGAACATCGCCTACAAGACGACCGGTGTGCCGAATGACGCGGGCTTTACCGATCGCGTGCTTGAGTCTGGCGCTTCGCTGGAGTCGGTCGTTCCCGATAAAAACTCGGGTTTGATGACCTACTACCTGCTCACACTCATTCTTCCCATGGCGATTTTCTTCCTCATCGGTTGGTGGCTCAACCGCCGCATGAAGAAGGCTATGGGCGATGACGGCCCGTCGATGAACTTTGGCGGCGGCGGTTTTGGCGGTGGCGGACTGGGTAAGTCCGGCGCGCGCGTGATCGCCTCCAAGGACGTGGGCGTGACCTTTAAGGACGTCGCCGGTCAGGAAGAGGCCAAGGAGTCTCTCAAGGAGGTCGTCGACTTTCTGGAGAAGCCGCAGCGCTACGAGGAGATCGGCGCCAAGCTGCCGCGCGGTGCTCTCCTTGTTGGCCCTCCGGGTACCGGTAAGACCCTGCTTGCCAAGGCTGTTGCCGGCGAGGCCGGTGTTCCGTTCTTTAGCATTTCGGGCTCTGAGTTCGTTGAGATGTTTGTCGGTCGCGGCGCTGCTAAGGTTCGTGACCTGTTTAAGCAGGCCAAGGAAAAGGCACCGTGTATCGTCTTTATCGATGAGATCGATACCATCGGTAAGAAGCGCGATGGCGGCGGCTTTAGCGGCAACGACGAGCGCGAGCAGACGCTCAATCAGTTGCTGACCGAGATGGATGGCTTCGATAACCACAAGGGTATCGTTGTCCTTGCCGCAACCAACCGCCCCGACAGTCTCGATCCCGCTCTACTGCGCCCCGGTCGTTTTGACCGCCGCATCCCCGTCGAGCTGCCCGATCTGACCGGCCGCAAGAACATCCTCGAGCTGCATGCTAAGAGCGTGAAGACCGAGCCGCCGATCGACCTGACCGCGATTGCCCGCGCCACGCCCGGTGCCTCGGGCGCCGACCTGGCCAATATCATCAACGAGGGCGCCCTGCGCGCCGTTCGCGAGGGTCGCAAGCGTGCAACCCAGGACGACTTCGAGGAGTCGGTGGAGGTCGTCATTGCCGGCCAACAGCGTAAGTCCACGGTGCTGTCCGACCACGAGAAGCAGGTCGTTTCTTATCACGAGATCGGCCATGCCATCGTTGCCGCTCGCCAGAAGGGCTCTGCGCCGGTCACGAAGATCACCATCGTGCCGCGCACGAGCGGTGCTCTTGGTTATACCATGCAGGTCGAGGAGGACGAGCGCTTCCTGACGACGCGCCAGGAGGTCTTGGACAAGCTCGCTGTCTATTGCGGTGGCCGCGCAGCCGAGGAGCTCATCTTTGGAGAGATGACGACCGGCGCCGCCAACGACATCGAGCAGGCCACCAAGCTCGCCCGTAATATGGTGACGCGCTTTGGTATGTCCGACGAGTTTGGCATGATGGCGCTCGGTACCGTGCAGAACGCGTATCTCAATCAGGACACGTCGCTCACCTGCGCCCCCGGTACGGCCGAGCGCGTGGACGCGATTGTCGCCAAGCTGATCGAGGATGCGCACGACCGCGCTTTGCAGATTCTGAAGGAGAACAAGTTTAAGCTCCACGAGCTGGCTCGTTATCTGTACAAGAAGGAGACGATCACGGGCGAGGAGTTTATGAATCTCCTCACGCGCGAGAATCCGCTGATGCCAAAGCAGCAGTAATACTAGTTGCGCAGTGTCAATCGCCCCATTTGAGTGTCCATCTCAAATGGGGCGTTTTGCGTGGGGAGTGTTGTATATGAAGATCGTGGTGAGCGCCTGTTTAATAGGCGAGAGCTGCAAGTATAACGGGCTCGATAACTACCATCGCGAGCTGGTCGAGGCCTGCGAGCGTACGGGGACCGAGGTCCTCTTGGTGTGCCCTGAGGTCTTTGGGGGCCTGCCCACGCCGCGCAAGCCGTCCGAGATTGTGAACGGCGAGGTCCGTACCTGCGAGGGCGTCTCGGTCGATCGCGAGTTTCGCCTGGGTGCAGAGCGCGCGCTCGATATGTGCGAGCAAGCGGGCGGCCCGTCCCAGATCGCTGCGTGCGTCTTGCAGGACCGTAGCCCCTCGTGTGGTGTAGGCCGTATCTACGACGGAACGTTCAGCGGTACGCTCACACCGGGTAACGGCGTTTTCGTCGACCTGCTCCTGCGCCACGGATACCGTGTGATTCCGGCTAGCGAGTTCGATCCCAGCATGCTGGAACATTGTCCACAGCACTCGAATCCAACACTTCCTCACGGGTGACCGTTTTGGCATGATCCGTGAAGTTGATATTGAGTACGACCCGGTCATCAAAGACGTAGACCGAGTTGACAGGTGCCGTACCCAGGCAGTCCCTCCCCGCGGTCCTCGCGCAGGAACGCGTACACGGCCCTCCCGTCTCTTGCGCCCCTCCCGGATCTGTCCACATCAGTTTAGCCAATCCAGTCCGCCAAGGGCTGCAGCCCGGACAACACGGCGATGGAGGGCTTCTTCGGCCTGCTCAAGAAGGAGTTCTGGTACGGCAGGGACTGGTCGGAATGGACCCCCGCCCGCTTCATCGAGGAGCTCGGGGGCTGGATCGGCCGATACGATACGGAGAGGTGCAGCGATGCGCTCGGTGGCCGCACGCCGGCCGAGTTTCGCTCCGCGCTGGGAAGGGCCACGTAACGGTCCAAGAAATCGTCCGCAGTCCCCATTCTTGCCCCTTTGGGACGGCTTCTTGTTGGGCGTGCCTGCCCCAAACCCTGCTAGGAGCGAGTGCAGCAAACTGGAAGTTTAAATTAGTCTTTGCAAATAACCTTTGAACCTTCACCATCAATTACAATTCCCTGA
>CAUACA010000006.1 GCA_958427355.1 uncultured Collinsella sp. | reverse complement strand
GTGCTGTACAACAGCGGCCAGCTCATGATCATCTTCGGTACCGGTACCGTCAACAAGGTCTACGATGAGTTTATGGCTCTGACGGGCGTTAAGGAGATCAGCGCTTCCGAGGTCAAGGGCGCCGAGGCGGACAAGAAGGGCAAGTTCTTCTCGGTCCTCAAGGTATTCTCGGACATCTTTATCCCCATCATTCCCGCCTTCGTCGGCGCCGCTATCATCATCGGCCTTAAGTCGCTGATCGTTGCCAACGGCCTCTTTGGCATGGAGGGCAGCCTTGCCGATCACAGCGAGTTCCTCAAGAACCTCGCAAGCTTCTTTGCCATTATCGCCACCACGTTTGACTACCTGCCTGTCCTGGTTATGTACAGCGCGGTGAAGCGTTTTGGCGGTAACCCGATTCTGGGCATCCTCGTCGGTATCGTCATGGTTCACCCGAGCCTTATGAACCGCAACACGTTCGTTATGGACCCGACGGGTGCTGAGTACTGGAACTTTGGTCCGCTCTCCATTCCCATGGTTGCTTTCCAGGGTGGCGTGTTCCCTGCAATCCTGACTGCCTGGTTTATGGCCAAGGTCGAAAAGATTGCCCAGAAGTACATCCCCGAGGTCGTTTCGTTCGTCTTTGTCCCGACCGTTACCCTGATTCTTGCTAACGTCGCCCTGTTCACCGTGTTCGGCCCGCTCGGCAACCTGATCGGCGACGTCCTCGCCGGCGTAATCGATATCCTGTACAACAGGATGGGCGTCTTCGGTGCCTTTGTCTTCGCCGCGTTCCTGCAGCCGCTTGTCGTTACCGGTACGCATCAGTTCATCCAGGGTATCGAGGCAAACCTCGTTGCCACGACTGGCTTCAACTACATCCAGGCCATCTGGTCGGTTTCCATCATCGCCCAGGGCGGCGGCGCCATCGGCATGTACCTCATTCACAAGAAGCATTCCAAAGAGCGCAACATCTGCATGTCGTCCTTTATCCCGACGCTGGTCGGTATCTCCGAGCCCGCAATCTTTGCTGCAAACATGCGCTACTCGATCATCCCGTTCATCTGCGCTTGCATCGGTGCAGGCTGCGGCGGTGCCTTCGTGAAGCTCTTTGAGGTGCGCGCCATCGGTCAGGGTCTGACCGGCGTGCTTGGCCTGCTCATCGTTACGCCCGAGACGCTCGTGTGGTATGTGGCTGGCAATCTCATCGCCTTCATCGTGCCGATCGTCTTGATCTTTGCCTACAACAAGGCAAAGGGCGTGCCGACCACCGATGAAGAGGGCGCTGGCGCTGGCTTCGACGTTAGCTTCTAGTTGAGCCGTTCAGCGTAATGTGCGGATAAGTCCATTTGGGGAAGGGCGTTCGGCTCGTGCGAGTCGAGCGTCCTTTCCCATAGACGAGAAAGTCAACGGCGATGTTTAATCAAAAAAATAAGGTGACACGCGCGGACTATGAGCAGTGGCGTGCCGGACAGGATGAGACGGCGGCTCGCATCGCATCCGACCCCGATAGGCTTTTGTTCCATGTGGAGCCTGAGCTTGGCTGGCTCAACGACCCCAATGGTTTGGTTCAGATTGGTGATACGTATCACATCTATCATCAATACGATCCGTTCGATGCTGCGCATGGCGGTCCAGTGCTTTGGAACCATCTGACGACAAAGGATTTTGTGACGTACGAGAATCACGGCCCCGTGCTGTTCCCCGATTCCGATTTGGATTCGAGTGGAGCGTATTCTGGTTCTGCCTTTGTACGTGATGGCAAGATTCACTACTTCTATACCGGCAACGTTAAGCATTTTGACCGTGATGATTACGACTACGTGTTGACGGGCCGTGAGCAAAACCAGATTCATATGGTTGCCGAGAATCCCGACGAATTGGGCGAGAAGTGCATAGCTGTTGGACCGGTCGATTACCCCGACGATATCGGTACGCACGTGCGCGACCCCAAGATCCTTGAGCACGATGGTATCTACTACATGGTTCTGGGCGCTCGTACGAAAGACGACCGTGGCTGCGTGCTTGTCTATACCTCGCGCAATCTTGAGGACTGGAGCTATGCGACGCGCATTGAGTTGGGCGAGAAGTTTGGCTTTATG
This sequence comes from uncultured Collinsella sp., assembly GCA_958427355.1. Lineage (GTDB taxonomy): Bacteria > Actinomycetota > Coriobacteriia > Coriobacteriales > Coriobacteriaceae > Collinsella. Next base: position 96,886 of record CAUACA010000006.1, on the reverse strand, counting down.
TGGGAGTGCCCCGATCTGTTTGAGCTCGATGGCGAGCTTATTCTCGTTTGCTGTCCGCAGGGTGTGCCTGCCGATGGTTGGCGTTACCGCAATCCGCATCAGTGCGTGTGGTTCCCCATCGAGGCCGATTGGGAGGCGCCGAGCTTTAAAATCGTCGGGCAGGGCATGCCCCCGATAGTCGATGCCGGTTTTGATTTCTATGCTCCGCAGTCCTTTGAGGATGCTGCAGGCCGGCGTTTGATGATCGGATGGTCGGGTTGCCCCGATGCGACGGCAGAAAACCCGACGGTGGCGCGCGGGTGGCAGTGCGCGTTGACGGTGCCGCGAGAGCTGAGCATGCGCGATGGTAAGCTCTGCCAGCAGCCGGCGCACGAGATTGAGAGGATGCGCGGCGGCTGCGTTCGTGCTGTAGGCGAAGAGACCGTCGAGGAGCCGGGACGCCTGTTTGATGTCGTGGTTTCCTGTGAGGGCGCCAAGATGATCGAGCTCGAAATCCGCAAGGGTGTCTTTGTGCGTTATGCGGAGGGGATGCTTACCCTCGATATGGGTAATGAAGGCTATGGGCGAGACCGGAGGTCGATTGAGCTCAGCGAGCTTCGCGACCTGCGCGTGCTTTCGGACACTACGATGGTCGAGATTTTTGCCAACGGCGGCGAGGCAGCACTTACGAGCCGTACCTATTCGCCGGCGGTTTCGGCGATGGGGTTGCATGCCGAGGGTGCGGCGTCGATGGATTTCTACCGTCTCGCGCATTAACCGTGCGTGGAACACGATTGGACTTGCTGGGCGGAATGTGTCGCAGTTGCCGCAGCGAACTACCGTTTATCGCGTATAGCTACCGTTTGCGGAGTAAGTAACACCTATTAATAAACCGTGTAAAATCTCAGGTAAGCACGGAGTTTTCCAGGGAGACGCTGTCCTTTGTTGTGTGCAAGGGGCGGCGTCTCTTTGGCGCTTTGCGGCCGTTGTGCAACAGTGCGGCGGCGCGTGCCATGTATTGAAAAGCCAATGTCGAGATGGGTCGTGATAAGAATGGGCAAGTACGTAATCGTGGTTGAGTCTGGGTCGGATGTGACGCCGGAGCTCTGCGAGCGCTACGGCATCGTGCGCGTGCCCATGCATGTTACGATTGGTGACGAGACCGTTGAAGATGGTTCAATCGATCCGCTCGAGATTTACTCGCGCTGCAACGAGTTTGGCGTGATGCCCAAGACCAGTGGCTGCGCGCCTGCGGATTTTGCTCACGTGTACGACCGCATTCACGCTGAGCAGCCCGATGCGACTATTCTGCATCTCGCGTATTCCGAGGCCACGACCTGCTCACATCAATCATCGAAGATCGCCGCCAAGGGTCGCGACTACGTCTACTCCATGGACACGCGTTTTGTCTCGGTGGGCCAGTCGCTCGTTGTCGTCGAGACTGCCAAATACATCGAGGCTCACCCCGATGCCACCGTCGACGAGATCTTTGCATTTACGAACTCCGTCATGGACCGTGTGCTGCTGGGCTTTGTTCCTACCGACCTAGCCTTCCTTAAGGCAGGCGGTCGTCTGTCCAACGTCGCATTCCTTGGCGCACATCTGCTCAAGATTAAGCCCTGCATTGAGGTGACGGGCGGCAAGTTCGTGGCGACCAAGAAGTTCCGCGGCTCTATGCTCAAGTGCGCCCGCGCCTTTATTGACCACATGGTTGCGAAGGGCGAGATCGACTACTCGCACATTGGCCTGGCGTATTCGGTAGGCCTTTCCCAGGAGCTGCGCGACGACATGGAAGTCTATGCGCACGACCTGGGCTTTAAGGACATTACCTGGACTCAGGTCGGCGGCGTCATCTCGAGCCACTGCGGCCCGACCGCCTTCGGTGCGGTGCTCACGCTTAAAGCGTAAAGGCCGCAGGCGAGCGTTCTTCAGCCTGACATCTCGACGTAGACCCCAGCCATGGTGATGGGGGATAGATTAAAACGTGCCATTCTAGCCCGAGACGTTTAAACGCAAGCACATGGGCTAGAATGGCTCTGGCATTTTAATTGGTTGCATCCAAGGAGAGGCAAGGTAGCGCGAATGGCAGAAATGACGCTTGAGGGTGTGGACGCTCGTCCCGAGGACTCTGCGTTTGCCCTTGGCCGCGTGCATTCGATCGAGACGATGGGGACGGTCGACGGACCCGGCATCCGCTTCGTAGTGTTTGTCCAAGGCTGCCCCATGCGCTGTGCGTATTGCCACAACCCCGATACCTGGTTGGTTAACGGCGGCACGATGGTGACCGTCGAGCACCTTATGGACGAGTTCCAGAGTAACCATGAGTTTTACCGCAGCGGTGGTATTACGGTGTCCGGCGGCGAGCCGCTCCTGCAGCCTGAGTTTTTGGCCGACCTGTTCCACGCCATGCACAATAACCACGATGGTCGTGTACATACCTGCCTAGATAGCTGTGGCTATGCATTTGACCCCAACCACCCCGAGAAGTTCGATGCCGTGCTCAACGAGACCGACATGGTACTGCTCGATATTAAGCATGCCGACCCGGTCGAGCATAAAAAGCTGACCGGTTGCGATCCCGCACGCATCTTGGCGTTTGGCGATGAGCTTGCACGTCGCAAGATCAAGGTCGTTATCCGCCACGTGGTGGTGCCGGGCATTACCGACACGGTGGAGGAGTGCGAGAAGCTCGGTCGTCTCATCGCTCCGTGGCATAATGTGGTGGGTTTGGAGATGCTGCCGTATCACACGATGGGCGTCGTCAAGTATGAGCAGCTGGGGATTCCCTATAAGCTCGAGGGCGTTCCGCAGATGGATACCGCGCGCATGCCCGAGCTGCGCAACGCCGTTATGGCCGGCATGAGAAAGCGCCGTGCGGAGCTAAAAAACGCCATCGGCTAGCAAGTCTTTTGCTCCTCTACGATACCCGCGCTGCGGTGGTCTAGCGGCTTCGTATTGCGCGGTTGAGTCAAAATGCTGGTACCATACCGTGGATAGCAGTTTTCACGGGTTTGGGGGATGGCATGGCAACCATCGCGATCATAGGCGCACTCGAAAAAGAGGTTGCGCAGATTAAGGAAGAGCTAAGTGGCGCGCATGAGTCGCAGGAGGCGGGCTTGACCGTTGTGAACGGTGGGCTTTCGGGTCTGACGGTAGTCGCCACGACGGCAGGCATGGGGACCGTGAACGCCGCTGCCGCAACGCAGCATCTCATCAGCAAATACGCCCCGCAGGCCGTTGTGTTTTCGGGCATTGCGGGCGACCTAAACCCTAAACTCCATATTAACGACGTGGTTATAGGCAAGTGCCTGCGCTATCTGGATACCGATACGGCACTCATCGCCGAGTCCGCGCCGGGGCTCGAGGAGTTTGTCTCGACACCGGCGTTGGCTGATGTTGCCGCCGCCGTGCTTGCCGAGCATGGATTTGTGGATGCCTCGGCGGATGAGACTTCTGCGGAGAAGGACCCCAAGCAGTTCCTGTGTGGCACTATCGCCACGGGTGATCGCTTTGTTACGGGTGACGCCATGCGTAACGCTGCGATTGAGGCCACGCATGCCGATTGCGTCGAGATGGAGGGCGCGGCAATTGCGCACATCGCGGCCAAGAATGGTGTCGATTGCCTGGTACTGCGCGCTATCAGCGATAATTGTGACGAGGCATATGACGCGTTTTGCGAGCGCGAGTTCGATCTGGACGAGTACGCTCGCACCGCGAGCGGCATCACGCTTGACATCGTTCGTCGTATCGCCGCCGCGCAATAGCACGCCCGTTTTGTAAGAACCTACGACCAAGGAGTGTCCATGGCCGATTCAATTAACTACCAGCTTGCCAAGTTCGTCGCCAGCTACGGCAAGGTTTCGCAGATTCCCGAGTCAACCTGTCCCGAGGTGAGCTTCGTCGGCCGCTCCAACGTGGGCAAGTCCTCCATCATGAACAAACTCTTTGGCCGCAAGAACCTGGTCAAGGTTTCGAGCACGCCGGGCAAGACGAGCAACATCAACTTTTTTGAGGCCGACGACGTGCATTTTGTGGACCTGCCGGGCTACGGTTTCGCCCGTCGTTCCAAGGCCGAGCGCGACCGCTGGGCCGAGCTCATTGGCGATTTCTTTGACTCCGAGCGCAGCTTTAACTTGGTCGTCTCTCTGGTGGATATCCGCCACGACCCCAGCAAGCTCGATCACGACATGATTGACTACCTGCAGGGCAACGAGTTCAACTTTATCGTCTGCCTCACCAAGGCCGACAAGCTCAGCCGCACCCAACAGGCCCGCCAGGCAGCAGCCATCAAAAAGCAGCTCAACGTCCCTGCCGAGAATGTGATCATCACGAGCTCCCAGACCGGCACCGGCATCGACGAGCTTAAGCGCCGCATTGCCGAGGCCTGCCTCTAGTGAGTGCCCCTTACCAGCAAGAGCCCCTGCCAATAAAAATCAACTATCAGCCTGGCGCCCCTTCAAAGCGTGGGTCCCTGTAGACATCCTCAGCAAGGTAGGCGCAGGGACGGTCGGGATATTCCCTCAAAATCATTCCGCAGCGCGAAGGCCCCTTGTCCGTCGCTCCGTAGGAGCAGGACAAGGGGCCTTCATGCGCGAGGACGATTTTGAGGGAATATCCCGACCGTCCCGGACAGGTATATGAGGAGGATGTCTACAGGTACTCGATTTGAGCGCCTTCCGTGTCGCACGTGAGGATATGCGTGTCGCACTTGGGGAACTGCTCGCGCAGCTTGACCTGCAGGAACTTTGCCACGATGGTGTCGTCGGTCACAGCCATGAGGGTCGAGCCCGAGCCGCTAATCCAGATGGTTTTAGCGCCGCCGTTAAGGCAGGTGTCGCGCACGGCGTTGTAGTCGGGAATCAGGCGGCGACGATAGGGCTCCTGAATGCGGTCGTCATTAGCGGCGGCAATCAGGTCAAGGTCGCCGGTCTCCAGGCCGCGCGTCATGCCGGCGATGCGGCCCATTTGCCATACGGCGGTGGAGAGTGGAATCTCCTGCGGCACGACCTTGCGCGCCTCGCTCGTATGTACCTCGTAGGGCGGAATCACGGTAATAAAACGCAAGCGATCGCTCACCTCGTAGCGCAGACATTGGGGGAGCGAATCGGTCGGCGTAAAGGAGCAGACGGCGCCGCCAAGGATGGCGGGAGCGACGTTATCAGGATGCCCCTCGACTTCGGTGGCAATGCGAACAAGCTCGGCACGGTCGACGGTGTGGCCCGTCAGTGCGGCGGCTGCCATGATGCCGGCGACGACGCAGGTGGAGCTGGAGCCCAGGCCGCGGGCGACGGGCACGTCGGTCTGGATGTCGATGGCAACGGGGAAGGCCGGCTCGCCCCATGCGGCCAGCGCATCGACAAAGCTCACATAGACCAGGTTATTCTCGTTTTGGAACTCCTTGGGGCAGCCCGTGATGGTGAGCTTGTCGGCGCGCTCGAAGGTGAAGTGCGAGTAGAGGCTGACGGCCATGCCGAGGGTGTCGTAGCCGATGCCTAGGTTGGCGCTGGTTGCTGGGACGGTGATTTTGATCATGTGGGTCCTCCTGGGCGGGTCTGGCCGTTTAGTTCGCTGCTCGGGCAGTCCTGGCTCGCTCGGAAAGCACATTAAGTGCTTTCCGGCTCGTGCGGAACTCGCGACGAACTAAACGGCCAGACCCGCTCGCATGCTCGTCATTATCCCGAAAGCTAAATAAAAAGAAGGTGCGCCGGCTTTCGCCGGCGCCTTATAAGGGGTTTTAGTTGGTAGTCATCTTTTTTGCTGCAGACTCGACGTAGTTGGCCATGTCGGCTACGTCGCAGACGTCTTCGAAGCGGACAGGCTTGGACTCAAGCTCGGCGAGTTGGACCGGGGCGACCGTGTTGGTGGCCTGCTCGAGTACACGCATAGCCTCAAAATCATCCTCGGGAACGTCGAGGCCCAGGGCGTCGCAGCAGGTGCGCGGGAACTTGTAGGGGCTGGCGGTCGAAAGCAGCACGCGAGCCTTGGCGCCCTCGGCGGGAGCGACCTTTTCAAAGACGTGATAGCTGCAAGCGGTGTGCGGGTCGATCACGTAGCCGTTGGCGTCCCAGCAACTCTTGATGGCAGCGCGGACCTCGTCCTCGCTGGCCCAGCCGCAGCCAAAGACGCTCTGAATCTTGGCCAGCAGCTCGGCGGGTACCTCGTAGCGACCGGTCTGTGCCAACTGCTCCATAAGGCCGGCAACGAGTTCGCAGTCGCCATCGGACAGGAAGTACAGCATGCGCTCCAGGTTAGAGCTGATGAGGATGTCCATCGACGGCGAGATGGTCGTGAAGAACGGGCGGTTACGGTCGTAGACGCCGGTGGTCAGGAAGTCGGCAAGCACGTTGTTCTTGTCGCTCGCGACGATGAGCTTGGCGACGGGCAGGCCCATGCGCTTGGCGTAGTAGCCGGCCAAGATATCGCCAAAGTTGCCGGTGGGCACACAGAACTCTACGGCGTCGCCAGCCTCGATAGCGCCGGCGCGCAGCAGCTGCGCATAGGCGGCAAAGTAGTAGACGACCTGCGGTACCAGACGGCCGACATTGATAGAGTTGGCGCTCGAAAGCACCGTGCCGGCGGCTTCCAGGCGCTCGGCAAGCTCCTTATCGGCAAAGATGCGCTTGACGGCGCTCTGGGCGTCGTCAAAGTTGCCGCGGATGCCGCAGACGGCGACGTTGTCGCCCTCCTGCGTGGACATCTGCAGGTTCTGGACGCGGCTAACCTTGCCCTCGGGATAAAAGACGGTGATGCCCGTGCCCGGAGCGTCGGCAAAACCGGCGAGCGCAGCCTTGCCCGTGTCGCCCGACGTGGCGGTGACGATCATGATGCGCTCGGCGCCGCCGTCCTTGGCGGAAGTGCGGGCCATCAGACGGGGGAGCATCTGCAGGGCGACGTCCTTGAAGGCGCTTGTAGGGCCGCCAAAGAGTTCCATCACATAGGTCTGAGGGGCGTCAACACCCGGCGCAGCGTCGAGTTTGACGAGCGGCGTAACCTCTTCACTCGCGAACGTGCCGCGGTATGCCTCGTCGACACACGCCGAAATTTCTTCGGCCGTGTAATCATTCAGTAACATTCCCAACACATCTTGAGCGATTTCAAAGTACGATTTAGCTGCAAGCGAGCTGATATCGACCTGCTGGGTGCCGAGCTCGTCCGAGACAAACAAACCCCCGTCGGGAGCGATGCCGGTACGGATTGCCACCTTACTTGAGCACGATAAAGTGCGTCCTCGTGTACTATGATAAGTTCCCATATAACACTGCTCCTCGGATGCCTTGGTCCCAATCGGTGAAACCATGGTATCAGAGCACGCAAAATAGGTTCGCAGAGGCTTTTAGAAAGGTAACCTCCAGCCCATGATTAAGATTGCCAAGTTTGGCGGCTCGTCGGTCGCCGACGCCGAACACTTCAAGAAGATCAAGGCCATCGTCGATGCCGACCCTGCCCGCCGTTTTGTGGTGGTTTCTGCCTGCGGTCGCCGCTTTAAGGGCGACACCAAGGTGACCGACCTACTCTACCTGGTTAACGCGCACGTTAAGTATCACGTGTCGTGCGAGGAGTTGCTCGAGGACATTGGCCAGCGCTATTTTGATATTGCTGACGAGCTGGAGCTTACCTATCCCATCCGCGAGGAGTTCGCGGCCTTTGCCGAGCGCGCCCGCTCGGGCGGTTACTCCACCGAGGAGCTCGTGAGCCGCGGTGAGTACTTCACCGCTCGCCTGATGGCCGAGTACCTGGGCCTGCCGTTCCTGGATGCCGCGACGGTCGTTGCGTTCCATCACGACGGTACGCTCAGCATGAACCGCACCTCCGAGCTGGTGCAGGAGTACGGTCAGCAGGGCGGCTTTGTTATGCCCGGTTTCTACGGCGCGACGCGTGAGGGCCAGATCAAGCTGCTCGATCGTGGCGGCGGCGATATCTCGGGCTCGATTTTGGCTAAGTGCCTGGGCGCCGACCTTTACGAGAACTGGACCGACGTCTCGGGTTTCTATTCTGCGGATCCGCGTATTGTTCCGGAGGCTCAGCCCATTGCGCGCGTTACCTACGAGGAGCTGCGCGAGCTTTCGTACATGGGCGCAAGCGTCCTGCACGAGGAAGCCGTGTTCCCCGTGCGCGAGGCAGGCATTCCGCTGGTCATCAAGAACACCAATGCGCCGCAGGACCCCGGCACCATCATTAGCGAGACGGCTGATGAAGGCGAGGCGGAGCCCATCATTACCGGCGTGACCGGCAAGCGCGGTTTTGTCGCCATCAACGTCGCCCGCGACCGCACCAAGCCCCGCGTCGGCTTTATGCGCCGTGCGCTTTCGGTGTTCGAGCGCTATGACGTTTCCGTCGAGCACATGCCCACCGGTGTCGACCGCTTTGGCGCCGTGGTGCAGGAGCGGGACGTTCACGATTCACTGTACTCGCTCGTGGGCGACATTCAGCAGGAGGTCGAGCCGCTCGAGATCGAGGTTGTCGAGGGTCTGGCACTTATCGCGACCGTCGGCCGTAACCTGCGCGGTCGTGCCGGCATCTCGGGCCACCTGTTTGGCATGCTTGGCCAGGCTGGCGTGAGCGTGCGTATGATTTCGCAGAGCTGCGACGAGATCAATATCATCATCGGTGTGGAGGAGAAGGACTTTGATCTGGCGATTCAGACCATTTACCGCGCCTTCTCCGACGAGAACGGCATTGTGAAGGTCTCCGATCTGGAGGCTCCCGCGCCGGTCGATCCCGCTCTGGTCGCGCTCCACAAGTAGCTGCTATCCCAGTAGATTTTTGGACTTGCCTCAAAAATCTATGGCGGGGCGTTTCGTTTCGGTTTCGTTTCGACGGGGCGGGTTTCGTGCCCGCCCCGTTCTTGTATACACTGGCAACAATAATCGGCCTGCTTGGCGTGCGGGCAAAAGCCACAACCTTTAAAGGGGGAAGCGTGAAACAGTACACGGTTGCTATTTTGGGCGCGACGGGAGCCGTGGGCACCCAGATGCTCGAGTGCCTCAACGAGCAGGAGTTCCCGGTTGGCAAGCTCAAGCTGCTGGCGAGCGCGCGTTCTGCGGGCAAGACCGTCGAGTTCCGTGGCGAGCAGATCGTGATCGAAGAGGCTTGTCCCGAGGCCTTTGAGGGCTGTGACATTGTGCTTGGAGCTGCCGGCGACGACATCGCGAAGGAGCTACTGCCCGAGGCCGTCAAGCGCGGCGCCGTCGTGGTCGACAACAGCCATGCCTTCCGCATGGATCCCGAGGTGCCGCTGGTTGTGCCCGAGATCAATGCCGACGACATCAAGTGGCATCACGGCCTTATCGCCAACCCCAACTGCGCGACCATTATCGGCCTGGTTCCCACGTGGCCGCTGCATCAGCTCGCTGGCGTGAAGCGCATGATCGTCTCGACGTACCAGGCGGCTTCGGGTGCTGGCGCCCCCGGTATGGCCGAGCTCGAGGCTCAGCTGGCCGCCCTGGGCCGTGGCGAGGAGATTCCCGAGCCGCGCGCGTTTGCCGCCCAGCTCGCGAGCAACCTGATTCCGCAGATTGGCGGCGTCAAGGAGGAGGGCTTTACCTCCGAGGAGATGAAGTTGCAAAACGAGGGCCGCAAGATCATGCATCTGCCCGAGCTGCGCGTGAACTGCACCTGTGTGCGCGTGCCCGTGCTGCGCTCGCACTCCGAGAGCATCACGCTTGAGTTCGAGCGCGACATCACGGTGGAAGAGGCCCGTGCCGCGCTGGCTGCCGCTCCGGGTGTCAAGCTAGTTGACGACATGAGCGCCGAGGATGCGCACGACCGCTTCCCCATGCCGATGGACACCTCCGACCAGGACCTGATTTGGGTCGGTCGCGTACGCCGCGACATCTCGAACCCCGAGGCCGCGCGTGGCATCACCTTCTGGTGCTGCGGCGACCAAATCCGTAAGGGCGCGGCAACCAACGCCGTCCAGATCGCTAAGCTGCTCTGCGAGTAGTGTGACCTGTCCGGCGGGGGCCGGGCTTGGTTTTCAGAACGTCCTCGACCATGTGTGGCGCCTTGTCCTGCTCCTTCGGAGCCGCGGACAAGGCGCCACACTGGTCTGCGGAGTGTTCTGAAAACTAAGCCCGGCCCCCGCCTGCGGTGACTCGGCTGCGAGCGGCCTGCGATGGGGTCGTTGTTGGTTGGGGCCGCTGGGCTGATGTGGGGGCGCGCAGCTGTTGCGGGCCCTGGTCCCGGCGGCGGCCTCGGCGCTTTGCGCCTGCCGCCTTTGGGGACTGTGGGGCGCGGCCGGCAGCTGCGGCGCGTTCGCGCCTGCTGCCTGGGGTGACTGCAGGGCCGTGACGGCAGCTGCGGCGCGCTGCGCCTGCCGCCTGAGGTGACTTTGGGGTTGGGGTGAATCGGGGTCTACTACTTTCCCGTGAAGTGAACGACCTTATTTTGACCCCCGAAGTATTGGCATATTCTGACCGCTATTTCCTGCGGTTTTGCTGCGCGAATCCTGCGGTTTTTTGGTCTAAAGGTGTGGATGCTCCGGGGCCTCGTTTTTACTCGTTCACTTCTCGGGAAAGTATTAGAGCTCAGCTGATAGAGGTACCGCTCTGGCGTCGATGCCCCGCGTCTTCTTCGCTTGATTGGGGAAAACAGCCTCGCTTAAGCAATTGCGAGCCCGCCCAGACGTATCTGCGGGGTTGTCTGCACAATTCGCGGTATTATGTTGCGGAGTTTTGAAAGGAGCCGCTGGTGGTCACGACGACGTTTGCTTCGCCTTTGGGCGAGATCTTGCTTGCCGCTGATGGCCGCGGTCTGACGGGACTTTGGTTTGAGGGGCAGGAGCACTTTGGCTCCACGCTTCTCAAAGAAGATGCGGAGCACGTTGAAGGCGCCGATGCGGTTTCCGGTACTGGTGGCATGTCGCCGGTGAGTCCGGTAAATGGTGTGGCCTCTTCGGTGCTTGAGCGTTCCTGGGCTTGGCTGAATGCTTATTTTGCAGGGCAGGAACCTCGGTTTACGCCGCCGTTGCATATGATTGGCACGGTGTTTCAGCGTGAAGTTTGGTACGAGCTGCTTTCTATTCCGCGTGGCGAGGTCGCTACGTATGGTGAGATCGCCCAGCGCGTTGCCGCCCGCCATCGGGTGCCGGGGAACGATGATCCCGTTGTGTCTCCTCGTGCGGTGGGGGCTGCGGTCGCTCGCAACCCTATTTCGATTATCGTGCCGTGCCATCGCGTGGTGGCGGCCGACGGATCGCTCAACGGATATGCCGGCGGCCTTGACCGCAAGGAATGGCTGCTTCGGCTTGAGGGCGCGTACGAGGAATAGCGCCCGAGCTCTTTGCATGATAAAGGCGCCGCGAAAGGGTGAGTTGCTGTTCTATCGTCTCCGGCGTGCGGACAAGCGTTTGACATCTGCGTCTTAAGTTTGGCTAAGCCATATCCTGCGTATTTAAAAACACGCAGGTTGAGCAGCTAAGGCTGCGCTAAGGCGGCTGGCGGTGCGCTATCATCGGCAATATCGAAACCTGTATAGCCGTGCGCCAAAGGAGCAACCATGAAACTGATGCTTGCCGAGGACGAACCCGGCCTCTCCCGCGCCCTTACCGCGATTCTTCAACATAGCGACTACGAGGTCGACGCCGCGCTCGACGGTCTGACGGCGCTCGAATATCTGCTCGCCAACGACTATGACGCCGCAATCCTGGACATCATGATGCCCGGCATGGACGGCATCGAGGTGCTCAAGCGCACACGTGCCGCCGGTAAGCGCCTGCCCATCATCATGCTTACGGCCAAAAGCGAGGTGTCCGATAAGGTCGAGGGCCTGGACGCCGGCGCCAACGACTACCTGACCAAGCCGTTTGCCGCCAAGGAACTGCTTGCGCGTATTCGTGCCATGACGCGTGCCGCGACGGCAATTGACGCCACGACGCTCAGCGTGGGCAACGTGCGCCTCGACACGGCATCGTGCACGCTCGTTGGTCCTTTGGGCGAGGAGCACCTGGCCAATCGTGAGTTTCAGCTTATGGAGCTCTTTATGCGCAATGCCGGAACGCGTATGCCTACCGAGCGTCTGATGCTCGAGGTATGGGGCGAGGATGCGCCCGAGGGCGCCAACGTGGTGTGGGTCTACATCTCGTACCTGCGCAAAAAGCTGACAGTGCTGGGTGCCAATGCTGCCATCCGCGCGTCGCGCAATCAGGGATATTCGCTTGAGGTTGTCGAGGAGGGCGAATAGGCGTGAGCGCGAGCGCGTGGTGGAAGCGCATGACGGCAAAGCTCGGCATGGGCGCGGACTCGGGTAATCCGGGGCGCGCCGATGCTGCCAGTGCAATGGGACGTCGTCTGCGTCGTAAGTTCATCCTAGTTGCCATGGGTGCCGTGACCGCCGTGCTTACGCTCATTATTGCCGGCATCAACGTCGTCAATTATTCGCATGTCTGTAAAATGGCCGACGCTCGCCTGGACTATATCTTGGCAGGCAAGAACGGCATTGATTGGACGGATGAGCCTAAGACCGACCCCGGCCAGGATGTGGGCGCCGGTAAGACCGCTGCCGGTGACCGGGTGGTCATGCGCACCGGGCATTTTGAAGGTATGACGGCGGAGTCTCCCTTCGACACGCGCTACTTTACGGTGTCGATTGCCGGTGGGCAGGTGACCGATGTCAACACGGCCCGCATTGCCGCGGTGGGCGCCAAGCGTGCTGCACGCATCGCTGCAGGACTATATTCCAAGGGTTGGACCTCGGGCTTTTCTGGTAACTACCGCTATACGGTTACGGTTCAGGGCGACGAGACCACCTATGTGTTCGTGGACTGCTCGCGCGAGCTCGCAAGCTTTCATTCGTTTTTGAGCGCGAGCGTGGCAATCAGTTGTATTGGCTGGTTGGCGGTGCTGGCAATTGTGGCGGGCGCCTCGGGTGCGGTGATTCGGCCGATGGTCGAGAGCTACAGCAAGCAAAAGCGCTTTATTACCGATGCAAGCCACGAGATCAAGACGCCGCTGGCCGTGATTGATGCCGCTAACGAGGTGCAGGAAATCGAGAGCGGCGAGAGCGAGTGGACGCAGAGCATTCACGAGCAGGTTGCACGGTTGACGGCGCTCACGGAGCGTCTGGTGTTTTTGGCTCGCATGGACGAGGGCTCGGCGGGCTTTACTATGACATCGATCGATCTTTCGGAGGCAGTTGACAAGGCGGCGGCGCCGTTTAAGTCGGTGGCGGTTTCGCGTGGCAAGCGTCTGTCGACGTCGATTGCGAGTGGCGTGCGGGCCCATGCCGATGCTGCGGCGGTGGCGCAGGTGGTTGAGCTGCTGCTGGACAACGCCACGCGCTATGCGAGCGAGGACAGCGTGATTGAGCTAAGCCTGCGCGCAGCCTCGCGCGGTCAGGGTAAGGGCGCCGCCGAACTTGTCGTATCGAACGCCGTGGACGAGCTGCCCGAAGGCGACCTGGATCGATTGTTCGATCGCTTCTATCGCGCGGACGTGTCGCGCAGCTCTAAGACAGGCGGCTCGGGTGTGGGCCTATCCGTGGTGCGAGCCATCGCCGAGGCCCATGGCGGGAGCACTTCTGTCTGCGGCCACGGCAACCAGATCACCTTCACCGTCCGCCTCTAAAACCTGCCAAAATAAACCTGTCCCTTTTTGGTCGGTGCGAAATGGGTAATACTAAAGAGTTATCCGACCAGATGGGAACCGATCGATGGCCTATATCGAATTCAAAGACGTCATCAAAGCATACGGCGAGGGCGACGCCCGCATTCACGCGCTCGACGGCGCGAGTTTTACGGTCGAGCGCGGCGAGCTCGCCATCATTCTGGGTGCTTCGGGTGCCGGCAAGACCACGGCGCTCAACATTCTGGGCGGCATGGATACGGCGACCTCCGGCACCGTGACGGTGGACGGGCGCGACGTGAGCTCCGCTAACGAGGCGCAGCTCGTGGAATACCGCCGCGCCGATGTCGGCTTTGTCTTCCAATTCTACAATTTGGTCCCCAACTTGACGGCGCTCGAGAACGTCGAGCTCGCGGCGCAAATCTGCCCCGATTCGCTCGATGCCGAGCAAACGCTTTGCCAGGTTGGCCTGGGCGAGCGGCTCGCCAACTTCCCCGCGCAGCTTTCGGGCGGCGAGCAGCAGCGCGTGTCCATCGCCCGCGCACTGGCCAAGAATCCCAAGCTGCTTTTGTGCGACGAGCCCACGGGCGCGCTCGACTACAAAACTGGCAAGCAAATCTTGCAGTTGCTGCAGGACACCTGCCGTAAGCAGGGCATTACGGTCATTATCATCACCCATAACTCCGCGCTGGCGCCCATGGCCGATCGCCTGATCCGCTTTAAGAGCGGCCGCGTGGAGAGCGAGACGGTCCAGCAAAATCCCGTGCCTATCGAGACGATCGAGTGGTAGCGCCCATGGACCAAGATCGCCAAAACAGCCAAAACCACGATACGGAGCACGCGGGTCGCGACCGGGAGTTCGCGACCTACCGTACTGCTCAAAGCTCAAACGATATGGTGCCGACGGTTTTTCGCCGTGGTATCTACCGCACAATCCGCGGCAGTCTTAAGCGCTTCTTGTCCATCGTGGTCATCACCGCGCTTGGCGTGAGCGTGATGTGCGGTCTTAAGGCGGGCTGCGAGGACCTGTGCGATTCGGTCGATGCCTACTTTGACCAGCAGAATGTCTATGACATTAACGTGCAGTCGACCTATGGCCTTACGCGCGACGATCTTGCGGCTATCCAAGAGGTCGACGGCGTCGAGACGGCCGAGGGTATCTACACCGAGACCGCCTACACCGCCGTGGGCACAACGCACGAGCGCGTGGTCGTGCAGAGTCTCTCCAAGGAGAACATCGATCAGCCTGTGCTCGTGAGCGGCGATTTGCCCGAGAGCGCCGATGAGGTCGCGGTGACTTCGAAGTTCCTGAAGGCTTCGGGCAAAAAGCTCGGCGATACGGTGAGTTTTGCCGCCAATGACGCGAGCTCGTCGAACCAAAGCGCCAAGGATCAGTTTGCCGCGGGCGAGTACACCATTACGGCCGAGGTCCTCGATCCTACCGACGTGAGCTCCGACTCGACAGTCAACGCCTTTCGCGCTGCTTCGGCGGCGGACTATAAGTTCTATGTGAGCGAGGATGCCGCGACATCTTCTTCCTACTCCGCGGTCCACGTGATCGTCGAGGGAGCCAAGAGCCTCAACTCCTATTCGGATGCCTACACGACAAAGATCAACGAGGTCAAAGGCAATATCGAGAAGATCCGCGAGGAGCGTGAGAAGGCGCGCGCTCAGGAGCTGACGGTCGACACGCCGGCAAGCTTAGATGCGGCCGAGCGCCAGGCGAATATGCTCTTTGGGATTGAACAGGGCAACATCGACCGTATGGCCGAGGGCAGCGAGGAGCGCGTCCAGGCTCAGGCCGAGTTGGACCAGCGCCGCGCCGCCGCCGACCAGCATTTTGCCGACGCCCGCGCCGAGCTTTCCGATCTGGGTGAA
This sequence comes from uncultured Collinsella sp., assembly GCA_958427355.1. GTDB lineage: Bacteria > Actinomycetota > Coriobacteriia > Coriobacteriales > Coriobacteriaceae > Collinsella. Next base: position 81,470 of record CAUACA010000006.1, on the reverse strand, counting down.
TGCACCTGGTACATCCAGGACCGCGGCAACATCGCAAGCTACTCGAGCGTCGAGAGCGACAGCTCTTCGATCGAGGCCATCGCCACGGTTTTCCCATTTATCTTCTTTGTCGTCGCTGTGCTCATCAGTCTTACCACCGCCACGCGCATGGTCGAGGAGGAACGCACGCTCATTGGCCTGTACAAGGCGCTTGGCTACTCGCGCGAGCGCATCCTGTCCAAATACGTGGATTACTCGCTGTGGGCGTGTCTGATTGGCGGCGTGCTCGGCAACATCATCGGATTTGTGGGCCTGCCGCTGTTCTTATTTACGGTGTTCGACGACATGTACTCGCTGCCCCAGATGTTGCTTTCGTACGATATCGTGTCCTCAATCGTCTCGGTGGCGCTGTTTACCGTGGGCGTGGTGGGTGCCACGATTATCGCCTGCCGCCACGAGATGGCCGAGACGCCGGCTTCGCTCATGCGTCCCAAGGCGCCGCGTGCCGGCTCGCGCATTCTGCTCGAGCGCATCGGATTTATCTGGCGCCGCATGGGCTTTTTGAACAAGGTGGCAGCACGTAACCTGTTCCGCTACAAAAAGCGTGCCTTTATGACCATCTTCGGTATCGCCGGCTGCACGGCACTTGTGATCTGCGGTATGGGCATCCGTGATACGTCGGTGGCACTTTCGCCCAAACAGTATGGGCATATCACGCGCTACGACCTGCTGGCGGTCGCCAATCCCGACGATTTTTCGCAGACGTGCGCGGCATTGGATGAGCGCAGCGCGGCCAATGATTCCAACGTGACCGTGACTTCGACGCTGCCGATTATGACCGACAACGTCACCTTTACATTCGGCGGAAAGAGCGAGACCGTGCAGCTGATCGTGGTGCCCGATGACCGCACGAACGATCTGGACGACTACGTGTGCCTTGAGGATGAGTCCAAAGAGCCGCTGTCTTTACGTGATGGAGACGTGTATCTAAGCAAGAGCTCTCAGCTGGTGCTGGGGATTCAGCCGGGCGATACGGCGCACGTCCAGGATTCGTCGCTCAATGTTGCCAAGGTCAAAGTCAGTGACATTTCGCTCAACTATCTGGGCAACACGCTTTACATGACGCAGGGCACCTATGAGCGCGCGTTCGGTCGAAGCGCACGCCTTAACGGCGTTTTTGTGCTGCTTAAGGGCTCGCCGGCCGACCAGATTGTGTTTAGCAAGAATCTTAAGAGTGACGGTTGGCTCACGATTTCGAGCACGGCCGAGCATTGGGAGAACTATGAGGCGAATTTTACGATTATCAATTCTGTCGTGGTGCTCGTGACCTTTATGGCGGCGTGTCTGTCGTTTGTGGTGGTGTTTACGCTGTCCAACACCAACATCTCCGAGCGCGAGCGCGAGCTGGCGACTATCAAGGTACTGGGCTTCCGTCGCGGCGAGGTGCACCATTACGTCAACAAGGAGACGTTGATTCTTACAGCGATTGGCGCCGCGCTGGGCGTGCCGCTAGGCGGCTTACTGGCCGAGAGCTTTACCTACATTTTGCAGATGCCGTCGCTGTACTTTGACGTCGAGGTCGAGCCACTGAGCTACGTGCTTGCCGTGCTGCTGGCCTTTGGCTTTACGTTTATCGTCAACCTCGCCACCAATCGCACCCTCAACAAGATCGACATGGTCGGTGCCCTCAAGAGCGCAGAGTAGCCTGCCAAAAAGGGACAGGTTTATTTTGGCAGGTTTTATCGGGGCAAACGCCGGACAACCATTAGGTGGCCCGGCGTTTGTTGCTTTGCTATCTTCTGCTCGCAGGTGTGGATGAGAGGCTCTCTATAGCCTCCGAAATTGGGCTTGAATGGGTTGTATGCCACAAAACGGGCCTATCTACTACGTTTAATTGGATGCCCTCAATCATGCCGGAGAAACGAAAAATAAAACCGCAGGTAGAAGGCCTATCGATTTTCGAAAAAGGCGGTCATGGTTGGCCCCATCGAGTTAAACGTAGCAGATGGCCCCTTTTCGTGGCGGACCATCAAACGAACGCCGACGCTTGTGCTGTAGCCGCTCCGATCATTCGTAAGTTGCGGTGGAATAGTTCCTAGATTCAGCCATTTGCGGGCTAAGCAGGAACTATTTCACCGCAACTTAATTTCAGACCAGGCACCCGCAACAAGAAGACGAATAACCTCGGCGAGTATGTAAACGCAGGGCCCTCCGACCCCGCCCGACGATTTCGATTGGCGACCTTTGACGGAGTCAAGGGAGGAGCCAAATCGAAATACGTCGGGCGGGGTCGGAGGGCCCGATGGGATGGATTTCGGCCGAGGCTATTCGTCGCCGAAGCTGATGCCCAGCGCCTTGGCCTCGCGCACCAGATCGCTCTGGGGGTCGACATACTTGAGCTTGCCGGCGACATCCTCGAGCGGCATGTGGCACATCTTGCCGTCACGCAGGGCAATCATGTAGCCAAACTCGCCGCGCAGGCAGCCGAGCGCTGCCTCGACGCCGCATTGGGTCGCAAAGATGCGGTCCTGGGCGTCGGGCTGACCGCCGCGCTGCGTGTGGCCGGGGATGGCGACGCGGGTCTCGCGACCGGTCTTGGCCTCAATCTCCTTGGCGATGTCGTACACGATTGACGGGCTCGTGCGCTCGGCGAGCTTCTTCTTGTATTCCTTCTTGGACAGCGCCGCGTCCTCCTTGGAGATAGCGCCCTCGGCGACGGCCACGATGGTAAAGCGACTGCCGGTCTCCATGCGATGCTCGATGGTCTTGATGACGTTATCCATGTCGTAGGGGATTTCGGGAATCAAGATGACATCCGCGCCGCCCGCGACGCCGGCATACAGCGGGATCCAGCCAACCTTGTGCCCCATGATCTCGATAACGAACACGCGCCCATGGCTCGAAGCGGTGGTGTGGATGTCGTCGATGCACTTGGTGGCGACGTCGATGGCACTCGTAAAGCCAAACGTCAGCTCGGTGCCCCAGGTGTCGTTATCGATGGTCTTGGGCAGGGCGATAACGTTGAGGCCTTCTTCGCGCAGACGGTTGGCGGTCTTGGTGGAGCCGTTGCCGCCCAGCATAAACAGGCAGTCGAGCTGCAACTTATGATAGGTGTGGACCATCGCGGGCACCTTCTCGACGCCATCGGCCTCGGGAATGTCCAAGCGCTTGAACGGCGTACGGCTCGTGCCCAGGATGGTGCCGCCGCGGGTGAGGATGCCGCTAAAATCGGCGGGCGTCATGACACGGAATCTGCTGTAGATAAGGCCCTGGTAGCCGTCCTCAAAACCATAGATCTCGATAGGTTCTTCGCTATTGGTCATAAGCGTTTTGACGATGCCGCGCATAGTGGCGTTGAGCGCCTGGCAGTCGCCGCCACTGGTAAGAAGACCGATCCTGAGCATGATGAATCCTTCCGGGCAAGTTATAACATGCGCATAAGTTTACCCCCGTACACTGTTGATAAGGGGGTAAAACGTGTTAGCTCAAGCGTATAGAAATGTAAACAACGTCAGGCGAGCGTAAGGTCGACGGGCCTGGCTCCTTACAGTGCGAAGGCGTCGACGTCGCCCCAGTGGCGGCGCAGCGTAATAGCGGCGGCGGGTTCGGTATTGTCAAAGACGACCGACCATTGCGTGTTGCTGGTGATATCTTTCGGATTGGGCTCTTGCGCTGCGGCGCGCAGGGCCTTCCAAGCGACTGCCTCGTCCTGAGCACCGACATGGGCGTCAAGGACATCGGCGATTGCGACGGCGCGCTCTTTACCATGGCCCAGCTCGCCATTCTTTTGGTTGGGCAGCACTTCGTCGTCATAGCAAGCGTAGAAGTTCGTAACCTGGCGTACTGGAGTCGCTTTGAAAGCGCGGTCCGGATCGCGCGGATCCCACTCTACTATGCGCGCGTCACCGGCGGCGTCGTTGATAAAAAAGTGGTAATCGCGTCCTGCCATGGCGTGCATGTCGTAGGCGGAAAGCAGGTCGACGGCCTCTTGCGTGGTAGCCGCGCGGTCGAGCACCAGACGGATGGCGAGCGAGGTATTGATGACGGGGCGTTGCCTGTCCTGGTCACAGGGCTTGGAATCCAGAGTGAGTACGGCAATGGACACGCCGCATTCGTTAACACCGTCGAGCTGGGCAAACGGGCCCATGAGTGCGGCGGCGCGTCCGGCGACGGAGTCAAGTGGAGTGTTGGCGCCCAGGTTATTGAGGGCCGCAAAGCCGATGGAGGCATAGCCGTCGCGTGGGTGATTGCGCACCAGCAGCGCCGAGGTGTCGTCCTTAAAGTCGTAATTGCGACCGGTGCGCACGCGGCCTTCGGCATCTACGGCGACAAAAGCGCTGCAGGCAAACTGGGGCGCCTGGACATGTACCGGCACACCGGGCAGCACCTGCGCCACCACGGCATCGATGTAGGCCTGGTCGTCGCGCACGCCAGCGGCGATGATGCGATCAAGATCGTAGTCGTAGGCGATGTCGATTGCGTACAGGTCATAGCTATCCGCGTAGCCGGTCAAGCGTTTGAGCGACGCGGCGGACTTGATTTGCTTGTGATAAACGATGCCGGTGGCAGCGGCAAGGCCGACGGCGACTCCCGTGACACCACAGGCGATGGCAATGTTACGTGGCTTCATGACGGCTCCTCTCGTCCTGTTAGCGTAATTGTCGCAAAAGGTGCGCGGGCATGATGGCTCAACTTGGTGAGCGGCGCGGGATTAAACATGGAATGAAGACCGCGGCGCTGGCGTGGCGGGGTATGCTGGAGGGGACCATCAACCCAGCGAAAGGGGAGAGCATGACGGATCAGGAAGCGCCCGAGCGCGCGCACGTGACGGCCGACGATATCGAGGCTGCCAACGACCTTATCGACTTTATCGAGGCATGCCCCAGTATGTTCCATACGGCGGCGACCATTATGGCCGAGCTCGACGAGGCGGGCTTTACCTACCTGCCCGAGAACGCGGCGTGGGACATCGAGCCGGGAGGGCGTTATTACACGCAGCGCAACACCTCGAGTGTTGTTGCCTTTAAGGTGGGCGAGGACCTGGCCGCGACGTGGGGCGAGGACGGCGTTGCCGGCGACTATCATTTTCAGCTCACGGCGTCGCACAGCGATTCGCCGACGTTTAAGGTCAAGGCCGTGCCCGAGCTCGACGGCGCGGGCGAGACGCTGCGCCTGAACACCGAGGCCTACGGCGGCATGATTGACTACACCTGGTTCGACCGTCCGCTGGCACTCGCGGGCCGCGTGCTGGTGCGCGAGGGTGACCGTATCGAGAGCCGCCTGCTTGCCACCGAGCGCGAGGTCGCTATTATCCCGAGCCTTGCTATCCACATGAACCGCGGCGTTAACGAGGGCTTTGCTCCCAACCGAGCCGTTGACCTGTGCCCGCTCATCAGCGCCGGTGATCTTAAGCAGGGCGACTTTGACGCTCTGGTCGCCGACGAGCTGGACGTTGAGCCCGAGCAGATCCTGGGCCGCGATCTGTTCCTGGTCAATCGTCAGGATGCGCGCATTTGGGGCTGGGCCGACGAGTTTATCTCGATGCCCAAGCTCGACGACCTGGCCTGCGCCTACACCTCGCTGCAGGCATTTTTGGGTGCTGAGAACGCGCACGACGTTTCGGTCTTCTGCTGCTTCGATAACGAGGAGGTTGGCTCCGAGACCAAGCAGGGCGCCATGTCGACGTTCTTGGCCGACGCGCTGCGCCGCATCAACGGATCGCTGGGCTTTGACGACGAGTCGTACCATCGCGCGCTTGCCGCCTCGATGCTCGTGAGCTGCGACAATGCACATGCCGTGCATCCCAATCACGCCGAGAAGTGCGACGCTCGCAACCAGGTGGTGCTCAACGGCGGTATCGTTATCAAAGAAGCTGCCAACCAGCACTACTGCACCGACGCTTTTAGCCGCGCGGTGTTCCAGGCCATCTGCGATGACGCCGACGTACCTACGCAGGCCTTCGCCAACAAGAGCGATATGGCCGGCGGCTCCACGCTCGGCAATCTGTCCAATATGCAGGCGAGCATGCATGCCGTGGACGTGGGCCTGCCGCAGCTGGCCATGCACTCGAGCTACGAGACCGGTGGCGTGCGCGACGTGATGTACGCCATCCGCGCCCTCACGGCCTTCTACGAGCGCAACCTAACCATCAACGGCGCCGAAAGCGTGGAGCTCTAAAACCTACCAAAAAGGGACAGGTTCATTTTGGCAGGTTTCATCTGGGCGAATGCAAAGGGTGAAACCGAACTAGATCTGTGATACGTGGCCGCCGAGGTGCAGTGTGCCTCGGCGGCTTTTTGTGTACAGAGCACGGCTAATGCTTATAAATGCTATACATGCTTTACGTATCTACCATAGAGTTTTATGATAGTTTTGAAGTATTAAGGAGGGGTCATGACCACAACAGCCGCTCAGATCAACGTGCGTCTCGATGCCGATCTTAAAAGGAGTGGGGACGCCGCTCTCTCCAGGGCCGGTATGACGCCGAGCCAAGCGGTGCGAGCGCTCTGGCAACTTGCAGCGTCGCTGGCCGATCGCCCCGGTGCGCTCGAGGATATCCTGCTGCCCAGTCGTGCCCGGGCGGAACAGCGCGAGCGCGAAAAGGGCGCCAAACGTAAGCTCGAGCTCATGGATCAGGGTTCGAAGCTGTTCGCTGCCGCTTGCCGTGAGTCGGGAATCGATATGGTCAAGGCTCAGCCATCGGACGACGAAGAGCTCAAACGGAATGCCTATGCGGATCGCTATGGCGAGGAGATGAGCTGGCTCTATGAGTGAGACTCCAAAGCGCATCTTGGTTGACACCAACGTGTGGCTCGATTACTTCATTCCCTCACGACGTGGTCGTTCGGTGGCGATTGAGTTTTTACGCGATGCATGCACGGCACAGGTGGATTTGCTGTATGCGGCGACATCGTCCAAAGACCTGTTCTATTTGATTTCAAGCGAACATAAGGCATGGTATCGTCGGGAGCACGGTTCGCTTTCCCAGTATGCCGCTACGGCAGCGACTTCGCTTGCATGGGATTGTCTTAGCGTGCTTTCGCAGCTTGCCACGCCAGTGCCCTGTGACCTGAGCGATATATGGATGGCGAGCAGGCAGCGTGAGCTCCATAGCGATTACGAAGACGATTTAATCATTGCGGCAGCGATACGCGCCCAAGCAGATTTACTGGTCACCAACGATGTCAAGCTCTGCTCACACGCACCAGTCGCCGCAATGAGCGTAGAAGACGCAAAGAATTACTTAGCAACGCTCTAACAATTTGAAGACCCCGCAGGTCGAATAAAAGTCAGCGAATGTCTCCAGGCAGGGCCGCGCCAGCCAGTCCCTATAGGTTGAACAAAAGTCAGCGAGAGCCCGTCTGGGCGAGCAAGGTGCCTTGAAAGAGGAGGGCATTGGCCTTCTGGCCATGCCCGACGATTGAAAGGCAGATTGCCGTCCAGACGGGGTCGCAGCGTCGAGTGGTCCGCCGTTCGTTAGAACGGCGGAACAAGATTAGTGTTCGATCCAGCAGCGCAGGGTCTCGCCTGCCTGCAGGTGACGCAGATTCTCCGCGGCGATGTCGACCACGTTATTGAGCGTGGCGGTTAGGTGGAACCAGCCGGAGATGTGCGGCGTGATGAGCATGTTGGGCGCATCCCACAGGGGGCTTGTCGCAGGCAGCGGCTCGGGGTCGGTGACGTCGACCGCGGCGCCGGCGAGATGTCCCGACTCCAGAGCGGCAACCAAATCGTCGGCAACCACAAGATCGCCGCGGCCGCCGTTGGCAAAGAAGGCGTCCGGCTTCATCGCGGCGAAGAACTCGGCGTTCGCCAGGCCGCGGGTCTCGGGTGTGCTCGGTATAAAGGATGCGACGACGTCTGCCTCCGCCAGGCGCTCAGGTAGGGCGTCCATGCCGTCCATGTCCTCGAACACAATGGGGTAGACGAGCGGATGACGCTTGATGCCGCGGACGTGCGCGCCCATGCTGCGGCAGAGCGTGGCGAAGTGGCCGCCGATATCGCCCGCGCCCAGCACCAGCACGTTGGCGTTTTTGAGCGAGGTAACCGGGCCCAAATCCTCCCAGCGATGCTCGCGCTGCAAGTCGCGATAGCCGGGCAGGTGCTTCATCATGGAAAGGACCATGGCAAACATGTGCTCGCTCACGGCCTGACCGTAGGCGCCGATTGAGCAAGACAGCTTGGCTTCAGCCGGCACGGTGCCGGCGGCAAGGTAGTCGTCATAGCCGGCGGTCTGCAATTGCAACAGCTGGAGATGGTCGCATGCCGTGAGCATGCCAGGGTCAATGTTGCCCAAGATCACGTCGGCATCGGCGACCTGCTCACGTGTGGCGGCGTCGGCGCTCGTGTAGATAAAGTCCTCGCCCGGAGCACTCGACTCGAGGATCGCGCGATGGCGGTCGTTGACGGGCAACAAAACCAGGATGTTCACAAGCAGTCCTCTCCGCTCAACCTGCCAAAAAGGGACAGGTTTATTTTGGCAGGTTTTATCAGGCAAAACGTTCAAATAAAACGCCGGATGCAAGACGAGCGTGCCCGTCAGCATCCGGCGTCCGCACGGCTACCAGCTCAGCAGCTCGTAGCCGTCCTCGGTCACCACGAGCTGTACCTCGCACTGAGCCGAATCACTGCCGTCCTTGGTGCGCACGCACCAGCCGTCGCCCTTGCTAATCTTAATGTCGGGCGCCCCGGCGTTGACCATGGGCTCGATGGTAAAGACCATGCCCGGAGCCATGATGGTGTCTACATCGGGCGCCTCGGTGGTAAAGCCCACAAACGGGTCCTCGTGGAACTCCTTGCCAATGCCGTGTCCGCCGTACTCGCGCACCACGCTAAAGCCGGCGTCCTCGACCGTCTTTTGCACGGCCTCGGCCATAACGGACAGCGGCAGCCACGGCTTGACGGCCGCCAGGCCCGCCTCCACGCTGGCGCGGGTGACGTCGACCAGGCGCTGGCGCTCGGCAGAGACCTCGCCGATGCAGAACATGCGGCTCGAGTCGCTAAAGTAGCCGTCAAGAATCGTGGAGCAGTCGACGTTGATGATGTCGCCCTCGTGCAGCACGTCCGTATCGCAGGGGATGCCGTGACAGACGACGTCATTGATCGAGGTGCATACGCTCTTGGGGTAGCCCTCGTAGTTGAGGTCTGCCGGCGTGCCGCCGTGCTCGACGGTGTAGTCGTAGATCATCTGGTCGATCTGGTTGGTGGTCATGCCCGCGGCGATGTGCTCACCTACGTAGTCGAGCACGCCCACGTTGATGGCGGCCGAGCGCTTGATGCCCTCGATATCGGCGGGCGTCTTGTAGAGCGTGCGGGGCAGGACCTCCCAGCCCTCTTCCCACAGGCGCTCGAGGCGCTCGTCGAAGGCGCTATGACATTTCTTATATTTTTTGCCGCTGCCGCACCAGCAAGCGTCGTTGCGGCCAGGTACGGGTCCATTGTCAAACATGGCTAACTTCCTTTCATTCGCAGCTAGTATAGCCCACCCACGCGTCCATAAAAGTTGCGGTGATATAGTTCCGATTTAAGCGGTTTAGCAGCATAAATAGGAACTATATCACCGCAACTGATGGAGTGGGATGGCGGGCACTAGCCGCTGCGTGGTTTTGCTAGTAGCTCACCTGGCAGGGAATGCCGAGGGCGCGCACGCGTGCGGCGATCGTGTCGAGCACGTCGGGCGCCGCTTTGGCAAGGCCGGCGACCGGTGTCTCGCGCGCCACCGTGTAGATGGTCGCCTCCTGCGGGCGAATGCGCTCGAGCGCCGCGAGCCAAGGGCCGACGTACTCCTCGCCGGTGTTATCGAGGGACTTGCCCCGGTACTCACCGCTCAAAAACATCGTCTGGATAATGACATGACCGTTAAAGCTCGCGAACGTTTCGATCTGGTGCCCTACATCGTAGGGGCCAACGGGCTGATCGAGCAGCTGGATAAATGCCGGGTCGACCGTATCGAGCTTGAGGATGTTGTCGTCGACCATCACGAGCGCATCGTGCACCTGGGGACGGTCGGCGCGCGTGCCGTTGGAAAGCACGGCAATCTTGGTGTTTGGGGCCAGCTGGTCGCGAAGCGCGACGGCACCGGCGATGGCCTGCGGAAACTCCGGTGCGGCGGTGGGCTCGCCGTTGCCTGCGAAGGTGATCACATCGGGGAGCTCGCCCTCGGCTGCCATTTCGCGCAGTTTTGCCTCGAGCGCGTCGAGTACCACGGCAGCCGTGTTGTACGACTCATGGCAGGGGCGTTCGGCGTTGAGGCCGTTTTCGCAGTAAATGCAGTCGAACGTGCAGATTTTGCCGCTGGCCGGCATCATGTTGACGCCGAGCGAGAGACCAAGGCGACGGCTGCGAACGGGCCCAAAGATGGGGCTGGCATTCAGAAACGTAGACATAGGCAGATGCTCCTCAAGACAATTGTGCCTAAGCATAGCATCGGCTCCAAAGCAAGGTGCGGGCTCTTGCTTTACAAGTTTCGTTTTTTCACGTCGCTCATTATGCTGTGCCATGAAAAGCCTCGGGTCGGGTACAGTTAATCTGTTAACAAGGCATAAGGCAATGCGGATCCATCCAACCGTACTGACGTGCAACTGGATGGGCATTGATGATGGGGGCACAACATGGATTTTACGGTCGAGAATGCGGGCACCACGATTGCCTGTCGCGAATATGCCGGCCCGGATGTGTCGCCTGATACTCCTGCCTTGGTGTGCGTGCACGGCGCTTGTGTCGACGGCACATTTTTCGACGGCATCGCTTGTGAGCTCAGCCGTAACTACCGCGTAATTGCCTACGACCGCCGCGGCTGTGGTGGCAGCAGCGAAGCGGCAGACGGCAGCTATGATCTTTCCACTCAGGCCGCCGACCTGCAGGCCGTGATCGAACACGTTGGCGCTCCGACAAATGTGCTTGCGCACAGCGCCGGTACGTTGGTGGCGCTGGAGCTTCTTCGCAGCGAACCCCATCTCGTTGCCCGTGCGATTCTGCATGAGCCGGCTGTGTCGGCCGAAGGCGTCGGCATGGGCGCAGCTCCGATTTTGCTCGATATGATTGCGGCTGGAAAGGTTTCAAGGGCGTTCCGGCTTTTCTTGGGAGCTCTCGGCGACTTGGACCCCGAGGCTCCTGGGACGACCGAAGCGGAAGCCAAACATGCCCTGCGCAATGGTCGTTGCTTTATGGCCAATGAATACGGAACAAATATGACATATGCTCCCGACTGGGAGCGCGCCCGCGCGTCAAAGGCGGTGTCGGCTGTGCTTCTCGGCGAGCTCTCGATCGATACGCCCCGCGAGGCTGGCGCGCGAGCGGCTGCCGAATATCTCGATTGCCCCCTTGTGACGATCCCGGGCGCGCATAACGGTCTGCGCGATCGCCCCGTTACGGCGGCAAATGCCGTTCGCGATGTCTTGGAGCGTTAGCACGCTTGATGACCTGCGGGGAGAGGGGTTGTTAGCGTTTCGTCATTGTTAACGAATGCGCCCATAACCGCGCGCCCGCGGCTCCATTACCGCCGCTTGCCAGGTCATAAAAATGTAACGATAATCGCGCGTTTGCCTTCAGCTGTTAGATGTTACCCTTGTACCAATTGATATGCACCGTTGCCGTGTATAACGATAGAAAGGGCCCCATATGCTCAATAATCACGAGGTCAATCTAACCGACGAGGGGGCTGCCGCCGAGGTCGCCCGCGTCGCGAAGACCTACCCCGTGGTGCGTTTGCTGTCGGCCGACCAGATTAAGAGCGAGCCTAACTGCCTGCTCGCCGGCAATCGGTGCCCTTGTTTGCGTCAGTCGAGTCTTGAGGCCTTGGCAGATTCCGATGAGGTGTCGGAGCAACTGCTCAACGATGGTGTTGAGTACCGCGCCCGCCTGCGCCCTCTGAAGGTCGAGGGCGAGCCTCATGTCTTACTGATGGTGCGTCCGATCGATGAGCAAGAGGCTGCAGAAGAGGACCTTGTCTACACCGACGTGCTGACGAGTGTGCACAATCGCCGATATTACGAGGAAAAGCTCCGTAGCGCCCGCATGAATGCCGGCGTTGCGGTGATCGACCTTGATGATTTTAGGGTCTTCAACGATACGTGTGGCCGTCATGCCGGCGACCTTGCGCTCGGTGCTGTGGCGACAGCCATACGCAGCGGAATTCGTTCGACTGACGAGCTCGTACGCTATGGCTGCGACAAGTTTGTGGTCGTCATGCCCAATATTCCCTCCGATGACTTCACCCGTCGCCTGCATCAGGTGTCCGATGCCGTTCATGCCACGATTGTTCCGGGCCATGAGTACGTGAGCTTGACGGCATGTGTTGGTGGCGTTCGCATTCATGGCGAGACGGTCGATGAGGGCGTTGGCCGCGCTGTCCAGTTATTGAGCCGCGCTAAGATAAAAGCCGGTACGGTCGTGACCGATGCCGATTCCATCGAGGCCTTCCAAAGCGAAAAGCCTTTGGTGCTTATTATCGATGACTCCGAGATGAACCGAGCCATTCTCAACGAGATGCTCAAGGACGAGTATTGCATCCTGGAGGCCGACAACGGTCGTACGGCGCTCGATATGGTCGACCGCTATGGCGATGAGTTGTCGCTCGTGCTGCTGGACATTGTCATGCCGGGCGTGAGCGGCTTTGAGGTGCTGGCCGATCTGTCGCGCCGATCGGTTGTTGACAATCTGCCTGTCATCATGATTTCGAGCGAAGAATCCGACGATGTGGTTCTGCGTGCATACGAGCTGGGCGCCTCGGACTATATCAACCGCCCGTTTGACTCCCGTGTCGTGCGCCGCCGTGTAAGCAACACCATCCGCCTATACGCCAAGCAGCGCCGCCTGACGAGCCTGCTGTCTCAGCAGTACAACGAGCGCGTCAAGAACAGTCGCATGCTCATCGACATCATGGCCGGCGTCATGGAGCTTCGCAACGGCGAGAGCGGCAGGCACGTTACGAACATCGAAAAGCTGACCGAGCTGCTGCTTGGCTGTCTGGTCCAGCGTAGCGACACGATCTCCCTCGACAATGAGGAACGCTCCACGATTGCCCTGGCTTCGGCGCTGCACGATATCGGCAAGATGTCGATTGACGATGCGATTCTCAACAAGCCCGGGCGCCTTACGCCCGAGGAGTTCGAGATTATGAAGACGCATACCACGATCGGTGCCGACATGTTGCTTGAGCTGGGGCGTCATCACGTCGGCAATGCGCTTATGGAATATGCGTACCAGATTGCGCGTTGGCATCACGAGCGCTGGGACGGCAGGGGTTATCCCGATGGCCTTAAGGGCGACGAAATTCCCATTGCCGCACAGGTGGTCTCGGTGGCCGACGTGTACGATGCGCTGACGAGCGTGCGCGTGTACAAGGACGCTATCCCGCACAAGGAGGCGATCCAGATGATCCTGGACGGTAAGTGCGGCACCTTTAACCCGCTGTTGCTCGACTGCCTGCTCGAGGTGCAAGACCGTATCACCGAGACGTTGGCACGCCCCGCCGATATCGCCGCGTTTCCCACGATTTAGTTTGACCAAAGGAGTTTTTAATCCATGATTTCCATGCGTGAGGCGTATGAGAAGATCGGCGCCAATTATGATGACGCGTGCGCTCGGCTGATGGGCGAGGAGATGCTTGCCCGCTTTGCCCTCAAGTTTTTGGATGACGAGAGCATGGACAAGCTGGAGGCCGCCATGGCGGCAGGAGACGCCGAAGGTGCGTTTATGGCAGCGCATACGCTCAAGGGCGTGAGTCAGAATCTGGGATTCGATAATCTGTACGAGCCTGCGGTCGTGGTGACCGAAGCGTTGCGTGGCACTGATGCCGTTGACGGCGCTCGCGAGGGAATGCATGCGCTGCAGCAGCAATATGCGGCTACGATGTCGGCCCTGCGCGAGGCGGCCGAATAAGAGCTTGCGAGCCTTGGACTGTATGCTGGCCACGTATAGGCAAAAGGGCGCCCCGTCGGGCCATGTGGCCGGCGGGGCGCCTTTTTGCGTTGTGTGGTTCGCGAGCTAACGGGCCTGCTTAACCTTTGCCGCTGCCTCGACAAACGACTTCCACAGGTTAAAGTCGGTCTCGAGCGTCTTCCACGTGTACTCAGGGTGCCATTGTACGCCCAGGCAGAACGGCTGGCCTTCGACTTCGATGCACTCGGGAACGCCGTCGGTTGCTTTGGCGACCAAGCGCGTGCTTTTACCCAGACGGTCGACGCAGCAGTGGTGTGCGGAGTTGGTCTGGATTAGCCTGTGCCCGCCAACCGCGCGTTCCAGCAGCGAGCCCGGCACGACCTCGACGGGGTGCACGGGATCGCTGAGCACGTGGGTGTGACGCCACTGCGTGCGACCCTCGCGCGCACCCAGGCTCGGCACGTCCATGCACAGGGTGCCGCCGGTGGCGACGTTGAGCAGCTGCGTGCCGCGGCAGGTGGTAAAGAGTGGCTTTTTGGCACGGAGCACCTCGTTAACCAGCTTAAACTCAAAACGGTCGCGAATCTCGCAGCACAGTGTGGGGTCGTAGGGGCGCTCGTCGCCCCAGCGCTTGGGGTTGACGTCCGGGCCGCCGGGAATAGCGATGCCGTCGGCGATATCGACGTAATGACGGATAACCTCAATGTCCTCGGTGATGGACATCTGCAGCGGCAGGCCGCCGGCGGCAAGAATGGCATCGACAAAGACACTTGCGATTTCCTCGTTGGGGGAGAGTGTCTCGCTCAAATAGGGCTTCGCTTCTTCCCAGCGTGGTGCTACCAGGATAAGCGGGCGGTCGGCGGGATCGACGTCGACGTGCGGGGTGTAGGACGATGAGGTGCGGGTTCCGATCATGGGTGCGGCTTTCGAATCCGGGTGGACATGGTGCTGGGGTGGCGCGGGACAAATGTTACTGATGAATTTGCCCCGCGTGGCAATTGGGTTAGTGGCCCTTGATGGAGTTGAGGAAGTCCTGGGCGCGCTTGGTCTGGGGATGGTCGAAGAACTCGTCGGGTGTGCCGGTTTCCACGATCTGGCCGTCGGCCATAAACACGACGCGATCGGCAACGCGGCGGGCGAAGTTCATCTCGTGCGTGATGACGATCATCGTCATGCCCTGCTGGGCCAGACGGACCATGACCTCGAGCACCTCGTTGATCATTTCGGGATCGAGGGCGCTCGTGGGCTCGTCAAAGAGCATGGCCTTGGGTTGCATGGCAAGCGAGCGGGCGATGGCCACGCGCTGCTGCTGGCCGCCCGAGAGCTGTGCGGGCACCTTATCGGCCTGCTCGGCCACGCCCACGCGGCTCAGCAGGTCCATGGCGCGCTCACGAGCTTCTTCCTTGGACACGCCCAGCACGTCGACCGGCCCCAGCATGACGTTCTGCAGTACGGTCATATGTGCGAACAGGTTGAACTGTTGGAACACCATGCCCAGCTCGGCACGCATGCGGGCAAGATCCTTGCCTTCTTGCGGCAGGGGCTCGCCCTCGATGAGAATCTCGCCCGAGTCGATGGTTTCCAGGCGGTTGATGGTGCGGCACATGGTCGACTTGCCTGAGCCCGAGGGACCGATCACAACGACGACCTCGCCGCGGTCGACCGAGAGATTGATGTCGTTGAGGACGTGCAGATCGCCATAGTGCTTATCGACGTGCTTGAGCTCGATTAACGGCTGATTGCCGGTAGAAGAGGTACTCTGTGCCATGGTGCTCGGCTCCTTATGACTCGAAATGGTAAAGCGTTAGCGGATGATGGTCGCGCCGGTCTTGTGCGAAACATAGACGGCGGCCTTGTTAATCGCGACGTTGATGAGGATGTAGATGACCGCGATTACCAGGTAGACCGACACGAGGGCGTCGTAGTTGGTAATGAGCACGCGGGCATTTTGCATAAGGTCAGGGTAGCTCACCACGTAGGCGACGGTGGTGTCTTTGACTACGACCACGAGCTGCGAAATCAACGACGGAATGATAAACCGAATAGCCTGCGGCAACACGATTTTAAAGGTGATTTTGGCCTTGGAGAGACCGAGTGCCTGGGCGGCTTCGACCTGGCCGCGCGGCACGGCGTTGACGCCGGCACGGAAAATCTCGGCGAGTACGCCGGCGGCAGCGAGCGCGACGGGAAGCGTGAGCATCCAAAACGACGGCAGCGCAATCTTGTACTGGGGCAGCACCAAAAAGAAGAAGTAGATGAACAGCAGGCTCGGTACGCCGCGGAAGAAATCGGTGAGTACGCGGCAGACCAGCTGCAGCGGCTTAATGTCGCTCGTGCGGCCGAGCATGAGGGCTAAGCCCAGCACCAGCGCGATGGCGCCAGCGGTGAGTGCGACTTTAACGGTACCCTCAAAGCCGGCAAGTAAGAACTTCCAGGTAGAGAGGTGCGTAAAGAAATACCAATAGTGGACCGAAAGCTGACCGGTCACATAAAAGCGCTGCAGTACCAAGGCGATGAGCGCCGCCACGGCAACCAATGAGATGGCGGTGCCGATGCGAATCTTGGCGCGCATCTTGGGGCCGGGAGCCTCGTAGAGCGCATCACGCATGGTAAGCGCAGGGGAGGAATGCTTGCTCATCGGAGGATCCTCACCTTCTTATCGATGTAGTTGCCAATGTGGCTCACCACAAAGGCCGTGCCCAGGTAGCCGAGCGCCGAGATAAAGAACGCGGCGACGCCGCCGAGCGAGCGCGTGTTGATGTAGCTCACCACGCCGGTGAGCTCCTGCGGTTTAAGCGGCACCTGACTGCCGAGCGCGGTGGTAAGCATGACGGCGATAAAGAGGTTGGTCATGGGCAGCACGCTCGAGCGCAGTGCCTGCGGAATCACGATTTTGGCGAGGATACGGTTAAAGCTCATGCCGAGCGAACGTGCTGCTTCGACCTGACCGACGCCGACGGTGTTGATGCCGCTCATAAAGTTTTCGGAGCCAAAGGCCGAGCCCAAAAGGACCGTGGCGACGATAACGCAGGTGCGGTAGGGCAGGACGACCTTGAGCGGCGGCAGCGCATAGACGACGATGATGAGCAGTGCGATGCCGGGGATGTTACGGAAGACCTGGACATACAGGTCGCCAAAGACGCGCAGCGGCTTGAGCGGCGACACGCGCATCACGGTGACGGCGACGGCCAGCACCATGGCGATGGCAAACGACTCAAGCGTCATGCCCCAGGTCGCTAGCAGCGCGTCGATATAGTTCTGGCCATAGAGCGACCAGAGTTCGGAGAGACTCATGCGGACCTCCTGCCGATAAGGAAAGGGGCTCCCGCGTGTACGGAAGCCCCGACAACTCTGTGAGGAAACAGTTTACCGCAATAAAGCGCATCATGCGTTTCCGTATGGTTTCGTTGCGGCCGTTACCAGGCTCGCTGCCTAGGCGCCGATCTCGGGCAGCTCGGGAACATTGGTGTCGCCCGTACGGTCGCCGATGCAGATCTGCCACAGCTTGGTCCAGGTGCCGTCGTCCTCGATCTTCTTAAGGAAGTCGTTGACAAAGGCGACGCCGTCGGAATCGAGCGGCAGACCGATGCCATAGGGCTCCTTGCTGCCGAAGGGCTTGCCGGCGATCTTGTACTTGCCGGGCTCGCGGACCAGGGCGCTCTGCTGCATGTTGTTGTCGATGACGTAGGCGTCAACACGACCCTGCTGGAGTGCCTGGCGGGCCTCTTCGTCGGTCTTGAACTCCTGCTGGCTGGCCTTGGGGGCGAACTCCTCCAGAATGGCAGGGCCGTTGGAGCCGGACTGGACGGCGACGTTCTTGTCGGCCAGGTCGTCGACGCTCTTGATGTCGTCGTTATCGGCGAGCACCAGGATGGCCTGCTGGGTGTAGTAGTAGGGACCGGCAAAGGATACGAGCTTCTTGCGCTCGTCAGTGATGGTGTAGGTGGCAAAGACAGCGTCGACCTGGCCGTTCTGCAGGACGGATTCGCGCGTGTCCGAGGTCACCTGGGTGATCTCGACCTTGTTCTCGCCCAGAATGTAGTTGGACAGGAGCTGTGCGATACCGGCGTCGAAGCCGCGGGTCTGACCGTCTTTCTCGTTGAGGAGGGAGAAGAGCGTGGAGGTCTGAACGCCACCGATCTTAAAGACGCCGGCGTCCTTGACGGCCGTCGCCCAGGTGCTGGCGGCGATGGCGTCGTCATCGGCCTTGGGGCCGTCGTTGACGAGCTTGTCGAATGCCTTGGCATCGAGCGTGGCGGAAACCTCGGTATCCTCGGAGCCCTTGGAGGAGCCGGTGGCGGAACCCTTGTCGGCCTCGGCGCTGGTGTCAGAGCAGCCGGCAAGACCAAGGCCGGCAACGGTTGCGAAGGTGGCGGCAACGAAGCCGCGGCGGTCGAGAACGACCTGCTGGGAGAGGTTCTTGCTCATGGTAGAACACCTTTCTCAATAAAATCCCTAGCGGTTGAGTAGAGTTATACCCTATCGCGCTCAAATGGGTCAACACGAAATAACACAGAAACATACTTACCTTATGGGTTATTCTACCTGCCAAAAAGGGACAGGTTTATTTTGGCAGGTTTTATCTGGGCAAACGTCAATTATTGCAGCTAAGAAAGCGTCTTGCGGACGACACGATCGCTCGCAGCGGTCGCTATAATGGCGGCAACGCGATGCATATATAAGTAAGGAGATCGCGTATGAACGGTTATTCGTTTTTCGCACCGACCAAGGTGTTGTTTGGCGCGGGCAAGTTGGGCGAGCTGGGCGCGCAGAAGCTGCCCGGCACCAAAGCGCTCATCGTTACCACTGGCGGCAACTCGGTCAAGCGCTTTGGATACCTGAGACGCGTGGAGGCGGAGCTCGATCGCGCCGGCGTGGCGCACGAGCTATTCGATCGCATTGAGCCCAACCCCCTGCGCGAGACCGTCAACGCAGGTGGCTGGATGGCGCGTACCCATGGCTGTGATTTTATACTGGCGCTTGGCGGTGGTTCGGTCATGGACGGCAGCAAGGGCATCTGCGCGGTGGCGGCCAACCCGCATACCGATGCCAAGGGTAACGAGTGCCCCGGTGACATCTGGGATTTTGTGAATGGTGGCACCGCGCTCGGTCTGCCGATCCCCAACGATCCGCTGCCGCTCGTTTGCGTAACCACCACGGCGGGTACCGGCTCCGAGGTCGATGCGGGCGGTGTCCTGTCCTGCGAGGACAATGACGAGAAGCTTCGCCTGGGCGATCCGCGCCTGTTTCCGGTGCTTTCGATCGTCGATCCCGAGCTCATGGCGAGCGTCCCGGCGCGTCTGACCGCCTATCAGGGATTCGACGCCCTGTTCCATTGCGTTGAGTGCTACATCTCAAATACCAACACGCCCATGGGTGACATGGTTTGCCGCGAAGGCATCCGCCGTGCCGCCGCGGCGCTGCCTACGTGCGTCAATAATGGCGATGACCTGGAGGCGCGCTCGAGCCTTGCGTTTGCCAACACACTCGGTGGTTATGCCATGGATGCCTCGGGCACCACGGGCTCGCATGGTCTTGAACATGGCATGAGTGCGCATCATCACGACCTGCCGCACGGCGCCGGCCTCATTATGATCGCCCGTGCCTACCACACGTGGATGATCGATCACGGCGCCGCACCCGAGCGCTATATCGACATGGCGCGCCTGATGGGCAATGCCGCCGCGGATGATCCACACGATTTTGTGATTGAGCTCACGCGCCTGATGGAGGCTTGCCATGTGGCAGACATCGCCATGAGCGAGTGGGGGATTACGGTTGAAGAGCTGCCGGCCATTGCGCACAACGCTCTGACGACCAACGGCGTCCTGTTTAGCCACGACCCCGTAACACTGACCGACCCCGACGTCGTCGAAATCCTCAAGAACAGCTACCGCTAATTGCCTTGCTGCTTTGTCTCGATCTGTAACATCTGCAGCCGTTTTTGCCGAGTAACTGTTACAGATCGAGATTATTTCCTTAGGGGGATTCGAATGTCTCAATCTGTAACATCTGGACGGACAAAAGGTCTCTAACTGTTACAGATTGAGACAAACAACAGGGGCTAAGACGTCTTGTCTAGATCTGTAACAGATAGACGGGAATTCGGACCCTAGATGTTACAGATTGAGATAATCGCGCCGCGAAAACAAAAACCTCCGCAGGGGTGCTTCCCTTGCGGAGGTTTTTTACTCGTTGAGTAGCCTTACGGCTTCGGCGGCCATGTTCTCGACCGTCATGCCG
The DNA here is from genome assembly GCA_958427355.1 of uncultured Collinsella sp. GTDB lineage: Bacteria > Actinomycetota > Coriobacteriia > Coriobacteriales > Coriobacteriaceae > Collinsella. Next base: position 61,367 of record CAUACA010000006.1, on the reverse strand, counting down.
TTCTGCGCCAACAGCTCGTTGGGGTCGTAGCGGTCGGGGAAGCCCTTGGCGATGCCAAAGGTACGTGTCCGCAGCGGCGTGCAGGCCAGGTAACATGCCACGCGCTCGCCCCAGCCGCCGTCCAAGATGCCGTCCTCGAGGGTGACGACAACGCGATGCTCGGCGGCAAGACTGTCGAGGAACTCGCGGTCGAGCTCGGTTGCAAAGCGCGGGTTGACGAGCGTGGCCTCGATGCCGTACTCGGCAGCCAAGCGGTTTGCCATGTGCTCGCCCAGCTCAAAGAAATCGCCAAGTGCAAGCACGGCAACGTCGCGGCCCTGACGCACGACGTTGTAGCGCACGATGCCGTAATCGGTGCCCTCGTCGGGCGCCAGATCGGGGCGGCATACCAGGCCGATACCCGGTACGCGGATCGCCACGGGATGCTCGCGGTGGTCGAGCGACCAGATCAGCATGGATAGGTATTCCTCCATGCAGGCCGGTGCCAGGTAGCGCATGTTGGGAAGTCCGCCCAGCATAGAAATATCAAAGAACGAGAGGTGCGTCTCGGATGTGGTGCCAAAGATCGACGCACCAAATACCAAGATGGTTGCGGGGGCGTCGTTGAGGCACAAGTCGTGCCACAGTTCGTCGTAGGCGCGCTGCAAAAACGTGCCGTACGCGCCAAAGACCGGCTTGGCGCCGGCGCTGGCGAGCGCGGTGGCAAAGGTGACGGCGTGCTCTTCGGCAATGCCCACGTCGACAAACTGCTTGCCTGCCGCGGCGCGAAGCTCGGGCGTGAAGCCCATGATGTAGGGCGTAGCGGCTGTGATGCCCACGACCAGCGGATCGCGCTCGATAGCGGCGCTGAGCGCCTCGCCCGTAATATCGGCATAGGTGCGCGGTGCGGGCTCGCTCGGGTGGCCCGGGTATAGTTTGCGGCCGGTTGCCATATCGAAGGGCCCTACATGATGCCAGTGTTCGGGGTCGCTCTGGGCCGGCTCAAAGCCCTTGCCCTTGGCGGTCGAGACGTGCAGCACGATGGGGTGTTCGATATCGCGCAGCTCCTGCAGCGTATCGACCAGCGCTTGGACATCGTTACCGGCGTCCAGGTAGCGGTAGTCGAGCCCCATCGCGCGGAAAATGTTGCGCTCGCAGGTGCCGTTGCTGGCGCGCAGCTCGGCCAGGTTGCGATAGAGGCCACCGTGGTTTTCGGCGATGGACTGGTCGTTATCGTTGACGATGATGATCAGGTTGCTGTCGAGCTCGGCGGCATTGTTAAAGCCCTCAAACGCCAAGCCGCCCGAAAGCGAGCCGTCGCCAATGATGGTGATGACGTTATACGTGTCACCCGCCAGGTCGCGTGCGTGGGCAAGGCCACAGCCCAAGCTCACCGAGGTCGAGGTGTGACCCATGGCAAACAAGTCATGCTCGGACTCGTCGGGATTGGCAAAGCCAGAGGCCTCGCCAAAGCGCTCCGGGTCGATATAGGTGTACGCGCGCCCGGTCAGCGCCTTGTGTGCGTAGGTCTGGTGCGACACGTCAAAGACAATCTTGTCGGTGGGGGAGTTAAACACGCGATGGAGCGCAACCGTGAGCTCAACGACGCCCAGGTTGGGGGCAACGTGTCCGCCGACAGCGGCGGAACTTTCGAGGATGGCGTGGCGAATCTCGTCGCAGAGCTGCGGGAGCTCGGCGCGATTAAGAGCCTTGACGTCCTCGGGCGTTGTCGTTTGCGTAAGCAGCATCGTTGTGGGTTACTCCATGCGAATCGAGCGCCGGCGCTCCCTCGGCCGGCACAATTGCACAGAACAGTCTCGCACATTTTGGCGTTTGATATGTGACGGCGGCGCGGTAATTCGCCAACTGGTGGGGCAAAACGTTTTGTCCGATGCCATACTGATAGATTCGATGATGATTTTATTCAATGTGTGCAGGCTGTGGCTTGCCGCCAAGAGCCGCTGGAGGGAGGCCGCATGTCCGATGCCATTCGTGCCGAGAAAATCGCGCACGAGGTCGACGATGCCGCCCGTCAGCTGGCCCAGGCGGGCCGCTTGGACTTGACGCGCGAGTTTATCCAGCATGGCGACGTGACGGTCTATGCACATGTGACTTCGGTAGCACGGGCAAGCCTGTCCTTTGCCGAGCACTTGGGCCGTGCTGGCATTTCGATCGACCGTGCCTCGCTGCTGCGCGGGGCCTTGCTGCACGACTACTTTCTCTATGATTGGCACGACCCCGACCCGAGCCATCGACTGCACGGATTCCGGCATCCATTTTTTGCTCTGGCGCGTGCCGAGGAAGATTTTGAGCTGACGCCGCGCGAGCGGAATATTATCGTGCGGCATATGTTTCCGCTGGTGCCGGTGCCGCCGACGTGTCGTGAGGCATGGATTGTGTGTCTGGCGGATAAATGGTGTGCTCTGCGCGAGACGATCGCCGGCCGCCTGCCGCGCAAGGACGAGACAGACGATAGCGTGAGTAAAGAATCAAGCGAGAAGAGGAGAGGGTAGACGGTGGGGACCGCGATCGACATGGCATTTGACGGCGCGACGCTTGCCGCCTGCCCACTCTCGGCACTGGTACTCTCGTTTGCCTTTTACGGGTTTTGCGGTTGGGCATGGGAGTCGACAGTATGCGCCATGCTCAATCACGGACGATTTGCCAACAGTGGCTTTTTGCTGGGGCCGTGTTGTCCTATCTATGGTGTGGGCGGCATTGCCTGCTGGCTGCTGTTGCGTGGGATTCCGGATGCCTCGAGCCAGTTTGTCGCTGCAGCGCTCGTATGCAGCGTGATTGAGTACAGCGTAGGCGTGCTGTTGGAAAAAACAACGGGCGCTCGCTTTTGGGATTACTCGCACCTGCCGTTTAACTTGCACGGACGCATCTGTCTGTACTGGGCCTGCGCGTTTGGCTTGGGTGCGTTGTGTATTTGCCGTTTAGTGGAGCCGGCATTGCTGGGGCTGCTTGGCCATCTGCCGGTGCTGATTGTGCGGCTGTCCGCCTTTATCGTCGCGGTCGCGATGATGGTCGACGCGGTGTGCTCGTTGGCGAGCTGGCGGCGTCTGTCTGATCAGCTGGAGCGGGTCCGGGCCGACCTTGCCGACCGCATCAATGAGTCGCTTGCCGATGCCTCGGACTCAGTGCTCGAACGTATTCCCGATTCTACGATTGACTCGGTAGCACAGACGCACATCCGTAGCCGTGCCGTTAACGCGTGGCTGGCCGAGCTGGGCGATGCGACGCTCGATGCCCTGCGCGAGAAGGCTTCGATGCCGACGTTTATCGCGGATGGTGCTCGCGGCCTGGCACTTGCTGCCCGCCGCGTGGCCGATGCCGCGCCGAGCATGCCGCGTCCGTCGCTCAGTCGTCGCCTTGCCGGCAAGGGCATAAGCCGTCCGGTACCGAGCGTGTCACTCAGTCGTCGTGACCTGCGCTTTTTCAATGCCTTCCCGCGTCTGCGCATCAATCGCTACGAAGGTGTCATTCGAGCAACTAATCTCCGCGACCGCGCCCACGAGCTGTTTCGGCGCTAGCCGGGATGGGCACGCTCACGGCTCCCTTGCTCGCGTATTTCCCGTTCGTTTCGCGTCCGTTGCCGCGCCGTTTCCAAGATTGCGGCGCCGTTGGAGACGGCAAGATCTGGGTCGAGCCGGTCGAGGAAGTTATCCGCATCCGTACCGGCGAACACGGCCCTTCTGCGGTGTAGGGCAATCTTTCGCCTGACGGGCGCGCCTCTCTCGGGGCGCGCCCGTTCTCGTCTACAATATCGTGCAGACGAAGGAGAGGCATGCCCATGATCAAGATGTTTGCGAGTGACTTAGACGGAACACTGCTGAACGCCCTGCACGAGGCAGATGGGACCATCCGCCGTGCCATTCGCGAGCTGACCGAGGCTGGCCTGCATGTGGTTCCTGCGACCGGGCGCTCGACGTTGCCGATCGGCGAACATGGCTTTACGGGGCTGGCGCTCGATGCCTGCTGCTCTAACGGCTCCATTGTGCGCGACAGTCATGGCGAGGTGCTCAAGACCTGGACCATCGATCCGCAGATCACCGAGGAGCTGCTCAAGGAGTTTCCGGATATCTGTTTTGACTGCTCCACGCCCGACGGCATGTTTTCGAGCGGATCGTTCGAGATGCACCAGGCGGGCTTTAAAAAGGACAGCCCCATCAAGCGCATCGTGATGCGCGGCATGCGTGCGCGTGGCGGGTACCACGAGGAACAGTACTTCGACCAGTCGATCGGCGACATCCTGCGTCATGACGTGTGCAAGATCAACTGCCGCGTGACCTCGCCCGAGCTGGAGCGCGACCTTAAGGCGTATTTGGCCGAGCGTTCGGACCGCGTGGTCAACGCGCCGTTTGATCCGGTGATGTTCGAAATCACGGACGTGGCGTGCAACAAGGGCGAGAGTGTGGCCTGGCTGGCGGGCTACTACGGCATTGCCGAGGACGAGGTCGCGGTTTACGGCGACGGCGGCAACGACATCGCCATGCTCAAGCGTTTCCGCCACAGCTACGCGACCAAAAACGCAAGCGATGCAGCTAAGGCCGCCGCTAGTGCGACCATTGGCAGCTGCATGGTCCACGCCGTCCCCAAACACATGCTTGCCACCATGCATAAGCAAAACTCTCGCACCGTCATTGAATAATGTGGCAAAGGGACGGTCCCTTTTTCACGAGGATTCTGCACCTTTGACATGCGAACATATATTCGTATATATAACTAAGTTTTGATAGAATCGGTATCGTTGACGGCAGTTCCATGTGCCGGGCAGCGCCCTCCATCTGATGGGAGGTGATGCCCATGACCGATTTGATTGATTTCGTGAGACTTCTGACCGCTTTGGCTCGTTCTTCACAGCGCTTGTCGGCCTTTCCGAGGCACTCAAGCAGCGTTCGAAGCGCAATAGAAGGGGTCGCCGCCGCTAAGGCGTTGACCCCCTAATGCAAACAACGGCGCTGCCCAGCTAGCTACAACTTGGGCTGCCGTCGACACTATTCTACCCACGAATGCCATTTCGGACAATCGGTAATGCCGCTTCAAAAGCCAGGCACAACTGGCACAACCTAGGCGGTCGCTGGATGTGACAAAGGGACTGTCCCTTTGTCACATCCAAAATATTGCCTTTACGTGTTGATGCACACGGTGTGCAATAATACTCGCACTGTGCAATAGCGCACAGGCTGAGTAACAAGGAGGACGCTTGTCCCAGCTCGAGAAATGCGATCGCCGGTCCCTTCGCTCGCAGCGTGCCCTTCGCCAGGCACTTGCCAGCGAGCTTGCCGAAAGCGGCGACCTTTCGCGCATTAACGTCGCGTCGCTCACCGAGCGTGCTGGCCTTACGCGCCGTACGTTCTATTCGCACTACCGCGATATCCCCGACTTTATCAATCAAATCGAGGATGGCTTGCTGGCCGAGATCCGTGAGCGCATTGAGCTCATCACCGCAGCTCAGCTGCCCGATCTCTATCACAACATCGATGAGCTCGAGCCGGCGCCCGGTTCGGTTGAGCTGCTGCGTTATCTTGCGGCCAACCGCGACTTAATTGGTGCGCTGCTGGGTCCGGGCGGCGACCAGGCCTTCATTAAAAGAATCATCGACACCGCGCGTGAGGCTGTGGTGCCGCGTGCACAGACGGGCATTTTGGGCCTGGCGCTGGGCACGTTCTTTGACTACTACGTTACCTACGTCGTGAGTGCCGAGGTCGGCCTGATTCAGCGCTGGTTTGAGCGTGGGCTCACCGAATCGCCCGAGGCCATGGCGCGCATTATGACGGTTATCGCCTTTGTGCGCCCTGGTGACCTGTATGGCCAACCCATCGATATCAACGTGCCGGAATACGGCATGAAGCTATTGAACTTGCAGCTCGAGGACGCGGCCGACACCGCCGCAACCGTCGAGTCCAACAACTAAGAGGAGAGACAATGAGCAAACTCGTCGAGGGCATCAAGGACCGTATGGTCGCTGCCGCGCGTGAGGCTGCACCCGCCGTGGTGGATGCCGCGCAGAAGGCCGCGACCGCAGCTGCCGAGAAAGTTGCCGAGGCAGTTGCCGATGCCAAGAACGCGGCAGGGGAGACGTCCGTCGCTAGCGAGCTCGCCACCGCCGCTGAGCCCGTAGCCGCCGCCCACGCCCCCGAAGGCGCAATTTTCAACCCCGAGAACGCTCGCGGCAACCTGCACTTGGGCATCGATGTGGGCTCCACCACCGTCAAGCTTGCCGTGCTCAACGACGACAACCAGATCGTCTACGCCAAGTACCAGCGCCACCACACCGACGTCCGTGCCTGCGCCCGCGACCTGTTTGAGGGTGCTGCGACCGTGCTTCCGACGGCCCAGATGACCTGCGCCATCACCGGCTCGGGCGGCCTGCTGCTGTCCCAATGGCTCGACCTGGAGTTTGTCCAAGAGGTCATCGCCAGCAAACGCGCCGTCGAGACTCTCATTCCGGCCACCGATGTCGCCATCGAGCTGGGCGGCGAGGACGCCAAGATCATCTACTTCGACAACGGCATCGAGCAGCGCATGAACGGCACCTGCGCCGGCGGCACGGGCGCGTTCATCGACCAGATGGCCACTCTGCTACACACCGACGCCAGCGGCCTTAACGAACTCGCGGCCAACGCCACCACCATCTATCCCATTGCCAGCCGCTGCGGCGTCTTTGCCAAGACTGACGTGCAGCCGCTGCTCAACGAAGGCGCCCGCTCCGAGGACGTCGCCGCTTCCATCTTCCAGGCCGTCGTGACCCAGACCATCTCGGGTCTGGCGTGCGGCCGTCCCATCCGCGGCAACGTCGCGTTCCTGGGCGGCCCGCTGCAGTACCTCTCCGAGCTGCGCCACCGCTTCTACCTCACGCTCAACCTGGACGAGGAGCACCGTATCGTGCCCCAAAACGCCCACCTGTTTGTGGCGAGCGGCGCCGCCATGGCGCACGAGTCCAACAAACTCAGCACGTTCCCGCAGCTCATCGAGGCCATCGATGCCCTGGGTGACACGCAGGGTGCCGAGGTCGAGCGTCTGGATCCGCTCTTTGCCACCGATGAGGACTTTGCCGAGTTCAAGACCCGCCACGACCAGGAAGTCGTCCCCAAGGGCAAGCTCGATGGCTACGCCGGCCGCGTGTTCATCGGCATCGACGCCGGTTCCACCACCATGAAGGCCGCGCTCGTGGGCGAGGACGGCCAGCTGCTGCACACCTGGTACGGCAACAACAACGGCGATATCCTGGGCACGGCCAAGGTCATCATGGCCGATTTCTACGATCACATCCCCGCCGGCTGCACCATCGGCCACGTGACCACCACGGGCTACGGCGAGGCGCTGCTCATCGAGGCCCTCAAGGCCGATTCCGGCGAGATTGAGACCGTTGCGCACCTGCGCGGCGCCAAGGCGTTCCTGCCCGGCGTCGAGTTCATTCTGGACATCGGCGGCCAGGACATGAAGTGCCTGCGCGTCAAGGACGGCGTCATCGAGCACATCATGCTCAACGAGGCCTGCTCGTCGGGTTGCGGTAGCTTTATCGAGAGCTTCGCCGTCTCTATGAACATGGACGTGCGCGCGTTCGCCAACGCTGCCATCCATGCCAAGGCCCCGGTCGACCTGGGCAGCCGCTGCACGGTCTTTATGAACTCGCGCGTCAAGCAGGCGCAAAAGGAAGGCGCCACGGTGGGCGACATCGCGGCCGGCCTGTCCTATTCCGTCATCAAGAATGCCCTGTTCAAGGTTATTAAGCTGCGCGATCCCAAGGAGATCGGCAGCCAGGTGATCGTTCAGGGCGGCACCTTTATGTCCGACGCCACACTGCGCGCATTTGAGCAGCTCACCGGCGTGCATGCCGTGCGTCCCGACATTGCCGGCTGCATGGGCGCCTACGGTGCGGCCCTGCTCGCCCGCGATCGCGCCGGTGCCGACGGCACTTCGACCATTCTTTCTGCCGAGGACATCGCGCACCTCACCGTGACGCAAAAGCATGTCCGCTGCGGCCGTTGCTCCAACAACTGCCAGCTCACCGTCAACGATTTTGGCGGCGGCAGGCGCTTCATTACCGGTAACCGCTGCGAGAAGGGTGCTGGCCACAAAAAGCAGAAAACCGAGGCCCCCAACCTCTTCAAAAAGAAAAACGAGCTGCTCTTTAACCGCGAGGTCCTGAGTCCCGACGAGGCCCCGCGCGGCACCGTGGGTATCCCGCGCGCACTCAACATGTACGAGAACTACCCCTTCTGGCACGCGTTCTTTACACGCCTGGGCTTTAGCGTGCAGCTGTCCGACCAGTCGAGCAAGAAGACCTACCAGGCGGGCATCGAGTCCATGCCGTCCGAGAGCGTGTGCTATCCGGCCAAGATGAGCCACGGCCACGTTATGAACCTCATCGACCGCGATGTCGACTTCATTTGGATGCCGTGCGTGCGCTGGGAGCGCAAGGAGGATCCGACCGCTGGTAACTGCTATAACTGCCCCATCGTCATGAGCTACCCCACGGCGCTGGCGCTCAACATCGACGAGATCCGCGAGCAGAATATCGAGTTCCTGTATCCGTTTGTGCCGTATCACGACAAGACCGAGCTCAAACGCCGTCTGTACCAGGTGCTCGCCGTCGACCGCGTGGCCGATGCGCAAGCTGGTCGCGGTCGCGTGCGCGGTCCCAAGATCACGCGCTCCGAAGTCGATGCCGCCGTCAACGCTGCCTTTGAGGCCGATGCGCGCTTCCACGAGGATATCCAGACCATGGGCGAGGAGGCCCTTAAGTGGGTCGAGGACCACGGCGGCCACGGCATCGTGCTTGCCGGTCGTCCCTACCATAACGACCCCGAGATCAACCACGCCCTGCCCGAGCTTATCTCGAGCTTTGGCTTTGCGGTCTTTACCGAGGATTCGCTCGCGCATCTGGTAAAGCCCGAGCGTCCGATCCGCGTCGTCGACCAGTGGATGTACCACAGCCGCCTGTACGCCGTCGCCCGTTTTGTGACGATGCGCAACGACCTGGACCTGATCCAGCTCAACTCCTTCGGCTGCGGCCTCGATGCCCTGACCACCGATCAAGTGCAGGAGATCCTGGAGGCCAGCGGCAAGATCTACACCGTGCTCAAGATCGACGAGGTGTCCAACCTGGGCGCCGCGCGCATCCGCATCCGCTCGCTCATGGCCGCGCTTAAGGACCAGGAGGCCGAGCGCTTGGCCGAGGCCACGGCCGCGGGCGAGGCCTACGAGCAGGGCGATGCTGCGCCGGTGGCGCCCTCCACGGATGCCCCCGCATTCGCGAGCCGCAAGTACACGTTCGAGGCCCAGCGTGAGAGTGCTTCGACCGCATGGCCCAAGGTACCCTTTACCGAGCAGATGCGCGACGAGGGCTACACCATCCTGTGCCCGCAGATGGCGCCGATCCACTTTGACTTGGTCAAAGAGGTATTCCGCGGTGCCGGCTACAATTTGGAGCTGCTGCCCTCGACCGATCACGATGCCGTCGAGGCCGGCCTGCGCTATGTGAACAATGACATTTGCTACCCGTCGATTCTGGTAACGGGTCAGATTATGGAGGCCATCGAGAGCGGCCGGTACGACCTGTCCAAGACGGCCGTGGTTATCAGCCAGACTGGCGGTGGCTGCCGTGCCACCAACTACATCGCGCTCATCCGCAAGGCCCTGCGCGAGAGTGGCCACCCCGAGATCCCGGTGATCTCGCTTTCGGCCGTGGCGCTCGGCGAGGACAACCCTGGCTTTAAGGTTACGCCGGCGCTGCTTAAGCAGGCAGTCTATGCGGTGCTCTTTGGCGACGTGATGATGCAGATGCTCTACCGCTGCCGCCCGTACGAGGCCACGCCCGGTGCCGCCAACGCACTCTATGAGGAGTACATGGCGCGCGCCCGCAAGCTGGCGCCCAAGTTTAACCGCCACAACTACACCAAGCTGTGCCGTGAGGCAATCCGCGCGTTCGACACCATGCCGCTCGTGGGCGAGGGCACCAAGCCGCGCGTGGGCGTGGTCGGCGAGATCTTGGTCAAGTTCCACCCTACGGCCAACAACCACGTGGTCGACGTTATCGAGCGCGAGGGCTGCGAGGCCGTGGTGCCGGGCCTGCTCGACTTCTTCCTGTACTCCATGAGCAACGCCGAGCTGCAGAAGGACGAGCTGGGTAGCTCTGCTACCACGCGTGCGGGCATGCAGGCGCTCATCAAGCTCGTGGACTGGATGCGTACGCCGGTGGAGGAGATGCTCGAGAAGTCCCGTCGCTTTGAGGCGCCCGAGCGCATCGGTACCATGGCCGACAAGGCCCGTACGGTGCTTTCGGTGTGCAACAACATGGGCGAGGGCTGGTTGCTCACGGCCGAGATGCTCGACCTGATCGACCACGGCGCGCCCAACATCATCTGCACGCAGCCCTTCGCGTGCTTGCCCAACCACGTGGTGGGCAAGGCCGTGATCAAGGAGCTGCGCCGTCAGCATCCCGAGAGCAACATCGTCGCGGTGGACTACGACCCCGGCGCGTCCGAGGTCAACCAGCTCAACCGTATTAAGCTCATGATCAGCGTGGCAAAGGAGAACATGCGCGCCGGCAAGGGCTTTAAGCTCGAGAAGGTGGCGCCGCTCGCGATGGACGAGGTCACCGGCCAGATGCGTGCCCACGACGGCTGTGTGAGCTGCGGGCCGGTCGACGAGAGTGCCGTGGCGTCGGTCGCTGAGCGCCTGGGACGCGGCATTAAGAAGTAACTGGCCTGCTTAGGGCTAGATATGAGGCAAGCGGGTGGTAGCCGTATCGGCTACCACCCGCTTATTGCTGGACATATGTTGTGCAAATGACCTTGCTACAGCCTTCCGTGGGCTCGCCCGATTTTTGGGCCGGTTCGGGCTTTGAGGACAAGCTGCTGAAAGCCCAGGGCGATTTTTCGCTCAACGCGGGACAGCACAGTGTGACCTATCTGCCAAACGACGAGACGATCGCTACGGTCTACCCATCGCCACCTACGAGATGGAAGCCGAGAAGTACATCTACCGCGTGTACAAGTACGAGCTGTAGGGCCGCGCTTAGGTTTGGCCAATGGAGTATGAAAACACGCCGTTCGCCGATGCCCCCTCCGCGAGTGGCAGCCATATGGTTTGATGTTAGAAACATATAGTTGTCGCCAGCCTGCTGGCGACGTTCCCTCTGACATCGGAGGTTCCAAGTATGTTTCGCGCTCCGTTAAACAACTATCGGTTGGGCTAACATGGGTCGCCGTGCTATTTCGATAACCCTTGCAGTGGTCTGCCTGGCTGTGCTCCTGGGCGCTACAGGGCTGTTTGCTATAAGCCGAGAAACGTCTTATATGCAGGAATGCGCTTCCGAAGGGTTTGCCATTGACGGTTACTATCGGGATGACAAGACGAGTCTGGAAACCCTGGCCTTTCTTGAAGAGGATAACCATCGGTGGCAACTGGTCGACAAAGACGGCAGCTGCGTTGACGGGCAGTTTAAGCGTACGGATGACCCCAACATCCTGATATTAAAGAAGGAAAACGGCGAAGAATTCGGCACGGTTCACGTTGCGTATATATCGCGCCGACGCAATCAGGGACAGATTTACCTAATTAGAAATACTAAGGTGACCCGATTTTATCTGGTGAGCACCGATCCGGCGTTTACGGTGGAGTCAGGCGAGGTCGATTCGGACAGTTGATTCACGGCAATAAAAAAGCGAGCGGGGCGCGGGTGCGAACTGCGCCCCGCCATTTGCTCGTGTCCGTATCGCGTCTGCGTCTCGTCGTAACTTGCGTCCGTGCGAGCATTCATCCCGCGCCGGCATCACTTGACATCGAACTCCACGCGATCGAGTTCAGGCACGTTGAGGTCGATGAGCTTGCGGGCAACGCGGCGGTCGTGCGCCCCGAGCACCTCGCCTGTCGTCACATGGGCGACAATCTCGCGCTCGACGATGCCCTCCTCGTCCCCTTCGGTAGCCGAGGTCTCGACGGCGACGGTGTAATCCTTAAAGCCTGGCAGCACCGCGGCAAGTTCGCGCGTAGTTTCGGTGACACCGTAGCCGTCCTGCACGCCGGTCTGCGCCGAGCCAATGGACCCCGCCGTCATAACGATGCAGGGGATGGCAAAGATGGCCGTTCCCACGATGATGCGGCGGCGCACTTTGCGTGACAGCTCGTCGACTTCGGCGTTTTCCTCGGCGGTCACAATGCCGTCGCCGTTGAGATCACGCTTGAGCGGTACACGTAAAAGAAGCAATACGGCTTCGGCCGCCAGCGCGATAAAGACGACGTTGATGCCAAACTCGTAGAGGGCTGAGAGGAACAGCGACCCGCTCGCGATGGCAATGCCATAACCCGCCGCGCACAGGGGCGGCATGAGCGCGGTTGCCACGGCCACGCCGGCGATGAGCGTGGCGGGTTCCTGGTCGCGCGAGTTGCCCAGGCCACCTGCAAAGCCGCCTGCGAGTGCGACGGTAAGGTCCCAGACGGTGGGTGTCGAGTTGTCGATGATGGCGGCCGTGGTGGTGCCAAGGGGCGAGAGCTTAAAGTACAGCGTGGACGTGACCAGGCAAAAGGCCATTTGCAGCGCAAGGCTGGCGACGGCTTCGACGGTAATCTCGCGGTCGAGCGTGGCGATGCCGTATGCCATGGCAAGGACCGATCCCATAAGCGGGCAGATGAGCATGGCGCCCACGATGGCGATGTCCGAATCGATATCGAGGCCGATGCTTGCGATGAGCATGGCGATGATGAGGATGCACAGGTGAGAGCCGGTCAGGCGCGCCCCGTTTACAAAGCGCTTGCGGATTACGTGATAGGGCGCGCGACCTTCGCGAATGTTGAATGCGCGCTTGAGGAAGCGGGTGATGTTTTCCATGGCTTCGCTATGAGCAGGGCGGATGCCGTGGCGCCGGTGATGGCGTTCGCGTAGTCGCTTGATCTGTTGTTTGTCGAGTTCCATGTCCACCTCGTTCCAGCGCGGTCCGCGCAACGCGCCCGTTGTCCTAACTCTACACCGTGGCGGGCGGGGTGTCTGTTGGATGCGGAATCCGATAGGGCGGATGACGCGGGAGCAAATGCAAATCACAGGCTCAATTCCATCCCGCGAGAATATGATGCACCAGCTCCTTCAAATGTGACGAAACTGTGAAGCACGAGAGCGTGAATTTCAAAAAATACGCTGGTCGCCAATGTTGCGCAACAGAATTCAAAAATCAGCTCCTACATTTTGAGGCGTATGGATACATCCGTGTCAAAGGGAGAAAGCCATGGCAAACTACAGTCCACAACACTTTGAGCCTCGGGCCAAGACTGTCAACGTCAAGGGCGTTGCTAACCGCGCCGTCGCAACCGTTTTGACGGCGGGCCTCATCGCTCAGCCGCTCATGTCGCCGCTGGCGGCAATCGCCGCACCGTCAACCGATAACGGCGATTCTGTTCAGGGGGGGGGTAGTTCTGTAGAGAACACCGTTGCCGCCGGTAACCAAGCGGTCGTAAAGACGGCTGCCCAGCTGGCCGAGGAGTCGGCAAAGCAGCTCAAGGACGCTCAGGCCGCCTACGATGCCGCCCAGAAGAAGGCCGACGCGGCGGGCCAGTCTCAAAAGCAGGCACAGCAGCAAAAGAATCAGGCCTCGCAGGCCGTGACCGATAACGCCGCCGAGCAGAACGAGGCCGAGGTAGCCGCGCTTCAGGAGAAGATCGACGAGCTTAAGGCAGCCGTCGAAAAGACCGAGCAGCAGCAGAAGAAGCTGGGCGACCTGAACGATCAGCTCGAACAGGCCAACAAGAGTGTCGAGGATAAGACCCAGGCGCTCAAGGACGCCAAGGCAAAGCAGGATGAGGCCAAGAAGGCCCTCGATGATGCCCAGGCCAAGCTCGAGGCCATGGGTATGGACGAGTACGAGGCCGCCAAGAAGGCCGTCGAGGACGCGCGGGCAAAGCTCGATGACGCCAATAAGGCCGTTACTACTGCACAGGACAATCTGGACCAGGCCAAGGCTGTCGAGGCCAGCGCCCAGCAGGAAAAGCAGAATACCGAGGCAGCTTTGACGACTGCCCAGGCCAAGAAGCAGGAGACTGCCGCTGCTCTCGCAGCCGCAACCACCGCGCGCGATAACGCCCAGCAGAAGTTCAACCAGGCGCAGGCCGCGCTCGATGCTGCCGTCTCGGGTACGGGTGTCGACCTCAGTGCGCTTGAGGCCGCCAAGAAAGCTGCTGCTGGTGAGCTCAAGACCGCGCAGGCGGAGCTCAATGCCGCGACGGATGCCGACGCCACCGCACAGACAAATCTGCAGGCCGCCCAGGCTGCCGTCGCTGCCGCGCAGGAGAAGGCCAACGCCGCCAACGCTGCTGTAGCATCTGCCCAGTCTGCATACGATGCGGCAAACAAGGAGTACAAGGACGCGGCCAGTAAGCGTGACGCCGCGAAGACGGCATACGAGCAGGCCCAGCAGACCGAGGCCGACAAGAAGACCGCGTACGATAAGCTTGTCGAAGTTCGCAAGCAGAAGCGCAGTGAGTGGGAGGCAGCCTGCGCTGCTTCGAACGCCGCGGAAAAGGCTTATGACGCTGCTAATGTCCAGGTTGAGGCTCTTGAGCAGCAGATTGCCGACCTCAAGTCCAACATGACCGTTGACCAGGAAGTCATCAATAAGGGCATGCTCGGCTTTATGGCCTACATCAGCAACGGCAGCGATTTCACGGCTATGCAGAAATCGAACGCCAAGGACGCAATGGCTACACTCACCGGCGCTGACGACAAAGCCGAGTGGTATGACGATTACGTCGATCAGGACATGTCTCGCGACACCAATCCGCTTTCCTTGGAACAGCTGCGCAACGCCCTGACATATCTCGACACCCAGAACAACCTCCGCAAGGCGAACGGTCAGTCGGCGCTCAGCGTCAGCCTCCGCATGACCGCAGCAGCTGCACTCAACGCCTCATATTCATCGAATATTTGGGATCACTCGAACTGTTACTTCGATAATGCTGAGAATCTCGCAGGTGGTGGCGGTGCATATACCGGTGGTGAGACCGAGGATACCCTGGGCTGGCCCTACACCGGTCTCTACACTCAGGAGAAGGTTAATTACGAGAATTGGATTAAAAAGTACGGTGTGGATAGCGAGGCCGGCAAAGATCTCATGGCTCATCGCTATGATTCGTACTATATCTACCAAAACTATTACGATGTGTACCACGGTACAAAAGATAAGAATGGCAATCAAAGAGGAGACGCCTGCGGGCACTATCTCAACATTATCGATTCCGCTACGGTGGCTATCGGCATCGCGACCGGTAGCGGTAAGAACACCGATTCCGAGGTAACCATATTCGATTACAGCGCTGATAACACTCAGGCTGATTTCACTGTTTCCGAGTTCAAGAAGCTCGTCAACGACTACATCGATTCTGCCTATAACGCTGGCGGCACGCAGGCGCAGAAGGCGCAACTCAAGGAGCTCCAGAGCAAGCTCGCCGAGGCGCAGAAGACGCTGGGCACGGCCGATACGGCATATCTCGCTGCTCTCAATAATCAGAAAGACGCACAAGACGCCTATACCGCGGCCGACACGAACGTGAACACCGCCAAGGGTGAGTACGAGAAGGCTAAGTCCGGCACCGCCGCCGCGAAGACGGCATACGACGCCGCGAAGGACGCACTCGGCGGAATTGACATCGAGTCCCTCAAACAGAACCTCGATGCCGCCAAGGGCGAGGCCGCTACTGCCCAGGCAGCTCTCGATAAGGCAAACGCCACGCTTGCTGACAGCAAGACGAAGGCAGTCGAGGCCGCTGCTCACAAGGCGAAGGCTCGCAGCGCCCGCGACGCCGCCAAGGTAAAGTCCGATCAGGCCAACGAGGCGTATTACAACGCTACTGCTTCGGTCAAGGACCTTGCCGCCAAGTGCGATGCCGCCAAGACGGATCTTGCGAACAAGCAGGGCACGCTTAACGATGCCAAGAAGGCCGACGACACTGCCCAGGCTGGCGTTGACAAGGCTCAGGCCGCAGACGTGCACGCCGCGACCGCTCTTTCGGGCGCCAAGCAGGCAGTTGCCGCCAAGACGCAGACCCTGTCCGACGCACAGGCGAAGGCCAAGGCCGCCGAGGACGAGCTTGCCACCGCAAACAAGGCCTTCGAGCGCTTCGCCGGTGCCCAGAAGGCGGTCGACGACGCCAAGGCCGCCTATGACGCTGCCGTCGCCGGTGTCGCCGATGCCCAGAAGCAGCTCGAGGCCGCCAACGAAGCCGTCGTCGATGCGAACCTCGATATCTTCAAGGCCAAGGCAGAGCTTGCCAACGACGAGGCACTCAAGGCCGATCTTGAGGCTGTCGATCACAAGGCATTCCTTGCCGCGGGCACGACGGGCAACGAGAAGCTGGTCAAGCTGAACGCTGCCTACGCTCGCTATAAGGCTGCCGTCGATGCCGCCGCTGGTCTCAAGGCTGCTTTGAGCGATGCCGATGCCAAGCTGTCCGATGCCAACGACGCCTATGCCGCCGCGCTTGCCGAGCTTGGCGATGCCAAGGATGCCCTGGCTGCCGCGCAGGCCGAGTACGACAAGTATCATCCCAAGGCTGAGCCGCAGGCCAAGCCTCAGGTTGCACAGGCTGCTGCAAAGGCTCCTGTCGCCAAGAAGAAGGCAACGTCGGCCGCGCTCGCCCAGACTGGCGACAATTCCGCTCTTGCGGGCGAGGTGTTCGTCATCGGCGGTATCACCCTCGTGGCCGCCGGTGTGACGCTGAGCGATCGTCGTCGCAAGCAGATGTAGCGTTTCGAGCGTAGTTTCTGCAACGAATTTCAATTCATAACGGGACCGTCTCGTTAGCCAAACGATAAGGCCGGCGCGCTGTTAAACGCAGCGCGCCGGCCTTTCTTTGTTTCGATATCAAAAAGCCCGGTCGGCAGTTGCAAAAGCTACCGACCGGGTAAGCCGTAGGCAATATGGTTGCTGTCGAGCAGCTGCTCAGCTTAGCCCAGCAGGCTTAAGCCCACGGAGACAAACGCCAGGATAACGCCGACGATGGACTCGCCGCCGAGCAGGCCGCTGGCGACAACCAGGCCCTGTTCCTGGAAGGCGGCGTCCTTGGCAGCCCTCTCCTCGTCAGAAAGACCAGCGGTGGCGTCGCGGTGTGCGGCCCACTTGTCGTAGGCGAGCTTGACGCAGGAGCCCAAGAAGGCCGTGAGCGACATGTAGAACGGCAGGTACACGCCCAGACCGATCATCATGGCCGGAATGCCGAGCCAGTACATGACGATGCCGGCGATAAAACCGCCCGCAAACCACGGCACGCTCGGGATGCCCGAGACCATGGTGGCGACCACGCTTGCCTGCGCGGCCACAAAGCTCTTGTCGGGGCCGAAGGCGTCCGGACCATAGGCGGTGACGAGCGCGACCATGACGGCGGCAGCGACCAGGGCGCCCACGATGCCGCCGATGGCCTGGCCGACCCACTGTGCACGCGGGTTGGTGCCCAGCACGGCGCCGGCCTTGAAGTCGTTCATGACGTCGCCCGCAAGGCCGCACGCTACGGCCACGATGCCGGCGATAAAGAACAGCTTGACCTGAGCGAGCTGCGCGAAGGCGGCAACGATGAGCATGACGATGAGGCCGAAGATCTCCATGGGGTCGATGCCCGTCTGGCCGCAGCTCTGCGCGCTCATGATGGTGGTGACAAAGGTGAACAGCGTGACGATGACGGCCGGGACGGGGCCAAGGTCGAGCACGATGGCGATGATCACGGCGATGGCGGCAGCGCCCAGGCCGATGATACCGGCGTCGAGTTTAAGGGAGCCCGAGATGAGCGACTGCTCGTCGGTGTCGGTGGAGCTGTCGGCGGCGAGGCCGCGGACGATACCGGCGACCTGCGGCAGGATGTCCTTGAGGACGACGGCGACGCCAAAGCCCATCATGAGGCCCATACCCAGGGACTTAACAATGCCCTGTGCGGTCATAACGTCAAACAGACCGGCAGCGGTGCCGCCGACGATGATGCCAAAATTGCCCAGCAGCGCGCCGGCAAACCAGAACGCGACGGGGGCGAAGCCCACAAGGAAGCCGACGGAGAGCAGCATGGGCGAGTTGTAGATGGCAAAGGTCACGCCGGGGATATTGAGCGTGCACAGCATGCTGGGCACCACGCCCAGAGCGTCGCGCAGCACGCTGTAGATGCCGGCGATGGCCATGGAGCCAAAGAGCTGCTTGCCGGTTTTGCCGCCGGCCTCGGTTGCGCGCAGGGTCTGAGCTGCGGCGTTGCCGGTGGGGAACTCAAGCGCGGCGTCCACGATAAAGTGACGGTGGATGAGCGCGGTGGCCAGCAGGCCCAGGATGGTGCCGGCGAGTGCCACGATAAACATGTCGAGCCAGCTGATCTGGTCGGCATATCCCAGCATCCAGGCGCCCGGGATGGTAAACGCCAGGCCGCCGGCGACCATGGCGCCCGCGGACATGATGGTGTGGGTGACGTTGGCCTCGTTGAGGCTGGCATTGCCCATGAGCTTAAGGAAGAACAGCGAAATGACGGCAGCGAAGACGATCGGCCAGGGGAGAGCGCCCATCTTGAGGGCGGTGTAGGCCGAGCTTGCCGTGATAATCACGCAGCCAAGGACGCCGATGACGACGCCGCGCAGCGTGAGTTGCCCGCGCATCGAAGCGCGGTTCGAGGGATTGCTCATATAGAACTCCTTTGCGTATATCCGCTTCCCCCGGGAGCGCCGCTACGGATACGGCGCGGGAAGTCGGGTTACCAAGGGCCGCCGCGTGAGCTCGCGCGCGACCGCGCACCAGTATAACCGCAAGCTAGTCATTTCGGGATGACTGGTTTAGGTAGGCGATATACTGCTGGGCAGACGAAAGGAGCGCCGACGATGCTTAATGGGTGCGCATATATATTGACGGTCGACGTGGGCAACACGTTCATTCGCTTTGGCCTGTTTGCCGAGGATTCGGCCGCGGCGCAGGAATGCCCGCTTGCGACGTGCGAGATCACCACGCCGTCGAGCATCACAGCAGACGAGGCGCGCATGCGTCTCGCTCAAGTCATGGCCGCGCTAGCGGCCGATGCGGGCATGCCGGGTGCACTCGTTCCCGCGGCCGCAGTGCTGAGCTGCGTGGTGCCGGCGCTCGAGCGCCCGTGGAAGACGGCGCTTTCCCGCATCTGCACGGGGCGCGTGCTCACGGTGGGGCCGGGACTTAAGACCGGCATGCCCGTCCACTACGACGACCCGGCCGAGATCGGCCCCGACCGCATCGCCGACGCCGTGGCGGCCCGGGCCGTTTACGGCTCTCCGTGCATCGTGATCGACCTGGGCACTACGACCAATATCGAGGTCATCGATACGCACGGAACCTTTGTCGGCGGCGTCATCGCGCCGGGTCTGGCACTTGGCGCCCGCTCGCTTTCGGCCGCTGCGGCGCGCCTGCCGCAGGTTGAGCCCTCGGCGCCGACACACGTCATCGGCCGCAACACGCGCGAGGCGATGCGCTCGGGCGTGGTCTTGGGCGAGGTTGCCCGCATCGATGGCATGCTCGACATGGTGCTTGCCGAGATGCGCGCGACCAAGGCCGCGGGGGAGGGCGATGTGCCCATCGTCATTACCGGCGACGATGCCGAGGCGCTTGCGGCCCTTGTCGGCCATAGCCTGACGGTCGACGACGCGCTGACGCTGCGGGGTCTCGCCGAGCTGTACCACATCAACCAAAAGCCCCGCCGCGCGTAGCGATGGGGGCGATGGGACAAAAACGTCTCCACCTTCCACCTGCTACAATGGGTCAAACTATTGCGATTTCGGAGGTGTCTGCCATGTCGGACGATCTTCATCAAACCGCGTCGGGCAAGCGCCGCGACGTTATTAGCTGGGATGAGTTCTTTATGAGCGTGGCCATCGCCGCGCAGCGCCGCAGTAAGGACCCCAACACGCAGGTGGGCGCGTGCATCGCCAACACCAACCACCGCATCCTTTCGGTGGGCTACAACGGTACGCCCTCGGCACTCAACGACGACTTTTTCCCGTGGGGCACGAGCGACGACCCGTTGCAGGATAAGCACAACTACGTGGTGCATGCCGAGGCCAACGCCGTGCTCAACTACCGCGGCTCGCTCAAAGACCTTGAGGGTTCCACGGTCTACGTCACGCTGTTCCCGTGCCACGACTGCGCCAAGATCCTGGCGCAGGTGGGCGTGGGCGAGGTCGTCTACCTGGACAACAAGTACGCCGACACCGATGACGGACGCATCAGCCGCCGCATTCTTGACTCTTGCGGCATCAGCTACCGCCAGGTCATCGTCGATGTTCAGATTGGTACCGGGGGACAGGCTCGACAGTAATATGCGTTGTCGCTATCTGACGACGAACGCAGCTCAAAGAGCCCCGTCCCAAATTGACTACTCGTGAAAGTCGCGTCTGCGCGCATGGACGGCTCGTGAGCGGGTACATGGCTGTAGTAACATAGCTTCTGTCCGCGGGCGCGCCCGCGTTATTGTGAGAAAGGAGCCCCTGTGGCTGTTAACGAAGAGCTGCTTAAGAAGGTTCTTGAAGAGATTCGCCCCAACCTGCAGGCCGATGGCGGCGATATGGAGTATGTGGGCGTTGACGACGAGGGCGTCGTCAAACTGGAACTGCAGGGCGCCTGCGCCGGCTGCCCCATGAGCTCGCTGACCCTGTCCATGGGCATTGAGCGTATCCTGAAGGAGCATGTGCCCGGCGTTACCCGCGTTGAGCAGGTCAATGCTTCCGGCGAGGCCGAGGACCTGTACGACGAGTACGCGCCGTTCTAAGATGCGAAAGCTGCGGACGGCATACTCCGCATAGACGTTACGCCCAAATATGCGGCTGCGAGCGCAAGGCCCGCGGCCGCATTTGTATGTAGGGAGTAGGAGGGTCGACATGCTCAACGACTTCTACCATATGCTTGATCCTGTCGCGATCTCGGCGGGCCCCATCACCATCTACTGGTACGGCCTGGCCTACGTGGTCGGCGCTCTGCTCACGGCGGTCGTCATGTACCGCACGCAGCGTCGCTGGGGCTTCGACATTACGATTGACGACCTGACGAGTGTCGTGGTCGGCGTGGTCTTTGGCCTCATTATCGGTGCGCGCCTGTTCTACGTCGTCTTTTATGGTGATGGCTACTACTGGGCGCACCCGCTCGAGATCTTTGCCACCAACGAGGGCGGCATGAGCTTCCATGGCGGTTTGGTGGGCGGCATTATCGGCGGCATCATTGTGTGCCGCATGTATAAGCTCGATGCATGGACTTTGGCAGACCTTGCCGTCATAGGCGCGCCGCTGGCCTTGTGCCTGGGCCGTTGCGCCAACTTTGTCAATGGTGAGCTGTGGGGCAAGCCGACCGATCTGCCCTGGGGCGTGGTCTTCGGTGGCACCGCGGGCGATATGCCGCGTCACCCCTCCCAGCTCTACGAGGCATTTCTCGAGGGCATCGTGCTCTTTTGCATTCTGCAGGTGCTCAGCCGCAAAAAGCCGCTACTGCCCCAAGGCACGTTTATGGGCGTGTTTGTGATGGGTTACGGCATCGTCCGCTTCCTCATTGAGTTTGTGCGCGTGCCCGATGCCCAGCTGGGTTATCTGCTGGGAGGCGTTATCACCATGGGTCAGCTGCTGAGTTTGCCGCTCGTGATCGCCGGCCTGGCGCTCATCATTTTCGCCCGTCGCCGCAACCAGCCCCAGCGCGTCTACCTGGACGCCTAACCACCAAAACCGCCACAAAGGGGACAGGCACCTTTGTGGTGGTCTTGCCGAGTTTGATAGGTTTCTAGAAAGGTTTTCGGACTGTGAAGGATTCCGACCTCTCCACAACGGCTGCGCGCGACGCCGCCCGCATCGTCTGGTTTAAGCGCTACCCCGCCAAGCAGACGCTCATCGCATTTTTGCTCGCGCTGTTGGCGACCACGGCGTTTTCCATCGATCCCGCCCCGGTGTCGAGCAACGCAGTCTTGGCGATTGACCCCAAAGCCTCGGGCATGCTGTACGTGTGCTACGAGGTGCTCCTCTCGTTTGCCGGCCATACCGACGCGGTCATGCTGCTTGCGCTTGCCTGCCTGCTCACTCTGCCGTTTCGCTACGTATTCTTTGGCCGCGGCGACGTTTGGCGTCCCTCGGTGATCCTTCCGTCGCTGTTCTTTGCCGTCTGCATGGTGTTTGGCCGCAGCTACGACCTCACCGATTCGGCCGAGATCGTGCTCGGCGACAAGGCCCGCATCATCTGCGCCTGGATAGGCGGTGCGGGCTGGATGCTCTTGGCGGTCGTTGCCTTCTACCTTGCCTTTGAGTGTCTAGATTGGCTGAGCTCTCGGCGCATTCCGTTTTCCGAAGCGCACTTTGGTCGCGTATGGCGTGTGGCTCACGCCGTGCTCTCGGTCCATCCCTTTGCCGGGCCCTTCCTGGTGCTTATGGTCGCCTGGGCGCCCACGCTCATCGCTTCGCTGCCCGGCCTTTTTATGGGAGATACGGGTGCGCAGATTCGCCAGTGGTTCAACTACCCCAACGGCACGAGTGACTACCTGCGTCTGCTCAATCCCAATGTGCTGCTCAACGGACATCACCCCGTGGTGCATACGGCTATCATCGGTTCGTGCGTCCAGCTGGGGCTTTCACTGTTCAACAGCGCCAACGCAGGTCTTGCCATCTACACCTGCGCTCAGTTCGTCATTACGGCCGCCTGCATGGCCTATTCCATCTCGTCGCTGCGCAAGCTGGGCGTGAGCCTGCCGGTCCGCGGCGTAATCCTGCTGTTCTTTGTGTTTATGCCCATGTTCTCCAACTACGCGGCCTTGCTTACCAAAGACGTGCTGTTTGCCGACGCGTTTTTGGTGCTGTTGGTGCAGACCGTGAAGCTCGTGGCCTGCGGCCTGCCCCGTCGCGATGCCAATGTCGAGCGTGCGGGCGAACAGAGGCCTGTGCTCTTTGCGCGCCACGACTGGCTGCTGCTCGCTCTGGGCGCCATGGGTTCCACGTTTCTGCGCAATGGCGGCCTGGTGTTTTCCCTGGCGGCATGCGTGATCGCGGCGGCGTTTTGCGCGTGGGACGCGCATGTGGCTCATCGTGCAGCCAAGCAGGCTGGTGCTGCGACTTCGGGCGCCACGCCGCGTTTCCGCTGGGTGGGAGTTCTTGCGGTGCTTGCGCTCTGCCTTGCCTCTAATATGTACTTCACTAAGGTCTTTATGCCGGTGCACGACATCACGCCTGGTTCCAAGCGCGAAATCCTCTCGATTCCGTTCCAGCAGACGGCTCGTTTCGTCCAAAAGCACGATGGCCTCAACTCGGGCGTCAATCCCACGGTTAAGGAGGACGGCACCGTCGTGGAGGCTCCTTGCGACGGCTTGGTGACCGACGAAGAGCGCGCCGTGATCGACCGTGTGCTCAAGTACGAGAATCTGGGCCGCCGTTACAACCCCGACAAGTCCGATGCCGTCAAGAACTGCTTTAACGAGTACGCCTCGCAGGAGGACATCAAGGCCTATTTTGAGGTGTGGACCCAGATGTTCAAAAAGGATCCCGAGTGCTATATCTCGGCGCTCATCAATAACTACTACGGCTACTTTTATCCGAGTGCCCGCGATGCGTGGGTTTACAGCACGGCGCGCAGTGCCGAGATAATGGCAAAGCCCGATAACCTCAAGTACTTCGACTTCCATCCGGTCGATAGCAAGGTTGTGCGCTGGTGCGACCACCTGATCAACCTGTACCGCGTGGCGGTGCAGCGCATCCCGTTTATCTCGCTCACCATGAGCTCGGCCACCTATGTGTGGATCATGATCGCCGTGGTGGTCTATCTGCTACGTCGTCATTCGTGGCGCGGGCTGGCCATTTGGGTGCCGCTGCTGGGCGTGCTCGCCGTGTGCCTGATCGGTCCCTGCAACGGCTCGACCTACATGCGCTACCTGTATCCGGTCATCGCCTGCATGCCCTTTGCCATCGGCGCCACCATCACCCGCAGCGACCTCCTCTGGTCCTAATTTGGTGCAAAGGGGACAGGTTACTTTGCACCAAGGGGCTGTATCATCACGACGCCTTCATTTTGGGGTTTATCTCGCAGGCCAGTAGGTATATCATAACGACGTTTGTTTATATTGCCCGAGCATCTGCGCTGGGCTTTAGGTCGAAACCGATAGGAGACACGTATGTCCGGACACTCTAAGTGGGCCACAACCAAGCATCGTAAGGGCGCGCAGGACGCCAAGCGTTCCGCCCTCTTCTCCAAGCTGAGCCGCAACATCACCGTTGCTGCCCGTCTCGGCGGCGACCCGCTGCCCGAGAACAACGCCAGCCTCGCTGCTGCTGTTGCTAAGGCCAAGGCTCAGTCCATGCCCAAGGACAAGATCAAGTCCGCTATCGACAAGGCCTTCGGTTCGGGTGCCGACGCCGCTGTCTACGAGAACATCGTGTACGAGGGCTACGGTCCCGCCGGTGTCGCCGTGTACGTTGACTGCCTGACCGACAACCGCAACCGTACCGCCGCTGATGTCCGTTCCGCCTTCTCCCACGCTGGTGGTAACCTGGGCACCTCGGGCTCCGTCGCCTTCCAGTTTGAGCGCAAGGGCCAGATCGTCGTCGCCAAGGAGATCCTGGACGAGAACGCCAAGAAGGAGACCATGATCGCCAACGGTCCTGCCGGTGACGAGGATGAGTTCATGATGGCCATCGCCGAGGCCGGTGGCGAGGACTACGAGGACGCCGGCGAGGAGTGGATCGTCTGGACCGCTGCTAACGACGTCATGGCTGTTTCCAAGGCGCTCGAGGAGCAGGGCGTCCAGGTCAAGGGCTCCGAGACCACCATGGTCCCGACCACCCCGACCGAGGTCTCCGGTACCGACGCCAAGAAGGTCCAGCGCCTCATCGACCGTCTCGAGGAGCTCGACGACGTCCAGGACGTCTACAGCACCATGGACATGACCGACGAGGTCATCGCTGCCCTCGAGGAGGAGTAGCGCCTGCACGGGTTAAGCCGTGCATATCTGGGCATAATGAAGCGAGCATGCAAGCCTCGTGGAATAGATGAGCCGGATCCGCGTGCGTATGGCACCGGACCCGGCTCTTTTATAATGATGCGAATCGTTTTGCATTCTGTGGACCGAAACCTGAAGGGAGCGCGCGTGCGCGTACTCAAACGAGCCCTAGCGATCGTGTATCTTGCCGCCGCCATCGTGGCGCTGGGTACGCTTGTCTGCCAGTTCTGGGGACCGTATACGTATCGCTTTATGCTGCTGTTGCGTGACACCATGCCTCGCGTCGTCGTTACGGTGTGCGCCGCTATCGTGGCGCTTGGCGTGCTCATCGGTTTTTTCCGCCTGATGTTCGCGCGTCGCGAGCCGTCCTGCGTGCATCCGGCGGGGGAGCGCAATATCGAGGTCACGCTCGCAGCGCTTTCCTCGTGCGCCAGGGCTGCTGCAGAGCGCGACGATCGCGTGATGATCGAGCATGTCGAGGCCCGCGTCCAAGGTTCCGACGATTCGCACGTCCGTTTTAAGGTCGAGGCTATCGCGCTTGACGATAAGGACGTGGCATCTCTGGCTACCGCGATGCAGCAGCGCATCGAGGAAGCTTGCGACACCATGCTCGGCACGCCGGGTACGACCACGCGCGTCCGTTTTTTGCCGTCCAAGACTACCGTCCAGACCGTGGAGGTTTCCGGTGAGTGATACCAATCAAGATAAGACCGCTCGTACGCCGCGCCTGACGATTGACCAGAGCGCCACGCCGGCGAGCGAACCTGTTGATTCCAAAGCAGAGGCAACTGAGTTACAAGACGCGGCGGCCGCGGATTTTGACGAGGCTATGGGTCTCATCAAGGGTACGGGCGCTGCCATCTGGAGCTATGCTATGCGTCATCCCAACACCACGCTCGGTGCCGTCGCTGGCTTTATCCTTGCCGTGTTGGTGCTCACGCTCGGCCTGTGGGATACGCTCGTCATCGCATTCTTTGTGCTGATCGGCGCCGTGATTGGCCAGATTCGAGACGGCGAGAACGGGATCGTCAACTTCTTCGGTCGTCTGTTTAGCGGCCGCTAGCATGTATTCGACCGCCGCGTGTGCGGTGGGCATAAGGAGGAACCATGGCTTTTAACACGAAGGTCGATGTGGCCGATACCGAGCTCGAGGCAGACGAGACCGTCGCCGCCGAGGCCGAGGACGTAACGCTCGAGGACGAGGCACTCGTCGAGGCCGAACCCGCCGATGATGCGGACGAGGACGATGAGGAAACAGACGAGTCCGAGGACTCGCTGACCTATTCTAACGGTGTGATCGAGAAGATCGTCGCCATGGCCACCCGTGAGGTGCCGCACGTCCTGGGCATGAAGGGCAACCTCATGCACTTTGTACAGGAGCAGTTTGGTGCCGAGAACCTGACCAAGGGCGTGACGGTCGAGGTCACCGATGACAACCGCGTGGTCGTCAACATTTCCGTCATTATCGAGTACGGCGCCTATGCGCCCGCGATTTTCGACGACGTTAAGGCGCGCGTGACCGAGCGTCTGGCTGCGATGACCGGCCTTGAGGTGGCAGGCGTCAACCTGCGCATCGAGGATGTCATCACCCCCGAGGAGTACGAGCACCGCACCAACCAGCACGAGTAACCTGCCAAAAAGGGATAGGTTTATTTTGGCAGGTTTTATCTGCGAAAACGTCAAACGGTCGGTCGCACGGATGTATGTGCGGCCGGCCGTTATTTGTATGCCCCCGATGTAGGCATACCGCTCGTCTAACTAGGGGTTGCAATCGTCGCGTTCCGCGTTACCCTAATGGGCGCATTGTTTCCAAATTGTTAACGAGGGGTTGCCGTAATGGCTGACGAGCACGAAACAGAAAGCCAGGCATGGGCGATTGAGGCCGCCGCGGCAGAGGCGGCATCGCGTGCTGCCGAGGAGGTACATCGTCCTCCCGTGGTGCCGATGGAGCGCGTGGTCGATCGCACCGATATCGAGCGCGGCGAGCGTGCCGGTCAAAAGCGCAGCCAAGAGCCGGGCTTCCCGCGCTTTTTCGCCGAGCTCAATCTGGGCCTGATTCTTACGGCCTTTGCCATCGTTGCGTTTAAAACCCCTAATCACTTTGCTTTTGGCGGCACCTCGGGCGTGTCGGTCATTCTGTCCACGCTGTTCCCGACCCTGCCCGTCGGCGTCTTTATGTGGATTATCAACGCGGTTCTCGTCGTCTTGGGCTTTATCTTTTTGGAGCGCAAGGCAATCCTGTGGAGCGTCTTCGCTTCGTTTGCGCTGTCCGCCTATGTTTCGCTGTTTGAGCTCTTTATTCCGACCGATGTCTCGATGACAGGCGATATGTGGCTCGACCTGTGCTTTGCCGTGATACTGCCGGCGCTCGGCAGCGCCATCGTCTTTGATATTGGTGCCTCGACGGGCGGCACGGACATCCTCGCCATGATCCTCAAGCGCCGCACTACGCTCGAGATTGGCCGCGCGCTGCTGCTGGTCGATATCGGCATCGTGACTATCGCGGCCTTTTTGTATGGCCCGCGTGTCGGTCTGTATTGCGTGCTCGGCCTGTTTGCCAAGACGCTTGTGGTCGACAAGGCCATCGAGAGCATTCACCTTCGTAAGGTCTGCACGGTCATTTGTTCCGAGCCCCTTAAGGTCGAGGAGTTTATCGTCAAGCATCTCAACCGTACGGCGACCATCAGTCGCGGCTACGGTGCCTTCTCGGGCAAGTGCGTGACGGTGATCATGAGCGTGCTGAGCCGTCGCGAGGCTGTGCAGCTGCGCCGTTATGCGCGCGAGGTCGATCCGGGTGCCTTCATCACGATCGTCGACAGCTCCGAGATCGTCGGCAAGGGTTTCCGCGGAACGAACTAACGCGGACGCACTCATCAAACAATCGAAAAGCGCCTCGCGTGTTGCAAATACGTCATCTAGGAGTATTTGTCCTCACCTTGGGTGATAATGATGCCAAAGACATCGTTTGCGATCCAAGTGATTCGCTCAAGATACGAAGGGATGATTTCGATGTTCTGCTCGCAGTGTGGCGCCCCCATGGGCGATAACGATAAGTTCTGCGGCGTGTGTGGCGCTCCTAATGCTGGTGCTGCAGCTTCCACCCCTCAGGGTCAGCCTCAGCAATTTGTCCCTCAGCCTCCCATGAACGCGTCCAAGGGCTGTGTGGCTCAGGCGTTTGAGGATATGACCAAGACGCCGGGCGTGCTGCAGCGCGTGTGCCAGATTGCCTTTTTGCCGGCGCTTATCTGTGTCGTGTCAGTGCTCGTGCTGTTTATTCCCGTTATCGGCGGTATTGCAGCTGCCATCGGCTTTTTGGCCGCTTACGTGGCGAGCGTGTGCGGTTCGGGCTTTGGCATCGAGTGGGGTCGCGATCTGTCGCTTAAGATTGATGACGGTATGGATCGTCCGTTGATGCGTTCCACATCGTTTGGCCTTGGAGTCTTTTCGAGCGTTATTTCGGTCGTGCTCGAGGTTATCGCTGCCATTCCCGTTATCGGTGTAGTGCTTTCGTTGGTGGAGAGCGTGGTAATTGGCGCCGCGGGCTCGTATTCGTATTACGGCTCTTATGCGCTCGAGGCTGCGCTGTTTGGCTCGCTTGGTCTGCTTGTCCTGGCTGTGATTGCCACGGCGGTCCTGGGGGTCTTCTTTAAGATGTTCGCCGACATTGCCGTGATGCACTTTGCGGTGACCGGTCGCGTTGAGAGCGCGTTTTCGCTCGATAAGGTCTGGGCGGCGTTTAAGCACAACAAGACCAAGCTGTTCTGTGCTTCGTTCCTTCCCGAGTTTTTGACGGGCCTGGTCGCCAACGTTGTCACATGGATCTTGACGGTCGTCTTTGGCGCCATTGCCTCTGTCGGTATGTATAGCTACTACTATCGTCCTACGGGTATTGAGGCAATTGTTACCGGCGGTGGCGTCACGCTCGCGCTGTTCTTGGTGCTGGTCGCTTTCGTCACCGTATTTCTTACGGTCTTTGGCAAGATGCTCAAGCACCGTGCCGTTGGCTATTGGGCCGCACGCTATGCAAGCGAGTGGGCTGACGAGGACAAGGACGATGTCCTGACTTTTGTATTGCCCTTCGAGAAGAAGCCTACACCTACGGGCTTTAATCCCATGGCCGCTGGTGCTGCACCTGCACCCGCACCTGCGCCTGCAACGTCGCCCGCGCCGACGTCTGCTCCGGCACCGGCCCCTACACCCGCACCGGCGCCCGAGGCCACGCCTGCAGAACCCGATTGGAATGCCGTTGCCACGCCGGCGGATGAGTCGGGCGATAACCCTGCTGCCGAAAACAATCAAACCGAATAGTCGGTCGAGACGCCCTGGGCAACTGAACCCGGAGCGCCTTTTTCTACGGCGAAAGCAAGAAAATGCCTGGAAAACGGTTGTGGCATTATCTCTCGGTAATTGATCAATGTTGCGCAACAACGTCGCGGCTATTGTTGAGGACATAGACGTGTTAGGTTTGAAGGCGTGCGACGCCTTAGGAAAAGGAGAAGTTGATGTTCTGTCCCACTTGCGGCTCTCCCATTTCGGATGATGCCAAATTCTGCCCTGTTTGCGGATCCGCCGTTGGTGCCGCTTCTGCCGCTGCGGCCCCGCAGCCCCAGCCCGCTCCGGCCCAGACTATTCAGCCCGCGCCCCAGCCTCAGCAGCAGTACACCGGTCAGCAGCAGTGCACCGGTCAATACGCCCAACAGTCCGCATCCGCTCCGATGGACTATGGCCCCGTCAAGGCTGACCGCAGCCTGATCGGCTGGCTGCTGCTCTCTCTTGTGACCTGCGGTATCTATTCGTTCTACTTCCTGTATTGCTTGGCCCGCGACATCAATGTCATGTGCCAGGACGACGGCGATTCCACGCCGGGTCTGGCGGCATTCATCCTGCTGTCGTTTGTGACCTGCGGCTTCTACGCGTACTACTGGTATTACAAGATTGGCAACCGCCTGCAGGCCAACGCTCCTCGCTACGGCCTGGTGTTCCAGGAAAACGGCACCACCGTTCTTCTGTGGCAGATCATCGGCGTGCTGCTGTGCGGTCTTGGCCCCATCTTTGCCATGAACATCATCATCAATAATACCAATGCCATGGCAACGGCTTACAACATCCGTCTTGGCGCTCATGCCTAACAATAAGGGCGGCGTGAACAGCTCCCAGGGACATAAGGGCACGGCGGAGCTCCTTCGCCGCGCCCTTTCTTGCACCGGCGCGCTCTTTGTCGCCTGGCTCGCGCTCTACCTGCTCGACATCGGCTGCATTTTTCGATTGATGACGGGCATTCCTTGTCCGGGATGCGGTATGACGAGGGCGTGGCTGGCGGCGCTGCGCCTCGATTTTGCGGCGGCCTTTGCCTACCATCCGCTGTTTTGGGTGGTACCGATTGCGTTTGTGCTCGCGTTCGTGCGCGAGGAGGTGGCATCGAGCAAGCTAAAGCGTGGTATCGACATTGCGGTCGCCATGTTGTGCGTGCTGGTCGTCGCCGTATGGATCGTGCGCCTTATCAATCCGGCAGACGCGGGCCTGCTCTTTGGTGGTCACGCTCCCGCCGGAGTTCCCACCGATATCATCCACCTCGAACCCCCACGCTGGCTCTGCCATTTGGGGATGGGGTACAAATGGCAGAAATAGCGTTTGACAAATGAGCGGGGGCGGACGAGTCGAAACGTCCGCCCCCGCTTTGACATCGCGATGTGGCTATGACTGCGAGATGCCAGCGAATCGACTACTCGTCGTGCTTTCCCTCGCAGCGAGCGGCAGCCCGCGCATCGTGGATGCCCTTGATTGCGGCATGGCGGGCGGTGCGGGCATCGTGCATGGCGTCGCGCGCCTCAGCGGCCGTTGCCTTGGCAGAGCGCAGTTTGGCGGCCAAGTCGGGGTTGGTTTCGGCAACCGCGGCGATCGTGGGGCCGTCGAGCTCCTCTTGCGTGGGCTCGGCCAAAAAGTCGATGGCATACTGGGCGGCTACCATGGAACCCTTGGACAGTACCGACTCGTCGATCTTGTAAAAGCAGGAATGCTGGGCGTACGTGGCGCCAATCTTGGGGTTACGCGTACCTACAAAGGCGAGCACGCCCGGCACGCGGCGCAGGTACTCCGAAAAATCCTCGCCCGAGAGCGTGCCACGGTAATGGCCTTGACCGGTGGGGCCCAGGCACTTGATTACGGCCTGACGGCAGCGCTCGCTCGAAGCTGAGTCGTTTTCGACCTTGTAGTTGGCGATGGTGTAGTCGGTGAGCTCTGCCTCGGCGCCCAGAGCTGCTGCGGTATGCTCCACGATGCGTCGCATAAGCTCCGGCATTTCCTCGTGGGTCGAATCGCCGTAGGTGCGCACCGTGCCGGCGAGGTAGGCCGTGCCGGCGATAACGTTGCGCGCGGTGCCGCCGTGCAGCTCGCCGACGGTGATGACAGCCGGTTCGTAGGGGCTGATCTCGCGCGAAACGATGGTCTGCAGGGCGTTGACGATCTCGGCGGCAACCATAACGGCGTCGTGGCCGCGCTGGGGCATGGCGCCGTGGCATGAGGTGCCGCGGACGTCGATGCGGAACCAGTCGGTATTGGCCATGCGCGGGCCGGGCTCGCAGCTTACGGTGCCGGCGTCGACCTCGCTCCAGATGTGCGCGGCGTAGGCACCGTCGACGCCGTCGAGCACGCCCGTGCCGATCATGAGTTTCGCGCCCTGACCGTTTTCCTCGCTGGGCTGGAAGACGATGCGGACCTCGCCGTGGATGTCGTCAGTCATATGGCGCAGGATTTGCAGCGTGCCGAGCATCATGGCGATGTGGCAGTCGTGGCCGCAGGCGTGCATGCAACCCTCGTTGACGCTGGCGAACTCCTCGCCGGTCTGCTCGGTGACGGGCAGGGCGTCGATATCGGCGCGCAGCAGGATACGGCGGCGCGGCGTGCCGTCCTCGCGGTAGGCATCCGGCGCGGTACCGCGAAGCGTTGCCACCAAGCCGGTCTTGAGCGGACGCTCGTAGGGGATATTCATGGCGTCGAGCTGGTTGGCGATGTCAGAGGTTGTGCGCTCCTCGGCAAGGCTCAGCTCCGGATGCTTATGGAAGTGCCGACGCTGCTTGATGATATAGGGCTCAAACTCGGCGGCGATATCTCGGATGGCCGCGGTGACGTCGTCTGCCGCGCGAGCCTCGGTCGCCGCCATAATCTGCTGTGCCTTGGTCTTCGTCATGATCGATTTGCTCCTTGCTGGGTTGATCGCAAAATCGTACAGGCTCTCTCCAGTATGCCACCTGCCGCTAGGGCTGGCAAAGCTGCCGTTTGCCGCTTGGCATTTTGTAACCGAGACGGGGGAGTACACTCGGGGGTGTTGAATTTCCTGCCAGAGATGGGGATGCCCATGCAACATATCGATCGGATTATCCGCTCCAAGAACGTCTTTACCGCGCAAGACGGCATCGATACTGCTCGTGAGCTGGCGATTGCCATCGCAGGTGACCGTATCGTCGCAGTCGGCAAGCCCGATGACGTGATCGCTGCCGCTCCCGCCGCCACGCCGGTTCTCGACTACGGCGAGCAGTTTGTCTGCCCCGGTTTCCATGACGCTCATCTGCACTTCTTCCATACCTCGGTCGGTTCCTCGCCGTACATGCTCATGGATATGGGCACGTCCGAGGCGGCGCTGGTACAGCACGCGCTCGAGTTTTCCCAGGACCTGCCCGACGACGCTTGGGTTGTGACGCAGGGCTGGCGCGACTACCGTTGGGACCCGCCCGAGCATCCTACCAAGGCGTCGCTCGATGCGGCATTCCCCGATCGTCCCTGCGTTATGTACTCGGGCGACGGCCACACGCTGTGGCTCAACAGCAGCGCACTCGAGGCGCTCGGCGTCACGCGCGACAGCGAGCCGCCGGCGGGCGGCAGCTACGACAAGGACGCAAACGGCGAGCTCACGGGCATTGCTCACGAAGCGGCTGCCATGCAGCTGTTGCCGCGCTGTCTTGAGTGGCTGGGCGAAGATCGCATTGCAGGCGCTTACGCCGATCAAATGAGGCGCATGGCCGAGCAGGGCATCACCTCGATCTGCGATATGTCGCTCATGCCCATGCCGGGCTGCGATTTTATCCGCGACGATGTCTACGACAAGCTGCAGGCAGCCGGCAAGCTGGGCATCCGCGCCCATCTGTTTCCCACGCTGCTGGATGACCAATCGCGTTTGGAAGAGCTGCAGACCCGCTACACGAACAACGCGCTGCTCTCGGCGCCAGGCTTTAAGCAGTTCTTCGACGGCGTGTCGAGCGAACACACGGCATATCTCACCGAGCCCTATACCAATCCGCGCTTCCCGGGCGACCAGGGCCGTCTGACGGTTCCCGCCGAGCGCATGCGCAAGCTAGTTCTGGCGGCCGCGGAGCGCGGCCACACCGTGCGCATCCACGTCATCGGCGACGGTGCGATTCATGCCGCGCTGGATATCTTCGAGGAAGCGGCCGACCTGTACGGCCTGCCCCAGCACGGCCATAACACGCTCGAGCACCTGGAGAACCTTCTGCCCGAGGACATCGACCGCCTGCGCAAGCTCGACGTGGTTGCCTCGAGCCAGCCCTGCCATATCACGCTCGACCCGGGTGGTCCGGAGCGCGACCTGGGCTTGGAGCGCAGCCGCATCATGTGGCCGTTTGCGACCTATAAACAGCGCGGCATTCGCCAAGCCTTCGGCACTGACAGCCCTATCACGCCCGTTGCCAGCATGAACGTGCTCTACACGGCTATCACGCGCCAGGACCCCAAAAGCCACTGGCCCGAGGGCGGCTGGTTGCCGAGCGAGCGCATCGATGCAGCAACAGCCCTGCGCAACTACACCCTGGGCAGCGCCTACGCGGCAGGCGATGAGCAAAACCTCGGCAGCCTGGAACCCGGCAAATACGCCGACCTGGTAGTCCTGGATCAAAACCCACTCACCATCGACCCCCAAGAGCTCCAGGCCACTAAGGTTCAGGCCACCTACCTGGCAGGCAACTTGATTTACGAGCGCTAATATTCATGTCGTACCGTTAAACGCGGCTCGCGCAGCCTATTTTGGGATGGCGCTCGAGCCGCGTTTGCGTTTTGGTGGGGATCCACCATGAGCGTCCCTGCTCTGTTGGATTTGGGTGCGGGGCGGAGGTGCTGCTGCCCCGCGCTCAATTTGAATACCAGCAATGCTATCTCTTGGTGTTTTGCATACTTCCCATTACAGATTGCATAAAAAGGCTGGGATGTCCTTCCTGATCCTGATGTACCCCCGCCCGTGCCGTGCAAAAAACGGAGTATTCAGCACCGCGAGCTCTGCCGGTGCCGCTGCGGCTGAGTAACGTTGCGGAGATTGACGTCATTTTGGGGTCCGGCGCGGCGCGAAGCATGCCTTTTTGTCCTGGCGGGGTTTGTGTCCTGGCGGGGTTTGCCTGCCGACTCAAATCGCCGGTCGAAGGCGTCCTTGGGACCAATATGGTGTGTCCGGCGTGTATGCAGCCGTCCTGGCTTGCTGAATACTCCCAAAAATGCACGGTGCTTCCCAGGGGACCCGTGCGCGCAGCGAAAACCATACCCACGTTCCTATCCGCATCGCCATTTTGCTGCACTGACTTTTCTGAATGCCGGGCCCGAATTAGTTAACCTAGCTCCCGGGGCGGACCGGAGGGCATGAAGTTTGTCGCGAGTTCCGCACGCAAAGGAAAGCACTTAATGTGCTTTCCGTCTTGCGCAGGACTGTAGAGCAGCAAACTTCATGCCCTCCGGTCCGCCCCGGGAGCCACCGCTAAGTTATCCCCCGGCATTCAGAAAATCTAAGTGCCAAAAAATAAGATTTTTTGACTCCGTGTTGTATAACCCGCCATTCGTGGGTACCATTCAACGCGTACGCAAACAAAAAGGGTTAATTCGCGTGGTATAACCGCGCGGCCCAAAAAGGAGGAGACAAGCATGTCGTCTTTGAAGCCGCTTGCAGATCGTGTTCTGGTCAAGCCCGACGAGGCCGAGCAGAAGACCGCTTCTGGTCTGTATATCGCCAGCAACGCTCAGGAGAAGCCGCAGCGCGGCACCATCGTTGCCGTGGGCGCCGGCAAGGTCAACGACAAGGGTGAGCGCATCCCCATGGACGTCAAGGTCGGTGACGTTGTCATCTACGGTAAGTTCGGTGGCAACGAGGTCAAGGTCGACGGCGAGAAGTATCTGCTGATGCGCGCCGACGACATCTACGCTGTCGTCGAGGCCTAGTCTCGTCAGAATCTCTGATTCGTCTTTGAACGCGTCCGCCGCATAGGACTCGGAAGCGGCGACGCGAGTCACATTTCTTTTGGAGGATTACCTACCATGGCAAAGAACATTACGTTCAACACCGATGCCCGCGCTAAGCTCGCCAAGGGCGTCAACACTCTGGCCGACGCCGTTACCGTCACCATGGGCCCCAAGGGTCGCTACGTTGCGCTGCAACGCACGTTCGGTGCCCCGACCATCACCAACGACGGCGTTTCCGTCGCCAAGGAGATCGAGCTCGAGGACAACATCGAGAACATGGGCGCTCAGCTGGTGAAGGAGGTTGCCACCAAGACCAACGACACCGTGGGTGACGGCACCACCACCGCAACTCTGCTCGCTCAGGCCATCGTCAACGACGGTCTGCGCAACGTCGCCGCTGGCGCCAACCCGCTGGCCATCCGTCGCGGCATCGACAAGGCCGTCAACGCCGCCGTCGCCGAGATGAAGAAGCAGGCTAAGCCGGTCGAGACCAAGGAGCAGATTGCTTCCGTCGGCACCATCTCTGCCGGTGACCCCGAGGTCGGCGAGAAGATCGCCGAGGCCATGGAGGTCGTGGGCAAGGACGGCGTCATCACCGTCGAGGATTCCCAGACGTTCGACATCACCATCGACACCGTCGAGGGCATGCAGTTCGACAAGGGCTATGTCTCCGCTTACTTCGTCACGGATAACGACCGCATGGAGGCCGTGATGAAGGATCCGTACATCCTCATCACCGACCAGAAGATCTCCAGCGTTCAGGACATCATGCCCGTTCTCGAGGCTGTCCAGCGCGCTGGCCGTGGCCTGCTCATCATCGCTGAGGACATCGACGGCGAAGCTCTGCCTACCCTGGTCCTCAACAAGATCCGTGGCGCCCTCAACGTCTGCGCCGTCAAGGCCCCGGGCTACGGCGATCGCCGCAAGCGCATCCTCGAGGACATCGCCGTCCTCACCGGTGGCCAGGCTGCCCTGGACGAGTTGGGCGTGAAGGTCGCTGACATCACCGCCGATATGCTCGGTACCGCTAAGTCCGTCACCATCTCTAAGGACAACACCGTCGTCGTCGGCGGCGCTGGCTCCAAGGAGGCCATCGACGCCCGTATCGCTCAGATTAAGGGCGAGATGGAGAACACCACCTCTGACTTCGACCGTGAGAAGCTCCAGGAGCGCCTGGCCAAGCTCTCCGGTGGCGTTGCCGTCATCAAGGTCGGCGCTGCTACCGAGTCCGAGCTCAAGGAGATCAAGCATCGCGTCGAGGACGCCCTGCAGGCTACCCGCGCTGCTGTCGAGGAGGGCATTGTCGCCGGTGGCGGCGTCGCCTTCATGGACGCTGCTCCTGCGCTCGACGCTGTTGAGCTTGACGACCCCGAGGAGAAGATCGGTGTCGACATCGTCAAGAAGGCTCTGACTGCTCCGGTTGCTACCATCGCCAAGAACGCTGGCTTTGAGGGCGCTGTCGTGGTCGACAAGGTTGCCGAGCTGCCCGCCGGCCAGGGTCTCAACTCTGCCAACGGCGAGTGGGGCGACATGATCGAGATGGGCGTCCTCGACCCCGTCAAGGTCAGCCGCGTCACCCTGCAGAACGCTGCTTCTGTCGCCAGCCTGATCCTCATCACCGAGGCTACCGTCTCCGATGTGCCCAAGAACACTCAGCTTGAGGACGCTATCGCTGCTGCTACCGCTGGTCAGCAGGGCGGCGGTATGTACTAAGGCCGACAAGGTCTAGAACTCCCACCGGGGATCCGGGGGCGGGACGGGGACTTCTCTCCGGAACGTCCTCGGACATGCAAAGAGGCTCCGCATCGCGCTTCGCGCTGCGGAGCCTCTTTGCGTCCTGACGCTCCTATTTGGCAAGGTGTTTTTTAGAATCCATTTTGCGCTCGGCCTCGAACGCCTGCCTGTCCCAATCGAGCGGGAGCCCCGCCTCGACCCATGCCTCGTAGGCCCTCCTTATGGGCTTGAGCTCCCTTTGGCCCCTCTCCAGCATCGAGATGTACTTCTCGCTGGTGCCCAGTATGGACGCCGCCCTCACCTGGCTGACCTTCGCCGCGCGCCTGGCCGCCACGAGCTCCGAGGCGTCCTCGGGCCTCCTGATCTCGTGCGGGCGCATCAGCGCCCGGTACGCCTCCCTGGCCACGTAGCGCTTGAGGCACCTCATGACCTCCCTGTCGCTCTTTCCCCGCCCCCTGGCCCTCTCGGCGTACTCGGCGGTCTCGGGGTCGCGCATGACCCTCTGCCTCGCGATCTCGTGCAGCGCGCTGTTCGCCTGCCGGTCGCCGCCCCTGTTGAGCCTGTGCCTCACGGTCTTGCCGCTCGAGGCGGGGATGGGGCAGGCGCCGCATATCGCCGCGAACGACGCCTCGGAGCGCAGCCTGCCCGGGTTGTCCCCGGCCGCGACCGCGAGCTTGGCCGCGCTCACGGGCCCGCACCCGTACATCGCCAGCAGCGCGGGGCAGTTCTCCTCCAGGGACGCCTCGATCGCGCGCTCCATGTCGAGCGCCGCGTCGCGCGCCGCCGCCCACAGGTCCGCCAGCGCGCCGAGCGCGGCGCCCAGCGCGCCCTCGGCGCGCACGGAGGGGAGCTCCTCCATCAGCCTCGGCCCTCCCATGCCGCGGAACCTCGACCTGAGCCCTTCCGGCGCGGTGGTGAGCAGCGACCTCGCGGTGTTGATCGCCGAGGTCCGCGCCTTCACCGCCCCGGAGCGCGCCGCGAGCATGCAGCGCACCCCGTCGACCCACCCGTCCTGGCTCTTGGGGGTCCCGAGCCTTGAGCCGGACATCGCCGCGCGGGCCG
The DNA here is from genome assembly GCA_958427355.1 of uncultured Collinsella sp. GTDB lineage: Bacteria > Actinomycetota > Coriobacteriia > Coriobacteriales > Coriobacteriaceae > Collinsella. Next base: position 23,426 of record CAUACA010000006.1, on the reverse strand, counting down.
CCCTCTCCGCGTCCGACTCGTCGCACTTTCCCTGCCCCGGGCGCCTCCTCTGCGCCCTCGCCGGGGAGAGCGCCTCGCGCACGGGCATCCCAAGCGACGCGAGGTGCCTGGTGAGGCCCGCCCCGTAGGACGACGTCCCCTCCATCGCGACGCAGGGCGGCTCCCCGGCCGCCGCGATCGCCCCGGCGAGCGCCTCGTAGCCCGCCGCGTCGGCGGGGAACTGGCGGGACAGGACCTTGCGGCCCCTCCAGTCCAGGACGCACAGCCAGTGCGAGTCGGCGTGGGTGTCGACCCCGCAGAAGACCGGCCCGCGGGCGCCGGGTGTCGATTCGTTTTGCATGTCTCGCTCCGTTCTTTCCGTGCTCGCCTGGACCGGGCAGACGGCACACTGACGGGGCGCGATAGAATGCGGTTGTTCGGGTCCGCGGTATCGCTCCATGCTCCTATTAGGTCATGCGGCGGTCTCGGCTCGCCGCGGCCCGCGCGGGACATGTCAGGAAACGAGGGCAGCCCCATGGGCGCCAGCGGAATGTGGGGTCACCGCGCGGTCCGCATCTGATGGTGTCGACGTCAATGGTATACGGGTGCATCATCGACGTCTTCAATACAGAAAATATCAGTGCGGAATGTTCCGGAGAGAAGTCCCCGTCCCGCCCCCGGATTCCCTGCGTTTACGGCCTTGAGGTCGGCGTGGGCGGAGAATGTGGTTGATGGGGATACGTGTCCCTTTCGCTGTTTCGCGGCTTTGCCGCGAAAAGCGCGTTACTTTGGGATGGGTGGGGAACGTGGTTGTTGCGGCAACTGATCCCCGCCACAAATTACCCTTGGCATACTTGCGCGAAAGCCTACTGGTGCTACACTTGCAAGTGCTGTTTCAGGGCGGGGTGAAATTCCCCACTGGCGGTAAATCGGGCGGTGCCAAAGGGGTGCCGTGGCGCAGGCGAGGCGTCTGCGGCCGAGCCGATGAGTCCGCGACCCGTGTGTGCGTTGGCTCGCATGCCGGCTGAACTGGTGAGATTCCAGTACCAACGGTTAGAGTCCGGATGAAAGAGGCAGGTGATCTTAATGTCTGAACAGTCGCAGCATATCCATTTTGAGAACACGAATAGGTGGAGCACCAAACAGCTCGTTACCATGGCGCTGATGTGTGCTTTGGGCGCCCTGTTTATGTATGTGCAGCTACCCATCCTTCCTTCGGCGCCGTTTTTAACGTATGACCCGTCGCTGGTGCCGGCGATGGTGTGCGGGTTTGCATATGGTCCCGGTGCCGGTACCGCTGTTGCCGCCATGGCGATCGTTATCCATGCGCTCACCACGGGTGACTGGGTCGGCGCGCTTATGAACCTGGTTGCCACGCTGGGTTACATTCTGCCCGCGGCTATCGTTTACCAGAAGATGCACACCTATAAGGGTGCCGTGATTGGCCTGGTGCTCGGCGTCATTGCCGCTACAGCGCTGTCTATGGTCGCAAACCTTACCATTGGCGTATGGTTCTGGTATGGCTCGGTCGATGTGATCGCCCCGCTCATGATTCCTGCCGTACTGCCGTTTAACCTTATCAAGACCGTGCTTAACTCGGTGTTGACGCTGGCGGTGTATAAAGCAGTCTCCAACCTCATCACGCCTAAAAAGGACCAGGTCAAAGGCCGCGCATGATTGAGTGTCGGGGCGTTTCCTTTAGTTATGACGGTGCCGCACCGGCGCTCGACGGCGTCGATCTGAATATCGAGGACGGCGAGTTTTTTTGCATCCTCGGTGGCAATGGGTCGGGCAAGTCGACGTTTGCCAAGCATCTGAATGCGCTGCTGCAGCCCGATGCGGGCACGGTGCGCATTAACGGCATGGATGCGTCCGATCCCGAGCTGGTCTACGACATTCGCTCGACCGCGGGCATGGTATTCCAGAATCCCGATGATCAGCTGGTGGCAACGCTTGTCGAAGATGACGTTGCGTTTGGTCCCGAAAACCTTGGCGTGCCATCGGCGCAAATTGCGCAGCGCGTACGCGAGGCGCTGAAGGGCGTGGGCCTGGTGGGCTTTGAGTGCCACGAGACCCATGCGCTTTCGGGCGGCCAAAAGCAGCGCGTGGCGCTTGCCGGCGTGCTCGCCATGGAACCGCGCGTGCTCATATTGGACGAGGCTTCCTCGATGCTCGATCCGCGTGGACGCAAGGGCCTCATGAAGGCTTGCCGCGCGTTGCACGCTCGCGGCATGACCATCGTGATGATTACGCACTTTATGGAAGAGGCCGCCGAGGCCGATCGTGTCGCGGTGTTTCGGGCGGGGCGCGTTGCCATGCTCGGTAAGCCCGAGGAAATCTTGACGCGGGCAGACGAACTTGCGCAGCTCAACCTGGATATGCCGGCGTCGTGCTGTCTGGGCAGGTCGCTTCGTGCGAAGGGCGTGCCCGTTTGCGCACAGGTGCGTGAGGCGGATATGGTCGCCGAGATTGCGCAGGCTTATGCCGAGCGAAGTGGGGCAGACATCGCGGGGCAGTCTTCCGTATCCCAGTTGGAAATCGCTGACGGCACTGTTCCGGTAGACAACGAGGGCAACGCGTCGGAGCCCGTCATCGAGCTATCCCGTGTTTCGTACAGTTATTCGCTCAGTCCGCGCGAGCGCCGCCGCTGGCATAAGCGCTCGGCCACTGCGGGCAAATCGAACAAACAGGCTCTCTGGGGAAACGACCCCAGCAGCCCGTGGGCGCTGCGCGATGTATCGCTGACGGTGCGTCGCGGCGAGTTCCTGGGTTTGGCAGGTCATACCGGTTCGGGTAAGTCGACGCTGGTCCAGCATCTCAACGGTTTGATTCGTCCCCAGGAGGGAAGCGTTTGCGCGCTGGGGCTCGACCTATCAAACAAGAAAGACGCCGCTGCGGTTAAGGCCAATGTCGGCGTGGTGTTTCAGTATCCTGAGCGTCAGCTGTTTGCCGAAACCGTGGCGCAGGACGTGGCGTTTGGTCCGCACAACCTTGGCTTGCCGCAAGATGAAGTCGACCGTCGTGTCGAGTCATCGCTCTCGCGCGTGGGCCTCGATCTTTCCACGGTCGGCGACAAGAGTCCCTTTGAGCTTTCGGGCGGTCAGCAACGGCGTGTGGCATTCGCGGGCGTGCTCGCCATGGAGCCCGAAGTCCTGGTGCTCGATGAACCCATGGCGGGGCTCGATCCGGCTGCCCGCAGGGATTTCCTAGGGCTCATCGATCGGCTCCATCGCGAGGGCCTGACCGTTGTCATGGTTTCGCACAGCATGGATGACCTGGCCAATTGCTGCGACCGCATCGTCGTAATGAACGAAGGCGCGGTGTTTGCCGAGGGAACCCCCGCGCAGGTGTTTGCGCATGCCGATGAGCTCAAGTCGATCGGCTTGGGCGTTCCCGCCGCCCAGCGTATGGCGCTGGCGCTTACGGAGGTGGGCGTGCCGCTGCGTCGCGGCGGGCTCTATACGGTTGAGTTGTTGGCCGACGAGTTGGCAAATTTGCTGATCGGTCGCTCAGACGGTTCTTCTAACGTCTCGGACATTGCTAAATCCAAGACGGTCGCGCGAGAGGAGGGCTGCTGATGGAGGCGTTTTCGTTTGGTAGTTACTATCCCGGCGATAGTGCGATCCATCGCCTGGATCCGCGCACCAAGCTGCTCCTGGGCTTTGTGTTTCTGATCACGACGCTCACAGTCAACAGCTTCTGCGGACTGGCCCCGGTCGCAATCTTCGTTGTCCTGATCTATACCGTGTCCCGGGTGCCGTTGCGCCGGGTCCTATCATCGATGGCACCATTGCTGGCGATTGTCGTGGTGGTCGCAGTGCTCAACCTGTTTTCCGACCAGAGCGGGCGCATTCTGTGGCAGCTTGGCTTTTTGCAGATAAGCGAGGGCTCGCTGCATTCCGCCGCCTTTATGGCGTGCCGCCTGAGCTTGATGATGGCCGGCATGAGCGCCATTACGCTCACCACACCGACACTCGACCTCACCGCGGGCTTTGAGCGCCTGCTCGCGCCGTTTGCGCGTGTGGGACTTCCTGCGCACGAGCTCGGCATGATTATGGGTATCGCGCTGCGCTTTATGCCGCAGTTTGCCACCGAGATGAAGCAGACGGCCGATGCACAGGCAAGCCGCGGTGCGCGCGTGACGGGAGGCCCGCTCGGCGGCGTGCGTATGCTCGGCAGTGTGGCGATTCCGCTGTTCACGGGCGTGTTCCGCCATGCCGAGACGCTGTCTGCTGCCATGGATGCCCGTTGCTATCATGGCGAGCAGGGCCGCACGCGCCTGCATGCGCTTGCATTTCGCCGCGGGGATGCGCTGGCTGCGGTGGTGACGGCGCTGATGCTCGCGTGTGTCATCGTCATCAACCTTCAACTTGTTTAGGCGCGATTCGAGCGCAAGAAAGGGGTCCTTATGACCGACAACGACCGCACGGCTCAGCTTGAGCGCGCCTGTTCGTATCTCAGGCGCATTCCGGCGTGGTATCTGGCCACGACCGATGTGGCCGACGGGCATCAGCCTCGCGTGAGGCCGTTTTCGTTTGCCATGGTCGATGACGGTAAGTTGTGGTTTTGCACGTCGCGCGACAAGGATGTGTGGGCGGAGCTGAGTGCGAATCCCAAGTTTGAGGTATCGGGCTGGAAGCCGGGGGAATGTTGGATCGTATTGACCGGCGAAGCCGCACTTGAGGACGACGCAGTTGCGAGTGACAAGGTGCGTCAAGCGGGTTTTAAGCACATGGTGGGCATTGGCGAGGAACACGAGAGTGCCAACGACGGCCGCCTTGCGTTTTTCTCGGTCCGCAATATCGTCGCCCGCTTCTGTGATATCGACGGCAGCGAGGAGCGCCTGGAGCTCTAGCTCACACAAACCAGGCTCCCAAACTAGCTAGTACAGGAGGAAACGTGGACGGATTGAATACGGTTTTGGAGTATCTGACGTCGGTGCCGGCATGGTATTTGGCGACGAGCGTTGACGGACAGCCTCATGTGCGTCCGTTTTCGTTTGCGCAGATTCAGGATGGCAAGCTGTGGTTTGTAACAGCGCGCACCAAAGATGTGTGGCAAGAGCTGCTGCAAAACCAGCGCTTTGAGGCCACGAGTTGGTGGCCGGGCCATGGCTGGCTCATCTTGCGCGGGCGTGCCGGCTTGGATGACCGGGCTTTAGACGAAATGCGCGAAGCCGGGTGGAAGCATCTAGAGCACCTGGGCGAGCACTATGAGGGGCCTAACGACCCCGCGCTTGTCTTCTTTAGCGTCGAGGATTCCGAGGCATTTATCTGCAATCACGACGAATGGGTGCCGGTCGAGCTCTAGCCAGCTGGCTCATCCTAACAACTTGGTTTTCGCATGGGCGGGCCCCGTATTGCCCGGCGCCGTTAGGAGCGCCGGTCAATACGGGGCCCGCTCCATTTGTCAATTCCTTCAAGCGAATGTGTCGGGATTGTTTCAATGCATGAATATGCAAGCCATTTATGTGTTCATGCATCTTTTGGTGCTAAAGTTTCAACCCACTTCATAACGACCACTGCGAAATGCGCATCGGTGCATAAATCGCAGACAAGGAGTCTGATATGTCTTTGAAGGTTGGAATCGTCGGCGCGGCTGGATATGCCGGAGCCGAGCTCATTCGCCTCGTGCTCGGCCATCCCGAGTTTGAACTTGTTGCCATTACGTCCAACGCCGATGCCGGCCAGCCGCTGTCCGCGGTGTATCCGAGCTTTGCTGGCGTGAGCGATCTGGTTTTCACCACGCATGACGCCCCCGAGCTCAAGAGCTGCGATGCGGTTTTTCTTGCCGTGCCGCACACGGCTGCCATGGCACAGGTGCCCGCGCTGCTTGCATCGGGCGTCTCCTGCTTTGATCTTTCGGCCGATTACCGCCTGAGCGATCCGGCCGTGTTTGAGGCATGGTATGCCGCCGAGCACACGAGCCCCGAGCTACTCAAGACACGTGCCTTCGGCCTGCCCGAGCTGTTCTGCCAGGACTTGGAGGCCGCTGCTTACAGCCATGCCGCCGGAAAGCCCGTTTTGGTCGCCTGCGCCGGCTGCTATCCCACCGCAACGAGCCTTGCTGCCGCTCCTGCCGTGCGTGCGGGCTGGGTGGCAGAGAACGGCCCCGTGATTGTCGATGCCATTAGCGGCGTGACGGGCGCCGGTAAGTCCTGCAACGCCCGCACCCACTTTTGCAGCGCCGACGAGAACCTGGAAGCCTATGGCGTAGGCAAACATCGCCATACGCCCGAGATCGAGCAGATCCTGGGCCTGACCGACCGCGTCGTCTTTACTCCACACTTGGCACCGCTCAAGCGCGGCCTGCTTTCCACGGTGACGATGCCGCTTGTGCCGCAGGCTCTCGACACGTTGACCCTTGAGGACGTCGTAGACCATTACAAGAAGTTCTATGCCGGTCGCACCTTTGTGCGCGCGCTCGATGCCGGCCAGCAGCCCAAGACGGCTTCGGTCGTCGGCACCAACGTTGCCCAGATTGGCCTCGCGCTCAACAAGCGCGCGGGTGTGCTGGTGGCGACGGGCGCCATCGACAATCTGTGCAAGGGCGCTGCGGGCCAAGCGGTCCAGTGCGTCAATATCGTCTTTGGCTTTGACGAGCGACGAGGCTTGCCCACAGTGGCGTGCCCGGTGTAGCACATTCGATTGTTAACGATTTGGTAGTCGGGCATCGAGTGGGGCGCCACTCTTAAGCTGGTCTCATGATTACGACTGGCATGGCGCACCAACCGATGTCCGTTTTTTTGTTTGACATAAGGAGTCATAAAGACGATGAATACCGAGCTGTTTGATATCAAGATTCGCGCCGTCGAGGGCGGCGTTACGGCTGCGGCTGGTTTTAAGGCTGCAGGCATCCATGCGGGATTCCGGAAGAATCCCGAGCGCTTGGACTATGCGCTCGTCGTGCCCGATAAACCCTGTCCCGGTGCCGGCGTGTTTACCACCAATCGCTTTTGCGCGGCGCCCGTGCAAGTGAGCCGTGCCAACCTGGGCGGTGCCGACAAGGGTTACGGTATCATCGCCGGCGTTTCGGTCAACTCTGGCAATGCCAACGCCGCCACGGGTGAGACCGGCCTTGCATGCGCGCGCGAGACGTGCAACATCGCATCGCAGGTCATCGGCTGCGAGCCCCAGCAGATTCTAGTTGCCTCCACGGGTGTGATTGGCCAGATTCTGCCGATCGACACGTTTGAGACCGCCATTCCTGCTGCCTACGAGGCGCTCTCCGCCCACGGTGGCGCCGATGCCGCTCGCGCTATCATGACGACCGACACGCACTCCAAGGAGTACGCCGTGTCCTACGTCAGTGAGGCTGCGGGTCATGCGGGCAATGTCTATACGGTAGGCGGAATGTGCAAGGGTTCGGGCATGATCATGCCCAACATGGCCACCATGATCGCAGTTATCACCACCGATGCCCCCGTCGAGCCTGCGGCACTTCATGCCCTGCTGCTCTCGACCGTCAAGCAAACCTTTAACAAGGTAACGGTCGATTCCGACACCTCGACCAACGACACCTGCATCATGCTTGCCTCCGGCGCCGCTGCTGCAGATGCCGAGGCCATCGTCGAGGGCACTGACGCCTTTGACGAGTTGGCCTTTGCCGTGCACGAGGTGTGCGAGAGCCTGGCGCGTAACATCGCGGCCGATGGCGAGGGTGCTTCAAAGCTCGTGACGGTTAACATTACCGGCGCCGTGAACGACGAGGAAGCCGATATCGCCGCCCGTGCCGTTGCCAACTCGCCGCTCGTTAAGACCTGCATCGCCGGCCACGACTGCAACTGGGGTCGCGTTGCCATGGCGCTTGGTAAGTGCGGCGTGAAGTTTAATCAGGAAGACGTTTCCATCGACATGATGGGCATGCCTGTCTGTCGCGACGGTCTGACTGTTCCCTTTGACGAGGACGAGGCTCTACGACGTTTCGAGGCGTCCGAGATCGTGGTCTCGGCCGACCTGGGCGCAGGCGACGCGGCAACGACCGTGTGGACCTGCGACCTCACGCATGAGTACATCTCCATCAACGGCGATTACCGTTCCTAGATTCCAGGCACGCTGCGCATCTTGCCGCGATTGCGGACAGCGGAGCACGGCGCGATAACGATACGAAAGACGAGGCAGATTATGAAATTCGCACGCGATTGTCGTTCGAGCGAATCCAACGAAGCAACCGCGCAGCTGCTGTTCGAAGCGCTGCCGTGGATTAAGAACCTGACCGGCAAGACGGTTGTTATCAAATATGGCGGAGCCGCCATGGTTGATGAGCAGCTGCGCCGCGACGTGATGAGCGACATCGTTTTGCTCAAGATCATCGGTATGCGCCCCGTCATCGTGCACGGCGGCGGCAAGGCCATCAACGAGGCGCTCAGCCACTATGACATCCCCGTCGAGTTTAAGAACGGCCAGCGTGTGACCACGCCTGCCACCATGGATATCGTGCGCGAGGTGCTGGGCGGTAAGGTCAACCAGGAGCTGGTCGCAGCGCTCAACCACCACGGCAACCTGGCCGTGGGCGTGTCGGGCAGCGATGCCGGCACGCTCATCGCCGAGCCGCTCGACCCCGAGCTCGGTCGCGTGGGTAAAGTGACGCACGTCAACACCGACTATATCGAGCGCTTGCTCGATAGCGAGTACATCCCCGTCATCGCTACCGTCGCGGCGGGGGAGGACGGCGGATTCTTCAACATCAACGCCGATACCGCCGCCGGCGCCGTTGCCGCGGCGCTCCACGCGCATAAGGCGATCTTTTTGACCGACGTCGACGGCCTGTACAAGGACTTTAGCGACAAGGACTCACTCATCTCTAACCTAACGCTCGACGAGGTTAACGAGATGCTCTACGGTGGCGAGGTCGATAAGGGCATGATTCCCAAGCTGCGCGCGGCCGTCGATGCGCTTGCCGGCGGCGTATTTCGCGCCCACATCATTAACGGTACCACGCCGCATTCGCTGCTCCTGGAGCTGCTGACCGATGCCGGCGTCGGCACCGTGATCCATTCCACCGAGACGGCTTACGAGTTCGATACGCATCCGCATCCGCTTTCGACGTTTGCTGCGCGTCTGACCGAAAACCTTGACGAGGTCGAGAAGCTTCAGACGGTCTAGCTGACCCGCAGCCGCCCCATTCCTGCACCCATAGCTCCGCGCCGTCTGGCGCCCAACGAAAGGCATCCCATGTCACTTGCAGCTCAGCAATCGCTTGAATCCCATTACGTTATGCATACCTTTGGCCGCTTTCCGGTCGAGTTTGTCGAGGGTCACGGCATGAAGCTCACCGGCGACGATGGCCGTGAGTACCTCGACTTTCTTGCCGGCATCGGCGTGTGCAGCCTAGGTCATGGCGACCCGGCTGTGCTCTCGGCGCTCGAGGCACAGACCAAAAAGCTCATGCATGTCTCCAATTACTTCTACATCGAGCAGCGCGGACAGGTCGCGGCGCTGCTGTCCAAGCTTGCTAACGACGACGTAGATGGTGCGCGCGTGCTTGCCGATGCCATTGTCGCCGGCGATGAGACCACGGCAGCTGCTCTTGGTGCCCCGGCTGCGGATGAGCAGGTTTGGGAGACCTTCTTTGCCAACTCTGGCGCCGAGTCCAACGAGGGCTCGATGAAGCTCGCGCGCCTGTACGCCAAGCGTGCCGGTAATGGCGGTAACACCATCGTGTGCATGCGCGGCGGCTTCCACGGCCGTACGCTCGAGACCATTGCCGCCACCATGCAGGATTGGCTGCAGGATAGTTTCCGTCCGCTGCCGGGTGGCTTTGTGGCCTGCACGCCCAACGATGTCGATGAGCTGCGTGCGATCTTTAAGCAGCTGGGGAGCGAAATTTGTGCCGTGATGCTCGAGCCGATCCAGGGCGAGAGTGGCGTGCACCCCATGACCGAGGAGTTTATGGCGGCAGCGCGCGACCTGGCACACGAAGTGGGCGCCGTGCTTATCGCCGACGAGGTCCAGTGCGGCATCTTCCGCTCCGGCAAGCCATTTGCATTCCAAACCTATGGCGTGGAGCCCGACATCATGAGCCTTGCCAAGGGCATTGCTGATGGCGTGCCCATGGGTGCCGTCGTGGCGAAGAAGGAGATTGCCGACGTGTTTAAGCCGGGCGACCACGGCTCGACCTTTGGCGGTAGCTGCTTGGCCATCGCGGCGTGTGCCGCGACGCTCTCCGCGCTTGTGCGTGGCGATTATGCCGACCATGCTGCCAAGGTAGGCGCCTATATGGAGGCAAAGCTCGCTAAGCTGCCGCACGTGACCGAGGTGCGTGGCCGCGGCTTGATGCTCGGCTGTGATTTGGATGATGCTGCGGGCGATGCGCATGATATTGTTGCCCGCGCGCTGGCCGCCGGTGCCGTGATTAACGCTACGGGTGCCCATACGCTGCGTTTCCTGCCGCCGCTCGTCTGCGAGGAAGCCGACGTGGATAGTCTGATTGAGATCCTGTCGGGTGTCTTGGGCTAACGCGGTGCAATAACTCAATTTGGACCGGGTTCCGGACTGCTGACGTGCCCTATGCGGCATGATTCAGCGGTCTGGAGCCCGTTTTGCCTTAGATTTGCTAAGGCAAGGGGGACCTGCTGACCAAAAAACAGTAAATATGAGTACTGCTACCGATTTGGTAGCAGCAGTTTTGGACTAATAAGGCCAGATATCAAGTCGAAATGGCGATGAATACACGATTTTGATCTAACTGTTAGTCCTTATAATGGACATATGTTGCGTAACTTAAGCAAATACTGTCTTTTTATATGTTGCAAACAAAGTAGCAGTACTCATTTTTGCCATTTTTTGACCACGGCCTTTGTGACAGACGTGCTGGCGGGTTCGAATCCCATGCGCTGGGCATGAAAAAGGAAAGGCCTCCATCGCTGGAGGCCTATCAAATCAGTGGTGGGCGATGAGGGATGTCCGCGTGCGGCTCCGCCGCCCGCATCCGCTTCGTCGCTTCGCTCCTCGCGTGCTGCGCTGGAAAACGCTTCGCGTTTCCTCAGCTCCGCACCCTTGCGGGTTCGAATCCCATGAAATGGGCCCAAACAAAAACGGTCCCCTTTCGAGGACCGTTTCCAATTCAATGGTGGGCGATGAGGGATTCGAACCCCCAGCCTTGTGCGTGTAAAGCACCTGCGCTAACCGTTGCGCCAATCGCCCGTGCGGAGAGAGTATAGCAAAACAATTGCCTCATTCATCTCATATCCATTAAAGGTAACTGGCGCGTGTCGGCGCGGAGCTGATTCAGTCGAGATTGCCTGAACATTCCGCCCCTCTTTACGCCCTCGGGTATACTCAAAAGCTACTGATTCGATTTGATGCCCAGCAACAGCAGAGGGGATAGTATATGTGCGGTTTTGTCGGTTTTGTCGGTGGGACGGATAACCAATCCGAGGTGCTCACCAAGATGATGGACCGCATCGTCCATCGCGGTCCCGACATGGGCGGCCAGTTTATCGACGGCCGCGTTGCCCTGGGCTTCCGCCGCCTGTCGATCCTCGACCTGACCGAGGCCGGCGCTCAACCCATGGCCAACGAGGACGGCAGCGTCGTCATTGTCTTCAACGGCGAGATCTACAACTTCCAAGAACTCCGTTCCGAGCTCGAGGCCAAGGGCTACAAGTTCCACTGCGGCGCCGACACCGAGAGCCTCCTGCACGGCTACGAGGAGTGGGGCGAGGCCGTCCTCGATCGCCTGCGCGGTATGTACGCCTTCGTCATCTGGGACAAAAAGAAGAACAAGCTTTTTGGCGCCCGTGACATCTTTGGCATCAAGCCGCTTTACTACTATCCCATGGCCGATGCGGGCGACGGCGCTCCGGGCGTGCTCTTTGGTTCCGAGATCAAGAGCTTCCTGGACTACCCGCACTTCCACAAGGCGGTCAACAAAAAGGCCCTGCGTCCGTACATGACGCTGCAGTATTCGGCAACCGAGGAGACCTTCTTCGAGGGTGTCTACAAGCTGCCGCCGGCGCACTACTTTACCGTCGATATCCCGACCGGCAAGATGAACATCGAGCGCTACTGGGATTGCGATTACTCTGCCGTCGAGAAGCCGTTCGAAGAGTATGTCGACGAGCTGGACGAGGTCGTGCACGAGAGCGTCGAGGCCCATCGCATCGCCGACGTCAAGGTCGCGTCGTTCCTCTCCGGTGGCGTCGACTCCAGCTACATCGCCGCTTGCCTCATGCCCGACAAGACCTTCTCGGTGGGCTTTGACTACAAGAACTTCAACGAGACCAACTACGCCAAGGAGCTTTCCGATAAGCTCGGCGTCGAGAACGTTCGCAAGATGATTACCGCCGACGAGTTCTTCGGTGCGCTCGAGGACATCCAGTATCACATGGACGAGCCGCAGTCCAACCTGTCTTCTGTGCCGCTGTGGTTCTTGGCCGAGATGGCTCGCAAGGACGTCACCGTCGTGCTTTCGGGCGAAGGCGCCGACGAACTCTTTGGCGGCTACGCCTACTACGAGGATACGGTCCCGGTGCGCAAGTACAAAAAGATGGTGCCGCTGCCCATCCGTCGCGCGCTCGGTAACCTGGCGCTGCATATGCCGTACTTCAAGGGACATAACTTCCTGGTCAAGGGTGCCGAGATCCCCGAGAAGTCGTTCCTGGGACAGGCTCTGGTATGGCCGGAGCGCGAGGTCGACGGCGTGCTCAAGCCCGAGTACAACACCGGCGATGGCGCCTTCGAGCTTGCCGCTCCCATCTATGCGCGCGTGAAGGGTCAGCCCGAGCTGGTCAAGAAGCAGTACCTGGACATGAACATGTGGCTCCCGGGCGACATTCTGCTCAAGGCCGACAAGATGTGCATGGCACACTCACTGGAGCTGCGCGTGCCCTTCCTGGACCGCAAAGTCATGGAGTTCGCCGAGCACATTCCCGACCGCTACCGCATCAACGAGAACGGCAACAAACAGGTACTCCGCCACGCTGCCAACAAGTCGCTGCCCGATGAGTGGGCCACCCGTCCCAAGGTGGGCTTCCCGGTGCCGATTGTCTACTGGCTGCGCGAGCAAAAGTGGTACGACTATGTCAAGGAGTACTTCACCGCGCCGTGGGCAAGCGAGTTCTTCGATACCGACGAGCTCATGCACCTGCTCGATCTGCACTTTGCGGGCAAGGGCGATTTCCAGCGCAAGATCTATACGCCGCTCGTGTTCTTGGTGTGGTACAAGCGCTTCTTTATCGACGAGGACCAGCCCACTGTTCAGGCTGCCTAGCCTCGGCTTACGAACGCCTGCGCGTAACGGCTCCTCCGGGAGCCGTTTTTGCGTGGGTGCGTTTCAGTTACTATAAAAACCGTCCCTGCCAAATGGCTGAGAAAGGTGAAAGATGCACCATTCGGATTCCGCGACCGTGACCACGGTCGATACGCTTGCCAAGCTTCTCGACGTGTGCGGCGAGCTGCGCGCATCAGAGCAGGTTGACGAGCGTGCCGTGACCGGCTGCTCGTTTGATTCGCGCGTGGTCTCGGCAGGTGACGTATTCTTTTGCAAAGGTGCTGCCTTTAAGCCCGCGTTTTTGAGCATGGCGCTCGATGCGGGCGCCGTCGCATTTGTGTGCGAGGAGTCGCTGGTCGAGTCTCTGGAGCCGCTGGCGAAGGAGAGCGGTGCTGCGATGCTGGTTGTTGATAGTGTTCGCACGGCCATGGCCCTGTTGCCGCCGGAGGTCTACGACCGTCCCGACCACGACGTCAAGATCGTGGGCATCACCGGCACCAAGGGAAAGACCACGGCCGCTTTTATGCTCCAGTCCATCATCAAAGCGGCGGGCGAGTCCTGCGGCATGATCGGCTCGGTGAGTACCGACGATGGTATCGAGTGCTACGAGAGCACCAATACTACGCCCGAGGCCCCCGAGGTCTGGCGCCATATCGCCAACTGTCGTGAGTCCGGTCGCCAGTCCATGGTCATGGAGGTTTCGAGCCAGGCGCTCAAGTACCAACGCGTCGAGAATCTGCCGTTTGACGTGGCGTGCTTCCTCAACATCGGCCGCGACCACATCTCGCCGATCGAACACCCCACGTTTGAGGATTATTTTGAGAGCAAACTCAGGATCTTTGACCAGGCAAAGACTGCCGTGGTGAATCTGGGCACCGAAGAGGTCGACCGTGTGCTGGAGGCAGCGTCGACGGCCGAGCGCTTGGTGACCGTTGGCGTCGAGCATCCCGAGGCAAGCCTGTGGGCGAGCGACGTACGCATGGTCGGCTTTAGCATCGAGTTCAACTTGCATGGCCTGTGTGCCGACGAGTCCGAGGCGGGGGAGAAGGTCCTGCTGGGTATCGCGGGAGACTTTAACGTGGAAAACGCGCTGGTCGCTATCGCCGCTGCGCGCGAGATCGGCATCGGTATCGATGCCATCAAGAAGGGCCTCTCCAAACTGCGTGTGCCGGGCCGTATGGAGGTCGTGGAGTCGAAGGACGGTCGCGTGATCTGCGTCGTCGACTATGCGCACAACCAGCTTTCGTTCCGTTCGCTTTTCTCGTCGGTCAAGCGCGCGTTTCCCGCCAGCCCGGTCATCGCGGTGTTTGGCGCTGCCGGCGGCAAGGCGCAGGAGCGCCGCGAGCAGCTTCCGCGCGAGGCCGCACCGTATTCCGACCTGATGATCTTTGCCAATGAGGACCCGGCTCACGAGGACCCGATGAAGGTCTGTCGCGAGCTTGCCGAACATGTTCCCGACGATACGCCGAACAAGATCATCCTCGATCGCGAAGCTGCCGTGCATGCGGCGTTCAAGGCGGCGCGCGAGGAGTACGTCAACCCCGATGCTCCCACCATTGTCTTGCTGCTGGCAAAGGGTGACGAGGAGCTCATGCACGTGGGCGACGAGTTCGTGCCCATCGAGAGCGACCTTTCGCTGGCCAATCGCCTGATCGATGTTACCCAGTTTGACTAATGAACCATGATGGCGGCGGCGCCCTGAGTGCGCTGTCGCCATAAGCGTGTTCCCTCAATCAAAACATGCCGTCCAAGTCCAAACCCTTCTACGTAAACGGAGTAACCATGTCCCACAATACCCTGCCGACCGTCGCTGAGCTTTCGGGCGAGATGCGCGAGCGCTTGGCCACGGTCAAGTACGTCTTTACCGACCTGGATGCCACGATGCTTGCACCCGGCTCGTGCGTGCTACGCGACAACGACGGCAACCCCTCGACCAAACTCGTCGAGGCCGTCGTGGCGCTCGCTCGCGCTGGTATTCAGGTGGTTCCCACCTCGGGCCGCAACCGTACCATGATCCACGAGGACGCGCGCGTGCTCGGCCTCAACTCCTACATCGGCGAGATGGGCGGCCTGGTCATGTACGACCTCAAAGCCAACGATTGGGAGTATCTGACCGGCGACATGCCTTACGACCCCGCCTGCGGCCTCACGCCGCACCAGGTGATCGAACAGACCGGCGTGTGCGAGAAGATCCTCGCCCGCTGGCCGCACAAGATCGAGTATCACAACGACATGTCGACCGGCTACAAATACCGTGAGGTCACCGTCGGCATGCGCGGCGATGTGCCCGACGATGAGGTTCAGGCCATCCTGGACGAGGCCGGCTGCGGCCTGGTGTGGGCCTGCAACGGTCACCTGACGCATCTGTCCAAGCCGACGACGCTCGAGCTCGATCGCGTCGAGGACGGTCGCGCATTCAACATCAACCCCGCGGGCCTCAACAAAGGCGTCGCCATTGCGCGCTTCTGCGAGCACCTGGGGATCGAGCGCGAGGAGACGTTGGCGCTCGGCGACTCCGAGTCCGACTTCTACATGGCCGATCACGTGGGCACGTTCTGCCTGGTCGAGAATGGCCTGACGAGCGCCGGCGCGCCCGAGTTCCTGGCTGCTTGCGAGAACGCTTTCGTTACGCGCGGCAAAATTGTCGACGGTTGGGCGGCGACGGCAGAGCTGCTGGTCGCGGCGCGTTCGTAGCGCGGCGCCGCCGCACTTGGACATGTCTTTTCGAGAGAGACTGGTGAGGTAATGTCCGATATCGAGAATCCGGCAGGCGACACGCGCCCGATTGGCGTGTTCGATTCTGGTTTGGGCGGTCTGACGGTTGCGCGCGCGATTGCGACGGCGCTGCCGCACGAGTCCGTCTACTACTTTGGCGACACCAAGCGCTGCCCCTACGGCACCCGCACCGAGGATGAAGTGCGCTCGTTTGCGTTGCAGGCGGGTCGTTGGCTTTCGAAGCACGACGTCAAGATTATGGTCATCGCCTGCAACACGGCGACCGCTGCGGCCTTGCGTTTGGCCCAGCAGGTGCTCGACGTTCCCGTGATCGGCGTGATCGCGCCGGGTGCCCGTGCGGCAATCAACAGCACGCGTACGCGTCGCGTGGGCGTGCTCGCTACCAACCTCACCATTCGCTCGGGCGCCTACACGCGCGCCATTCAGGACCTGGATGCCGGCGTCGATGTATACGGCTGTCCTGCCTCGAGCTTTGTCGAGGTTGTCGAACACGAGCTCGCCTCGGGTGCACATCTGCAGGAACAGTGGCTTGAGAACGAGGACATCTTCGATACGCCTGCCGTGCGTGCGCTGGTGGGTGCCACGGTTGAGCCGCTGCGCGACCACGGTATCGATACCGTGGTACTCGGCTGTACGCATTTTCCGCTGTTGGTGGGACCTATCCGGCATGCGCTGGGGCCTGGGGTGCGCGTCGTGAGTTCCGCCGAGGAGACCACGCGCGAGCTGACCGATATTCTCACGCGCCGCGAGCAGCTGGCGGGCGACGCCGCCGAGCCGCAGCATCGTTTTGCCACGACGGCCGATAACATTGCCGAGTTTGCGGTGGCGGGCAGCTTTATCTTTGGTCAGCCGCTCAAGAGCATCGAACATATCGATATCGATGAGCTGAAATAGATGTAAGGCAGCCGCCAAAGCCTTCGCCACATCTTTTGCCGAAAGGATATTTCTATGGAGTACATGCAGGTCAACCGTGCCAACGGCCGCGCCGCCAACGAGTTGCGCCCCGTTAAGCTCACCCGTGGCGTCATGAAGCACGCCCACGGCTCGTGTTTGGCCGAGTTCGGTGACACGCGCGTGCTGTGCGCCGCTACTATCGAGGAGGGCGTGCCGGGCTGGCGAAAGGGAGCTAAGGCCGGCTGGGTGACCGCGGAATACGCCATGCTGCCGGCGTCGACCGGCAAGCGCTGCAAGCGTGAGCACGCCAACCGCAAGGGTCGCTCCATGGAGATCGAGCGCCTCATTGGCCGCAGCCTGCGTACCGTCGTCAACATGAAGGCGCTCGGCGAGTACACCGTCACCGTCGACTGCGATGTGATTCAGGCCGATGGCGGCACGCGTACAGCGAGCATCACCGGCGCCTGGGTGGCGCTGCACGACGCCCTCGCCATGTGGGTCGAGGCGGGCAAGATCGAGCGCATCCCGCTTACCGGCCAGGTGGCTGCCATCTCTATGGGCGTTGTCGACGGCAATACGCTGCTTGACCTCGATTATTCCGAGGACAGTCATGCCGAGGTCGACATGAACCTCGTCGCCACCGATACCGGTGAGATGATCGAGCTCCAGGGCACCGGCGAGCAGGCGCCCTTCGATCGCAAACGCCTCAACGCCCTGCTTGACCTGGGCGACAAGGGTGTCGCCGAGCTCATCGAGCTTCAGCGCCAAGCCATCGCCTAACCTGCCAAAAAGGGACAGGTTTATTTTGGTAGGTTTTATCTGCTGAAATGCTGCGTTGAAAGGTCCGATCGCCTGAGAGGGGAGGGGTCAAGTGCCCAAACGCCCCTCACGCGGCTTGCTATAGAGACAAGGAGGCCAGTCATGGCACTTGAGAAGATTGACATCGACACCCTCGACCCGGCGGCGACCATCGTCGTGGCAACGGGCAACGCCCATAAGCTCACCGAGATCGAGGCCATTTTGGGCAAGGTCATGCCCGAGGTGCGCTTTGTGGCGCTCGGCCAGCTGGGTGATTTTGAGGATCCCGAGGAAAACGGCACGACGTTTTTGGAGAACGCCATCATCAAGGCCCAAGCCGCGGTTGAGGAGACGGGCCTTATGGCCATTGCCGACGATTCGGGCTTGGTCGTCGACGCGCTGGACGGTGAGCCCGGTGTGTATAGCGCGCGCTATGCGGGCGTGCACGGCGACGATGCCGCCAACAACGCCAAGCTTCTCGTGAATCTGGAGGGCGTGGCCGACGAGGACCGCACTGCGCGCTTTATGAGCGTCGTCGCGCTCATCGACACGGACGGTTTGGTCACCTATGGCGAGGGTGCCTGCGAGGGCGTTATCGCGCACGAGGGCCGCGGCGATCACGGCTTTGGCTACGACCCGCTGTTCCTGCCGGTCGACACGCCGGGCAAGACCATGGCCGAGCTGACGGCTGACGAGAAGAACGCCATCAGCCATCGTTTCCACGCGCTCGAGCATCTGTCCGCCAAGCTGACGGGCGAGGAGTAGACCGTGCGTGCGGTGGTGCAGCGCGTGCTCAACGCCGGCGTGACGGTCGACGGCGAGTGCGTGGGCCGCATTGGACGCGGCTACCTGGTGCTGCTGGGTGTGGGCCATGGCGATACGCGTGCCGAGGCCGACAAGCTGTGGGGCAAGCTCCGCGGGCTGCGTATCAACGAGGACGAGAACGGCAAGACCAACTTGGCGCTTGCCGATGTCGACGGCGAGGTGCTCGTGGTGTCGCAGTTCACGCTGTTCGCCGACTGCCGCCACGGTCGCCGCCCATCGTTTACGGATGCCGGCGCCCCCGATGTCGCCAACGAGCTCTACGAGTACTTCCTGACGCTCGTTCGTCAAGATGTCGAACACGTGGCGCACGGCATTTTTGGCGCCGATATGAAAGTCGATCTTGTCAACGACGGTCCGTTCACCATCGTCTTGGACACCGACAACCTTTAGGTTACGCGGTTTACCAAACCGCGTAACAACTGGTCATGCGAGATTGTCGTCTGGTACGTATTTGGGACGGGGATTATTTAGCTACTTGCGTATGGCCACAACAGGGTGCTATAGTATTAGAGTTTTGTCTATCTTAGGGGTATTATCCCCTTTTTGAATTGCACCTTCTGGAGGCCCTGTTCATGGAAGAGATGGAAGTCAATCACGTCGACGACATCCACGAGAAGCTGACCGATATGGTGGGCGATCGCGTCAAGGTTAAGGCCAATATGGGCCGTACCCGCGTCGTCGAGCGCATGGGCACCATCAAGAGCGTCCACCCGGCCGTCTTCATTGTCGAGGTTGACGAGCGTCGCGGCCGCAAGTCGCGTCAGTCCTACCAGTATATCGATGTGCTCACCGGTCAGGTCGAGCTGTTCGACCCCGAGAGCGGCGAGCACATCTTTACCCCGCTCGGCAATCAGCTCGAGGAGCATTAACGGTGACCGATCGGTCCCTGACTCTTTCCGCGCCGGCAAAGATTAACCTCTACCTGGGGGTTCATACCGAGCGCGATGACCGCGGCTACCACAGGGTCGATTCCCTGATGGCGGCCGTCGGTCTTTCCGATACCGTGACGGTCACGCCGGCGCAGGCGCTGACCGTCCAGACGGTTCCGGCATCAGATTTTCCCATGCAAAAGAATACGGCGTATCGGGCGGCGGTTGCTATGGCCGAGCATTATGGTCGCGAGGCAAACATCTGCGTGACGATTGAGAAGCGCATTCCATTGTGCGCCGGCTTGGGCGGCCCCTCGACGGATGCGGCCGCGGTCATTGTCGCCTTGGCGGAGCTCTGGGGCATTGATCGCACCGACCCAGCGCTCGACGATATTGCGCGGGGCATTGGTGCCGACGTCCCGTTCTTTTTGCACGCGAGTCCTGCGTTCTACGTAGGTGGGGGAGACGTGCTGGCAACTGAGTACCCCGCGCTGCCCGCGACGCCCGTCGTGCTGGTCAAGCCGCGCAAGGCAAGCGTTTCGACAATTGAAGCCTATCGACGTTTTGACGAGGCCCCGGTGCCTGCGGACAAGCCCGGCGCGATAGCTTCTGCCTTGCGTGCTGGTGATGCCGAGACGGCATATGCACTCATCCATAACAACCTGGGTGTCATTTCCGCACAGATGGAGCCGCAGATTCAAACGGTCCTCGATTGGCTGCGTAAACAGGACGGCACCATTGCTGTAGATGTGTGCGGATCGGGCGCCTGTTCGTTTGCCATTTGCGACACCGCCGTCACGGCCGAAAGGCTTGCTGACGCTGCCCAGCAAAATGACTGGTGGGCCTGCGCGACGGAGCTCATTCCCAACACGGTTCGCGTCGAAGTGCCAAAGAAGTAAAAATTTCTCTAGCACACGACGGAAATCTTTGTTACTATAGTCGAGCTAACGGGTTGTGGCTCAGTTTGGTAGAGCACTGTGTTCGGGACGCAGGGGTCGCTGGTTCAAATCCAGTCAACCCGACCAGAGCATGAGGAGGGACCGCTTCTTGCGGTCCCTTTTTTTAGCTATTGTTGTGATACCGCGATACCCGCGGTATACTCATTCGAGCTTGTCTCGCTGTATTGTGGAGGTCTACATGTTTGGACTGAGGGCTCCTGAGCTCATCATTATTCTCGTCGTTGTCCTGATTATCTTCGGGCCCAAGAACCTGCCGAAGCTCGGCAAGTCCCTCGGCTCTACCGTCAAGAATATCCGCGAGGGTATGGAGGGCGACGATAAGGCCGAGACCAAGCAGGCCGAGGAGGTCGTGGTCGAGCAGTCCGAGGAGGACAAGGAGATCGCTGAGCTCGAGGCCAAGCTCGCTGCTGCCAAGAAGAAGCAGGCAGAGGACAGCGACGCGGACGCAGAGTAGTCCCATCCCTTTGGGGTGAGCACCTGACCGGCTTGCCCGCAGGCTAGCCGGTCTTTTTCGTTTTGTTGACAGTTGATTGTTGATCAGAGTTGGGGAGATATCCGTATGGACGCAAGCCAGATCGTACTGACCGCTGAGGGCCGCCAGAAGCTCGTCGAGGAGCTCGCCTGGCGTGAGGGCGATTACGCCAAGGAGATCGTCGAGGACATCAAGGAAGCCCGCGCGTTCGGCGACCTTTCGGAGAACTCCGAGTACGATGCCGCCAAGGACAAGCAGGCCCAGAATGCTGCTCGTATCGCCGAGATCCAGGCCATTCTTGCCAACGCTCAGGTTGCTGCCACCACGGGCGATCTGACCGTTTCCATCGGTTCCACCGTTTCGCTGATTGATCCCAACGGCGAGGTCATGGAGGTCACGCTCGTCGGTACCACCGAGACCAACTCGCTCGAGCACAAGATTTCCAACGAGTCTCCGGTCGGCCACGCCATCATCGGTCATGGCGAGGGCGACTCCGTCGAGGTCGTTACGCCTTCCGGCAAGACTCGCGTCTACACCATCGCCAAGATCGCACGCTAGACCACGGTCCCGCGTAAAGGTATGTTTTCGCTCCCTGGGACCGAATCCTGGGGAGCGTTTTAGTTTGAGGAGCTATCTTATGGCAGAAAACCAGAACGCCGCCGATCAGGCATCGACGCTCAACGACGAGCGCGCCACCCGCCTGGCCAAGCGTGCCTCCCTGTTCGAGGCGGGCCAGAACCCGTATCCCGAGCACTCCGAGATTGAGGACTACGTCGTCGACATCGAGGCTAAGTATGCCGAGCTCGCCGATGGCGAGGACACCGAGGACGTCGTGAAGATCGGCGGCCGTGTGGTCGCCAAGCGCGGTCAGGGCAAGATTATGTTCATCGTCGTGCGCGACGCGACCGGCGAGATCCAGCTGTTCTGCCGTATCAACGATATGGACGAGGCCGCCTGGAACACGCTCAAGGCGCTCGACCTGGGCGATATCCTGGGCGTGGCCGGCGTAGTCGTGCGCACCAAGCGTGGCCAGCTTTCCGTTGCCCCCAAGAGCGCGACGCTGCTGTCCAAGGCCGTTCGCCCGCTGCCCGAGAAGTTCCACGGTCTCTCCGACAAGGAGACCCGCTATCGTCAGCGCTATGTCGACCTGATCGCCAACGACGACGTTCGCGAGACCTTCCGCAAGCGCTCGCAGATCCTCTCCACGTTCCGCCGCTTTATGGAGTCCGATGGCTACATGGAGGTTGAGACCCCCATCCTGCAGACCATCCAGGGCGGAGCTACTGCCAAGCCGTTCATCACGCACTTCAACGCGCTCGATCAGGAGTGCTACCTGCGTATCGCCACCGAGCTGCACCTCAAGCGCTGCATCGTCGGCGGCTTTGAGCGCGTGTTCGAAATCGGTCGCATCTTCCGCAACGAGGGCATGGACCTTACCCACAATCCCGAGTTCACCACGATGGAGGCCTACCGCGCCTTCTCCGACCTCGAGGGCATGAAGGCACTCGCCCAGGGTGTCATTAAGGCCGCTAACAAGGCTATCGGCAACCCCGAGGTTATTGAGTACCAGGGCCAGACCATCGACCTGTCCGGTGAGTGGGCCAGCCGTCCCATGACCGACATCGTCTCCGATGTGCTCGGCAAGCAGGTCACCATCGACACGCCGGTCGAGGAGCTTGCTTCCGCCGCGCGCGAGAAGGGCCTGGAGATTAAGCCCGAGTGGACCGCCGGCAAGATTATCGCCGAGATCTACGATGAGCTGGGCGAGGACACCATCGTCAACCCGACCTTCGTGTGCGATTACCCCATCGAGGTCAGCCCGCTTGCCAAGCGTTTTGAGGACGACCCGCGCCTGACGCACCGCTTTGAGCTGGTTATTGCCGGACACGAGTACGCCAACGCGTTCTCCGAGCTCAACGACCCGGTCGACCAGGCCGAGCGCTTTGCCGCCCAGATGGCCGAGAAGGCCGGCGGCGACGATGAGGCCATGGAGTATGACGAGGACTACGTGCGCGCCCTCGAGTACGGTATGCCTCCCGCGGGCGGTATTGGCATTGGTATCGACCGCGTGGTCATGCTGCTTACCAACCAGGCTTCTATCCGCGACGTGCTGCTGTTCCCGCACATGAAGCCCGAGAAGGGTTTCCAGTCCGGTGCCGCTGCCGCCAAGGCTGCCGAGGCCGGCAACGCCGCGAGCCCATTCGTTAAGTCGCTTAAGCCCACGCTCGATTACTCCAAGATCGCCGTTGAGCCGCTGTTTGAGGAGTTCGTCGACTTTGATACCTTCTCCAAGAGCGACTTCCGCGCTGTGAAGGTCAAGGCATGCGAGGCCGTCAAGAAGTCCAAGAAGCTGCTGAACTTTACGCTCGACGACGGCACCGGCACCGACCGCACCATCCTCTCCGGTATTCACGCTTATTACGAGCCCGAGGACCTGGTTGGCAAGACCTTGCTCGCCATCACCAACCTGCCTCCGCGCAAGATGATGGGTATTCCCAGCTGCGGCATGCTGATCAGCGCTGTCCACGAGGAGGAGGGCGAGGAGCGCCTCAACCTGATCCAGCTCGACGCCTCCATCCCCGCCGGCGCAAAGATGTACTAACTTGTTACGCGGTTCTACGAACCGCGTAACGGCTCGACGCTGCGCGGGCCGCATTTGGACAATCTGACGTTCAACTTCAA
>CAUACA010000005.1 GCA_958427355.1 uncultured Collinsella sp. | reverse complement strand
CCGTGGGCGGGAATCGGGCACTCCATATTTTGTTCACAAATGAATAGGTCCCTCAGTCGCATCACTGAGGTTAAAGCTGAAGCATTGGCTTCTGATATTGGCGATGACCAGCTGGTTTATAGGTGTTAAGGCATCGGTCATCTCTGGAGCGCCACTTTACTCCAAAAGCATCAGCTATTTGTTTCCCGTCGGTAAAAGGCAGATTTTGTTCGCCAAGCGTTCTTATATTTAGATAGATACGGGTTCGAACCCGTGCACCGGCAACAAAAAAGACGGCCAACCGAAGTCGACCGTCTCAACAATCTTTGGGTGGACCGTCAGGGGTTCAGCCTGCTTCGCACGCGGCCGCTGCGGCGCTTTCGCGCCTTGCGCGCTGCGCTGGCAAACGCTCACGCGTTTACTCAGCTCCGCGCCCTTTCGGGTTCGAACCCGTGCCGCGGCAACAAAAAAGCGGCCGGCATCCGCCAGTCGCTTTTCTATTCTATGGTGGGCCGTCAGGGGTTCGAACCCTGGACCTTGGGATTAAAAGTCCCCTGCTCTGCCAGCTGAGCTAACGGCCCGCGGGTGGCATTGTACCACGGTCTGGGACTATTCCCAACTCCATTGGCCGTTCTGGAAAATCACAACTTCACGTCCATCAGGCGTAATGCCCGTAATATCGATGTCGTCCGTGCCGATCATAAAATCGACGTGCGTGCTCGAGACGTTAACACCATGCTCCAGGAGCTCCTCCTTGGACATGTCATACCCACCCTCGATACATTCGGGGAAACCGACACCTAGCGCGAGATGGCAGCTAGCGTTCTCGTCATAGAGCGTATCGTAGAACAGAACACCACTTTCGCGGATCGGCGTGTTCTTGGAAATGAGCGCGACCTCTCCCAGGTGAGCAGCGCCCTCGTCAGTATCGATGATACTTGCAAGCGTTGCCTTGCCCACGCGGGCGTCGTAGCCCACCACGCGGCCGCCCTCGAACTTAATCCAAAAATCGTCGACTTTATTGCCGTGGTGAATGAGCGGCATGGCCGAGTACACGATACCGTCGGCGCGCATGCGATCGGGCGAAGTGAAGACTTCCTCGGTGGGAATGTTGGGGAAGAAGGGGTGCCCATCGGGCGTCTTGCCCTTGCCGCCGGCCCACTCGTGACCCTTCGTCATGCCAATCGTCAGATCGGTTCCATTTGCCGCGGTGTAATGCAGGCGGTCGAAACGATTATCGTTCAGGAAACGCAAGTTCTTTTCGAACGCTGCGTCATGAAGCTCCCAGTCGCTCTCCGGGTCCTGGCCATCGGCGCGAGCGGTGTGCAGAATCGCATTCCACAGCTTATAGATTGCAACCTCATCGGCGTCTCCCGGGAACACCTCGCGCGCCCAAGCCACGACCGGAGCGCCGGCGATGCACCACGGATTGATGTTGTAATCCAGTCCACGGCGGAAAACTTTGCACTGCGTATTCCTCGCCTTTGATGCCGCGGCCGGCTTGGCTGGATCGATGCCCTTGAGGGCCGCAGGATCCGCACCCTCGATAAAGACAAAGCAGGCACCATCCTGGGCCAAGGAATCCAGCTGCATGCGCTTCCACTCGGGTGTCTGCTCAAAATAGCTTTTCTCGACATGCTCGTACGTGAGCCTCGTCACGGCATCATCGGCCCAAATGACCGTCACGTGGCCGGCGCCGGCAGCATAGGCCTCCGCGACCACCACGCGCGCAAACGGCGCGCACTCGACCGGAGACTGAACGACGACCTCCTGGCCGGGCTTGACGTTTACGCCCTTGCGGACGACCAGGCGCGCGTAGTTTTTAATCTTGGGCTCCAGGGCCTTCATGCCCTCCAGAGCCTCTTCGACCGTCAGGGCAGCTCGAATCATGTGCCACTCCATCTATCTATAGAACAGTAAAAAGGCGCGCCGCAAAAACGACGCGCCTTATATCTTAGCGATATGTATGGATACAAACGCTACTTCTTCTTGGAGTCCTTCTTGTCCTCCTCGGCAGCCGAGCGCTCGATAAGAGCATTGAGCTTGTTCTCGGACATGCCCTCGGCCTGCGCGCGGTACATGTTGCGCAAGGGACGAATACGAACGAAGTCGTAGATAAAGTCACCTAAGATGATGACATAGGACAAAACGATGCCGACCATCTGAACGGGACTGGACACCGTGCCGCCGGGAGCGAAGTAGAGCGAAGCCCAAATTGCCACGACGAGCACCATGCCGATGGCGAGCACAGCCCACCAAATACGGCGGCGCTTGGTGTAGTCCTCATCCTGCTTGAGAAGGATATTCGACACCGTATAGATGCGGTCCTCCTTGGCGCGCTGCTTAGCCTTGCGGGCGCGCTTCTCCTCTTTAGAGAGGCCCTCGAGGTTCTCGCCCTTCTCGAGCTCTTTGCGGCGTGCCTTAGACGAAGCCGGCACGACGCGAACGGAGCTCGCTGCCTGGCGGGCGGGCTTAGCAGATGCGGCGGACTTGCGCGCAACCCCGGTAACTTCGTGGGATTGCGTGCGCTTGTTCGTGGCGCTACGGGTACTCACTTATGCGTTCTCCTTCATGCTTGTGAACTGGGAGCCCGTGATGATCTGGAAGGCCTCGCGATAGCGCTCGGACGTGCCATCGATGACCTCGGCGGGCAGGTGCGGGGTCTCCCCCGTCATATCCCAGTTGGCCTTGAGCCAATTGCGGACGAATTGCTTGTCGTAGCTGGGCTGAATCTTGCCCTCCTCGTAGCTGGCGGCAGGCCAGAAACGGCTGGAGTCGGGCGTGAGGCACTCGTCGATCAGCGTAACCTTGCCATCGATGACACCGAACTCGAACTTGGTGTCGGCGATGATGATGCCACGGGTCGCTGCATACTCGGCAGCAGCCTTGTAAATCTTGAGGGACAGGTCGCGAATCTGCGCGGCGATGTCCTCACCCACGATCTCGCAGCAACGCTCGAACGAAATGTTCTCGTCGTGGTCGCCGATCTCGGCCTTCGTGGACGGCGTGAACAGCGGCTCGGGAAGCTTGGAGGCCTCGGTCAGACCCTCAGGCAGCTGAATGCCGCAGACGGTGCCGTTCTCGTCATAGGTCTTCTTGCCCGAACCGGTCAGATAGCCGCGGACGATGCACTCGATAGGAATCGTCTGGGCCTTCTTGACCAGCATGGCGCGGCCTGCGAGGTAGTCACGATACTCGGCAAACTCCTCGGGGAAATCCGCCGGGTCGATGGAAACGAGATGGTTGGGGACGATGTCGGCAAACTTATCGAACCAGAATGCCGAGATGCGATTGAGCACCTCTCCCTTAAACGGAATCTCGTCGGGAAGAATGAAGTCGAACGCAGAAATGCGGTCGGTGGCGACCATCAGCAGGTTTTCACCGGCATCGTAAATATCACGAACCTTGCCACGGGAATCCGGACGACGCTCCATCGTTGTCACGTGAGTCACTCCTTACCTAAATACGACAGAAATGCGGGTTCTTTCCCGCATGTTTTCGCAAACTCGGAGCGGCAGGGACGCGGCCCCTCCTTCACCGAATAGCGAAAAGCTAGTGCTCCATTGTAGTAGATGCCGCGTCCGCCGTGTGCTCGCGGGGCAGATGAATTGTAAAAGTCGTACCCTTTCCAAGCTCCGACTCCACGGATATGTAGCCATGGTGACGCTCGACGATCTGCTTGGTCACGGCGAGGCCAACGCCCAGGCCGCCAGCTTCGCGGGCGCGGCTGGCATCGGCGCGCCAAAACCGCCCGAAGATGCGCGACAGATCGTCCTTGGCAATACCGATGCCGGTATCAGAAACGGCAATGCTGACGTGCTTGCGGTCACTGAGCACCGACACCACGACCCAACCGCCCTCGGGGGTGTAGCGCATGGCGTTGCTCATGAGGTTGATAACACATTGCGTGATCATGTCGGGATCGGCTTCGACGACATCGTCGTGCCCCTGGGTTTCATCTGCAAAGCGAAGACGAAGGTCACGGTCGGCAAACAGACGCTCCTGGCCGTTCACAATCGATCGCACGAAAGGAACCATGTCCACCGGCTCAAGGTTGAGCGGAGCCGTGCTGTTTTCCATACGCGACAGGTCGAGCATCTGCTGCACCAGACGAGCCAGGCGACGTGTCTCGGAAGCAACGGTCTCCAAATGCTCATCGTCAGTGGGATACACGCCATCCTGCATGGCCTCGACCGTTGCGAGCATGGCCATAAGCGGCGTGCGAAGCTCGTGTGCAACGTCTGAGGTCAGGCGCTTCTCGTGTTTCATATCCTTCTCGAGCGAGGTGGCCATCTCATCGAAGGTCTCACCCAGCTGATCAATCTCGTCATCACCGCGCAGTCCCGTGCGAGCCGACAGGTCGCCGTCACGGATTTGCTTTGCGGTACTGGTGATGCGATGAATCGGCTTGGTGAGCATGCGCGACACGAGCGATCCGATAACGACCGAAATGCAGATTGCAACAACCGCGGCGAGGGCCATGGCGTTAAAGGTCTTCTCCCTAAACGCAGAGTCCGCCTTGGTGAGCAGCGCGTCGGAGCCGATAGCCCACAGCTTTACCTGTCCGACATGCTCGCCGGAAGACGTTACAATCTCGACGTTAGCAACGCTATCGGAGTCGGTTGGAGCAGACGAGACCGGGCTATGCGATGCCCTCTTGCCGCTCGTGTCGTCGGTCGTAGCCTGGTTTTCGCGTACATCGGCGGTCGCGCTTGCCGAGGGCCAGGAATCGTCATAAACGATCACGCCCTTTTTATTGACGACCTGCATGCCCAGATCGTCGGAAACCAAACTCGACGTTGCGACCGTGCGCAGTTCTCCCGCGGTCCAAGAGCCGTTTTCCTCATATGAGGTCGCCAACTTCTCGGCAGCGGAATTTGCGATTTCGACGATATTGGAGCGTGTGTAATCCGAAAAGACCGTGCCCCACACAACAGAGACAACGCCCACCAGCACCAATACCGTCATGAGTGATGTCAGAGCAAAAGCAAGTGCCATGCGCGAGGGATAGCTCATCGTTGGCCGTGAATCGGAACGAGGCGTGTTCCAACTAGCCTTGGAACCCGCCTCGCTCTCCTGCTTGTGCTTTTGTCCGATTTCAAAGCGCGCAGGTGTCATATGTGATTTCCCTATTTCTCGTCCGACTTATCGGTCTTAGCCGGAGCCTCGAAGCGATAGCCGACACCATGGACGGTGTAGAGCCACTTGGGCTTCTTGGGATCATCGCCCAGCTTGGCGCGAAGGTTCTTCACGTGGCTATCGATGGTGCGCTCATAGCCCTCAAAGTCATACCCAAGCACCTTCTCGACCAGCTCCATACGGTTGTAGACACGGCCGGGATGACGAGCAAGTGTGGTGAGCAGCTTGAACTCGGAAGCCGTCAGATCGACTTCCTTGCCCTCGACCAAGATCTTGTGGCCCGAAATATCGATGACCAGATCGCCGAAGTCGAGCACCTCGACGGCGGGCTCGTCGGCCTGGTGGGCACGGCGGAACAGAGCGCGAACGCGGGCGACGAGCTCGCGCGGCGAGAACGGCTTAATCAGATAGTCGTCGGCGCCGAGCTCAAGACCGATAATACGGTCCTCGATCTCGCCCTTAGCCGTCAGCATGATGATGGGGACATCCGAGGTATCGCGAATGGTGCGGCAAACGCGCTCGCCGGGGATCTTGGGGAGCATAAGGTCGAGCACGACCAGGTCGAACTGATGCTTCTCGAACTCCTCGATCGCGGACTGGCCGTCGCCGACGCCCACAACCCAGTAGCCTTCGCGCTCGAGATAGGCAGCGACGGCGTCACGGATTGCCTTCTCATCCTCGACCAGCAGAATCTTTTTTGCATCTGAAGCCATAACACGGCCCCCCTGTCTCAATTAGCTAAGAACAAGCCCATTTTAACGCACCTGAGCCCGCCAGATGCCGCTATGACGCGGCAGCTCGGCGGGCGGTACTCACAATTACAACGCGTTTATTCCCCTGTTGGCGCCTTTTTAACCCCTCTAAGCTTAAAGAGAGAATAGGCGTGCAGTGACTGTCTCTGGTATACCCTGGCTGTTGCGCACCGTGGCGTACGTAAGGAATGAGTCCGATTTTCCCGCCGTAGCTGGATAATCGCCATACTCCAAAGCGCGGTCGGGCGACAGCAGCGAGCCATAGGTCTTGGCAGAGGTGTCGATCAGGAAATGCGACGCCTGTACCTTAACAAGGTATTTATTCTTCTTGCCAGCCGCACATGCGAGCGGCTCACGGGACAGGAAGAGATACGGCCCTCCCTCATTACCGATATACGTGCCCATGTTGCCCAGGCTGCCCACGCCACTATAGGCCGCCTCGATAGAAAACACGAAGGTATCGCCCATATATACGGCCTCGAAAGGCGAGACTGACGAGGGAAGGACTAGCTGGGCACGTTTGGTGTTGTTGCCGTCGGTCAAATCGATTGCCGTTATGCCGTAGTAGACGCCCTCGTCGTTGCGGACACGCGGCGAGATGGTCAAAATGCCGTCGCTCGCGCGCGGGGCCGATGCAAAGCGGCCCGTCGATTTCCAAATTACCTCGGCCTTGGATTCATCAAGCGAGCGACGATAGCAAAACGAATCGCTACTCGTTTTATTGCCACCTGCCGAGGGCATTTTATACCAGACGACTGATGACCCGAATGCCGTAAACAGCGGCGGATCGTAGTCCTTGCCGCCTCGATCGAGCTCAACCACGTCGCCAGAGAGCGAAGCGCCCGACAGATTTTGAGCGTAGAGCTTCCACGATGAATTGGCAAAGTTCATCTCAACCCACGCGAATACGCCGTCGCCGGCACGGACATCGTAGAATGCATATCCCGTGCCCTCGATAGGATCCTCGATTAATGTGGTAAGCGAGCCATCGCCCAGGTTGAGCACACCGAGTGTGTTGGCGTGCAGTGCCGATGCGGGCGCCATCATTGCCGCGGCGTAATCGCCGTCGCAGTAGTACAGCAGCGTACCCAGAGGCAGCGTCCACGACGCCGCCGGCTCAAGATCGATGTCGACTGCCTCGTACTCATCCGTAATCGAGATGATTTTGGAATCATCCTTGATAACCTGCGGCTCGCCGGCGGCATCATCGCTGGTACCCGTTTTTTTCGAGCATCCGGCAAGCACCGTGGCAGCGCCCGCAGCAACCCCACCGAGCACAAAGCCGCGACGCGATATTCCGTTCTTGATGTGATCGGCGATACCCATTAGGCGATCTCGGCGCGAGCGGCCTCGATAGCGCGTGTAAGCTGGTCGGCGCAGGAGGTCTTTTTCATACCGCAGGTATTACCGGCGAGAACCTCGATTACGCGATCGGCAGGAGCGCCCTCGACCAGCTTGGAGATAGCCTTGAGATTGCCGTCGCAGCCGCCGGTAAACTCAACGCCCATCACCTTGTTGCCGTCATCGGAAAGGTCAAGGTGAATATTGCGAGCACACACGCCCTGAGGCTTGTAATCAAACGAAATCATGCGATCCCCTCTCAGAATGTTATTCGAGACGACTATTATCCCCGTCTTTCCCTAAATGCAACGAGGCGCTTTGCCGGCAACACACATTACCAGCAAAGCGCCCTAAAAAGCTAACGTTATGCCCGAACCTACTCGAAGCTCAGCTGCTCCAGGCGATCGAAGACCGTGTCGATACGGGTGAGGAAGTCCCACGGATCAAAGATCTCGTCGAGTTTCTCCTGGCTGACGGTGCAGCGCGGATCGGCCTCGAGACGTTCCTTAAAGGTAGGGCCGGAGACACAATCCTGTACCTCGTGCCAGGTTGCCATGGCGTTCTCCTGCACAATGGCGTACGCGTCCTCGCGGGTGATGCCCGTGTCGACGAGGGCGAGCAGGACCTTGGAGGAGAAGATGAGGCCGCGTGTCTTGTTGAGGTTGGCCATCATGCGAGCGGGATACAGCTGCAGGCCGTCGATAACGCGGATGAGGCACTGGAACATGTGGTCGAGGGCGATGAAGCTGTCGGCCTGGGCGACGCGCTCGGCAGAGGAGTGCGAAATGTCACGCTCGTGCCACAGGGCGACGTTGTCGAAGGCAACCTGCGCGTTGGCCTTCACGACGCGCGACAGGCCGCAGACCTTCTCCATGGTGATGGGGTTGCGCTTGTGCGGCATGGCGGAGCTGCCCTTTTGACCCTTACGGAACGGTTCCTCGGCCTCGAGTGTATCGGTCTTCTGCAGATTGCGAACCTCGGTAGCGATGCGCTCACAGGTGGCCGCGGTGGTGGCAAGAACGCCGGCGAGGTAGGCGTGATGATCGCGGCTAATAACCTGCGTGGACAGCGGGTCGTGAACCAGGCCCAGGTGCTCGCAGACATATTCCTCGACAAACGGCTCGATGGAGCTGTACGTGCCGACAGCGCCCGAGATAGCACCGAAGGCAACATTCTTGCGGGCGTCCTCAAGACGATCCAGATCGCGCTTGAGCTCCCAGGCCCAAGAGCCAAACTTCATGCCGAAGGTCATCGGCTCGGCGTGGATGCCATGAGTGCGGCCGGCACAGAGCGTGTTGCGCTCCTCAAAGGCGCGACGCTTGCAAATCTCGCCGAGCTTCTTGACGTCCTCGATGATCAGGTCGCAGGCCTGGGTGAGCTGGTAGCACAGGGCCGTGTCGCCCAGATCCGAGCTGGTCATGCCATAGTGAACCCAGCGGCTGGGCTTGGGGTCGCCCTCGGGAACATCGGCATCGATGTATTCCTTCATGTTGGTCAGGAAGGCAATGACGTCGTGGCGCGTGACTTCCTCGATCTCATCGACCTTCGCCTTCTCAAAGTTGGCATGGTCGCGGATCCACTGGGCCTCGTCTTTGGAAATACCGATCTTGCCGAGCTCCGCCTGGGCCTCGCAGGCCAGAACCTCGATCTCCTGCCAAATGGCGTACTTGTTCTCGAGGGAGAAGATGTGTCCCATCTCCGGGCGGGTATAGCGATCGATCATAGCGGCTCCTTTTTGGTTATTGGCACGTTGGTCGTAACCCAACCATTGTACCGTGCGCAGGTGCAAGTATGGGCAGCAGGCATTAACCTAACATTTTGGAATTGGAGCGAGCATGGGGACGTCCGCGCATTTGCTTCGCAAATCCGCACCGGCTTCAGTGGCATACCGAGACCCGGGGAAGTGCGGGGGCAAAGCGGGCTGAATCTACCATTCCCGAAATCTTCCTTGCTCCGCGGAGCGGGCAACGGGACGTCTGCGTATTTGCTTCGCAAATCCGCACCGGCTTCAGGCGAGCCCCTCAGCCTCACGAAGCCGCGGGGGAAGACTTTGTTGAATTGGCCGTCCCCATGTCTCCCGCACTCGATGGAGCGGACAACGGGACATCCGCGTATTTGCTTCGCAAATCCGCACCGGCTTCAGGCGCCTGTCGGCGCCTTCGCCTGCTCGCTACAAACGCTTCGCGTTTGCTTTACGCTCGCACCCTGTCGGGTTCGAGTCCCGGCGCTTTATTGGAAAAAGCACGGCACCGTAATGGTGCCGTGCTTGTGCTTCTAGCTGGAGCGGGCAACGGGACTCGAACCCGCGAGTGTCAGCTTGGGAAGCTGATGCCTTACCACTTGGCGATGCCCGCATATGTGGGGGATAGTATAACGCGGTTGTCTTGTTCGATACAAGGGTGTCGATGCTTGTTTTAGCTGTGGAGAATCGTTTGAAAACCGCGCCAATTGTGGAGATGAGGACCTTTGTCTTTCTTTTATTACCATCTTCTACCTGCATTTTTATCTGATTGTTGTCTTTGAGCTCGATTTGTCAGAAATCGGGCAAGCTTTTGGTCAGGCTCCGGTACTTACCCGCATGAACCTCGGGGGTAGCCTCATCCTACGCGTCGCAACCTCCCCATGCGGCGCACGAGGGATAAGGAGCAGCCATGTCCAACGCACCCACGCACTCTGTCCACAGCGCAATCGCAACAGGTCCGCTGCTCCTGCTCCTCTTCCTGCTTTTCGGCTGCCTGACACCGGGAGCCGCATTTGCCGTCGATGGCTACGATCAGCTCGGCTTCCGCACTATTAGCGATGATTGTGGGCCCTTCTTCATCGGCAAGTATGAAGCTCAAGACGCCTCGATTGCCTACTGCATGAACCAGGAGCGCCCCGGCCCCACCAAGCCGGGCGGCCCATGGCTCAACTTTGATCAAGGCTGGGTGTGGCTCGACGACGAGTTCGCGGCAATCGTTTGTCACGGATATCCTACCGCCACGTCGTTTGGCGGTTACCATCTTTCACCCGATCGCGCCCGCGCCGCAACCCAGCTTGCCGTATGGATGCTCAACGGCACTACCCATGTCGACGGTACTTACTCTTACACGACCGCTCAGGGCAAAACCAAGAGTGGGCACTTTACCACTGACAATGAAGTCGTGGCGGCGGCGCGGTGGCTCCACGACAGCGCAAAATCAGGAAGCATCAAAGCCGCTCCGCACCGCGCGCGACGCTATCTAGGAGCCGTATCGGGCGGCAGCAAACGTCAGGACATGCTCTATGTACTGCCGGCGGTCTCTGTTTCCTTCAAAAAACAGTCTGCAAACGCCGCCATTACCAGCGGAAACAATACTTATCAGTTTGACGGGGCAACATTCGATATTTTTGAGAGCGCCAGCGGCGCGCATGTCGGCACCATCCAGATGGACAGCAACGGTCGGGCGCAAGCAACACTTCTGCCCAACACGGCATACTACCTAGTTGAAACGAAGGCGCCGGCCGGCTATGTCCCCCGTCGTGATCGCATCGCCTTTACCACGGGGAATGACGGCGGACAAGTCGCCATTGATGAACAGCCCGGCACCATCAACCTGCGTATCGTAAAACTCGATGCCGCGACGAATGCCGGCCCCCAGGTGGGATCTTCACTCGCAGGAGCAGAGTTCACGTGTGTGTCGCAATCAACCCCTGGATGGGCGCAGATCCTCACGACCGACGAAAGCGGTCGGGCTACCCTCGTCGATGTCCCCTTAGGAACCTTTACCATCTACGAATCAAAAGCCCCCGAGGGCTACCTGCCATCCAACGACAGCTGGACCTATACCGTTGGAGCCGACCAGCTCGGCGATTCAGGCGTAGTCGAGATCGAATCTCGCATTTCCGATATCCCCATTGCGTTTGACCTTGAGATTTCCAAATTCAAGGATTACGGCAATAGCGACCAATCCGGCCTGGAGCAACCGGCGGGTGGTGTTGTCTTTGAGGTTGTCAGCAACAGTTCTCAGCAGGTTGTTGGCACACTGACCACAAACATCTATGGCTTTGCCTCCACCAAAGATCAGCCCGAAGCATGGTTCGGCACAGGCAAGCGACCCGCCGGTGTCCACGGAGCTGTCCCATACGACCGTGCCGGCTACACGATTCGCGAGGTTCCGGAAACCGTCCCCGAGGGTTTTAAACGTGCAGGGGAATGGACCGTCGGGGCCAATCAGATTTCCAACGGCGCCGAGCTTCAATATATCGTGGACAACCACGCGCTGTCGACGCATCTCCAGATTGTAAAACGCGATGCCCAAACAGGCGCTTCTGTTCCACTAGCCGGATTCACCTTCCAACTCCTCGACAGCAATCACGAACCTGTCTCACAAACTTGCTGGTATCCAGCACATAACGTAATGGACACCTTTACGACTGACGCGACCGGGACCGTCACACTGCCCGAATCGCTCGTGCCGGGCACCTATTATGTACGCGAAACCTCGGCCAA
Organism: uncultured Collinsella sp.; assembly: GCA_958427355.1. Taxonomy (GTDB): domain Bacteria; phylum Actinomycetota; class Coriobacteriia; order Coriobacteriales; family Coriobacteriaceae; genus Collinsella. Next base: position 91,334 of record CAUACA010000005.1, on the reverse strand, counting down.
AGAGCCCTATCTTGTCGGCGCGGAGATCGAGGTAAACATACCCGCCGACATGAACCTAACGCCCGTTGCAATCGCCTCGTATTATGACCACGCCGCGACCGGAAACATCAGGATCGTTAAAACCGATGCCGTAGACGGCAGCAGCCTCGCGGGCGCCGTCTTTGAGATCCGTGCCTCGGGTGATATCGTGCGCCCCGACGGTAGCATTGCCGCGCTCGACGGTGAGACTGTCGCTACCGTCACGACGGATGAAACTGGAGAAGCACGCGCGGACGACCTCCCGCTGGGATCTGGCACCGCACGCTACGAGGTTGTCGAGACTCAAGCGCCGGCAGGCTTCTTACTCGATCGGACATCCCATATTGTCGACCTTACTTATGCCGACCAGAAAACACCCGTTGTAGAAGCACGGCTTAACGTATCCGACGATTACACCAAGGTTGATATCTCCAAGGTCGATGCAAGCGGTGAGCAGGAAGTGGAAGGCGCACAGCTCACCTTATATGGTCCCGATAAAACCGAAATAGACTCCTGGACCTCATCCGACAAGCCGCACCGCGTCGAACATCTTGCACCTGGCACCTACTCGTTGCGCGAAATGATGTCTCCGCGGACCTATGACCTTGCCGAGGAGATAACGTTTGAAATAAAAGATACGGGAGAAGTCCAATCCGTCGCGATGAAGGATGCGCCCATCGAGATCAAGGGGCAGGTCGACAAGCGTCAGGAACTTGTCCAACCTATCGAAAAGGGCCTGTTGGCTAACGGCGATGGTAAAAACCGCGCCACGACGCAAACCAATAGTGATGGGCTTTTCTCCTATACCATCGATGCTCGAAACGATTCCGCTACTTGGGTTGATGAGTTTACGATTACCGATGATCTTGAGTGCGCCAAAGACGGCACGGCGAGATTCATCTCAATCGAAACCCCCGTCGCCATCGGCGACCTCAACGGTCTGTGCAACGTATGGTATCGCACGACGCCGTTGGACTCGACAGACGTCGATGAGCCGGCAAACGCGACACTTGACGATGGGCACGAAAATCCTTGGCTTGAGTCCGACGAAGTAAAAGAGAGCCTGGGTGAGGACTGTCGCCTCGTCGATTACGACGGTTGGCACCTCTGGAAGGCGGATATCTCGACCACGGAATCCACCACACTCGAGGCGGAAGAGCTCGACCTTGCATCCAATACCGTCGTAACGGGCATTCGAATTGAATACGGTGCGGTAGCCGCCGACTTTACGACTCGAAGCGATGCGGATTCTTGGACCCGCGATGATCTCAAAGATGAGCACGACGACCTTGACGATGCCAAAGCAATCCTTGGTGCAGACGCTCGGGGCGCAGTCGTGCACATGCAGGCAACATCGGCTTATACGCCCCAAACCGCACTCACCAACAGCGCACGCGTCGATCTTTGTCGCAACGGCGGCGGCGATAAACTTGAGTCACATGACGAGGACTGTGTCATTCAACGCTGTACCCTACCGCAGGACCTACCGGCAACAGGACCAGTTCCCATCGCCGCTTGCATCACCGCGCTCCTGACCTCGGGTGCCGCAGCCCTATGGTTCGCTCGCCTTAGGTCGATCCCAAAGAAGCGCTAGCGCGATGAAAAAGCGGGCGAGCCAGTCCCCTGGCTCGCCCGCTTTCAATCATGTAAATCGCCGTATCTACTCTGCAGACGAAGATCCACCATCAACGATTGCCTGCTCGGACTCAGGAATCCCATCGGCACCCGTGCTCTGTTCTTGCTCCACCTCTTCGCTGATTGCGGAGGCGGGGGTCGAGCCCTTCGCACCCACGATGTAGGCAGCCCCAAATCCTAACGCAATGGCAATCAAGGTCAAAATCACGTAGACAGGCCAATGGCGCTTAATATACGAAAACACGTTGACTCCTTAGAGCTCCGTCTACGAACGGCGGATAACCTCGGTCACGACCTCGGATACCGTAGCAATGTTCGTCGGGTTAACATTGTGGGGCAGGTCGTCCTCGGTACGAGCGCAAGCCAGACGCGTGCCGTCCACGCCGGCGATGGTGAGGGCTCGGCGGCTCGCCTCGAGCGCGGCATAGGCATCGGTCTTGGCATAGGGCATCTCGAGCGCGCCACAATCGACATGGAACGACTTGCAGACCTTGCTGACCAGGTTCATGATGCGGCGATCGCCCTTGAGCAGTTGTTGTTCGCCCTCGACCGTCACAACCGAAAGCCTACCGGCGCCGACGGATTCAAGATTGATGAAAAATACGCCGCGGAGCTTATCGCGATGCGAAGCCAAGAAGGCCTTCATGCCGGCGCCATCACAATCCGAGGCGCCCGTTGCCACAAACCAGATATCGTGACCAAGCAGCTCATCATCGCCCATAGAGGCGACAGCCGAGAGCATATCTTCGGAAGAAGCGCCATCGGAAGACGTAGCGCCACCCTTCCAGCCATCGTTATCGTCCTCGAAGTTATCCCACGAACCGATACCGCGACCGGACTTCTTGGCATCGTAATCGTCTTCGACGCCCAGCCAGTCACTCATGCTGTCCTGCTCGTTTTTCTTTTTACGACCGAACAGGCCACCCAGGCCGCGCTTACGAGACTTGGGTGCCGCCGGGGCGGGAGCCGAAATGGTCTCGATCGGCTGCGCGCCCGACGCAACGGGCACAGGAGGCGCAACGGGTGCCGATGTGGGTTCGGGACCTTGGGCGGTAGCAAAGGGGTCGTTGACCTGGGCAGAGGGATCGGGAAGGTCGAACAGCGACGTGCGAGACGCAACGTTTGCCTGCTTCATAGACGGCAGCGACGGATCGGGGACCGAAGCCAGCGGAGACGAGGAAGGTGCAGGCGACGGTGCCGACGACGGATCGGGAACATTCATCTGCGGACGCGGTGATGCTTGGGAGGAAATCTGGGCCATAAGGGAATCGACCGTTTCGTCCTGGGTGGGAGCGACATTGGCAACCGTGGCACCGGAACCACTCGGGGTCGGCATGGTGAAAATCTGCGTGGAGTAAGGCCTCGACTCATCCGTTTCGAGAGTCTCGGAAACCGCAGGCACTTCCTCCTGCTCGGCCTCGGTCGAATCAGCTTGCTCGGCTGCCGCGTATTGCTCTTCGCCAGAGTTGGCCTCGACGGGCTCGTCCTCGGCAGCATCAATGGGCTCGTCATCGTCCACCGCGTCGCCCTGTTCATCGGAAACAGGAAGGGACTCGGCAATCGCGGTGCCCTGCTTTTCAAACGTTATCGTGGAATCGAACTTCGCGGCATCAAACGACATGGTGCTATCGACGTGCTGCTGAGCCTCGAAAGACGTTGTTGCCTCAACAACATCCGCGGACGTCGGTTGCTGGGACTCAAAGGACGTTGTAGCTTCGGCGGCGTCGACGGGCACGGACTGCACAGCCTCGTTCTGCTCGAACTCTTGCGCCGCGAGCTCACGTGCCGCCTCGGCTGCCTGCTGCTGAGCGATAGCCTCCTGCTCGGCAGCCTCGCGTGCGGCAGCGCGCTTCTCCTCGAAATCGTCGACAAATTTCTTGCCCTTTGCAAGCGCACCCTTAAAGAAGTTGGAAGCGCTGGCGCCAATCGAAGAGAACGCGGATGCAATATCGGCATGGGGCGTTGCCGCGGGAATCTCGGCCGAGAAATCAGTATCGCTCTCGTAAGACACGCGCCTCGGCTGTTCAACGTAATCGTCGTCAGACTCGTCCGCAACGTCTTGCGCCGGCGCGGCGGGAGCCAAAATGTCCAGTCCTGCCGCGGGATCGATCGCGGACACCGCCTCGGGCTCGGCAACGGCAGCGATAACCGCGGCAGACTCATCATCCACAGTGACAACGGGCGCAGGCTCGGGCTCAAACGTCGGCTCCTCGCCCTCCTCGTAATCGAGCGTGCAGGACTCGGGAAGCATTCCGAGCGCACGGATGGCATCCGAACCAAAGCGGATGTTGCCGGCGGCGTTGCGATAGAGCTTGGGCTCGGGCTCGACCGCGGCAGGTTCCTCCGCCGACTCGGCAGCGGGAACCTCGTCATTGAACTCTTCGGCCTGGACAGCCTGATTCTGATCCTCGGGCACGATAGCGCCGATCAGCGTCTCGTCGGCAGATGCACCCTCAAAGCCCTCGATCTGCTCGTCGAAAGCCTCACCCTGTTCGGGCTCGGTCTGAGCGTCGGGAGCAATCGGCTGGCCGAATTCGTCCTCGGCGTAGGTAGGCTCTTCATACTCGATGGTGTTGCCGTAGTCGTTTTGCTGCTGGGCCGCGGCATATTCCGCCGCTGCGCGCGCCATTTCCTCGGCACGACGCTTCTGCTCCCCAAAATAGGTATCGAACGGAACATCGTCGGGAAACTCGTTTTCGCCCTGGAAGGGAGCAACGTTGTCCATAACGCCGAGCATAGCGGCGACAGAAGACTTGTTGCACACCGCGCCGGACGTATAGGGAAGAATGTGGCGGTTAGAGATGATGTTTGCCGCGTTGGCAAGCGCAACGAGGGAAGCGAGGATCGCGACAATCCACAGCAGAACCTTGAGCGCGCCGGGGAGCGGCAGGATGCGCAGGATGGCAACGGCAGCGGGGGCAACCGTGGCAACGGGCAACAGCTTGGCGATGAGCGCACGATACGAAGCATAGGGCTCGCGGGCGAGCAGCTCAGCACGGGGAGAGTCGTAGTGTGCGACAACGACCACCGGGCGGTTGCGCGGAGACGCGAGCGGGCCCGAGGCCTTGTGGTAGGCGATGACATTTTGGCTCACGCCCGTCTTGCCCAGGCGCGAAACCACGGGGTGGCCCGTGCGTTCGAGCACGTAAAGAACGGCGCCGACAATGGCCAGCAAGGTGCCGACCAAGCCGATACCGCCGCCGATGCCCATCAGCAGGGCGCCGGCAAACGCAAGAATACCGGTAACGGCAAATGCCAACCTACTGGGCGCCGGGGCATTGAACTCCTGAACCTCGGGGTCAAAGCCGTGGTTGCGGAAGATCTGAGCGACATCTTCGGCAGCCAAGCGCTCTTCTTCGCTGCATGCCGGCGTAATGCCGGTGTTCTGCAGCAGGTGGTTAATATAGTTCTGGGTGTTCGCCATGTGCGCTCCACATCCATAATCCGACAAATAGGCCCAATGCATGCACATTAGAACCGTATATAGTCGAAAGTATACCCCGAGCGAGCGCAAACGACCGAATTCGGGCCATCTTAACGCCCCGAGCGGACAAGGATATAGCCTAATCTCCATATCGGACTAAAATCATGGCAGCAAACCACCTTCTCATGCGAGGACCCTATGACGGCAAGCGACACGACCGAGACAATTAAAAAGGGGAATTCGGAGCCCAGTTTCGATAAAACGGCTCAGCGCATCCTCAATCTTCTCTTTGTGCTCAATAGCTCCCCCGAACCGCTGACGACCGAGCAGATCGTCTTGGATTCTGACCTGGGATATGGCTCGGGCAATATCGACTCGGATAAGCGCAAGTTTCGACGCGATCGCGACAAGCTGCTCGAACGCGGCATCGTTATCAGGGAGGTTCGTGCTGCCGGAGCGCAGGAAACCGAGGAGAGCGCGTGGACGATCGACCGCGAGCACACGTTTGCCGCGGGCGGTCTCATCACCGCAGACGATGCCGACATCCTGCTCAATGCCATCGACCAGACACTCGCGACAGGCTCATCCACCTTTGCCGCACCGCTTGCCGACATTCGCTCCAAGATTGCCTACCTCACCGGCATGTCGACGACAGGAGAGGCACCGATCCGCCGCTCTCCCGCCGTCGATGCGGTATGGAGTGCCTTTGCCGAGCGTTGCGCGCTGCGATTTTTATATCAGAACGGACGCGGCGAGCAGAAAGAGCGTACCGTCCGCGTCTACGGCATGTTCGAGCGCGAGGGCGTGGCGTATTTCTGCGGCCTCGACAATGTCACCGACGGCATCAGGACATTCCGCTGCGACCGTATCGTTCGCGCTTGGCGCCCCTCGAAGGCCTACGCCATCCCCGCGGACTTCAATCTCAACGACTATCTGTTCTTTGAATTTGATTTTGCCGACCGACCGCCCGTTGCAGCCACGTTCTCGTTCGCCCCTCAGGCGCAGATCGATATGATCAACGGCCTCACGCGCGGGCGAGGTGAACTCGCACACACCGATGCGGGATGGACCTGGACCGTTGACGTGCATGACCTTGAAGCCGCCGCCTCATTTTGCATGGCCCACGCCATGGACGGCATGAGGCCTGTGGCCCCCGAATCGCTCAAGCAGGCGTGGAACCACCTCATTGAAAGGACGGTGCACGAGCATGCCCGTGCGTAAACTCACCAGCGAGCAGAGGCTCTCGCGCGCCATCGACATCATGGAGGCCCTCTACGCCGCCGGCGAGAGCGGCATGACACGAACCGAGATTTGCAGCCGCTTTGATATCACGGGGGCGTCGCTCGACGAGATTCTCGAGATCGTCTCGACGCTCGCGGACCGAGAATCGGGCGCGCGCATCATCTGCGAATGCCACGGCGAGCGTGTGGTCCTCACCGGTGACGCCGGGCGCGTGCTACCGCTGCGTCTGAGTGCCGCCGAGGGCGCCGTGCTCAACCATGAGCTCGAATCGTTGGGGATCGAACCCCAAGCAGCAGCTCGAATACGGCGCGCCCTTCTTCCCAAAGAACTCGGCTACAACCAGCGCGTCTTTGACACCGTCGCCCACGGATCACACTGGCAGCAGCTGAGCTGCGCCATTCGGGACGGCGTTCGCTGCCGCATCTCGTATCGCTCGATGGATGACACACAAGCGCGCGAGCGTCTGGTCGACCCCTTGCGCATCACAACAAACGGCGACCAAACGTATCTGATTGCCTGGGATGTCGCAGTCGACGAACAGCGTACCTATCGTATGGATAAAATCGAGGGCCTGGTCTTGACCGACGACTCCGTCGTGCGCCACGCACCGGAGCCCGCGACCCTCCACGACTCCCTCGCCCAGGCGGAGCGGAGCGCGAAGCTTCTCATGCCGCGCGCCTTGGCAGAGCGCCTAGACTGGCCCGGCATCATGTCGATTGAGCCAAACGGGGCAGACATGGCAACGGTGACCGTGCGTTATGGGTCAGAGCACTGGCTGTTCTGCCAGGTAATCGCAGCGGGCGGAGCCATCCGCATACTGGATGACCCCGCCTCGGCAAAGCGTCTATGCGATATGGCGAAGAGCCTGACCTGCCCGCTTTAACGGCGTCGCTCGTGGCGCGCACGCCACAGCTGCAAATAATGACCGATCTGTGCCGACTCGATGCGCTGGTAGGAAGTCGTGGGCAGCGACGTCAAGAACTTCTTGCCGTAGCCCTTTGTCACCAAGCGCGGATCCGCCAAGATGAGCACACCGCAATCGGTTGACGAGCGGATGAGACGACCGGCAGCTTGCTTGACTTCGAGCACCGCCTCGGGCAGCGAGTAGCGCGCCCAGGCGCGGTCTTCGCGCAGGTTGCGCTCACACGAAAGAGGATCCGTGGGGCTCGAGAACGGCAGCTTGGGGATAATGACACAACGCAGCGTCTCGCCGCTGGCGTCAAAGCCCTCCCAAAAGGCCTTAAGCGCAAAGAGCGATGAGGTTGGCTCGTTGATAAACCGATCGCGCAGGCGACGCGGGGACGAGTTGCGTTGTTGGCAATTGAGCTCCAGGCCCGCTCGTGCCAATTTGGGCTCGACACGGGCATACAGGTCCTCCATATCGCGCCTGTTAGTGAAGAGCGTGAGCACCGATCCACCCATGGCGAGATGGGCATCGACCAGCACGCACTCGAGCGCTGACAGATAGCGCTCGCGATCGCGCGGATCGGGAATGTCCCCCGCCACAACCACGGCCATATTCGAGTCAAAGTCATAGCTCGAATCCAGGTGCAGCGATGAGGATGTCGATGCACCGATGCGATCGAGGCCGACAGCATGGTTGAAATGCTCAAAACTCTTGGACACCGTCATGGTCGCCGAAGCGAAGATGGCCGTGTGCACCTCGGGCAGCCACTCGTTCGCTAGGGCCTCGCCGATATCGATGCGCTCGGCGGTCATAGACTCCCCGCCCGCTCGCAGCCGGCGGTTCACCTGCAGCGAGTACACGTAGTGCTCATCGGTACCGTCGATGATGAGTTTGAGGTTCTCGGCCAGCTCGTGTAGGCGGCGCGAGATATCACCCAGGTCGACAACAACCTCGGGCTTGTCGGCGGCGACGGCTTGTACCAGCGCGTCGACGCTCTTGTCAGCTTGTTCCAATGCGTCAATAGCAGTGTAGGCCGACTGTAAGAAATCATGCCAGTCGTCAGATTCGCGCAGCTCGGGGCCAATCCATAGGTTCGCATTGTCATAGCCCCCGCGCGCACGGCGGCCAAGCTCGCGAACGCCGTCAAACACATCGGCGATTGCCATGCTCGCGCGCGCGGCCGTCGACGTCGCCTTGGCGGTTAGACCCAGGTAGAGCGTAGAGCCCTCCGAAGCTGCCAAATCGCGGGAAACCTGGCTCAGTGCACCGGTGCTCGAGCCACCCAGGCGCTCAAACAGAACGCGCGATTCATCCGCCGACACCACGCGCGCCCATTGACGGCGAGCCTCGCGCTCGATGGAGTGGGCCTCATCGATCACCCAGTGACGAATTGGAGGCAAGATTCTGCCCTCGGCCGCAACGTTGCGGAACAGCAGGGAATGGTTGGTGACCACCACATCGGCATGCGCCGCGCGACGGCGGGCGCCGTGGACCAGGCATTTATCGGGGAAAAACGGGCATAGGCGACGGGCGCACTCGCGCGACGCCGTCGTAAAGTCGGGACGGTTGACGCTGCGCCAGCGAATGCCGAGCGAGTCGAGGTCGCCATCGGCCGACTGACACACGTACGCCATGATGACCGCGACTGCCGTAAGCGTGTCGGCAGGATCACGCTTAGTCGTAATTTCGACTTGGCCACGGCTCATGCGCTCAAGCTTGCGCAAGCATGGATAGTGGTCATAGCCCTTGAGGGCGCAAAACGATAGGCCTCCTTCCAGCTGCTCGGCAAGTTTGGGCAGCTCATGATACATGAGCTGGTCGGCAAGATTATTCGATTTAGTCGCGATACCAACCGTGATGTTGTTGCGGCGCGCTGCCTCGGCAAAAGGCACCAGATAGGCCATCGATTTGCCGACGCCCGTCCCCGCCTCAATCACGCGATGCGTTCCCGTAACGAGCGCGTCACGGACCTCGAGCGCCATCGCGATTTGCTCATCGCGCGGCTCGTACGTGGGATACATGCGATTAACCAGACCGCCCGGGGCATAGTCCGCCTCGATTTCCTCGCGGCTCGGCATCTTAAGGACCGGTAGCTCGTCCGCATCAACGCGATCATCGGCCCGATCGGCCTTGAGTACGTCGGCGCGGGCGGCGCTGAGAGAGAAGATGGAACCGGGGTTCTGTCCCGCCAAGAACGAGAAGATGGGACGATAAGACCAGGGCACGTCGGGGTGCATGTCGGCCAGACGCGCCATTAAGCCCTGAGGCAAGTCGGAGAGCGCCACGAGCAACACACGCCACACGCCACACAGGGCGTCGACATCGGCGTTGGCGCGGTGCGACACCGAGTCGCAGCCAAACAGGTCGGCCATAAAAGACAGCTTGTGCGAGGCCAGGCGCGGAAGTGCGATGCGCGACAGTGCCAGCGAATCGATCCAGATGTCGCTGACGTTGACACCGCCCTTGACCGACTCGATAAACGAACGGTCGAAGGTGGCGTTATGCGCAATCACCGGGCAGCCGCCGACAAAATCGGCGAGAGCGGCCACGGCCTCGACGGCCGATGGGGCATCCACCACATCGGCGTTTGTAATGCTCGTGAGTTCGGTAATCTCGGCGGGAATCAGCTGCTTGGGATGTACGAAGGTATCAAACCGATCGACAACCTCGCGGCCCGAAAGGCGGGCAGCCGAGATCTCAATCAGTTCATTGTCCTGCACCGAAAGACCCGTGGTCTCGGTATCGAGGACGATAACATCTTCCTCGATGAGACCAAACGATTGGGTTTTGGCGCGCTCGGCAAGCGTGGCATAGGAATCGATGACAAACTGCGGCGTTCCCGACGAAACAGCGTCCTCGATTAGCATGCAACGCCCGCTCGACGAAGTCCCATACGAATCAGACTGTCACAGACCTGCGGGAACGTCATGTCATCGGTGTGGCGAATCTCATCCGGATACAGCGACGTATCGGTCATGCCGGGAATCGTGTTGGTCTCGAGGATGACGGGGCCATCCTCGCTCACGATAAAGTCGCTGCGCGAGATACCCAGGCAGCCGAGTGCCTTATGGGCAACACAGGCGAGCTCCTGAGCACGAGCGTAGTTCTCGGGCGAAATCTGCGCCGGAATGCGATGGATGTCCGTAGGGTCGACATACTTCACGTCCAGATCGTAGAACTCGCAGTCCTCGGGCTTACGGATCTCAACAATCGGCAGGGCGTGCACGTCATCCTCGCCGTATACGCCGACGGTGATCTCGGTACCCTCGATGCACTTCTCGACCAGCACTTTGTCGCCAAACTCAAACGCCTTGGCGATTGCCGCGGGTAGCTCGGAGGGCTCATGGACCAGGGAAATGCCATAGCTGGAACCGTTGACGGCCGGCTTCACAAAGCAGCGCTCGCCACAAACCTCGACGATGTGATCGATATCGACTTCATCGCCCACCTCGAGCGCAAGGCCGGAGGCAACGGGGATGCCCGCCTTGGCGTACAGGAGCTTCGAGACCTCCTTGTCGGCACCGCAGGCGCTGGCAAGCACGCCCGAGGCCGTGTAGGGGATACCCAGGGTCTCCATGGCACCCTGCATGGCACCATCCTCACCGCCGGCGCCGTGCATGGCGATAAACGCCACGTCAAAGCCGCCGGTCGCCATGGTTACCATAAAATCATCGGCAGCCGTGTCGAGCAGCTCCACCGAAGTGTAGCCGGCCTCCTTCAAGGCCACCACGACGTTCTTTCCCGAATTGAGCGAGATCTCGCGCTCGGCGGAATGACCGCCCGCCAAGACCGCTACGTGCATGTTCTCTAGGCTTTTACCCGGCATGGGCAGACTCCTCCTCTATAATTTCTGCAGCTGATACCATATTGTAGCGATACCCTCTACGTTTCCCCAAAATCGAAAGGCTTCCATGAATCCCAGGACTAAATCTCAGGACATTCGCGACTTGAGCCAAAACGATATTCGCGAGCTCGTGGCAGAACTCGGCCAGCCCGCCTTCCGCGCCAAGCAACTCATCGAATGGGTCTTTGAGAAGAACGTTTGTTCGTTTGACGATATGACCAACCTTCCTAAGGCTTTCCGCGAGCAGCTTAAAGAGGCTTTTGCCTTTGACACGCCGACTGAACTCACCAAACAGGTTTCCAAAGATGGCTCTCGCAAGTATCTGCTCGAGTACCACGACGGCATTTCCGTCGAGACTGTCGGTATGCCCCGTCGTAACAAGCTTTCCGTCTGCGTTTCCACCCAGGCAGGCTGTGGCATGGGCTGCGCCTTTTGCGCTACCGGTCTCAACGGCCTCAAGCGCTCTCTGACTGCTCAAGAGATCGTCGACCAGGTACTTCATGTATCCAACGACTTTGGCGAGCGTGCCACGAGCGTTGTCTTCATGGGCCAGGGCGAGCCATTTGCCAATTACGACGAGGTTCTCAAGGCACTGCGCATCCTTAACGACCCCGATGGCATCGGCATCGGCGCCCGTCATCTTACTGTCTCTACCAGCGGTGTTATTCCTGGCATCCGCAAGTTTGCCGACATTCCCGAGCAGTTTACGCTCGCTGTGTCGTTGCACTCTGCCATCCAGTCGACACGCAATAAGCTCATGCCCGGTGTTAAGAAGTACACGCTGCTCCGCCTTCACGAGGCGCTTCAGCTCTACACCGAGAAGACTGGCCGCCGCCCAACCTATGAGTACGCTATGATCGAAGGCGTCAATGACACAAACCCCGAGATGCAGGCGCTTTGCGACTTCTGCGAGGGAACGCTGTGCCACGTCAACCTGATCCAGCTTAACGACATTGAGGGCAGCCCGCTCAAGCCTTCTCCGATTCATAAGGTTGAGGATCTTCAGCGCCGCCTTGAGTCTCGTGGCATCGAGACCACGATCCGTAATTCTCGCGGCAATGATATTGACGCCGCCTGCGGACAGCTGAAGCAGCGCTTCAAAGTTCAGAAAAACGCATAGGGGAGTCGCACCCCAAAACGTTTCATGTGAAACATCGAACAGCCCCGGTTGTAGATAATACAACCGGGGCTGTTTCATTTTTTTATACTATTGGATTTGATTTACGCAAGCATAGTTTTATTGCCAAAATAAGGGGTCCTTGTCTCACGAATCAGACAAGGACCCCTTCAAAACAGGCAAGTAATTGTTAGGTACCTAATAACCAACATTTTCCCATTGATGGTTAACCCAGTCTTGGTTAATCTTGGGATTCTTAGTCACCTGAGCAGTACGCATGGCAACATCTTCGGTCATCACATCCATTTTCTTCTTGGATGTATCGACGATATCCTGTGCTCCACGCAACAGTCGACCTCTCAGTTCATCATCTGTCGCAAGCTTATAACCAGCAAAAGCGCCAGCGACGACGGTGGTTGCCAACGCAACGATTGCGAGAACCTTATTCTTCATCCTGATCCTCCTGCCCAAATTGAACCATTTCGCCAAGGATACGGGAGAGTTCCTCCTCGTCTTTGAACTCGATTTCAATTTTATTCTTACCACGTGAGCTCTTCACGCGTACATTTGTGTTAAAAACTTGACGAAGGACTCGAGCGGCCTTTTTGAATGACTGAGGTGTTGCTGGCCTCGGAGTCCTCGGCGTCTCTCCGGCAGAAAACAATGGAGCAAGATTTTCTGTCGCTCTGACGGAAAGGCCTTCTGCAACAACCTTCTCAGCAAGTCGAATTCGAGCATCCTCATAGGGAACCGCAAGAATCGCTCTTGCATGGCCTGCAGTAAGCTTGCCCTCAAAAATCATCTGCTGTACGACTTCGGGAAGATCTAGCAAACGAAGTGAATTTGTAATTGCGGAACGAGACTTACTGACAGCCTTTGATAACGCCTCCTGCGTCATCCCACTGGCATCAATGAGCTGACGATAACCCTTCGCCTCTTCGACGGGATTCAAATCAGAACGCTGAAGATTCTCGATAAGTGCAAGAGCGAGCATCTCCTCATCATTAACTTCTTTAATGATGACAGGCAATTCTTCGAGACCAGCAAGTTTCGACGCCTGGTAACGACGCTCACCGGCAATAATCTCATAGCCGTTTCCATGTTTTCGAACCAACAGTGGTTGCAATACCCCGTGCTCCTGAATCGATTCACTCAACTCGCGAAGTTCAGTTTCATTAAAGTGAATTCGCGGCTGATTGGGGTTGGGAACGATATCCTCAATAGGTAGTTTTGTTTCAGATGCGGCATTTGAAGCCGATGCAGCCGAACCACCGGTCTCGTACTCGGCCTCTGAGACTAATGCATTGAGTCCACGTCCCAATCCGCCACGTTTCTTTGCGCTAGGCACGCTTGATCACCTCTTTTGCAAGGTTCATATACGCTTTTGCACCCTTATTTTGAGGCGCATAGGTAATTACCGGCTCTCCAAAAGACGGAGCCTCAGAGATTTTTACGGTACGAGGAATTAAGGTCTTAAAAGCCTTATCGCCAAAGTACGACTGAACTTCCTCAACAACCTGATTCGACAGAGAAGTACGCGAGTCATACATGGTCATAAGCACACCATAGGTGTCTAAGCCCTTATTCAGACGTGATTTGACCATCTTCATTGACTCAAGCAGCTTCGTAACGCCCTCGAGTGCGTAATACTCGCACTGGATCGGAATCAAAACGCTATCTGCTGCGGTCAAAGCATTGATGGTAAGCAGGCCGAGCGAAGGAGGACAGTCGATGAATATAAAATCGAACTCATCCTGAATCGGCTCAAGCAAATCTTTGAGGCGGGTTTCACGAGCAATTGCGCTTACGAGCTCAATTTCGGCGCCTGCAAGCTGAATTGTAGCCGGAATAACGAATACCTTTTTACAATTTGTATCAAGAACAAGCGATTCTGCCGGCACATCATTCAGCAATGCATCATAGATGCACTGATCAAGGTCTTCTTTTTCAATTCCGAATCCACTGGTGCTGTTTCCCTGCGGATCAAAATCGACAATCAACGTCTTGCGACCCTGCTCACCCAGTGCTGCTGCAAGGTTTACAGCCGTCGTTGACTTACCGACGCCGCCTTTTTGATTGATGATTGCAATAATACGCGTGTCTTTTGCGCTCTTAGAACGCTTAACGTCGCGAAATCCCACGGTCCCTCCTGGTGTGTATTAAAGCTGTCAAACGGAGGATGTTTCACGTGAAACATTCCGATTCGATATCAACCGCTATGTTTCACGTGAAACACTGCAAGTTGTTATTATCCATTATGTTTCACGTGAAACATCTAGGCAAGCGGATTCTTCTTTGCCATGCCATTTGCACGAGGCAATGAAACGGATGCCGGGTGACTCTTCTTAAGAATAATGAACTCCCTGTGGCCCAAGCCCTCTGGCAAATCGATTGCATCATTCAGAAGCAACGTGAAGCCGCAGATCTTAGCTGCTGACATGCCAGAAGCAAGCTCCTCATCCGATGGGTTGCCCTTTGTGATAACAAATAGACCTCCATCCTTGAGGTACGGAGCCGCATACTCAACAAGAATCGGTAGAGGGGCGAGTGCGCGAGCGGTTACGACAGAGAACTGCTTCTTATGGCTTCGAGCATATTCTTCAAGACGATCATGAACGGCATGAGCATGCTTAAGACCAAGCTCCTTAACAAAGGAGTTAACGGCATCAACTTTCTTACCAACGGAATCGATATAGGTGGCCCTTCTTCCACTTGCAATCGTTAACGGAATACCAGGGAAGCCCGCACCCGTTCCCATATCAAGCATAGATCCCTCAGGAGCCTTATTGATATAAGGGAGCAAAACAAGTGAGTCGAGGATATGAAGTACCGCAGCATCTTCTACGTTAAGAATACGAGTGAGATTGGTTGTCTTATTTGTTTCTAGAACCAAATCCAAATGCTGAATACATTTCCTTAGCTCAGTATCAGTTACGCTCAAAGAATACTCTTTGCAATAGGAAGTTAGACGGCTGAGCATCTCATCAGCCTGCTGATCAGTAAGTACTAACAACGAAAGCTCCTTTCTGACAAAAATCAGTGTATCGAGAACTTTTGACAAAAAAAGGGGACGTGGAAACCACGTCCCCTTAGCATAAACTCGACTAGATTATCGAGCAACAATCACCACATGGCGATCAGGGTCAGAACCCTCAGAATGAGTATCGACGGCATCATTGCCACGAAGCGCAATATGAACCAGTCGGCGCTCATAGGCATTCATGGGCGGAAGCGAAACACTCTTATGAGTACGGATGGCACGCTCGGCAGCAGACTGAGCCATAGAGGCAACCTTGTCCTGACGACGGCTCTTGTAGCCCTCAACGTCAACCACAACCGGATACCTAAAGCCAAGCTTGCGGCTCACCAGCAAAGAGAACATGACCTGAAGAGCATCGAGGGTACGACCATGACGGCCAATGAGAACAGCAAGATCAGGAGCCGTAACATCCAAAATCAGCTCGCCCTCGTCGCCCTCGTACTCATCAATAGGAGAGTTGGCGGCATCGAAGTGCGAAAGGATGGAACGCAGAATGGAAATCGCAACATCGGCAATGGTGTCGAGCTCCTCATCGGTCAGCTCTTCACCGGCCTTGTAGCGCTGTGCAATCTCGGGATAATCGCCCGCAATCTGCGGGGCAACCTCCTCAAGCATATCCTCGATGATCTCTTCAGACATAACGTACTCCAAAAGTTAGGTACCTAAATAAGATTGATATCCCGACTACTTCTTCTTGTGCGGACGCGGCTTCTTCTCGCGACGGGTAACCTCGACCTGCAGCGGAGCGTTCTTAAGGCGCTCCTCCTCATCGGCCTTGGCCTTGTCGATAACCTTCTGCGTCACGAAGATCTGCTGGATAACCTGCCAGGCAGAAGACACATCGTAGTAAAGCAGAACGCCGACGGGCAGGCTCCAGCCCATCCAAAGCATCATGACGGTCATGACGACAGCCATCATGCGCATGCTCTGGGCCTGCTGACCAGTCTGATTGCGGGACATATACAGCTGCGGAATCAGGGTCAAGACGGCAAACAGGATCAGGCAGATCAGCGCAGGCAGCGCAACCATAAAGCCATCGGCAAAAGAGGCGCTCGGCGTGGTGGTCAGATCGGGCAGAATATTAAAGAACGAGAACGTGCCCTCGTTAAAGTACTGCGGCAGGTTGCGCAGAAGCGTGAACAGGGCGATAAGGATGGGCATCTGAATCAGAAGCGGCAGGCAGCCGGCCAGCGGATTGAACTTGTTCTCGCTGTAGAACTTCTGCATCTCCTCGGCCTGACGCTGGGGGTCGTCGGCGTAGCGCTCCTGGATCTCGAGCATCTTGGGCTGCAGCACCTGCATGCGAGCCGTCGACTTGGTCGACTTGAGCATGAGCGGCGTCAGCAGCAGACGGATGATGACCACCAGGATGATGATGGACAGGCCCCAGTCGACCGCAAAGGTCTGGATGAGCTTGAGCAGCTCGAAAAGGATGTTAACGATCCAATCCCACATGTAAGTTTTCCTCCGATAGCGAGTGCCCGCTAAGGCACAGGGTCATAACCGCCGACGTGCAGGGGATTGCAGCGAGCGATGCGCCTCACGGCAAGCCAGCAGCCTCTCAAAACACCGTACTTCTCAATCGCCTGAACGGCGTATTGCGAGCACGTTGGGTAATAAATGCAGGCGTCAGGTAATAAGGGCGAAACAACCTGTTGATATATGCGAATAGGAGCGATGGCAACACGTCGCAAAACGTGATTGCTCATCGCTCCTCCCCGGCAACGCCGGCGCGTTTCATAAGCGAACGCAACGCCTTGTCCATCTCCTCCGGCGAGGAAACCCTCGTCTTGGGAGTCGCGAACAAGATGATGTCATAACCCGCAACGGGAAATCCACAGCTGCGGGCGGCCTCGCGCATCACACGCTTAGATCGGTTGCGCATGACAGCACAACCGAGTCGTTTAGCACCAACGAAGGCGACCCTTCCGGAGTCGCCTTCGCCAACCGATTCACATATGGTCATTCGAATCAGAGGGTGATTGAAACGACGCCCCTGACTGAACACATGCTCGAAATCTTGCCGAGACTTAATAGTCTTCATGCGAGATGTGTGTATCGCTGCTAGACAGTGAGACGCTTGCGGCCCTTGGCGCGACGACGGGCGAGCACGGCACGACCACCCTTAGTGGCCATACGGGCACGGAAGCCATGGGTCTTGGCACGCTTACGCTTATTAGGCTGATACGTACGCTTCATCTTAAGTTCCTCCTGCTGCATTTCGAGTGTCCGCGGGGACGCGGACGCAGATATAGACACGTGAGCTTGAAGATTGTAGGGAAATCAATGTTCAAATGTCAAGAAATCAAAGGTAAAAGGTTGCAAAGAGTACACGGTTCCCCCATAAGCAGAATCGGCATTTGAGGCAGCAGACAACTTTTCACGAAATTTCATCGAGTTTTCAACAGGTCATGTTAGAAATGTTGAGAACTTTTCGTCCGTTTTCCAAAGTTTTCAACAGGTTTTGAAAACTTGTCGAAAGATGAGAAACATTGCGCGGTGAGCTACTATTTGTTCAAAACCTTTTGAAAGATTGCGAGCGGCATGTCTGACGACTTCTACACCATGGTCGATTCCGGTGATCCGGCACCCGACAACGAGCACATCACCGGCGTGCGCGAAAAACGCAACGAGGGTGAGCAGGACACCGCACAAGCACCAAAGGCCATGTATGCGGCGCGCATCGCGGTCTACGATGACATGCTGTCGACACCGCGTGTCATCGTCATCGAACCGCAAGACGTCCGTACCTACTTGGAAGAGACAACCAACACCGTCTACCAGTGCATGAAAGAGCAGGGAGGACGCATCTCGCTGATGGTTATCCGCGAGATTGTCGAAAACTTTATCCACGCGCATTTTGCAGAGCCCATCATCTCGATTCTCGACGGTGGCGATACCATCCGCTTTGCCGATCAGGGTCCGGGCATCGACGACAAAGAGCGTGCCTTCGACTTTGGCGTAACCAGCGCAAACAGCAAGATGAAACGGTATATCCGCGGTACCGGCGCCGGGTTTCCGATGGTACAGGAGTACTTGGAAAACGCCGGCGGCGCCGTCTCCATCGAGGACAACATGGGCAACGGCACCGTCGTGACGGTAAGCCTGAACCCCAAGCGCGTTCAGGAAATCGAGCGTGCTGGCGGGCGCGGGGCAGCCGTGCGACCCGAAACGGAGCAGCAGGCATATCCCATGCCGGGCGCCTTCGCGCAGCAGCCCGCAGCAATGCAGCAGGTGCAACAGCAAATGCCCCCTATGCTGCAGCCTGGCATGCCCCCCGTGCAAGAGCCCCAGACACCCTCGGGCGCGATTCCCCAGAACATACCCGACGCAATGCCAGCGATGGGCCAGGATGTGGGAACCTTGCAGCAGATGGCGGGTGCATCGACTGCACAGCAGATATCCTATCAACCGAACCCACAAGGGTATCCGGCTCAATACGCGCCGCAAACGGGATATGCACAGGCATACCCCCAGCAATACCCGCTGGGATACCAGCAGCCATACCAACAGATGCCACAGGCGCAGTACAACCCATGGGCCCAGCAGATGCCTCCGCAGCCTTACCAACAGTGGCCTCAAAGTTTTCAACAGCAGCTGCTGCCCATGCAGAGTTCTCAACAACCAGCAGCTCAAATGATGTATCCTAATGCGGCGAATCAATATGCACAGCCGCAGCAAGACGTATTTGTGAGCGAGCGCGGCGAAGCGGCACTGGGCTATCTGGCTCAAAACCAGGAGTGCGGCGCAACCGACCTGGCGCGAGCGTTTGGAAACTCAGCGCCCACGTGGTCGCGAACGCTCAACGACTTGGCACAGGCCGGCTTGATAATCAAACATGGCCAGAAATATCATCTGACCGAGATAGGCAGCGCTCGCGTGCGAGCCCAAAGTTAAGGAACGGGAGAAACAGTGGACGAGGAAGCAAGCATCATCCTGGGGGATGCCATCGCCTTTTGTCAGCGCGACGGCCAAGATGCACGCCTCATCAATATGCTGGGACAATCGCGCGCCGTGAGCTTAACCGAGGACACCTTGACGATTGAGGCCCCCTCACGATTTGCCATCGCTCAGCTCAAAAAGCATCAACCGACCATCGAGGCGTACCTAGAAGAGATAGCCTTTGCGCCGATCGCGCTCAATATCGTGGCACCGCAAGGTGCCTCGGCAAATACGGCCCCGGTCACTCACCCGGTAGCGACCGACACCGCAGCGGCAACGCCGGCGCCCGAGCCTCGACGCGACGATGTTTCCCGTGAAACCATGGCACCGCAGCCGACTGCTTCGGTCGCACCGGCGGCAGAGCCAGCCCCCTCGCCCATCCCGACCGCCACGCATATGCCCGTCGCACACGAGGCGACACCCGGCGAGGAATCGGGCATTGCAATCAAAAACACGTTGTCCGCCGACGATTTCCGCCGCATGATGACCCAAATGAATGGCAGGCCACCGGCGAAAAGCGCAAGTTCGCCCGCAGCGCCGGCAGCACCTTCGGCGGCGGCCCCGGCGGCAGTCGAGAAAAACGCGGACGGGGCACCTCTCGCAGCGAATTCGAAATTCACGTTTGAAAACTTCGTCTTCGGACCGGAGAACAGTCTTGCCTACCGATCGGCGCTCAAATTCGCTATGCTTGCAGACACGCCCGGTACCTGCACATCGCTGTTCATCTACGGAAAATCGGGCCTGGGCAAGACGCACCTGCTGCTCGCCATCAAAAACGAGCTGGCAGAGAAATCGCCCGAGATTAAGGTGAAGTACGCCAACTCGCAGGCATATCTGGACGACTTGATGACGGAATTCGACCGCCAAAAGAAGAGCAATGCCCCCATTATGCAGGCGTACCACGGCGTCGACGTGCTTATCATCGATGACATCCAGAACATCATTGGCAAGCGCGCGAGCGTGGATTACTTCTTCCAGTTGATGGACGAATTTATCCGCAACAACAAGAAGGTCGTGATCGCCGCCGACCGCGCTCCCAAGGACCTTAATATGGACGAGCGCCTGACCAGTCGCTTTAATGCCGGTCTGCTGTGCCTGGTGGCGGAGCCCAGCTACGAGATGAAGTACAAGATTTTGCAGCGTTATTACGAGAACACGATCGCCGCCGCGCCCGAGGCGGGCAACGACTCGCTGCTGGCGGCCTACGGGGGCGACGGCGGACATCTGACCGACGCGCACTTTAAACACATGGCCGAGGTCTCGGGCACCAACATTCGCGAGCTCGAGAGCTTTTGCGAGCGTTGTGCCGGCGAAGCGGGCGATCGCGAGCGCGAGGGCGGGGAGCTCACCTTTGACGACATCGACGCCATCGCCAACCAGTACTTCGACACATCGGCCAAGAAGATCAATGTGCAGACGGTCCAGTCCGTCATCGAGGAGCAATACGGTGTGACGCACGAGGAGCTCATCGGGCCTCGCCGCAACGCCAATATCGCCAAGGCGCGCCATATCGCCATCTACCTGGCGATCGAGATGTGCGAGATGACGACGACGGCCGTGGGCGCCGAGTTTGGCAATCGCAACCACTCGACCGTCAGCACGAGCTACAAAAAGGTTCAGAAGATGATTCAGGAAGACCGGACTGTTACCGAAGACCTCAAGTCGCTGCGCGATAAAATTACACTGCGCTCGTAGGTAAATAGACACACCTGTTGAAAACTTGTCGAAACGACGGTTATAAGGTGTCGAAAACTCGAGCCGCGGTGATGAAAAGTTTTGCGCAGGTTTTGAACGTGGAAAACATACCCGGTTGCACACAGGTTCCTGTCGATTCTCTTTTTAGGGCTGACCTGCACTTTTAGGAGTAATCAACAGTTTCGTCAGTACTATTACTATTATTAAGATATTTATATCTATAGAAAGGTATTAAAAGATGAAGTTCACCGTCAGCCAGAGCTCGCTTACGCAAGCCATCGGCGTCGTTATGAAAGGCGTCGCTTCGGCATCCACCCTCCCCATTCTGTCGGGCGTGCTCGTTAAGGCACAAGACGGCATCTTGGAATTCCAGACCTCCAACTACACCATCTCGATTCGTCACCGCATTGCGGCTCATGTCGAAGAGGAGGGCGAGATGGTGATTCCCTGCAAGATGCTCTCCAACATCACCAAGACCCTTCCCGATGCCCCGGTTACCTTTGAGCTGTCCGAGCGTCAGGTTTTGATTGGCTGCGAGAAGAGCTCTTTCCGCCTCAACACACTCGATGCCAACGACTTTCCCGAGTTCCCGGCATACGCTATCGAGAGCGCCGTCGAGCTGCCGACCGATATTCTGTCCGAAATGGTAAGTCGCGTATGGCGCGTCACCTCGACTGACAAGGCCCGCCCCATCCTGGGTGGCGTGCACATGAAGGTCGAGAACAATACCGTGCGCCTGGTCGCGACCGACTCCTTCCGACTGGCCGTGTGCGATACGCAGGTCGAGACCTCGACCCTCGAAGGTTCCTTTGAGCTCAACGTGCCTGCCGACGCCTTCAACGACGCGCTGAGCATCATGGCGAGCCAGGCTACCATCATGATCGGTGCCACCGACACCCAGGTTGTCTTTGAGGCCGGCAACACCACCTACGTGTCGCGCCGCATCGAGGGCGTATATCCCAATTACAAGCAGCTCATCCCCGATTCGTGCGTGACGAGCGTCAAGATCGACGTAGCCGCCTTTAACGCCGCCCTTAAGCGTGTGGCCGTTATCGCGAGTGCCAACCCCGCCGTCAAGTTTGAGATTGACGTCGAGAACGGCCAGATGGGCCTGTCCTCCATTTCCAACGACCAGGATCTGGCGCAGGAGACGATCGATGTCGAGGCCGAGGGCGAGTCGGGCACCATCGCCTTCAACTACCACTACATCTTTGGCTGCCTCAATGCCCTGTCCAAGGAGAAGGAGATCACGCTGGAGCTCAAGAGCTATTCGCAGGCTGGCATCTTCAAGTCCTACGACAAGATCAACTACCTGTACCTGGTCATGCCGGTACGCATCTAGCACTGCCCATGACCATGTTCGCACGTGATCTTTCCGTTGCGCGCTATCGCAGCTTCGACAGCTACCGCCTTGCCCTGAGCGACGGTGTGACAGTGCTCGCAGGCCCCAACGCGGCGGGAAAGACCAACCTCATAGAGGCGCTGCAGCTGCTGACGAGTGGCGCCTCGTTTAGGCATCCGACCGCCGCCGAGCTCGTCCACGACGGCGAGGGCTCATGCAAGGTCGAGCTGAGGCTCGAAGGCGATGGACGCGTGCTGGACATGGGGCTGAGCGTGGAAGACGGCAAGCGTTCGTTTAGCCGCAACGGCAAGCGCTGCGCCGCGTCCGGCGTGCGCGGGATACTGCCGAGCGTTCTGTTTTGCCCTGACCACCTGGATATGGTCAAGCGGGGTGCCAGCGTGCGCCGCACCGCGCTTGATGACTTTGGCGTTCAGCTGAGTGCGCGCTATGCCGATCTGGCTAGCGCCTACGGGCGCTGCGTGACCCAGCGCAATGCCCTGCTCAAGGAGGGCTGGTGCTGCCGCGAGATGCTCGGCGCCTGGAACGAATCTATCGCCCGCGCCGGTTCGGCCCTGCTCGTGCATCGTCTGGCTCTGCTCGATCGGCTGTCGGGCCATGTGCGCGACGCCTATGGCCGCGTGGCATCCGGCGAGCCCGCCGGCGTGTCCTATGTGTCCACGCTTGGCGACTTGCCTCGCACCGAGGATCGCGACGAGCTCAGGGGCTGGGCGTATGAGCACATGCTCTCGGCGCTCGATGAGCGCGCCGACGAGGAGATCCGTCGCGGCGTGACGCTCGTGGGTCCGCATCGCGACGAGATTGAGTTTTCCGTCGCGGGCCGATCGGCCCGTTCATTTGCCAGCCAGGGCCAGCAGCGAACGCTGGTGCTTGCCTGGAAGGTGGCAGAAGTGGCCGTGGCGCGCGATATCCTGGGCACCGCGCCGCTGCTGCTCTTGGACGACGTGATGAGCGAGCTCGACGCCGGGCGCCGAGGCGCTTTTCTACAGCTGATCGGTGATGATATCCAGACAGTCATAACCACCACCAATCTGGGGTATTTTACCGATGACCTGCTTGATCGAGCCAAGGTGGTGAGCATGGGTGAGACGTGCTAATTACGAGCGCGAGAGCGAAACGGTCGCCTTCAGTGGCTTTTTGAACGCAGAGCGCCAACGCATCCTGGCGGCTGCGACCCCTGAGCGCCGTGCGCAGATGGAGGCTGCCGAGGAGTCGCGCGCGGTCTATCGCGCGTGGAACGCGGTGTGCTCGGGCACGCGCGAGGGGCGGCATGTGACGGGGCTGCGTTACCTGCCCGAGTCCAATGAACTGCTGGTGTATCTCGACTCGCCCTCGTGGACGCAGGAAATGACGCTGTTGCGCGAGATCATCCGCGCGCGCATGGAGCGCGCCGGTGCGCATGTGGACGGCCTGGTGTTCAAAACCACCGCACCCGGTCACATGCCGCCCGCCGCCAAGGAGCGCCTGCGCCCGGCGACGACAGAGCGCCCGCCGGCCCCGCACGCCGACCTCAGCGATGCCGAGCGCACCGAGATTGAGTGCCAAGTGGCGCCCATCGAAGACCAAAAACTGCGCGAGGCCCTCGAGAACGCCATGAGAGCCAGTGCCGAGTGGGCCAAGGGCGTGCAAAGCAAAAAAGAGCCTTAAATCGCATCTGGTGGCCTTGTAGAGCCAAATACCCTCGTTCCCGAGGGTATTTTTTTACGATAAACTAATAAGGCTGTACACATTTTCTTGACTGAAGGAGGACGTGTGGCAAACGAAAACGATTACGATGGCGGCGAGATTAAGATTCTCGAAGGTCTCGAGGCCGTTCGTAAGCGCCCGGGCATGTATATCGGCTCGACGAGCGCCAGCGGTCTGCATCACCTGGTGTGGGAGATCGTTGACAACTCCGTCGACGAGGCCATGGCCGGTTTCTGCACCGAGATTCAGGTGACGGTCCACGCCGACAACTCCATCACGGTCGTCGACAACGGTCGCGGTATCCCCGTCGACGAGCACCCTGTTAAAAAGATCCCGACGCTCGAGGTCGTCATGACGATCTTGCACGCCGGCGGTAAGTTCGATAACTCGGCCTATAAGGTCTCGGGCGGCCTGCACGGCGTGGGCATCTCCGTCGTCAACGCACTGTCCAAGCGCGTGGTCGTTCAGGTTCGTCGCGACGGCAACACCTACGAGATGGAGTTCTCGCGCGGCAAGACTGTTAAGAAGATGGAGGTCGTGGGCACCTCGGATTCGACGGGCACCACCGTCACCTTCTGGCCCGACGACGAGATCTTCGAGACCTGCATTTACGATTTCGATACGCTGCACAACCGTCTGCAGGAGACGGCGTTCCTCAATAAGAACCTCAAGATCGTGCTGACCGACGAGCGCGAGGCGACTCCCCACGTGGAGGAGTTTTGCTACGAGGGCGGCATCATCGACTTCGTTAAGTTCCTCAACGAGGGCAAGGACGTCCCCGAGGCCTTTAAGGAGCCCATCTACATCGAGGGCAAATCGGACCCGGACGCACCTGTGGCCAAGATGGGCGAGGTCGAGGTTTCCCTGCAGTGGAATAGCGGTTACGGCGAGAACGTCATGTCGTTTGCCAACGACATCTACACCCCCGAGGGCGGCATGCACCTTGAGGGCTTCCGCACCGCGCTCACCCGCGTGATCAACGATTACGCGCGCAAGCAGAACCTGCTCAAGGAAAAAGACACCAACCTGACCGGCGACGATGTGCGTGAGGGCCTTTCGGCCGTTATCTCGGTCAAGCTGCCCGATCCGCAGTTTGAGGGCCAGACCAAGGCCAAGCTCGGCAGCTCCTACATGCGTGCGCTCACGCTCAAGATCGTGACCGACGGCCTTGCCGATTACCTCGAGGAGCACCCTAAGCCCGCTCGCGAGATCGTCAAGAAGGCGCAGCAGGCCTGCAAGGCGCGCAATGCCGCCCGTAAGGCGCGCGAGGCGACCCGCCGCAAGAGCCTGCTCGAGACGGCGTCCCTGCCCGGTAAGCTCGCCGACTGCTCGGTGCGCGATGCCGAGCTGACCGAGCTCTTCATCGTAGAGGGCGACTCGGCAGGCGGTTCGGCCAAGGACGGCCGTCGCCGAGACATCCAGGCGATTCTGCCCCTGCGCGGCAAGATTTTGAACGTCGAACGCGTTGGTGACCATCGCGCGTTCTCGAGTGACACCATCCAGTCGCTGATTACCGCGATCGGCTGCGGCGTCACGACGAGTGCCGGCGACGGCGGCGATTTCGATATCACCAAGGCGCGCTACCACAAGATCATCATCATGACCGATGCAGACGTCGACGGTGCGCATATCCGCATCCTGCTGCTGACGTTCTTCTACAAGTACATGCGTCCGCTGATCGATGCCGGCTACGTCTATGTTGCCTGCCCGCCCATCTTTGGCATTAAGGTGCGCAACAAGATCCACTACGTGTATCCCAACGGCCGCCAGCCCGAAGACGAGATCCTGCGCGACACCATCCAGAGCCTGGGCCTGAACCCCGACGATAACGACGAGGATGGCAAGGCCAAGGACGGCAAGATCACCAAAAAGCGCAAGGGCTATACCGTCCAGCGCTACAAGGGCCTGGGCGAGATGGACCCCAAGCAGCTTGCCTCGACGACGATGGACCCCAAGACCCGCATCCTGCAGCGTGTGTCGATCGAGGACGCCGTGGTGGCGGACCGTGCCGTGCGCGAGCTGATGGGTTCCGAGGTCGGCTATCGCCGCGAGTACATTGAAAAACATGCGCATGACGCGCGTTTCCTTGACGCTTAAGAGGAGGTAACGTGGCAGACGATATCAACAATAACGGGGGTATGGACGAGGCCGGCGATGCCGGCATGCCCGACGATCTGAAGCGCCTGCTTGCCCGTGCTGAGCAGGGCGAGGACGGCGACCCGGACGCCTATAACCCCGATGTCGATGATGACGAGGAAGAGGATGACGACGGCGAGCTCGAGGAGAGTTTTGGCGAAGTCGACCGTGGCGCCTCGGCCGGCGAGGATATCAACGGCGGCCAGCTCCAGATTTCGGAGTTCGGTCGCGAGATGAAGCAGTCGTTTATCGAGTATTCGATGTCGGTCATCACGGCGCGCGCCCTGCCGGACGTGCGCGACGGCTTGAAGCCGGTGCACCGCCGCATCCTGTACGCGATGAACGAGAGCGGCATCTACCCCAACCGCCCACACAAGAAGTCGGCGTGGACGGTCGGCGAAGTTATCGGTAAGTACCACCCGCATGGCGACTCCGCGGTCTACGAGGCCATGGTCCGCTTGGCACAGTGGTTCTCCATGCGCACGCCGCTCATCGACGGTCACGGCAACTTCGGCAACATCGACGGCGACGGCGCGGCGGCCATGCGTTACACCGAGAGCCGCCTGGCAAAGCCCGCCATGGAACTGTTGCGTGACTTGCAGAAGGATACCGTCGACTGGCAGCCCAACTACGACGAATCGCTCGCCGAGCCCGTGGCACTGCCTGCGCGCTTCCCCAACCTGCTGGTCAACGGCAGCCAGGGCATCGCCGTCGGCATGGCCACCAACATCGCCCCGCATAACCTCACCGAGGCGATCGAGGCCACCTGCTACCTGATTGACAACCCCGACGCCACCGTCGACGAGCTCATGCAGATCATGCCCGGTCCGGACTTCCCCACCGGCGCCATCATCATGGGCAGCGCCGGCATTAAGCAGAGCTACGAGACCGGCCGCGGCTCCATTACCGTGCGTGCCAAGGCACATGTGGAGTCCACCAAGACCGGCCGCAGCCGCTTGGTCTTTACCGAGATTCCCTACATGGTCAACAAGGGCACCCTGCAGGAGAAGATCGCCCAGCTCGTCAACGACAAACGCATCGAGGGCATCTCGGATATGCGCGATGAGTCCAACCAGAAGGGTATCCGTCTGGTCATCGAGCTCAAGAAGGGCGTCATTCCGCAGGTCGTGCTCAACAACCTGTATAAGTACACCTCGCTGCAGACGACCTTTGGCGCCAACAACCTGGCGCTCGTCAACGGCGTTCCCAAATGCCTGAGCCTGCGCGAGATGCTGCAGCACTACATCGACCACCAGGTCGACGTCGTCACTCGCCGCACCCGCTTCGACCTTAAAAAGGCCCAGGCCCGCGCGCATATCCTCGAGGGCTACCTGATGGCCCTTGACCATATCGACGAGGTCATCAGCATTATCCGCTCCTCGCAGACCGACTCCGAGGCCAGCAGCCGCTTGATTGAGCGCTTTGGCTTTACGCCCGAGCAGACCACGGCCATCCTCGAGATGAAGCTGCGCCGCCTGACCGGCCTGGAGCGCGACAAGATCCAAGAAGAGTTGGACGGCCTGCGCCGCGCCATCGCCTACTACGAGGACCTGCTGGCGCATGAGGAGAAGATCCTGGGCGTCATCAAGGAAGAGATGCGCGAGATCTCCAAGAAGTTTGGCGACAAGCGTCGCACCGAGATCAGCCAGGTTGAGAAGGACCTGGATGTCGAGGACCTCATCGCCGACGAGGATATGGTCGTGACCATTACCCACACCGGCTACGTTAAGCGTATCCCGGTGGCTGCCTACCGTGCCCAGAAGCGCGGCGGCAAGGGCGTGTCGGGCGTCAACCTCAAAGAGGACGACGTTATCGATGAGATGTTCATCGCGTCCACGCACGAGTACGTGCTGTTCTTCTCGAGCAAGGGCAAGGTCTATCGCCTGAAGGTGCACGAGCTGCCGGTGGGTACGCGCCAGGCGCGCGGTACCGCGATCGTCAACCTGCTGCCCTTCGAGGAGGGCGAGAAGATCGCGAGCGTCATCAGCTGCCGCGAGTTCCCGGCCGACGAGTACCTGATGTTTGCCACCAAGAGCGGCATGGTCAAGAAGACCGTGATGAGCGCATATGACCGCAGCCGTCGCGACGGCCTGATCGCTATCAACCTGCGTGACGACGACGCGCTGCTGAACGTGCGCCGCGTGCGCGAGGGCGACAAGATTATCCTGGCCACCACCGCGGGCAAGGCGATCATGTTCTCCGAGGAGCAGGTGCGCGCCACCGGCCGCGATACCAGCGGCGTACGCGGTATTGGTATGAAGGACGGCGTGAGCGTTCTGGGCATGGAAGTCACTAACGGCAACGGCGATCTGTTCGTCATCACCGAGCGCGGCTACGGCAAGCGCACGCCGGTCGCGGACTACCCGGAGCAGAATCGCGGCGGCCAGGGCGTCTACACCATCCAAATGACCGAGCGTAAGGGTAACCTCGCGGCCATGAAGACAGTGGGCCCGCAGCACGAGCTGTTCATCGTGACGGAGGGCGCGACGGTCATTCGCGTCAAGACCGATGAGATCAGCCAGACCGGCCGCGCCACCCAGGGCGTCAAGATGATGACCGTCGACGACAACGACCGCATCTGCGCCGTAGCCCGCATGACGGCCGCCAAAGAAAAACCCGAAGGCGAAGCCACAGAAAACGGCTCCGCCCCCGAAGAAACCCCTGTCGATCTAGGCGACGGCAACGACATGCCAGAAGATCTCCTAGACGAGTAAGAGGCCCTAGCTGGTAAAAATTATCAGACCCCATATATCGGCGGTCGGCGCACTGCGCGCCGACCGCTTTTTTGACAATCTTGGACCCGCGTTCGCCCCGGCCGCATGGCGGCACAAGAAGTCGATCGCGAGTTCCGCACGAGCCGGAGAGCACTTAATGTGCTCTCCGTGCGAGCCAGGACTGTCCGAGCAGGCGACTTCATGTGCCGCCATGCGGCCGGGGCGAACCCCTCCCAAAGATTTTCAAAAAAGTTGTTGACGCGCGCGTAACGACTCGTCTAATATATCCCTTGCGCGATGGACCTGTAGCTCAGTTGGTTAGAGCGTCCGGCTGATAACCGGGAGGTCACAAGTTCGAATCTTGTCAGGTCCACCACTTTCTTTCGCAATAAACACCCCAGCGAGAGCCGAGTCGCCGCTGGGGTGTTTATTACTGTCTCCGTGGGGGTTTAGCTCAGCTGGGAGAGCGCGGGCTTTGCAAGCCTGAGGTCAGGGGTTCGATCCCCCTAACCTCCACCATGATGGACCTGTAGCTCAGTTGGTTAGAGCGTCCGGCTGATAACCGGGAGGTCACAAGTTCGAATCTTGTCAGGTCCACCATCAAAACTGTGAAGAGCCCTGGGGCGTTGCCTCGGGGCTTTTTTCTTGTCTGCGATAAATCTCATTTTGGTTTTGTGTGCTGTGCGAAAGTTTGGGTAGTATAGCTATTCAATGCGGTCGAGCTGCCGCGTGTTAACCGCTACGTACCGGAGGTGTTCCATGGTTCGTGTCGACATAGAGACCATCGTCATGGCCGCCGGTCCCGTGCCATCGCTTATCGTGCTTCGCGAGCGCTGCAGCAAATCGGACTCGCCCGCGCCACTGCGCTCCCTTTCCATTCAGACTGGTTCGTTTGAAGCTGCTGCCATCAGCCGCGGCATCGATAGCGGTCGCGCCGAGCGCCCGATTACCCATGACCTGCTGCTCGATACTGTTAGCGCCCTGGGCGCCAAGCTCGAGCGCATCGAGATCGTTCGCGCCGAGCCGCCGGTGTTCTACGCGACGATCGTCGTACTGGCCGATGGTGACGAGCTCAAGATTGACGCCCGCCCCAGTGATGCCATTGCCCTTGCCGTGCGCAGCAATGCCCCCATGTTTGTGGAGGACGACATCATGAATCGCCTGGGCACCGTTTCTGCCCATGCCGAGGAAGTTGACGACGAGCAGGAGTTCGAGAAGTTCGACGAGTTCGTCCATACGCTCTCCCCTGATGATTTCTAAATGCGGGGCGGCCAGGTTGTGGAGCGTTCGCTGATGGCCGGCGGCATGTCGGCCGAGGCAGCGGCTATCGCGCGCGAGGCCCAGATGCGCTCTGAGGCTTCTGAGGCGGCGCGCATTGCCTATGTGACGCAGGCCCGCACGCTTCGCGAACGCCGCGGCTCGTTTATCAAGATGGTTGTCATCTCCGCCCTTGTCGCGGCAATCTGCTCGCGCCTTCGTGGTACAGTTGGTGCGCTTGGGTTTTCGATCTCTACGGGCCTGGTGATCTGGGGTGTGGTCGACGCGGTAATGCTGACCAGTCAGATCAAGGTGCTCGACAAGCGCGCGATGGATATGATGCGCGCCCGCGACGCTGCCGCCAGGATCGCCGCCGAGGCACAGGAACTGTAACGACGCCAGACTCGATGGGAAGGTCTAAAGATGGCACAGGATATGCAGGACGCCGGTAACGTCTCCGCCGAGCTCGACGCCATGGTGTGTGACCTGATTGGTGCGTTCTTGGACGACCTTGCCGCCGGCGAGAATCCGGGCGTAGTTGTGGCGATTGAGGACGCTGCTTCCAACCGATATCTGGCGGCGCTCGACGAGGACGGCGAAGAGGCGTGCCTGGAGGCGGCCACCAACTTTATTTCCGAGCACAAGATGGGTCTTAAGGACGAGGGCCTGGGCCGTATCGCCCGCTATGCCATCGGCTACACCGGCTGCGTCGAGATTGACGGCGGCTATCACGATGCTCTGCTCGTGAGCTTCTTCGAAACCACGCTCGAGAGCGGTTTTTCGGCATATGTGCTGTATGAGGGCATGGGCGCCGGCGATGGTTTTATGTGGAGCGACCCTGAACCTGCAGGTGAGGAAACCCCTCTCATCTAAAATCGCTAAAATAAACGAGTTTTCGGTAAAAGGCTCAATATTCCCGCCGAGCGTTGCATTGCTGGGTGGGTCGCATACGCGTGCCGGTTGTATATAGATAGAAGATAGGGGAACTACATGCGCGTAGACAATCTGAGGAACATCGCCATCATCGCTCACGTCGACCACGGCAAGACGACGATGGTCGACAAGCTCCTGCGTGCCACGGACGCCTTCCGTGCCAACCAGCAGGTCGAGGACCGCGTCCTGGATTCCAACGACCAGGAGCGTGAGCGCGGCATTACGATTCTCGCCAAGAACATCTCTATCGAGTACAAGGACGTTAAGATCAACGTCATCGACACCCCGGGCCACGCCGACTTTGGTGGCGAGGTCGAGCGCGTGCTGCGTATGGCCGACGGCGCCCTGCTGCTGGTCGACGCTTTTGAGGGCCCCATGCCCCAGACCCGCTTCGTGCTGCGTCACGCTATCGACACCGGCCTTAAAATCATGATCGTCATCAACAAGATCGACCGTCCGGGTGCTAACCCCGAGAAGGCCTACAACGACTGCCTGGACCTCATGGCCGACCTGGGCGCCACCGACGACCAGCTTGAGTTCGCCATGGAGCACGTGGTCTACGCTAGCGCCATGAATGGCTTTGCCCGCCTTGACCCCAACGACGGCAACATGGACATGTATCCGCTGCTCGACATGATCATCGACGACATGCCCGCGCCCGAGGTTGACGAGAACGCCCCGCTGGCCATGCAGTGCGTGACTATCGACCACTCCAACTTCGTTGGCCGTATCGGTATCGGCCGCGTGTACTCCGGCACCATCCACCAGGGCGACCAGATCTTGGTTGTGAAGAACGATGGCTCCAGTGCCACCGCTACCGTCAAGCAGCTCTTTACCTTCGACTACCTGGGCCGTACCGAGTGCCAGGAAGTCGGCGCCGGCGATATCGCTGCTGTCGTGGGTATTGACCGCACCGATATCGGCGATGTTTACACCGACCCCGAGAACCCCGTCGAGCTCGAGCCCATCGAGATCGACCCGCCGACCCTGTCCATCGTCTTTGAGGCCTCGACCTCCCCGCTCGTCGGCCGCGATGGCGACATCGTGGGCGCCCGTCAGCTTAAGGAGCGCCTGTTCAACGAGGCCGAGAACAACGTGACCATGAAGATCGAGGAGCTCGAGGACAAGAGCGGCGTCGAGGTCTCGGGCCGCGGCATCCTGCACCTGTCCGTCCTGATGGAGTCCATGCGCCGCGAGGGCTTTGAGTTCCAGGTCGGCCGTCCCCGCGTTCTGTTTAAGAAGGACGAGAACGGCAACAAGATGGAGCCTGTCGAGCAGGCCGTCGTCGAGTGCCCGGACGAGTACTCGGGCAAGGTCGTTGAGGTCTTCGGTACCTCCGGCGGCATCATGACGAGCATGGACACCTCGGGCATCGTGACGCACCTCGAGTTTAAGATCCCGACCCGCGGCATCATGGGTCTTAAGAACCGCATCATGAACGTCACCCACGGCGAGGGCGTGTTCTACCACACCTTCCTGGAGTATGGTCCTTACGCCGGCGAGATCGGCAACCGTCAGAACGGCGCCATGATCTCTATGACCACCGAGAAGGCCGTTGCCTATGCTCTGGGTACGCTGCAGGAGCGCGGCCAGCTGTTTGTTGAGCCGGGCACCGAGTGCTATGAGGGCATGATCGTGGGCGAGCGCAGCAAGGCCGGCGACATGGTCGTCAACATCGCGCGTACCAAGAACCTGGGCAACCAGCGTTCCTCGACCTCCGATATCTCCGTTCAGCTGGTGCCGCCCCGCACCTTCTCGCTGGAGGAGGCGCTGGAGTACATCGCCGATGACGAGCTGGTCGAGATCACTCCCAAGAACATCCGCCTGCGCAAGCGTCTGCTCAACGCCACCGACCGCAAGAAGGCAGCCGTCCGCGCCGGCCAGGTCAACAAATAAGCGCTGAGCTTTATAGCGATTAACAAGAAAGGGCGCCGACCGCAATGGTCGGTGCCCTTTTTGGTGCAGGGGGCAGGTTCGTTTGCGCCGCCACAAAGGTGCTTGGCATCTTTGTGGCGGTTAGCTGCTAAGCGGTGGGGAGTCCCGGCGTGTTAGTCGGCTGCTGCGGCTTGAGGCGGGCGTTGCGCCAGATGATCTGGATGATGTAGCCGAGCATAAAGACAAGGGCCACGCCGCTGATGAAGCCGCCTACGAGGGGAAGCCCTGTGAGGGCGCCTGCGGCGATGCCACCCACGGCTGCCATGGCGTAGCGGTTTTGGCTGTGTCCGACCATGCGGGCGATCGCGCACCCCGCAAAGGCGTTCGACACCAATGCGATGCCGATAACGCCGCACATGAGGGCTCCGGCAAGCGATAGACCAGCGATGGAGATAATCAGCAGTAGGACGGCGGGGACGATAGCAATCGTGCCCAGAAGACCGCTCACCCACAGGGGCGTGGGGCGCTGGTGGAGCATGCCGGCGGCGCTGGCGGTCGCGCGCGGAAAGACGAGCTCGAGTAGCAGGGCGACAAAGCAGGTGGAAAGCGCCGCGGCGACGGTGCCGCCGATGACATCGTTAACGGTGGAAGTATCCTCGTTTTCGGTGCGGTCGATCTTGAGCGCGCCGACCTCGGCTCCCGCGGCGCGCTCAGGGTCCTCGGAGACGTGTGCGTTCACGGTGCCGGTGATGTGGGCGTTCTTGCCCAGGATGAGCTTGTCGGCCCAAACCTCGACATCGCCCTCGACGGTGCCATCGATGGTCACCGTGTTGCCCGCAAGCGCTGCCGACCTGGCGGAGCCTCGTAGGGCAACAGTCTCACCCATCGCGTAAAAACAGTTAGCGGTGCTACCAGTGTTGAGCACAACGTGCTGGCCAGCTACCGTTACGCTTCCATCAATTGCGGTTTTTGAGATATCGATGGTGCGCGCCGCCAGGCGAATGGCGCCGCCTGCAGTGCAGTCGCGAATCGACAGGCTCTCGCCCGCCGCGATAATATCGCGGCCGATGGAAGCGTCGTCTAGGTTAAGGCTTTGGCCGGCCCAGTACAGGTCGCCCTCGACGCCGGACGGATTTGAGTCAACCTCGGTTGCGAGCACGTTGCCCGCGGTGTCTGTACCGGCGAACGACGTCGTGGGAAGTACGGTCAGCGCAAGCGCGATCAGTGCGAATAGGAGGGCGATGCGGGCCTGCGCTTTACGGCGCCGGGACGACGGTTCTAGGTTGCAAGGCATAGTGAATCCTTCGTTAGATACTCGACATGTATCTAACAGGGTACCCAACGCGCGGGCGCTCTAAAAGAACCTCTCAGTTGCATTTCGGGGACGAGTCCGCGCTAGCTATTTTTTGCGATGCAAGAAGCGCGCGATGTCTTCTTCGGTGGGGCTTTTGATGTCAAAGCGCAGCGAGAGCCAGCGCAGACCCATGGTCACCGCGACACATACGACCAGTGCGGCGACATTGCTCATGATGCCGCTCATAACGAGACACACATAGCTTGCCGATCCGGCGATGGCCGCGATGGCATAGAAGTTGGTGCGCTGGAAGATACCCGGCACCACACCCATAAAACCATCTCGCAGCATGCCGCCGCCTACCGCGGTAAAAAAGCCCATCATGATGCACACCGCCGGCGCAAAGCCGTAGACCAGCGCCTTGTCTGCGCCGGTTGCCGCATAAATACCCACCGAGATGATATCGAGCAGGGGAATGAGCTTTTCGGGCTTGTCGACGATTGCCGGGAAGATGTAGATGATGGCCGCGGTGGCGATGGAGAGCGGGAGCGCCATCGGTTGGTTGAGGATGTAGACGTTGCCCACCTGCAGCGTCATATCGCGCAAAAGACCGCCGCCCAGTCCACAGACCACGGCGAGCGCGACGGCGCCCACCAGGTCGAGTTTGTGCTCGCGTGCGACCAACACGCCCGAGATCGATGCCGCGACGACGGCGAACATCTCGAGCCAAAACGGGATGGCAACCATGGCATCCGAGGCGTGTGCGGTAACGATCATAGCGGCGGCAACGGGCAAGATGGGGTCCTTTGAGTTACGGGTTTAGACAATGCCCGTACATAGTACATGTTCGGCGCCGATTGCGACCCTATTGCTCGGCAAACGGTCGGGACTGGGCGCGGGCGTGGCGCTGCTGGAATGCCAGGGATCCAAAACATGTACGTCACCCTCCAAAAACGACATTTTTTGACATCTTCGGAGGCTGACGTACATGTTTGGATTGAGCTCACAGCATGAGTGAGTTAATTTACTCACATCCGGTATATTCCCCCACTTCAACGGACATAAGAGTTGGATACCGGCTCAGAGCGAGAGGCCCTCAATGGATACTCCTGTTCTCATTTCGCATAAAACCGCATGGCTTGTCCATCATGTGCCCCAGAATTTGGTTCAATCTCTTGCGCGGCACGACTACCAGATAGGCGCACGAGGCATCTCCACCCAGCAACGCGTTGCGCGCATACGACAGGCCCTTACCGACTGCGGCATTCCGTCCGATATGCTCAAGACTATCGATATCTCGGTTGTATTCGAATTCGAGCGAATTCGCACCAAAGGCGTCATTTGCCACATTCTTGGACAAAATCTTCCCTACGAGCATATTGACGAGTTGACGCCCGGAATTTTCATCACTGACGAAGCCTTCACCTTCGTGCTCGCTGCCGAGTGGATGGATGGGATCGAATACCTCGAATATGGCTATGAAGTTTGCGGCGATTATCGCATGGGGCTCAATCCCGCCGACCCTTATACCGAGCAACCGGCCACCACCTCCAAGGATGAAATAACCGAACTGCTCGATCGGCACCCCGGCAAACCCGGTGCCACACGTGCACGGCTCGCGCTCAGACACATCTACGATCACTCGGCCTCGCCTATGGAGACCGCTTCGGCAATCGCCCTCTCGCTCCCAACAAGCGAAGGCGGCGTTGGCATCCGAGGTATCGAACTCAACAAACCGCTCGAGATCCCTCAACGTCTCTGGCATTGCGCCAAAGCTCGAACACTCAAAATCGATGCGCTCGTTACCTACAAGCGCAGGGAGCTCGGTATCGAATATAAGGGCGGCTTTCACGATGAGTTCGAGCGCAAGGGGGCAGATGCGGAGCGAGAGGCCGTTCTCTCCCAAATGGGATATCGAATCGTTACGCTCACTTCGGCTCAGTTCGGTAGCCAGCTCGCCTTTCACCGCGCCATGAACAACATTCGCGAAGCACTCGGCATGCCTCGCTGTACCGACACCGGGTACCAGCGAAAGCAAAACGAACTACGCAAGGCACTTATCCGTAACTGGAAAGGCATGCGAGACGAGGAGGCGCCTTCCGAATAGTGCCACTCCCGTGAGCTCAATCCAAACGTGTACGTCAGCCTTCAAAGATGTCAAAAAATGTCGTTTTTGGAGGGTGACGTACATGTTTGGTTGGGATGTGCGGCCGAGAGGGGATCCGATAACAAAAAAGCTCCCATTCCCGGGAGCTTTCTCAAGCAAAATGGCGGAGGAGGAGGGATTCGAACCCTCGTGACCTTATACAGGCCAAACGGTTTTCGAGACCGCCGCATTCAACCACTCTGCCACCCCTCCGCGTGGGGTAAAAACAAAGCAGGCTCGAAGGCCTGCTTTGGAATTAACTGGCGGAGAGTCAGGGATTTGAACCCTGGAGACGCTTTTGACGCCTACACGATTTCCAATCGTGCTCCTTCGGCCACTCGGACAACTCTCCGTTAAATGCGAAAGTCAGTATACACGAGGAATCGCAAAGTGCAAACAGAAAAGTTGGCATTTTTTGAAACGCTTGGCTTCGTGACGGGATCTCGGAGGCCAAAAACGGGCTCTGACCAGCATGGCTGCATGTGACAAATTGTTCAAAATAGGTATTTATAGACGACGTGGCAGCAATTTTAAAAATCTTTGAACGGTGGTGTGAACCACTGGTATGCATTTCGCGACCACAGCCTTGCACTTGCTGACCTGCGGTTCGATTTGGTTTGTCCCCGTAGCGCCGTATCTTGTCCACAGATCCGTCAAGCATTTGGTCAGCATTTGGTTGGAAGACGCATGAAGTGCCGTGTGAGTATGGACATATGTGGAGGTCATGAGGTTGTAGCTGCACATTCTTGCAGCCTGGGAGGTTGAAAGATATTATTACCAAGTCTTTTCCTGCTTCAGGCGCACCTTCACGACCTGAAGCCACATTTGCCCAGAGGAGGTGACAATATGAAGGCTTATGAACTGCTGTTCTTTGTTGACCCGTCGCTCGACCCCGAGACTCGTCTCGCTGTTATGAAGCGTATCGATACCACGATCGCTGAGGGCGCTGGCAAGGTCGACTCCGTTGACGAGTGGGGCAAGCGCAAGCTCGCCTACGAGATCAACGACCTCACCGATGGTGACTACACCCTCATCAACTTCCACGCAGATCCTACCCAGATCGCCGAGCTTGATCGCGTCCTGCGCATCACCGACGCCGTGGTCCGCCACATGATCGTCCGTCGCGACGACCAGGAGTAAGACTGTCGTTTTGGACTGGGCTTGTGCCCCAAGAGGAAGTAGTGAGTTATGAGCATCAATCGAGTGAACATCACCGGTAACCTCACGCGTGATCCCGAGCTGCGCGCCACCGCCGGCGGAACCCAGGTTCTGTCCTTTGGCGTCGCCGTGAACGATCGTCGCCGCAACCCGCAGACTGGCGAGTGGGAGGACTATCCCAACTTTGTCGACTGCACCATGTTCGGCACGCGCGCCGAGGCCGTGAGCCGTTTCCTGGCAAAGGGAAACAAGGTCGCGATCGAGGGCAAGCTGCGCTACAGCTCTTGGGAGCGCGACGGCCAGCGCCGGAGCAAGCTTGAAGTCATCGTCGATGAGATCGAGTTTATGAGCTCCCGTGGTGGCCAGGGTGGCTACGATCAGGGCGGTTACGCCCCCGCAGCTCCCGCGCCCGCACCGCGTCCTGCCGCACCGGTGGCTACGCCGCCCGCGGTCGACGTCTACGATGAGGACATCCCGTTTTAAGGGCTGTTCACCTATTTTTGAGTGAGAGGCGGCTTCGGTTCGCCGAAGTTGCCAAACGAAAGGTATTTTGACATGGCTAATGATTTTTCTGCACGTCAGCCGCGTCGTAAGTACTGCCAGTTCTGCAAGGAGAACACTGAGTTCATCGACTATAAGGACACTCAGCTTCTCCGTAAGTACATGACCGACCGTGGCAAGATCAAGCCTCGTCGCGTCACTGGCGCTTGCACGCAGCATCAGCATGACATCGCCAACGCCATCAAGCGCGCCCGCGAGATGGCTCTCCTGCCGTACACCGTCCCCGTGGTTTCCTCTCGTGGCAACCGCGACCGCGGCTAAGAAGGGAGACGCATCATGAAGGTTATTCTTCTCGATGAGATCAAGGGCAAGGGCGGCGAGGGTGACGTCGTAGAGGTCGCTCAGGGTTACGCTGAGAACTTCCTGTTCCCCAAGAAGCTCGCTGTTGCCGCCACCAAGGGCAACCTCAAGCAGCTTGACGAGCGTCGCAACAACATCGCCAAGCGCGAGGCCGTCCGTCTGGCTACCGCCAACGAGACCAAGGCTGCCTTCGAGGGCAAGACGGTCACCGTTGACGTCAAGGTCGGCGACGAGGGCATCCTCTTTGGCTCCGTTACCGCCGCTATGATCGCTGACGCCATCAAGGCTCAGCTCGGTATGGATATCGACCGCAAGCGCGTCGAGCTCGGTAAGCCCATCAAGGTTGCCGGTGCCCACACCGTTGCCATCTCGCTGTACCGCGAGATCAAGGCCGAGGTTGTCGTTCTCGTTGGCGTTACCGCCGAGGAGCTCGCTGCCGAGGCTGAGGCTGAGGAGACCGCTGAGGTCGCCGAGGCCGAGACCGCCGAGGTCGAGACTGAGGCTGCTGCCGAGTAGCATTTGCTGCAACGCAACAATCTTGTTCTAAGAAGGGCGCTCTGGGAGACCAGGGCGCCCTTTTGTTTTCTACGCTTGGCGAGTGCCATGGCAGGCGTTGCGTCGAAGTCCTATACACGGGACCGTTCATCCGTTTCGTTCGGTGATGATTGCCGGGGCACGGCCCGTTTTGGGACTGTGGCTGATACTATGGATGCTCGCAAGCGATATGAATGAGGATGCTCATGGCATATGACGAAAGGGAGACGGGGCTGACGGTTGAGGACCGTGGTTCCAAGTTGGGTCTCCCCCAAAACCAAGATGCAGAGGCCAATGTGCTGGCCGCCATGCTGCTATCGCCCGAGGTGGTCGAGGAGGCCCAGGTCGAGCTACAGCCCGATGACTTCTACCGGCCCATTCATAAGACCATCTACACCGCGATGGTCGATATGTACAACAGTCGCATTCCCATCGACTCTATCTCGCTGATCGATTACCTGCGCAGCATCAACAAGCTTGATGCCGTGGGCGGCGAGGCCTACATATTGGAGCTGATGGGTCAGACCCTGTCGCTCGTGAACTGGCAGCACCATGCCGCCATCGTCCGTCGCGACTCGATGCTGCGCGAGCTGATCGGTGCCACCAACGAGATTAACGCACTGGCCTATAATGCCCCTACCGACACCAAAGAGGTCGTGGAGCTGGCCGAGAGCAAGCTGCTCAAGGTCACGGCGCGCGAGGTCAAGTCGAGCTATAAGACACTGACCGAGTTTATGGTCGAGGCCTATAACGAGGCCGAGGAAGTGTGTAAGGCCGGCGGACAGGCCGCGGGCGTGCCCACCGGCTTCCCGTCGCTCGACCGCATGCTTATGGGTTTCCGCGAGGGCCAGCTCATCATTATCGGCGCCCGCCCTGCCGTGGGTAAGACGTCGTTCGCTCTGAACCTAGCGCTCAACGCCGCCGCTGCGGGCTATACCGTCGGCTTCTTTTCGCTGGAGATGTCGGGCAAGGAAATTGCCCAGCGCCTGATTTGCGCCTACGCCATGATTTCAATCAGCGACTTCCGTACGGGCCGCATTAGTCCCGAACAGTGGGCCAATATCAACGAGGCCACGCAGACCTTGTCTAAGCTCGACATTCTGATTGACGATACGCCCGGCACCACGGTGACCGAGATTCGCGCCAAGAGCCGCCGCATGCTCCACAACAAGGAGAAGGCCATCATTATCCTGGACTACCTGCAGCTGGTGAGTCCTCCGCCGGGACGTCGCTCCGAGAGCCGTACCGTCGAGGTCTCCGAGATGTCGCGTGGTTTAAAGATCATGGCCAAGGAGCTCAAGATTCCGTTAATCGCGCTATCGCAGCTGTCGCGTCAGGTTGAGTCCCGTACCGGCAAGCGCCCGCAGCTGTCCGACCTGCGTGAATCGGGCTCCATCGAGCAGGACGCCGACATCGTTATGTTCTTGGATCGCTCCGCTGATGAGGCTGAGGCCTCGCGTGACGATCGACCCGACGAGGGCGTTACGCGTATCGTCGTGGCCAAGAACCGTTCGGGCCCGATCGGTGACGTCGACCTGATGTTCCTGCCGGCATCCACCAAGTTCTATGAGCTTGATGGGGCGCATACCGAGGAGTAGGACAGGCGCCCGTTGCACGGGTATACTGGGAATGTTTTGTGCTTCTGCGTGCCGGCGTGGCGCGTAGACAGTCCATGAATGTAAGGAGTAAACATGCCGTCAACCGTTTTGGTCGGTGCCCAGTGGGGCGATGAGGGCAAGGGTAAGATCTGCGACCTGGTCGCCGGCGACTTCGATGCCGTCGTGCGCTATTCGGGCGGTAATAACGCCGGCCACACCATCGTCGTCAACGGCAAGAAGTACGGCCTGCACCAGGTGCCCTCCGGCATCATGTATTCCGACCATATGTCGGTGATCGGTAACGGCTGCGTCGTCAACCCCAAGGTTGTCCTTGAGGAGATTGACATGTTCGAGGCCGACGGCATCACCACCAAGAACCTCAAGATCAGTGGCAACGCGCACATTATCATGCCGTACCACATCGATCTGGATGGTGCTTTTGAGCAGAAGCTCGGCAAGAAGAACATCGGTACCACCAAGCGCGGCATCGGTCCGTGCTACCAGGACAAGATGGCCCGCATCGGCCTGCGCATGCAGGACATGCTGGACGAGGCGCTGTTCCGCGACAAGCTGGAGACCGCTCTTGCCCGCGTGAATCCCGAGCTGGAGCTCATCTACCACCTGCCCACCTACACCGTGGACCAGATCTGCGACGAGTACCTGCCCATGGCCGAGCGCCTGCGCCCCTACATCACCGAGACGAGCCTGCTGCTCAACAACATGATCGACGAGGGCAAGGACCTGCTGTTCGAGGGCGCCCAGGCGACGCTGCTCGACATCGACCACGGCACCTATCCGTACGTGACGTCTTCCAACTGCACCGCCGGCGGCGCCATCACCGGCTCCGGCGTTGGTATGAAGAATGTCGACCGCGTGCTGGGCGTCATGAAGGCCTATATCACCCGCGTCGGTTCGGGCCCCATGCCCACTGAGCTTTCCTATGAGTCCGAGGCCGGCCATACGCTGACCGAGGAAGGCTATGAGTACGGCGTGACCACCGGTCGCCGTCGTCGCTGCGGCTGGTTCGATGGCCCCATCGCCAACTACGCCTCGCGTGTTAACGGCCTCACTGATATC
This sequence comes from uncultured Collinsella sp., assembly GCA_958427355.1. GTDB lineage: Bacteria > Actinomycetota > Coriobacteriia > Coriobacteriales > Coriobacteriaceae > Collinsella. The sequence goes on along the minus strand of CAUACA010000005.1, from coordinate 49,841 downwards.
GCCATGACCAAGCTCGACGTGCTTTCGGCTTTCGACACCATCAAGGTGTGCGTTGCCTACGACGTCGACGGCGAGCGTTACACGAGCGTGCCCGAGCATCAGGTTCGTTTTGAGCACGCCAAGCCCATCTACGAGGAGCTCCCGGGCTGGAAGTGCGACATCACCGGTTGCCGCAGCTTTGAGGAGCTGCCGCAGGAGGCTCAGGACTACGTGGCATTTATCGAGGATCTGGCACACACCCGCGTGACGTTCATTGGCGTCGGCGCCGGTCGCGAGCAGATCATCAACCGATTCTGGAAGTAATCGGCACTATTCGGTTATTGCGATATACCCCTTTGCAGCCCGGACGGGCGGCTGAGGGGTATATTTGCTTGCAAAGGGCTCGCGCGGAGCGGGCCGCTAATCCATAGAGGAGGCACCCTTGAAGGCGGACACTCAAACCATCGACATCCTGTTGTTGGGCAGCGGCGGCCGCGAGCATGCTCTGGCAGCAAAGCTCGCAGCATCACCGCGCGCCGGCAAGCTCTACATTGCGCCGGGTAACGGCGGCACCGCGAGCTGCGGCGAGAACGTGGTTCTCGACGATTGCGATCCTGCGGCCGTGGCGGCGTTTGCCCAGAGCCACGGATGCGGACTCGTGGTGATCGGCCCCGAGGCTCCGCTCGTGGCGGGCGTTGCCGATGCCGTGCGCGCGGCGGGCATTCCCTGCTTTGGCCCGGGTGCCGAGGGCGCCCAGATGGAGGGCTCCAAGCTATTCTCCAAGCAGCTCATGGAGCGTGCCGGCATTCCGACGGCCGCCTACGGCTCGTTTACTGACGAGGCTTCGGCTCTCGCCTATGTGCGCGAGCAGGGCGCCCCACTGGTCGTGAAGGCTGACGGCCTGGCCGCAGGCAAGGGCGTTATCGTGGCGACTGAGCTTGCGCAGGCCGAGGAAGCCGTGCGTGAGTGTTTTGGCGGCACCTTTGGCGATGCCGGCAACACCGTTGTCATTGAGGAAATGCTGGTTGGCCCCGAGTGCTCGCTGCTGGCCTTTACCGACGGCAAGACCGTGCGTCCTATGGCCACCTCGCAGGATCACAAGCGTGCACTCGAGGGCGACAAGGGCCCCAACACCGGTGGTATGGGCGTCTACAGCCCGGTGCCCATCGTGACCGACGAGGAGCACGCCACGATGGTGAAGGTCATGGAGCAGACCGTGGCCGAGCTCGCTGCCGAGGGTATCGACTACCGCGGCTGCCTGTACGGCGGCTTTATGCTCACGCCTGCCGGGCCCAAGGTGCTGGAGTTCAATGCCCGCTTTGGCGACCCCGAGACGCAGGTCGTGCTGCCGCGCCTTAAGAACGACCTAGTCGAGGTCATGCTCGCCTGCGCCAACTGCGAGCTTGATCAGATTGAGCTCGACTGGCGCGACGAGTGGGCCGTGGCCGTTGTCCTGACGAGCGCGGGCTACCCCGGCAGCTACGAGAAGGGCAAGGTCATCACCGGTATCGCCGATGCCGAGGCCATGGAGAACGTGACCGTGTACCACGCGGGCACTGCCGTGGTGGACGGCCAGCTCGTGACCAATGGTGGCCGCGTGCTTGCCGTGACCGCTCTGGGCGACACGTTCGAGAACGCTCGCAACCTTGCCTACGAGGCCTGCGAGAAGATTGATTTTGAAGGCAAGACCCTGCGCCACGACATCGGCCTGCGCGCGCTGCGCGGCCGCGACGCCTGGGATGCCTAAAATCCGAGAGGAATGAGACGGATGGACGAGAAGAACGAAGAGCTCGTGGATGCGCAGATCGTTGAAGAGGACAGCCGCACGTATGGGCACGCCGAGGGCGAGCCTGGTGGCGAGGTCGCTGACGAGCCGGCGCTGGTGCTGGGCGACGACGACCCGCACGATGTCGAGCTGCACGAGAAGATTCTTTCGGAGGAGTGCGCCTGGAAGGGCAAGATCCTCGACGTCCACCGTCTTGAGGTTGAGCTGCCCAACGGTCGCCGCAGCGCCCGTGATATCGTTCGCCATCCGGGTGCGGCGGCCGTTGTGGCACTGACCGAGAGCGGCAAGATCGTACTGGTGCGTCAGTACCGCACCGCCATCGACCGCGTGACGGTCGAGATTCCCGCCGGCAAGCTCGATCCAGGCGAGGACCCGCTCGATTGCGCCAAGCGCGAACTGCATGAGGAGACGGGCTTTAGGGCCGGTCGTATTCGCTTTTTGACGTCGATTGTCACGTCCTGCGGTTTTTGCGATGAGATCATCCACATCTACTTGGCTACCAAGCTCGAGTTTGATGCGCCCAACCCCGATGATGACGAGTTTGTCAACGTGGACCTGGTGCCACTGCACGAGCTGATCGATGCCGTGCTCGACGGCAAGATCGAAGACGCCAAGACCGTCGTGGGCGCCTTGGCCTGTGACAGCATCGCACACAGGCTGGGCGGAACTGAGCTTTAAAAGCGAGGGCGACCCTGGGGCAAACACTACTGATTATTTGCCCCAGGGTCTTACGTTATTGTTTTATCTCCGAGGACTGCATGTTTAAGAGGTTTCTTTCGTATTACGAGCCCCAGATGGGGCTTTTTGTTGCTGATACTGTTTGTGCTCTGGTGCTTGCCGCCATTGACCTGGCGTTCCCCATTATCCTGCGCAATTTGACTGGTGGGCTGTTTACTCAGGGTCAGGCTGCCATTATGCAGGCGCTCGGCATGATCGCGGTGGGCTTGGTGCTGATGTATGCCGTCCGCTGCGCTTGCCGCTACTTTGTGAGCTATTGGGGTCACGTGATGGGCGCGCGCATGGAGTCCAAGATGCGCGAGGACCTGTTTGACCAGTATGAGCGCTTTAGCTTTGCGTACTTCGACCGCAACAGCTCGGGTGACATGATGAGCCGCGTGGTCAACGACCTGTTCGATATCTGCGAGGCGGCGCACCACGTGCCCGAGTGGATCATCATCTGCGGCATCGAGATTATCGGCTCGTTTGTGATCCTCTTTACCATCGCCCCGGTGCTGGCACTCGCCATGGCCGTGGTGACGGCAGCGTTTGCGGTCATCATGTTTTGGCAGAACATGCGCATGCGCGAGGTCTTTAGCGACAACCGCAAAAAGATCAGCGGCATCAATGCGCAGCTGCAGGATTCGCTGGCGGGCATGCGCGTGGTCAAGAGCTTTGCCAATGAGGAGACCGAACGCTTCAAGTTCCGCGCCTCAAACAATCGCTATCTTTCGTCCAAGGAGAATATGTATCACGCCATGGGCGTCTATACCGCGACGTATGGCCTGCTCTCGGGTGTGCTCTATGTGATCGTGGTACTGCTGGGCGGCTGGCTGGTCGCCCAGGGACAGCTGCAGGCGGTCGATATGGCGACCTTTGCACTCTATATTTCGCTGTTCTGCACGCCGCTTGAGACGCTCGTCAATTCGGCCGAAACGTATCAGAAGGCTATCGCCGGCTTTAAGCGTATGGACGAGGTGCTCTCGACCGCGCCGGATATCCAGGACAAGCCGGGCGCTACGGATCTGCAGGTGACTGCCGGCGCCGTGGAGTATCACGACGTGTGCTTTAACTACGAGGATGTTGAGCTGGGCGAGGGCGATGCCGACGAGCGTCCCGTTATCGACCATATGGACCTGTCCATCAAGCCCGGGCAGACCATCGCTTTGGTTGGCCCTTCGGGCGGTGGCAAGTCCACGACCTGTTCGCTGCTGCCGCGCTTTTACGACGTGGCTGCCGGATCCATTAGCATCGACGGCCAAGATGTGCGTGACGTGACGCAGCATAGCCTGCGTCGTGCCATCGGCCTGGTGCAGCAGGATGTCTATCTGTTTGACGGTACGATTGGCGAGAACATCGCCTACGGCAAGCCGGGCGCTACGGCAGGAGAGATCGCCGAGGCCGCCCGTCGCGCCAACATCGATGCCTTTATCGAGTCGCTTCCACAGGGCTACGACACCGTGGTGGGCGAGCGCGGCAGCCGTCTTTCGGGCGGACAGAAGCAGCGCGTTGCCATCGCGCGTGTGTTTCTCAAGAACCCCAAGATCCTGATTTTGGACGAGGCGACGAGTGCTTTGGATAACGAGAGCGAGGAGGCGGTGCAGGAGTCACTCGAAGAACTGGCGCGCGGCCGCACTACGATTATCATCGCCCACCGTCTTTCGACCATTAAGCATGCCGATGAGATTGCGACCGTTGAGCATGGTCGCGTTGTGGAGCGTGGCACGCACGAGGAGCTTCTCGCCCGTGGCGGCACCTATGCCCGTTACTATCGAATGCAGTTCGAAGGTGCGCGTGCGCACGAGCTCGACTGATTGATATGACAGGAAGTTTATGGCTGACAAGAACCCTTTGACTCCGGAAGAAGTGACGGAGTTATTCTCCGAAATCGATGCATCCGGTGTCTTGGATCCCACGCTTGCCAAAAAGCGAACCGAGCGCATGCGTGAGAAGGAGGCTGCGGCCAAGCGCGGTGACAAAGCTGCGCTAGCGCAGCTGCGCAGCGAGGACCGCGCGAGCCAGGCAAAACATATCGACCCGCTGTCCGAGGACGATCCTTCGGGTTCGCAGGTGAGTCATACCATTACGAAGACCGCGATGGCCGTGGTCATTGGTATTTTGGTACTGATCGTGGGCATGCAGATTGGCTACGGCGTGATGCGTCGTCTGAATACCGCCAACCTGTCCGAGAGCGTTTCAGTCGATACCGTTTCGACGGCGCTGAAGGGCGGCCTTGAGTGGGGCAACGGCTTTACGCAGTTCCCGCTCGACTTTACCGTCGATGAAGCTGATGAGCGTACGGGCACGGTCGAGGTGACGGTGTTGGACACATCGTCTGCCAACGAGCTCGAACTGCTGTCCAACGGGCAGATTCAGGCCGCGGCGCTTGCGACCAACGCGCTGCTCAACGATAAGATCGACCGCGTGGTGTATAACGTTCACGCCTATATCGACGAGGATAGCAATATTCAGCACGATTCCTTCTTTGGCATGTTCCCCGCGCGGGGCCACCAGAGCGCCATCCTGACGTTCGTGTGGACCAAGAGCTCATCCAACGCCACGAATATCGACTGGAAGATGCGCATCGTGAGTATGGATGACACCATCGCCGAGCGCATTCAGAAGCAGGTGAACTCGGTGTCGTCGTTGATTGAGGACCCGGTGGTGAGCCAGACCAAAATTGACGAGGAAAAGGCCGAACGTGACCTGGAACATCGTCTGCATGGCCGCGAGATTTTCCGCGGCGGCAAGCCCGACCGAACGCCGTCCGATCTGCTGGAACAGGACAAGAAAAAGTAAGACGTCATCATCCCGCGTGAGTCACAAGCCCCGCGGGATGATTTTTCTGGGACGGGGATTAAAAAATCATTATGCATAGAAAGTCATAATTATCATTTCGTAAACATTTCGATGAAATTAACGCCATGAGGCATGCTTGCGGTTACAATACCGCGAGGCCTAACTACACACCTTTAAGCCGGTCCTGTGAGACCGGGAAGGAGAATTATGGCGAACAACCATACCGCGGGCGCTGCCGCCCGCACCTTCGCGCCCAGCGAGCTTTGCCAGCGCATGCTGGCCAAAACCAGCAAGGGCACCTGCGGTCCCTGCATCCTGTATCTTGAGGATGGGACCATTTTTTATGGACGTGCATGCGGCGCCGAGGGCACCGCGACCGGCGAAGTCTGCTTCAACACTTCGCTCGAGGGCTACTTTGAGGTCATGACCGACCCGAGTTATGCCGGCCAAATCGTAACCATGACCTATCCGCAGATCGGCAACTACGGTATCGACGAGACCGACGTCCAGTCGGCCTTCCCCGGCGACACCGTGCGCCCTGCGAGCGCTCCGGCTATGCGCGGCATGATCGTTCGCGACATGTGCGCCACGCCTTCTAACTGGCGCTCGACCGTCAGCGTGCCGGAGTATCTGCGCGCTCACGGCATCGTCGCTATCGAGGGTGTCGACACTCGCGCTCTGGTGCGCCATCTGCGCGACAATGGTTCCAAGATGGGCATTATCTCGACCGAGATCTTCGACGTCGACGAGCTTGCCGAGCGTCTGGCCGCAGCGCCCACGCTGGTAGGCGAGAACCTGGTGAAGACCGTAAGTTGCCCCGCGCCTCACGAGTTTGTGGCCGCCGACCTGCCTGCCACGCATGACTTTGCACTTGCGGCTGCCGCTCCTGCCCGTCATAAAGTGGTCACCTACGACTGCGGTGTGAAGCGCGGCATTCTAGAGGGCTTGGTCCGCGCCGGCTGCGACCTTACCGTCGTGCCGTGGGATACGCCCGCCCAGCAGGTGCTCGACATGGATCTCGACGGTGTCTTTTTGTCCAATGGCCCCGGCGACCCCGACGCCGTGGTGGAGACCTACGAGCAGGTGCAGCAGCTGATCGGTAAGGTGCCGGTCTTTGGTATTTGTCTTGGTCACCAGATGATCAGCCTGGCCTGCGGCGCCCAGATGGAAAAGCTTAAGTTCGGTCACCGCGGTGGCAACCAGCCGGTCATGAACCTGGTAAGCCGTCGCGTGGAGATCACCGCGCAAAACCATGGCTTTGGCCTGCTGTTCCCCAGCTTGGGCAAGCTTGTCCCCGAGCTTTCCGGCGGCGAGACCGAGCATGCGGCCGATGGAGATCTGCGCGTCTGGGTGCGCCGCGGAATCGCGCCGGTCGTGATGAACGAGCGCTTCGGCCGCATTCGCCTGACGCACGTGAACCTCAACGACGGCACCGCCGAGGGCATCCAACTGCTCGATGCCCCGTGCTTCTCGGTCCAGTACCACCCCGAGGCCTCGCCTGGCCCCACCGATGCCCACTATCTCTTTACCGCCTTTACGCGACTCATGGACGGCGAGGAAAACTACCTGGACATCGACACCGCGAAGGACCGCCTGGCTGGCTGGAATTTCGCCGAGACTGAGACCGAGGAGAACTAACATGCCGAAACGTACTGACATCAAGCGCATCCTTGTCATTGGTTCGGGCCCCATCGTTATCGGCCAGGCATGTGAGTTCGACTACTCCGGCGCCCAGGCCTGCAAGGTGCTCAAGGAGGATGGCTTTGAGGTCATCCTGGTCAACTCCAACCCGGCGACCATCATGACCGACCCGGGTCTTGCCGACCGCACCTATGTCGAGCCCATCACCGCCGAGTTTATCGAGCGCGTGATCAAGAAAGAGCACCCGGACGCGCTGCTGCCCACGCTGGGCGGCCAGACCGGTCTGAACGCCGCCGTCGAGCTGGCAAAGGACGGTACGCTCGACAAGTACGGCGTCGAGATGATCGGCTGCGACCTGGCCGCTATCGAGCGCGGCGAGGACCGCAAGCTCTTTAACGAGGCCATGGCCGAGATTGGCCTGGAGGTCGCGCGCTCGGGCTATGCCTACAGCGTGGCCGACGCCGAGGCCATCGCCGAGCGCGTGGGCTATCCCTGCGTACTGCGCCCGAGCTTTACCCTCGGCGGCGCCGGCGGCGGCATCGCTCACACCCACGAGGAGCTCGTCTCCATCGTGAGCCAGGGCCTGGAGCTCTCGCCTGCCCACGAGGTGCTGGTCGAGGAGTCCATCGAGGGCTGGAAAGAGTATGAGATGGAGGTCATGCGTGACCACGCCGGCAACGGCATCATCGTGTGCTCCATCGAGAATCTCGACCCCATGGGCGTGCATACCGGCGACTCCATCACCGTGGCGCCTGCGCAGACCCTCTCCGACCTTGAGTATCAGCGCATGCGCGTGGCCTCGCTCGCCATTCTGGAGAAGATCGGCGTCGAGACCGGCGGCTCCAACGTGCAGTTTGCCGTGAACCCCCAGACCGGCCGCCTGATCGTCATCGAGATGAACCCGCGCGTGAGCCGTTCGTCCGCGCTGGCCTCCAAGGCCACGGGTTTCCCCATTGCCAAGGCCGCCGCGCGCCTGGCTGTGGGCTACACGCTCGACGAGATCGTCAACGACATCACCAAGGCTACGCCCGCCTGCTTTGAGCCCACAATCGACTACTGTGTGGTCAAGGTGCCGCGCTTTGCCTTCGAGAAGTTCAAGGGTACCGACCCCACACTCACCACGCGCATGAAGGCTGTGGGCGAGATCATGGCGATCGGCCGCACCTTTGAGGAGGCCTTTGGCAAGGCCATGCGCTCGCTGGAGGACGGTCACCAGGGCATCTGCGCCGGTGGCAAAGAGGGTGCCGATAAGCTGAGCGACGACGAGCTTGCTCAGGCCGTGGCAACCCCGACCGAGCATCGCATCTTCTTTGTGGTCGAGGCCCTGCGCCGTGGCTGGGACATCGCTCGCATCCATGCCATCTGCGGTATCGATCCGTGGTACCTCAACCGTATCAACGATATGGTGCAGGTCCAGGAGAGCATCCGTGGCCTGCGTGTGGAGGATATCGACGCCGACGCGATGCGCCTGCTCAAACAGTACGGCACGAGTGACGCCGAGATCGCCGCGCTGACCGGCTCGGACGAGCGCTTTGTGCGCGCCTATCGCAAGGGTCTGGGCGTGGTTCCCAGCATGAAGACGGTCGATACCTGCGCTGCGGAGTTCTCGAGCGCCACGGAGTACCATTACAAGACGTACGAGAACATCTACCGCACGAGCCCGGATGCCAAGAAGTGCGTAGCTCCCGACGAGACCACGCCGGCGAGCAAGCCCAAGGCGATGATTCTGGGCGCCGGCCCCAACCGCATTGGCCAGGGTATCGAGTTCGATTACTGCTGCGTGCACGCGAGCTACGCGCTGGCAGCCCGCGGCTTCGAGACCATCATGGTCAACTGCAACCCCGAGACCGTCTCGACTGACTACGACACCTCGGACCGCCTGTACTTTGAGCCGCTCACCTACGAGGACGTCATGGATGTCATCGATGTTGAGCGACCCGACGGCGTCGTGGTGACGCTCGGCGGCCAGACTCCGCTTAAGCTGGCGCGCATGCTCGAGGAAAGCGGCGTGAACATCATGGGCACCAAGCCCGATGCCATCGACTTTGCCGAGGACCGCGAGCGCTTTGCCGCCCTGCTCGACAAGCTGGGCATTATGTATCCGCCGGCGGGCCAGGCAACCTCGTTTGAGGAGGCCGAGGCCGTGGCCGCGCATATTGGCTACCCGCTGCTGGTGCGTCCGAGCTACGTGCTGGGCGGCCGCGGCATGATGATCGCCTACGATGCCGAGCATCTGCGCGATTACATGGCCGAGGCCGCGCGCATTAGCCCCGACTACCCGGTGTATCTGGACCGCTTCTTGGAGGGCGCGATCGAGTCCGATGTCGACGCCCTGTGCGATGGTGAAGAGGTCTACATCGGCGGCATTCTGGAGCATATCGAGGAGGCCGGCATTCACTCCGGCGACTCTGCGACCTGCATCCCGCCGTTCAGCTTTAGCGAGAGCCTGCAGGCAAAGCTTCGCGAGACCACGCGCCGCATCGCGATGGCGCTGGGCGTACGCGGCCTGGTCAACGTGCAGTACGCCATCAAGGGCGAGACCGTTTACGTGATCGAGGCCAACCCGCGTGCCAGCCGCACCGTGCCGTTTATCTCCAAGGCCACCGGCGTGCCGCTGGCCAAGTGCGCGGCGCGTATCATGGCGGGCGATTCCATCGCCAGCCTGGGCCTGCCGAGCGACGAGCGTCAGCTCGATTGGTTCTGCATGAAGGAAGCCGTTATGCCCTGGGGTCGTTTCCCCGGTGCCGACGTTATCCTGGGGCCCGAGATGAAGTCGACGGGCGAGGTCATGGGTATCGCCAAGAGCTATCCCGAGGCATACGCCAAGACGCAGCTGGCGATCGATTACAAGCTGCCCGACCCGAGCGCCGGCAAGGTGTTCATTAGCGTGTGCGACCGCGACAAGCGTCATATCCTTTCGGTTGCGCGTATCCTTCGCTACCTGGGCTTTGATATCTGCTCCACCGAGGGTACGGCGCGCGTGCTGCGTGGCGGCAACGTGACGTGCGAGGTCGTGGAGAAGATTAGCGGCCCGCACGACGGCGAGCGCCCCAACATCGGCGACCTCATCGCCGATGGCAAGATTGCGGTAATCATCAACACGCCGTACGGTCCGGGTTCGCGTGGCGACGGCTATCTGTTGCGTACCGAGGCGGTGCGCCGCGGCGTGACCTGCGTGACCGCGATGTCTGCGGCCAACACGTACGTGAGCGCCATCGAGGCGGTACGCGAGGACCAGCAGGGTCACGGCAGCGCCAACGACATGGGCATGGACGTCATCGCCCTGCAGGACCTGCCGCAGCACACGGTGTAGGTCGAGCTGTCCGGCCGGGGCGGGAGCCGGACACTTTCTCTCGGAAACTGGGCTTCGCGAAGTTTTCCGAGAGAAAGGACCGCCTCCCGCCCCAGCCTGCGGTGACTCGGCTGCACCGTGTGCTGCCGAAGGGACTTTGCGCGATGATTGGGGCTGAACAGAAAATGAGTGTGGGCTCTGTCGTTCATTCGGACGACAGAGCCCACATTTTGTATGGGGCCTTCAGGTGAATTGCAATCATATGAAGGCCTTTTACCAAGGGAGAGATATGTCTTTGGACAGTTAGTTCAGATTTGTATTTCTCAAAGAGCAGAAGTCGGTTAATTTAGGCTCAATTGAACTGTTTTCGCTTTCCTAATGAGGCAGATATGCTTACTCAAGGGCGGAAAAGGCTTATCGCTGGGTCCCAGTGACTCAAAAACCGAGATGATTAAGCAAAAGCCACTGCCAAAAAAATACAAATCTGAACTAACTGCCCACCACCCTCTGTCAACCTTTCTATTCAAACCAAATCAGCCAACGTATGTCATAGCAATCCCCGGTAGGTCGCAGGGTGGCGGCTGAGCCTTTTCTTCGGGAAACTTCGCGAAGTCCAGTTCCCGAGGGAAAGGTATGGTCTGTGTAATACCAGATAAACAGTACATTTTTGCTTAATTGATATTTGGGAGAAGAACCAATTGGTGTGGCTTATTAAGCCCACTTTGCCATTGACGCTCATTTTAATACCACTGGGAGAATTCCGAACTTGGTTGCGCAACTGCTCCTGTATGCTGATTCAACCTAATAGGTGGATATCTGGTTACTACCAGTTGACCACTTGGTAACGGGTGGGCCCACTGCACGGAATGTACCGAACACCCCTCCCGTTTGATGCGTGCGCCATGCTGCAGGGCGTGCGTCCGCGACATTTCCGCATGTCGGAGGGAAGGAGTCCAGGTGTGTAGGAATTCCATTTTTACGAAACGGTGGGTGAAGGGAAGCGCGGTCCTCGTTGCCACTGCAGCGACGCTTGTGTTTGCCAATCCCCAGCAGGCGATTGCCACGCCACTCAAGGGTGTCGACTCAGCGACCGTGTCTCAGTCTGCCTCGAACGTCGTCGACATCGATTTCGCTGACGGCATCAAGGGCCGTATTACGTTCCTCGAGGACGGTATTTTCCGTTATAACGTCGACCCCAAGGGTGAGTTTTCCGAGTACGCCACGCCGCGCAGTAAGTCCCACACGGCTAAGATCCAGGCTCAGCCCGATACCTCGGACACCTACAGCAAGCCGAGTGCGACGGTTGCCGACAAGGGCGACACTATCGAGATCACCGGCGGAAAGGCGACCGTGATCCTGGACAAGGCGACTGGCAAGATGAGTATCAAGTCAGGCGACCGTGGCGTGGTTTCTGAGTCTGCGCCCCTCGACCTTGATAAGAAGGGTACCGTCCAGACGCTCGCCAAGGAGAAGTCCGAGAACTTCTTTGGCGGTGGCACCCAGAACGGCCGCTTCCTGCACACCAACCAGACCATCGCCATCTCCAACACTAACAACTGGACCGATGGCGGCGTTGCCTCGCCCAACCCGTTCTATTGGACGAGCGACGGCTACGGCGTGCTCCGAAACACGTTTGCAGAGGGTTCCTACGACTTCGGTTCCACGGACTCATCGACGGTCACGACTTTGCACAGCGAGAATGAGTTTGATGCCTATTACTTCGTGGCGACCAACGAGGGCGCCTCGAACGTGGCAACCGAGATGCTGCAGGACTACTACAAGGTGACCGGCAATCCGGTGCTGCTGCCCGAGTACGGTTTCTACCTGGGTCATCTTAATGCCTATAACCGTGATGGCTGGTCAACGACCTCGGGTCAAAAGAAGTGGGAGACCAAGGGCAGCAAGTCCTCGAGTGAGAAGGGCGACGTTAAATACGAGTCCGGCATGTCGACGGGCTACAAGCTCGACGGCACGCTTGCGGCCGAGACGCTCAACGGTGAGGGCCCTACGGTTGATACCGAGAACATGAAGGCGACCGATTTCGACCGCCAGTTCTCCGCCCGGCAGGTTATCGATGACTACGAGGACAACGACATGCCGCTCGGCTGGTTCCTGCCGAACGACGGTTACGGTGCTGGCTACGGCCAGAACGGTTACTACAAGACCGGCGGCGTCAACTCCGACGGAACGAGTTCTGCCGAGCGCCTCAACGCCGTGCGCGCCAACGTCGACAATCTTAAGAAGTTCACCGAGTATGCCAACTCCAAGGGCGTGAGCACCGGTCTCTGGACCCAGTCGAACCTCGAACCCGATAGCAACTCCGAGACCCCGTGGCATCTGCTGCGCGATTTCGATTCTGAGGTTAAGACTGGTGGCATCACCACGCTCAAGACCGACGTCGCTTGGGTCGGCTCCGGCTACTCCTTTGGCCTCAACGGCATCAAGACGGCCTATGACACCGTGACCACCGGCGCCAACAAGCGCCCCAACATCATCACGCTTGACGGCTGGGCCGGCACGCAGCGCTTTGGCGGCATCTGGACCGGCGACCAGTACGGCGGTAACTGGGAGTACATTCGCTTCCATATCCCCACGTATATCGGCCAGAGCCTCTCGGGCAACCCCAACATCGGCTCCGATATGGACGGCATCTTTGGTGGCGATCCCATCATCTCCGCTCGCGACTACCAGTGGAAGACATTCACGCCCTCTATGCTTGACATGGACGGTTGGGGCACCTACCGCAAGTCGCCCATGACGCACGGCGATCCATACACGGGCATCTCGCGCTTCTATCTCAAGCTCAAAGCACAACTCATGCCCTATATCTACACGAGCGCGGCCTCGGCGGCCAACATCGACACGGGCAACGGCGATACCGGCCTTCCCATGATCCGCGCCATGCTGCTTTCCGACAACTCCGAGTACGCCGCAAGCACCTCGACGCAGTACCAGTACATGTTCGGTGAGAACTTCCTGGTGGCACCGGTGTATCAGGATACCCAGGCAGATGAGAACGGCAACGATGTCCGCAACGGTATCTACCTGCCCAACTACGGTACCGACGAGAATCCCACCATCTGGATTGACTACTTCTCGGGCAAGCAGTACCGCGGCGGTCAGGTCCTCAACAACTACGAGGCTCCGCTTTGGAAGCTGCCACTCTTTGTTAAGGCCAACGCCATCGTGCCGATGTACGCCGAGAACAACAACCCCGAGGCTGTGACCGAGACCAACACCAAGGGCACCAATCGCAGCCAGCGTATCGTCGAGTTCTTCGCCACCGAGGGTGAGGGCAGCTTTACGCAGTACGAGGATGACGGCTCCTCCATCGAGAACAACACGACCGAGGACGATTCCTACGGCACAATCGACAATATTTCCTACGGTGAGCATGTGAGCACCGTCTATAAGTCGAGCGTGGTGGGCGGCACGGCGACCTTTACCGCCGAGGCATCGCAGGGCGGCTACAGCGGCTACGACTCCAACCGCACCACGACCTTTGTGGCCAACGTCTCCGCCAAGCCCACGAGCGTCTCCGCCAAGAACGGCGGATCCGCGCTCAACGTGGTTGAGGTCGACTCGCAGGAGGCCTTTGACGCCGCGACCCCCGAGGCCGGCCAGGCGGTCTACTTCTACAACGAGACCCCCAACCTCAACCACTACGGTAGCGACGCAGGCAGCACCGAGGCCGAGCAGGGCGAGAGCTTCAACAACACCAAGATCACCACGAATCCCAAGGTCTACGTCAAGTTCGCGAAGACCGATGTCGCCACGGCAGCGCAGACGCTCGAACTGGGCGATTTCGTGAACGCCGATGCCACGCTCGCGGCCGACCGCTTCAACGAGAACCTCTCCGCACCCGTGAACCTTGCTGCCCCCGAGGACGCCACGACCCCCACGAGCATTAAGCTCACCTGGGGGAAGGTCGATGGTGCTACCTCCTACGACCTTAAGGTAGACGGCACTGTGTTCGCCGTGGGCGATGCGGCAGAATTCACGCATACCGATCTTGCCTACAACAGCAAGCATACCTACCAGATTCGTTCGCGCAACGCCGATGGCTACTCCGCATGGAGCGACGTGCTTGAGGCGAACTCTGCGCTCGACCCGTGGCGGAACGTGCCTGAGGCCGAGGAAATCACTTGGGAGGGCTCGCTCTACGGTAGCCATAAGGCCGAACTCGCCTTCGACCATGAGTTCCAGTCGGGCGACGGCGGTTTCCACTCCGGTGGCAACGATCTGGGCAAGGCGCTTACCGTTGACTACGGTCGCGCTTACAAGCTCGACAAGCTCGAGTACTATCCGCGCGATGATGCCGGTAACGGCACTGTGACCAAGATGCGCATCGAGACGAGCCTCGACGGCGTGCATTGGACGACGCAGGAGGTCGACTGGGAGCGCTCCGCCGCTTGCAAGACGGTGGCGTTCGACGGCGCCGTGGCCGCGCGCTACGTGCGTATGACGCCGCTCGCGTCCGTGGGCAACTTCTTCTCCGCCTCCGAGATCGCCATCTACAAGACCGACGGCACGGACGGCTTCGCTGTGGGCTCCAACCTCAACAAGGCCACGGTCTCCGACGGCGACTACTCCAACATGAAGAATTACCTGGGTCTTGAGAACCGCGAGCCCGACACCTCGACGTTCGACTCCCAGATCCGCGCCCACTTCGCCGACCTCAACGGCAACGGCGTCTACGACGTGTACGACTACTCCTTCACCATGGCGGCGCTCGACGGCGGCACCAAGCAAAAGGGCAAGGCTGCTGGCACCCTCGCGGTGATCCCGAGCAAGATGGAGGTCGAGGCCGGCGACGAGATCACGGTCGACGTCTACGCCACCGACGCCGAGAACATCAACGCGCTCGGTGCGCTCGTCAACTTCGACAGCGACCAGTTCGAGTATGTCTCCGAGAGCATCGCGCAGGATGCGTCGACGGCGGGCATGGAGAACCTCTCGCGCGAGAAAGTGCAGTTCACGGATGGCCACCAGACCATCAACCTGGCCTTCGCCAACCGCGGCGACGCCAAGCTCTTCAACAGTACTGGTGTGGTCGCGAGCTTTAAACTCAAGGCTAAGACGGCCGGCAAGGTCGAGCTGCCCTCGACGTCTTGGCTCGTCGGCCCGGCGTGCGACGCGCTCGAGTTCGTGAGTGATGGCACCGTGACGATGCCCGGTGTCCCGCAGCCCACCAAGTCCGAGTACGGCCGCGACGCCTTTGACATCACGATGACCAACGACGAGCTCCCCACCGACGACGGCACCAACGTCGAGAAGCTCATCCAGCAGAAGAGCTATGACGGACTGTTCGACAACAATGAGGGCGGCAACGACTTCGAGTTCCTGTGGAACTATGGGCCCAACTGGATCGACGGCAAGATGCCGACCTACGTCAAGCTGCCCGCCACGATGACGTTCGCCTTCAAGACGCCGTCGAAACTCGATAGCGTCGAGGTCGTTAACCGCAACGGTGGCAACGGCACCGTGCAGAAGATTAAGTCCGTCGTGACGTTCGAGGACGGCTCGACCCAGGAGTTCTCGGGCGGAAGCTTTGATTCCTATCAGGCTCGCTACGCCTTTGGCCTCTCTGCCGAGAACAAGGGCAAGAAGGCGACCAAGGTCGAGATCACGCCGCTTGAGGCATCGGGTGACCAGATGCTCACGCTGCGCGAGATCAACTTCAACTACACACAGGGTGTCGAGGCCATCGAGGGTGTCGAACTGGGCAAGAACCAGACCGAGTTCTTCGAGGGCGATGTGACGCTCGTCGACGCCAAGGCCACGCCCGAGAGCGCCGGCTACCCCTATGTGACGGTCGAGAGCTCCGATCCTTCTGTGGTGAGCGTCTCCGCTGTCCAGGCCGGCGATAGCGTGAGCTACTACCTGCGCGCCAACAAGGCCGGCAAGGCAACGATCACGGTGGCGTCGGTGCTCGATCCCTCCAAGACCGCATCCTATGAGGTCGAGGTCAAGGCTGGTGTCGACACCTCTGCGCTCATGGCAGCGCTTTCCAAGGCCGCGGGCTACAGCGAGTCCGTCTACACCAAGGATTCCTATGCAGCCCTCACCGCTGCGGTCGAGGCGGCTCAGAAGCTCCTCGATGGCGGCCAGGGCAGCTATAGCAAGAAGGATGTCGCAGACGCCACGGCCAAGATCGAGAAGGCAATCGACGGCCTCAAGATGCGCCCCGTCGATGAGAAGAGCCTCATCAACACGCCCGAGAACCGCGAGAACGTCAAGGTGACCGGCTTCTCGAGCGAGGCCGACTATGAGGGCAGCAACGCCGTCAACGCTCTTGACGGCGATGAGCAGACGCTCTGGCACAGCGACTGGGCCTATAAGGCCGGTATGCCCCAGTACCTGACCGTCGACCTGGGCCGCGACTACGATCTCACCGACGTCACGTTCCTGCCGCGCCAGGACGGCGGCACGAACGGCGATATCTTTGAGGCCGAGGTGCTGGTTTCCGACACCGCCGACGGTTATGAGATGGGCACCGCCACGTCGATGGGTACGTTTACCTTCGACAACGACGGCCGCGTGCTCACCGACCGTGGCGACTGGAAGCAGATGAGCTTTGGTGCCGCGCGCGGTCGCTACGTGACCGTCAAGGTGCTTCACGCCGGCGGTGGCAGCGTTGACGCCTACTGCAGCATGGCGGAGCTCAAGTTCTACGGTACGGCCGTTCCCAATCCGGTGGCGAAGGACGACCTCACTGCCGCGATTGAAAAGGTTGATGCCGAGGTTGCAGCCGGCGACCTTAAGGCCAGCGACTACACCGAGGCTTCCTGGACCGCGTTCCAGAACGCCTTGGCGAGCGCCCGCGCCATCCTGAACGACGAGAACGCCACGCAGGACGAGGTCGACCAGGCACTCAAGGCACTCGAGAGTGCTCGCGACGCGCTTGAGAAGACTCCGGTGACCCCGGTCGAGAACCCGACCAAGAAGCAGCTCAAGGCCTTGGTCAAGCAGGCGAAGGAGACTGACACCAGGGGCAAGACGGACGAGTCTGTCAAGGCCCTGACGGATGCCATTACCTACGCCGAGGACGTCTTGGGTGATGAGAATGCTTCCGACATCCAGCTCCAGGCGGCCTATGACCAGCTCAAGCTGGCCATTGAGAGCCTCAAGGATGCCGATTCCGGCAACCAGGGCGGCTCGGGCAACCAGGGTTCCGGCAATGGCTCAAACGGCGGCAACCAGGCGGGCAAGCCCGCAGGCGACAAGGCCCAGGGCAGCAAGAAGAGCGGTTCGGCGATCCCCAATACCGGCGACCAGACGGCGGCGACCGTCGCGGCCGTCGGTGGTCTTGGCGCCATCATCGCCGCGATCGGCGCTTTCTTCCATCGTCGCAGCAAGGCTAAGTAGTCCCAGCGACAACTAAGCAAACGTGCCCGCCGCTCCGTCAAGGACGGCGGGCATTGCTTTATTATTTCAGCCAACGTACGTCATGGCAATATCCGGTAGGTCGCAGGGCGCTTCGCGGGCGGGCCAGGCTCTATCTGAACGACTTTGCGAAGCAACCGGAGTGAAGATAAAGCCTGGCCCGCCCGCGAAGCGCCACAGAGACCGCAGGGACGGGAGAAGCTATACTACTCTCAGTAGTTAAGGGTCGCGGAAACGCCGCGTCACCGCTCTCAACAGGAGGTCTTTGTTTATGGCAGATCAGAAGCCGGTTGTCGGGATCATCATGGGCTCCAAGTCCGATCTGGGCGTTATGGAAGGTTGCACCGCCGAGCTCGAGGCACTGGGCGTGCCCTATGAGCTCGTGATTGCGAGCGCGCACCGCACGCCGGCGAAGGTCCATGAGTGGGCCTCGACTGCTGCCGACCGCGGCATCAAGGTGATTATCGCTGCTGCCGGCAAGGCTGCTCACCTGGGCGGCGTCGTGGCTGCGTTTACGCCGCTGCCGGTCATCGGCGTGCCTATGAAGACGAGCGATCTGGGTGGTATGGACTCGCTGCTGTCGATGGTGCAGATGCCTTCGGGCGTGCCCGTTGCCTGTGTGGCCATCAACGGTGCCAAGAACGCTGCCATTTACGCCACGCAGATCCTGGGCGCCTGCGACCCCGAGTACCGCAAGGTTATCGAGAAGATGAAGCAGGAGATGGCTGACGCCTAAGCGCTCTGCCAGTCCATTTGCAGCATAAGGAGAGCCATGTCCGACTATCAGGGAAAGCGTTTTTCGGCTTCTCGGATTTCCGATCCAGCCAAGTCGGGAGCAGCCCGCGCGCCGCAGCAGGGTCGGACATCCTCTCCTCAACAGCCGCGCGCGCCGCGCCCCGTGACGCCGGCGAAGCATCGCCGTCAGGATACGCCTGCTGCATATCGCCCTTCGTCATACAGTACGGCCAAGAAGTCACCTCGCTCTTCGGCGCATACCGCGCCATCGAGCTATACCGAGCCGCCGCGCAAAAAGCGCCGCTCCGTCATTCCCATTCTGCTCATCATCATCGGCATTGGCCTGATCGTTGCTGCGGCCGCCATCTTTATCAACGCGCAGATTGGCTACAAGCAGGCGAGCGAGTCGTATCAAAAAATCGAAAAGCAATATGTGAGCGACAAGGACGCCAGTGGCGTGCCAATTGTCGACTTCAATGCGCTGGCCCAGACAAATCCCGAGGTTGTGGGTTGGATTTACGCGCCCGGCACCAACATCAACTACCCCGTGGTGCAGACCAACAACAACTCCAAGTACCTCAACACGCTGTTCGACGGTACGGCCAATGCCTCGGGAGCCATCTTCCTGGATAGCGACGACAACGCGCCGGGCATGGTGGATCAGCAGACCACGATTTACGGTCATCATATGAACGACGGTTCGATGTTCAACGTGATTTCGGATACGACCGATCAGGCGACGTTCGACAGCATGGAATACGTGTACTACATCACGCGTGATGCGACGTATAAGTTGCGCCCGCTGGCGACCAAGGTGGTCGAGGACACGTATGCCAAGGCGCGCACGCCCAACTTTGAGGGCGATGACGGACTGAAGAATTACCTGTCCGAGATGCTCGACGGCGCCTCGGCGGTGGCGAGCGATGCAGGCGACCGCGCCGCCTCGGCAACGAAGGTCGTGACGCTCGTGACCTGTCGCTCGCTGTCATTTAGCAATACGCGCGCTGTCATGGTGCTCACGCCGGTCGAGGAATAAAGTGTCCGGGAGCCCCGTCCCAAAAAGACTACCCTGGAAATCAAAAGGAGAAATGATGCTTGAGAACGGCAAATCGATGCCTTCGGTTGATGCCTGGCTGCGCGAAGCCAAGGCCGATGTTTCGGCGGCTGATTGTGGGATGTACCTGACACACAATGGCGTGGTGCGTGCGACGCCTAAGTCCGAGGTGCGTGGGGTCGAGACAGATGGTGTGGCGCCTGGACATAAGGTGGGCGGCATGGTGTTTGGCTTCGATGCCGAAAAGGTGCAGGCTGCTATCGAGGCAACGCGCGCGATGCCGGGTATCGGCTATGTGCGCGTGTGGCTGGCGAGCGGTGAGCTTACCGTGGGCGACGACATCATGCTCGTACTCATTGGCGGAGACATTCGCCCACATGTGGTCGATGCGCTGCAGACGCTCGTTGGCACTATCAAGAATGAGTGCGTGAGCGAGGTCGAGCGCGAGGCGTAGGGGCTTGTGTCGATAGAAGGGTCGTTTATAAAAATGCCCGCCGGTACGTGTGATACCGGCGGGCATTTTGCGTTTTGGGCGCGGTGGGCGCTACACGCGCGTCGCATCCTTGGGGCTCATGGTCATGCTCTGGAAGCGGTTCTCCATGTAGTCGTTATCGAAATACTTGCCATAGAACTGCGCGACGGGAATATCTGGCTCCGTGCCGTTGACGCGCTGGTACCAGTAGTCGAGTGACTGCAGCGTCATGACGCCGTCGACCAGCATAATGACGGTAAAGATGACGGTAGCCGAGTAGCGACTCTTCCACGGAATCATGTTGATGAGCTTGAGCAGCCTCGGCAGCAGCAGCTTGATCCAGATAAGGCCACCCAGGCCCCACAGGCAGGCAAAGCCCGTGCAGGTGCGTCCGCCCGTAAGGACGGCGAGTGGGTCGGGCATGCCGAACAGTTTCATGTGCGAGTAGCTCCACGACACCACGCCAAATGAGGTCTGCATAAACCAGCCTACAAACACCTCGAAAGCGCCGCCGATCAGGGCACTTACCAGGAAAATGATCAGAGGATTCTTTTTATAGAAGCGGTTGAGCGCCATGGTCATGAGCACCGCGCCAAATCCGTAGATGGGGCTAAAGGGGCCAAATAGCATACCGGCCCGGTCCTGATAGACGCCGGGATCGACGACGACCATATGCCAGACTTCCTCGAGAATGAGACCTAACACGCTGCAGACGAAGAATACCCAGAACAGGTTGAAGTAGTTGAGCTTGATGTAGCCCTCGCCGGTTTCGTCGCGGCCGAGCATCCCCTCGGCGGCGGCATCGCGGTCGAGCATCTCTTGCAGACGGCGCTGCAGTTCGCGCTCCTGGCGTAGCGTGGGGTCGACGGTGGCCGACAGCGCAATGAGGATACCGAGCTGAATGGCGGGGCGCAGCAGGAAGGGTCCGATACCCTGGAGCATCACGTCAACTAAAAGCTCCACGACGGTAAATGCGATGAGGACGTAAGACAGGCGGGCGGCATTGCGCCGCTGGTCCTTGATGAGGTCCAGGCCAAAGACGATCAAGATGATCGCGCTTGCCGCCGAGAGCATAATGCCGGCGACGATAAGGCCAACCGCGACCAGGGTGTTATCACCGAGCTTAGCGGCGGCGTTGCCGTTAATGAGTGCGGTGATGACCTGCCACATAAAGACGGCGACCGACGGGAGTGTGCCCACGCCGGACAGGATGCACAGGACGGCGTACACTTTAATGATGAGGGGAATCTTCTTGACCTCCGTGGCGCTGGGGACGCTGGGGTCGAGTTCGTTTCGATCCATACAGAACCTTTCTCGCTTTGTCCTAGGTTACTAGGATACGCCG
Source organism: uncultured Collinsella sp. (assembly GCA_958427355.1). Classification (GTDB taxonomy): domain Bacteria; phylum Actinomycetota; class Coriobacteriia; order Coriobacteriales; family Coriobacteriaceae; genus Collinsella. Next base: position 28,635 of record CAUACA010000005.1, on the reverse strand, counting down.
CCGACCTGCTAAAAGACAGGACGAACGTCCCAATTGCAACTTTGCAATCCCCAACGGTGGACGCGGCGGCCATATGGGGGCGCGGGCGCTTGCACTGGGCAGACCGATAAAATGTTTGGCCGCAAAACGGATTATTAGCTCGGTGGGCTTTTAAAAAGCGCTGCTCATGCGCTGGGGAGCGCGTCGCGCCGTGCGTATAATAAGGCGGGTAACGCCAAAATACGAGGCTCTGAGGGGATGCCATGTCTCAAGAAACCATCCGCGCGGCCGAGCGCGCCGCGGGACAGGTGAACGCCATGTCGACGTATGATCCGGACTCCGACCAGCTGCATGAGGAATGCGGCGTTTTTGGTGTGTGGGCGCCCGATCGTGACGTGGCTCGACTGACGTACTTTGGCCTGCGTGCACTGCAGCACCGTGGCCAAGAATCGGCGGGAATCGCTGTTGGTGACGGCGGTACGGTTATGGTCCGCAAGGACCTGGGCCTGCTCGACCGCGTGTTCTCCAATGCCGACTTATCGACGCTCTCCGGTCAGCTGGCCGTGGGTCATGTGCGCTATGGCACCGCCGGCGCCAAGAGCTGGGAAGCCTCTCAGCCGCACCTCTCTACCATCAATAGCGTCATTATCGCGCTCGCGCACAACGGCACCCTCGTCAACACCGACGAGCTGCGCCGCCAGCTGATCGAGCTGGGCGTACCGTTCCTCTCCAACTCGGATTCCGAGGTCGCGACCAAACTCATCGGCTACTTTACTCAGCGTACTGGCCATCTGCGCGAGGGCATTCGCAAGACCATGGAGCTCGTGCGCGGCGGCTACGCCATGACACTCATCAACGAGCAGGCGCTCTACGCATTCCGCGACCCGCACGGCATTCGCCCGCTCGTGCTGGGCAAGCTCGTGGACGAGGGCCTGGATCAGGCCGACGCCGCATCCGTTTCGCAGCTGCCGTCGCAGGACGGCGCCGCGACGGTCGACGCCACCACCCATGTCACCCGCGCCGGCGGCTGGGTCGTCGCCTCCGAGACTTGTGCGCTCGACATTGTGGGCGCTGAGTACGTCCGCGACGTCCGTCCCGGCGAGATTTTGCGCATCAGCGCCGAGGGCCTTGTGTCTGAGCAAGGCGTGCCTGCCGCCGAAGAGCCTGCTAACTGCATCTTTGAGCAGGTCTACTTCGCTCGCCCCGACTCCATCATGAACGGCAAGAGCGTCTACGCCTGCCGTTATGACATGGGTCGTCAGCTGGCACATGAGGAGCCCGTCGAGGCCGACCTGGTTATCGGCGTGCCCGACTCCGGTCTGCCGCCCGCGGAGGGGTATTCGCACGAGAGCGGTATTCCCTTTGGCGAGGGCCTTATCAAGAATCGCTATGTGGGCCGTACGTTTATCGAGCCTACGCAGGAGCTGCGTGCCATGGGCGTGCGTATGAAGCTCAACCCGCTGCGCGACAACATCGAGGGCAAGCGCCTAGTCGTCATCGACGACTCCATCGTCCGCGGCACCACCATGGTGCAGCTCGTCAAGATGCTGCGCAACGCCGGCGCCAAGGAGATTCATATCCGCATCAACTCGCCCGAGGTCATCTGGCCGTGCTTCTACGGCATCGATACCGACGTGCAGTCGCAGCTTATCAGCGCCAACAAGACGGTCGACGAGATTTGCGAGTATATCGGCGCCGATTCGCTGGCCTTCCTTTCGGTCGAGGGCCTGCTGAAGGTCATGCCCAAGGGCGGTTACTGCGATGCGTGCTTTACCGGACGCTACCCCGTGGCGATTCCCGAGAGCTTTGGCCGCGACAAGTTCATGGAGGGCTTTAAGCCCCGCAACCTGGACAAGCCGCTGCACTTTGACGACGACGCCGTGGTCGAGAAATACGACGACCGCAGCTGGGAAGAGGAGCACGGCGAGGCCTAAAGCCTGCCATGTAGGGACAGGTTTATTTTGGTAGGTTTTACCTGCTGTTTTGTTGATATGACGGCGCGTGCCGTTATGGCACGCGCCGAAATGAACGCAACTATGAGCACCGTTTGGCGTCCGCGCGGCGCCACGGTAGTGGGAGAGGAAGGCTCAGATGAGCGACAGCAAGCATGTGACGTACGAGGACGCCGGCGTCGATACCGCCGAGGGCGGCCGCGCCGTCGACGCTATTAAGCAGATGGTCAAGGACACCAACCGCCCCGAGGTCATCGGCGGCATCGGTGGCTTTGGTGGCCTGTTCTCGGCCGCCGCGCTTAAGGATATGGAAGACCCGATCCTGATCAGCGGCACCGACGGCGTGGGCACCAAGCTCGTGCTCGCCCAGATCATGGACCGTCACGAGACGGTGGGCCAGGACCTGGTCGCCATGTGCGTCAATGACATTTTGGCTTCGGGCGCCGAGCCGCTGTTCTTCCTGGATTACGTTGCCATTGGCCACATCGAGGCCGAGCATATGGCAAAGATCATCAAGGGCGTGGCCGACGGCTGCAAGCTCGCGGGCTGCGCGCTCGTGGGCGGCGAGATGGCCGAGCACCCGGGCGTCATGGCCCCCGCCGATTACGACCTCGCCGGCTTTACCGTGGGTGTTGTCGATCGTCCCAAGATGCTCGACCCCGCGAACGTTCGACCCGGCGATGTGATCCTGGGCCTGCCCTCCACCGGCGTGCACTCCAACGGTTACTCACTCGTGCGCAAGGTCATCGGTGTCGACGGCATTAAGCCGGGCACGCCCGAGGCCGCCGCTAAGGCCGAGGAGCTGAGCCGTCCGCTCGAGGAGCTCGGCGGCGCATCGCTGGCAGACGCTCTGCTGGCCCCCACGCGCATCTACGTCAAGCCGATTCTGGAGCTGCTGCGCGGCGGCGCCAACGTTCATGCCATTGCCCATATCACCGGCGGCGGTATTACCGAGAACCTCAACCGCGCGCTCGCCGACGACGTCGACGCCGTGGTCACCCGCAACGGCGCCGAGATGGGCTGGGATGTTCCGCCCGTCATCACCTACGTGTCGCGTCAGGCCGAGCTCGCGCCCAACGAGGCATGCAAGACCTTCAACATGGGTGTCGGCCTGTGCCTGATCGTCGCCCCCGAGGACGAGGCTGCGGTTACCGAGGCCCTGGTCGCGCTGGGCGAGAAGCCGTTCCGCGTGGGCGAGTGCGTCGAGGGTTCCGGTAAGGTCGTGTACTCCGATGAGCGCTAACGAGCAGATGACTGCTGCCGAGGGCCTGGGCTTTGTGCCCTATAACCGTCCGACCGGCACTGATACCGCCGAGCCGCTCAAGATCGGCGTGCTCATCAGCGGGTCGGGTACCAACTTGCAGGCGCTGATCGACCTGATCGCCGCCGGCAAGCTCAACGCCTCGATTGAGCTTGTGGTGTCGAGCCGTCCTTCGGCTAAGGGTTTGCAGCGCGCTGAGCGCGCGGGCATCCAGACGCTCACACTGTCCAAGGATGTCTATGCCGATTCCATCGCGGCTGACGAGATCATTGCGCATGAGCTGCTCGAGCGCGGCTGCGAGTATGTGGTCATGGCCGGCTACATGCGCATGGTGCATACGCCGCTGCTGGCGGCGTTCCCCAATCGCGTGGTCAACCTGCATCCGGCACTGCTGCCGAGCTTTACCGGCGCGCATGCGATTGACGATGCGTTTGCTCGCGGCGTCAAGGTGACCGGCGTGACCGTGCACTTTGCCAACGAGATTTACGACAACGGCCCCATCATCGCCCAGCGTGCGCTGGCTGTTGAGGAGGGCTGGGACGTCGACACGCTTGAGGAGCACATCCACGCGATCGAGCATGTGCTGTATCCCGAGGTCGTGCAGATGCTCGCCGACGGCCGCGTCCACGTGCTGGAGAGCGGCAAGGTCGCAATTGACGCGCCTCGCGGCTAGCGGCGCACAGTACAATTTAGCCGAGTAGTCAGGGTGGTCATTGGCGCCAAGGCGCAAGTGGCCACCCTTTGTTTAAGAACGTCCCAGGTGACTAGGTGAGAGAGGTGAGCGCATGGCGGATAACGAAGCGCTGTTTACGCCTGAGCTGGTGTTTTTTGATTGGGAGTGTGCGACGCCGGATGAAGTGTTTGCGCAACTCGAGGACGAGCTTGCCCCGCGCGGCTACATTGCGCCCGGTTGGTTCGACGCCGTCCGCACGCGCGAGGACGCCTATCCCACGGGTCTCGCTATGCCGGCGGCAAACATCGCCATTCCACATACCGATCCGGGATTTGTGGCCAAGCCCTATATCGCGGTGGTAAAGCCCGCCGCACCCGTGACGTTTAACGCGATGGCGGGCATGGGCGCCCCGGTGCCGGCGCAGATCATCATCAACCTGGGCATTGCCGAGCCGGGCGGCCAGGTCGAGGCTCTGCAAGCGCTCATGAATATCTTTATGGACGCCGGCGCCGCGGCCGACGTGCTTGGCCAGACCACGCCGCAGGGCATGGTCGACGCCATCCGTCGCCACTTCTAGGTGGAGCTAAGCCGGCACCTGGGGACTGTCCCTAACTGCCGGCAGAAAAGGAGCGCCCTGGCATTAACCTGCCAGACTTGTCCCCTTTGCACCAAAATGGTGCAGATTAACCCATCCCCCATGCACCAGGTGTGCCGCGGGGCTGCGTTGTGACACAATGGCGTTTGTTCGATTCGTGATGCGAAAGGCCAAACATGGCAAACAAGAAAAAGAACCCCGAGGTCGCGCCGACGCCCGAGCAACGGTCCCGCGCCGCCTCCAGCTCTCGCAAGAAGCAGCGCAAGACCTATGTGTCCAAGACCGTCAAGATTGTCCTGGTGGTCATCGGCGTGCTGGCGATGCTGCTCTCCGTTTCGGCCATGGCGTGCTCCGGCCTGATGTCGCAGACCGAAAGCGCCGGCTCGGGCTATAAGCTCACCGGCGGTGTGGCTGCCACTATCAACGGCACCAACCTCACCGAGGACACCGTGACCAAGCAGATCATGAGCATGCGCACGTCCTACGGCTACACCAAGGACAAGGACTGGGCACAGTACCTGGTCGACAACGACCTCACGCCCAAGAAGTACCGCAAGCAACTCATCGACTCCTACACGCAGCAGATTCTGCTTCAGCAGGCGCAGAAGGAAAACGGCGTGACGGTGTCGGACGACGAGGTCGAGAAGGCTTGGAAGGACGCGTGCAAGAGCGCGGGCGGTGCCAAGACTTTTAAGAAGACTCTCAAGACCTACGGCTACACCGAGGACACCTACAAGGATTCGCTCAAGGAGAGCCTGGCGCAGCAGAAGCTCAAGGATGCCGTGGCACCCACCAGCAAGCCCAAGGACAGCGAGATTGTCGATTACATCAATGAGAACCTGTCCAACTACAACGACGCCCGTCGTTCGTCGAATATCTTGATTAAGGTCGATTCTGACGCTTCCGACGAGGACAAAGCTGCCGCCAAGGCCAAGGCGCAGGAGTGCCTGGACAAGATCAACTCCGGCGAGTTGAGCTTTGAGGACGCCGTGGAGCAGTACTCCGATGACACCGGCTCCAAGGACAAGAAGGGCGATGTTGGCTGGGACAAGCTCACTACCTTCGTCGACAGCTATCAGGCGGCGCTCGAGGGGCTCAACAAGGGCGATGTGAGCGACGTCGTCGAGTCGACCTATGGTTATCACATCATCAAGTGCACCGACTACTTCCATGTCGATAATCAGGTCGATGACATTAAGCAGGTGCCCAAGGACATCAAGAAGTACGTCTCCAACGTGGTGAAGACGCAGGCGGCCAGTACTGCATACAGCGAGTGGCTGGAGCAGTACAAGAAGGACGCCGACATTACCGTCAACCCCATGCCCAAGGACGTACCCTATAACGTGAGTCTGAAGGGCGTCACCAAGAGCTCGACCGACGATTCGTCGACGACTGAGTAATCATGGGGCGGTGCTCGCGCGAGCGCCGCTCACGCTATTAGAGAGGATTTGCAGATGACCAACGAAGAGCTGCAGAAGGAAATGATCGCGGCCATGAAGGCCAAGGACAAGGTTCGCCTGTCCATCATTCGCCAGGTTAAGGCCGAGGTGAAGAATATCGAGGTTAACGAGCGCCGCGATGTGACCGAGGAAGACGTCAACAGCATGATCAAGCGTCTGATTAAGCAGACGAGCGAGACGCTGGAGATGTCCATCAAGGCCGGTACCGACCAAGAGCGTACCGACAACCTGACCGAGCAGGTCAAGATTCTGGAGAGCCTGCTGCCCGCGCAGGTTTCGGGCGAGGAGCTCGAGGCCTTGATCGAGCAGGTCATCGCCGAGCTGGGCGCAACCTCTAAGAAGCAGATGGGCCAGGTTATGGGCGCACTCGGCAAGGCCACCGGCGGCAACTTCGACAAGCCGGCAGCAGCAAAGATCGTCGGCGCCAAACTCGCGTAGGGGCCGAGCGGTACATAGTTGATGTTGAGGGGGCGTGACCATTGTGGTCGCGCCCCTTTTTGCTGGGCTGTCCCCAATGAGTGGGTTAAAGGTTGCGGGTTCTTTACGGGAATGTAGTGTGGGCTGCGGAAACATGGTTCTTTCCGTACAATAGTTCAACTCGTGTAAACGCAGGGAAGGGATATTCATGGCAGACATGATCGAGATCAAGCATCTCAACAAGTACTTTGGCGACCTGCATGTGCTCAAAGATATCAATCTCACCGTCAAGCGCGGCGAGAAGCTCGTAATGATCGGGCCTTCCGGCTCGGGTAAGTCGACGCTCATCCGTTGCGTCGATTATCTGGAGGAACCCACGTCGGGCGAGGTCGTCATCGATGGCACGCCGCTCACCAAAAAGAACCACCTGGAGATGGCTCGCAAGTACAGCTCCATGGTGTTTCAGCAGTTCAACCTGTATCCCAACATGACGGTGCTCGGCAACCTGACGCTCGCGCCCATCAAGCTGCAAAAGAAGAGCAAAGAGGAGGCGACCGAGATCGCCATCGCCGCGCTCAAGCGCGTCGGTATGGCTCATAAGGCCGGCGAGTATCCGCAGAATCTCTCGGGCGGTCAGCAGCAGCGCATCGCCATCGCCCGTGCCCTGTGCACCAAGCAGCCCATCATCCTGTTTGACGAGCCGACCTCGGCGCTCGATCCCGAGATGGTCCAGGAGGTTCTGGACGTTATGATTGAGCTCGCGCAGGAGGATATCACCATGATTTGCGTGACGCACGAGATGGGCTTTGCGCGTCAGGTGGCCGACCGCGTCATCTTTATGGAGGACGGCCGCATTCTGGAGGAGGGCACGCCCGAGCACTTCTTCGATAACCCCGAGAACCCGCGCTGCCGCGAGTTCCTGTCCAAGATTCTGCACTAGGCGCGGTGATGGACATGACGGATATGACGAGGGCGGCCGTGTCGCGCCGTCACTTTTTGCAGCTGGCGGGCGCCGGCATGCTCGCGCTGACGGGGACCGCGCTTACCGGTTGCGGCAACTCCACCAGCGGAGAGGGCTCCGACAAGGGGTCCAAGCTTGCGGCCATCAAGTCGCGTGGCCATCTGAATGCCGGCGTTAAGAAGGACGTTCCCGGCTATGGCTATTACGACACCGCCAAGGGTCGCTTTGAGGGCATGGAAGTCGATTTGTGCTACCAGATCGCCGCTGCCGTCTTTGGCGTGAGCTACAAGGAGGCCCGCGCCCAGGAGCTTGTCGAGTTTACCGACGTAACGCCCAAGACACGCGGCCCGCTGATCGATAACGGCCAACTCGACGTGGTCGCGGCGACCTACACCATCACCGACGAGCGCAAGAAGAGCTGGGATTTCTCGACGCCGTACCGCACCGACTACGTGGGGCTCATGGTCAAGAAGCGTTCGGGCTTTACCTCGATTGAGGATCTGGACGGCAAGGTCATTGGTGTGAGCCAGGGTGCCACCACGCAGGGTCTGATCGAGCAGATGATCAAGGACAACGGCTTTAGCTGCAAGCCCGAGTTTAGGGCCTTTAGCGGCTATCCCGTCATCAAGAGTTCGCTCGACGCCGGCAATATCGACGTCTTTGCCATGGACCGCTCCACGCTGGCCGGTTACATGAACGAGACCGTTGAGCTTCTGCAGCCCGAGGTCAAGTTTGGCGAGCAGGGCTATGGCGTGGCGACCAAGAAGGGCTGCGACCTTTCGGCCGTGGTCGATCAGGTGATTTGCGATCGCCTGGCCGATGGCTGGCTCGACCAAGAGGTCAAGACCTGGGGTCTTGTATAGGCGCATCGTCCAAGGAAGGAATCAAATGCTCGAAGGATTATTTGACGCCGACCGTTGGTCGACGACATTTCAAAACATGGGGCCCTTCTGGGAGGGCTTTGGCGTGACGCTGCAAGTGGTCGTTGCCGGTCTACTGCTGTCGCTGGTACTGGGCACGCTGCTGGGCGTGTTCTCTACCACTCGCTCACGCGTGCTGCGCGCCATAAGCCGCGTGTACGTGGAGTTTTACCAGAACACCCCGTTGCCCGTGCAGGTGCTCTTTATGTACATGGCCGGTCCGCAGTTTTTGCAGGCCATAACCGGTGCCGATCAGCCGGTGCGCATCGCGCCGTTCGTGCTGGGCTTCTTGGGTGTGGGCCTGTATCACGCGGCCTACATTTCGGAGGTCATCCGCACTGGTATCGAGGCGGTTCCGCGCGGTCAGATGGAGGCGGCCCAGAGCCAGGGCTTCACCCGTGCGCAGGCGTACTGGTACATCGTGCTGCCCCAGACATTCAAGATCATTCTGCCGCCGCTGTGTAACCAGGCACTCAACCTGGTCAAGAACACGTCGGTGCTGGCGCTTGTGGCCGGCGGCGACCTTATGTACCGTTCCGACAACTTTGTGAGTCTGTACGGTTACCTGCAGGGATACATCGTCTGCTGCCTTATGTACTTCATCATCTGCTTTCCGCTCGCCATGCTGGTGCAGTGGCTCGAGCGCCGCTCCAAGGAGCGTCCGCGCGGCGTGAGCCTGGCCGAGCTGGGGCTCGACAACGTAGAGGAGGCCTAGCGCATGGAAATCTTCAACGCGACCAACCTGCTCTACATTTGGGGCGGCTTTGTTAAGACAATCGAGATCTCGGCGCTGTCGATCTTTTTCTCGCTTATCTTTGGCACGGTGCTGGCGCTCGTTAAAAGCTATGCGCCCCGCCCGTTCCGTATTTTGGTGAGCGCCTACATCGAGCTGTTCCGTTGCACGCCGAACCTGCTGTGGATTCTGTTTATCTACTTTACGGTGCAGGGTTTGGACATTGTGATTTCGACCATCGCCTTTACGCTGTTTACCAGCGCTGTTATGGCCGAGATTGTGCGCGGCGGCCTCAACTCGATTCCGCGCGGCCAGTTTGAGGCAGCGCAGAGCCAGGGCTTCGGCTTCTTTGCCACCATGCGCTACATCATTCTGCCGCAGACATTTAAGACGATCATTCCGGCGCTGTTTAGCCAGTGCACGACCGTCATCAAGGACAGCTCGTATCTTTCGGGCATTAACGTGGCCGAGCTCATGTACGCGGCAAATGTCGTGATGGCCCACGCGATCGACCTGTCGCAGGTGCTCATGCTCTACGGCCTGGTGTTTGCGATGTACTTTGTACTCAACTTTGGCATCTCGTTGCTGGTTCGCGCATATCAGAGGCGAATGGTGGCAGCGTAGAATGTGGCAAAGGGACAGCTCCTTTGTCACATAGAGAAAGGAATCGCGATGAGCGATCTGGAGAATAAGAAGAATCCTGTGGTCATTACCATCGCGCGCGACTTTGGCGCCGAGGGCCACGAGATTGGCCGCATGCTTGCCGACGAGTTGGGGATTCCGCTGTACGATAACGAGCTGCTGGTACGTGCGTCGCTGCGCGCGGGCGAGTCGCTTGATAAGATGGCCGCCTATGATGAGCGTCTGGCCGTGGAGAACATGGCGTTTCTGCCCGACCGCTACGATGCGCGTTCGTACTCGGATAAGTTGTTCCAAAAGATGAGCCAGGTGATTTTGGATCTGGGCGAGACCGAGAGCTGCATTATCGAAGGCCGTCTGTCCGATTACCTGCTGCGCAACAACCCCAACCACATTGCCGTGTTGGTGACCGCACCCTTTGAGGACCGCGTCGAGATTGTGCGCAAGAAGCGTGGCCTTAACAAAAAGAAGGGCGCCAAGCTGGTCAAACAGCAGCAGAAGGCGCGCGAGGCGTTCTATAAGCGCTATAGCGCCGGCAAGTGGAAGATGACGAGCGGTAAAGACATCGTCGTCAACCGCGCCAAGCTGGGCCGCGAAGGCTGCAAGGACGTCATCGCCGCAGCCTACCGCTACAAGGTGGCCCAACTCGAAGGCTAACCAGTTGAAACCACCACAAAGGGGACAGGCACCTTTGTGGTGGTTTGGGCGGCCGGCATAGAAAAAGTCCCCGCCGGGCGTGTGCTCGACGGGGACTTTGCCGTTTGGTGGCTAGCGCTGCGGGTGATTACTCGCCCAGCAGGCTCTTGGTGATGGAAGCGGCGGCCTTCTTGCCGGCGCCCATCGCCAGAATGACCGTAGCGGCACCGGTGACGATGTCGCCGCCAGCCCAGATGCGGGGATCGGTGGTCTGGCCGGTCTCCTCGTCGGCGACGATGTAGCCCCACTTGTTGAGCTCCATCTTGCCGCCGATCTTCTTTGCGAAGGGGTTGGCGTTGGTGCCGATAGCCGAGATCGCGACGTCGCAGGGGATCTCCTCGATGGCGCCCTCGATGGGCACCGGGCGACGACGGCCGGACTCGTCAGGCTCGCCGAGCTCCATCTTCTGGACCTTGACGGCGCACACGGAGCCGTCCTCGCCAGCGACAAACTCGAGCGGGGAGACGAGCGGCAGAACCTCGACGCCCTCGGCCTTAGCATGGTGCAGCTCGGCGCGACGGCAGGGCATCTCGTCCTCGGTACGACGGTAGGCGATGATGGCGTGCTCGGCGCCCAGGCGCTTGGCGGTACGGACGGCGTCCATAGCCACGTTGCCGCCACCAAAGACGACGACGTTCTTGCCGTGCTTGGTGGGGGTGTCGTACTCGGGGAACTTGTTGGCCTTCATCAGGTTCACGCGGGTGAGGTACTCGTTAGCGAAGAAGACGTTGGGCAGGTTCTCGCCGGGGACGTTGAGGAACTTGGGCAGGCCAGCGCCGGTCGCCACGTAGATGGCGTCGAAGCCCTGCTCGAACAGCTCCTCGGCCGTGGCCATGTTGCCCACGACGGAGTTGTACTCAAACTTGACGCCCATGTCCTCCAGGCCGTCAATCTCGCGCTTGACGACCGCCTTGGGCAGACGGAACTCGGGGATGCCGTAGACCAGCACGCCGCCGCCGGTGAAGAAGGCCTCAAAGACGGTAACGTCAAAGCCGTTACGGGCGAGCTCGCCGGCGCAGGTGATGCCGGACGGGCCGGAGCCGACGACGGCGACCTTCTTGCCGTTCTTGGGAGCCATCTTGGGCGTGGAGGCGAGCTCGGGGCGATCACCCAGGAAGCGCTCGAGCTGGCCGATGGCCACGGGCTCGGACTTCTTGCCACGGATGCACTTGCCCTCGCACTGGTTCTCCTGCGGGCAGACGCGGCCGCAGATGGCGGGAAGCATGGAGTCCTCGCGGATGGTATCGAGAGCGCCGCCGAAGTCCTTCTCGCGGATCTGCTCGATAAAGCGGGGGATGTTGATGTTGACAGGGCAGCCCTCAACACAGAACGGCTTCTTGCAGTTGAGGCAGCGCTCGGCCTCGGCCAGCGCCATCTCCTCGGTGAAGCCCTTGTCGACGGGGCGGAAGTCGCAGGCGCGCTCGGCAGCCGGCTCCTCGTTATCGGGGGTGCGGGGCGACTTCATATCGGCAACGAAACGACCGTTAACTAGTGGCATGCGCAGCTCTTTTCCTCATAGGCCTTGAGGGACTCGCCCTCTTCGGAACGGTAAGCGGCCTGGCGGGCACGAAGGTCATCCCAGTCGACCAGGGTGGCATCGAAGTCGGGGCCGTCGACGCAAGCGAACTTGGTCACGCCGCCCACCTCGACGCGGCAGCAGCCGCACATACCGGTGCCGTCAACCATGATGGGGTTGAGCGACGCGGTGATGGGGGTGTCGTACTTCTGGGCGGTGAGGGTCGAGAACTTCATCATCGGAACGGGACCGACGCAGAAGACCTGGCTCACGGCCTTGTCCTGCAGCAGGCGCTCCAGCGGAGCGGTGACAACGCCCTGCTCGCCGTAGGAGCCGTCATCGGTGGTGATATGGATGCGGTCCTCGTCGAGGAGCTCGCGGAACTGGTCCTCCATGAGCAGGAGGTCCTTGGTGCGGGCGCCCATGATGGCGTGGACCTCGTGGCCGGTCTCGACCAGGTGCTTGGCGACCGGGAAGGCAATTGCCAGGCCGACGCCGCCGCCAATGACGGCGCAGGGGCCCTCGGCCATCTCGGTGGGAACGCCCAGCGGGCCCACGACGTCGCGCAGCGACTCGCCGGCCTCGTAGGTGGAAAGCATCTCGGTGGTCTTGCCGATCACCATGAAGATGAACTCGACCCAGCCCTCGTCACCGTTCCAGCCAGCTAGGGTAAACGGGACGCGCTCGCCCGTCTCGTTGGCGCGAACCATGAGGAACTGTCCAGCGTGCGCATGCTTGGCGATTGCGGGCGCCTCGATGCGGAACTTGAACACCTTCTCCGAGAACTGCGTCTTCTCCAGGATCTTATACATAGAACCCCTCTCTTGTTAGGGCCGCCGAACCGTGCCTCCACGGAAATGGACGGTAGCCCGAATAAAACCGTACGCGCACAGGCGTTGTGCAGACATACGGTGCAAATTATACCCTCATGGACATGTCACTTACGTGTGTCTTCGGCTGTTGGGAGCAGGGTTTATCCACTTTGGCCTACCAAAGGGGAAGAGGTTTATTTTGGTCGGTTTTATCAGGTAAAACGGCAAAGGGGGCCGGCCTCGGGTTGTGATGAGGCCGGCCCCCTTTGGGGTGCTATGCATGTATGGTGGCAGCGTGTTTATTGCGATGTGCCGACTGTGGCGTTTTCGCAGATAAAACCTGCCAAAATAAACCTGTCCCTAAATGGTAGGTTTTAGTGCTTGCCGTTGGCGGAGGCGGCACCGTTGACGTGGTCGCGGGCATAGACCACGCCGTGCACGATCGCCAGGCCGGCGGCGTCGGCCGCGCGGGCGCAGGTGTCCTGGAAATCCTCGGCCTCGCGGGCGCGCAGCTGCTTAAGAACGTAGTCGGCGACGGCCATCTTGCCGGGAGGGTTGCCGATGCCGGTGCGGATGCGGCTGAAGTCGCGGCTGCCCATCTTGTCGATGATGGAGCGCAGGCCGTTGTGACCGGCGTGGCCGCCGCCCACCTTAACGCGGACGTCGCCGGCGGGAATATCGAGCTCGTCGTGGATTACGAGCAGCTCCTCGGCCTTGATCTTGTACTCGCGGCAGAGCTTGGAGATGGGGCCACCCGAGGTATTCATATACGACTGCGGCTTGACCAGTACAATCTGGCGCTTACCGCCCTCTTCCTCGGGATCGTTGATGTTGATGAGCGCGACCTCGGCGCCTGCTTGGTTTTTCCAGTACGTGACGCCGGCCTGACGGGCCAGCTCGTCGATTGCTTTGAAACCAGCGTTGTGACGGGTCTCGGCATATTCCTCGCCAGGGTTGCCAAGTCCGGCAACCATGCGAATCTTAAGCGGCTGTGCAGCTGCCATGTTTATCCTTTCGTTGATTTGTCGCCTGCTATGGTGAGCGACCCTGTTGCCGCTGTCAAATGGAGGGTAATTGAGGGCATTTAGGGGCGTTTGGACGGCCGTCGAAATCAGAGGTGGACAGTTAGTTCAGATACGTATAAGTTCTGAGGACTCGAAGTGCTCAATTCAATGCCGATACGTTGTTTCGGAGCTTTAGTTAGTCCATATGGCGCTGTTTTGAAGTCTACCCTGCCTTCAAATAGGGCGAATGGTATAGAGATAGCTGCAAAACAGCCTAATTCAATGTGTCCATCTATACGTATCTGAACTAACTGTCCAGTCCTGTTCGGCGGCGCGCGGGTGATTCGCCGTTTAGACCGCCGCAAGGCCGATTCCAGCCCGCAGAGCGTTGAGCCAAGCGGCCTGACGCTTGCGATAGCCCTTGATACGGTATCGGAATCGGACTCCCGCGAGTCGATGCATCGTTTGGGCGAAGGCTTCGAGTGCAACAAGGTCTTTCATTTGGTCGCGATTGATAACCAGGACGTGGATGCCCATTGCCTTGAGGCCATTATTTCGATTGCCATCGTGGATGCGAGCGTTTTGAAGCTCATGCCCAATTCCGTTGTATTCGTTGTCGACTCCGGCTGCCGGGCAATATAGGTCGCAGATGGCATAGGGGATGCCCGAGGACATGTTGACCGCAAGAGTGTCGAAGTCGATTCGATAGTTGAGTAGCAGGCCTCCCATGGGCAGACTGCAACATCCGAATCCTCCAAAGCGCATGGGCGCTCCGAGAACGGCAAACATTAGGGATTCGGCTGGGGATGCAGATCCGGGTCGGGCAAGTTTGACTGCCGTGCGAAACGATGTGTATGAGCTACTTTTGGCAAGCTGTGCAACAGCCTCGAGATCTTCGATGGTCGTGGCGGGCTCGCATTTGTAGTGTGCCTGTTCGTAGCGGGTTTCGTTCTGCTGTTCGGTCGCCGACTGGTCGCCCCGGCAATCGAGGTCGTCCATCGCTTCGTAGTCATCGCCCTCGGGCCAGATGCCGTCATAGGCAATGGGGTATGTTGCCCCGGGAGGAAGGGAGTAGGTTCCGAGCAGTTCCATGAGAAGCATCAAGGTTTTGGCGACTGATTCATTTTTGGAACAAAGCATGGCTGTCACGGCAGGAGACGTTGCGTAGATGTCGGCCTCGACGTGCATAATTGCACCTTCAGGAAGCGGAGCGGTGAGAATATGCTGAAGAAGCCGCTTGTCGGGGCGTCTGTTGTCTTCGTCTGAAACGAGAAGATCGAGTAGTTCGGAATCATCTTCATTCCAGGCATCGAGTATCGAAAGTGCGTCAAAGTCTATCGCGTCATTATTGGGAATGCAGCTAGCCAAGGCCTGTGCTTGCTGTTCACTATCAACGGAGTCCCAGGGTAGGGCAGAGTACGCCCGTCGTGCGCGACGAATTGCGCGGAGGGCGGAGAAATGTGAAATCACGGTCGTCATAGCTATAACGTACTAAGTTGGCGGCAGAATGCGACCCCCATACCGTTCTTTTCGCTCAGCGGGGCGCTGCGCGCCATGAACGGCTGGGTGTTATGAAATCGGTTGAGGGGATTGCAGGAAATTGAGCTCTGCCGCGAAGGTTGACGATAGCTACTGGACGGTTAATTCAGATACGTATAAGGCGGCGGGCGTTCGAGGCGTGCCTAAGGCCCTTGAGGGCGATTTGAGGGTAAATATGCAGCGGTTGTACTCGAGAACGATGAGATTTGGACGGCATGGCATCCGCTGGGGAGCTCAGAAGGCTCCGAACGGTCCTTTGGAGCTTTAAAAAAATACGTATCTGAACTAATTGTCCAGGGAAGGTTGGCGAGGGATAGAAAAAGGGTCGGAAGCGAGCTTCCGACCCTTTAAAAGCATCAAAGATGATGCGCGGCAGGCTACAGCGCGAAATCGCCGCCGACGAGCGTGGAGACGGGCTCCTCGTGGTAAACGGCGGAGATGGCCTGAGCGAACTCCTCGGCGACCGAGATGGTCTTGATCTTGCCGCCGACCTCGACGGGAATGGCGTCGGTGACGAGGCACTCGACGATCGGGGCGTCGTTCAGACGCTCGATGGCCGGACCGGAGAAGATGCCGTGGGTGGCGCAGACGTAGATGTCGCCAGCGCCCATAGCCTTGAGCTCTTTGACGTTGGCGCACAGGGTGCCAGCGGTGTCGATCATGTCGTCGTTGATGATGCAGGTCTTGCCCTTGATGTCACCGATGATGCCCATGACCTCGGCGGCGTTGTGGCGCGGACGGCCCTTGTGGGCGATGGCCAGGTCGCAGCCGAGCATGTCGGACAGCTTCTTGGCGGCCTTGGCGCGACCCACGTCGGGGGAGACGACAACCAGGTTGTCGGTGTCGAAGTGCATGTCGTTGTAGTACTGGCCAAACAGCGGCAGCGCGGACAGGTGGTTAACCGGGATATCAAAGAAGCCCTGGATCTGGCCCTGGTGCAGGTCGAGGGTGATGATGCGATTGACGCCGGCGCGCTCGAGCAGGTTGGCGACGAGGCGGGCGGTGATGGGCTCGCGCGGGCCGGCCTTGCGGTCCTGGCGGGCATAGCCGTAGTGGGTGATAACGGCGGTGATGGAGCGGGCGGATGCGCGCTTGGCAGCGTCGGTGGCGATGAGCAGCTCCATGAGCATGTCGTTGACGTTGCCGCCGGCCACGGACTGAATCAGGAAGACGTCGGCGCCGCGGACGGTCTCGTCGTAGCGGGCGTAAATCTCACCATTGGCGAACTGCTTTAGCGTAAGGCCCGAAAGCTCGACCCCAAGGTACTCAGCAATCTTCTGAGCGAGGGGACGGTTGGAGGAACCGGAATACACGCGGATGGACTTGCGCATATTCTCCGACTTCTCGGGATCATTAATCGGCATTACCCTTCTCCTTTATACATCGAATGCCATATAGATGCCTTTTTGCATTGTAACCGCGCGGCGGGGTTTATCGAGTCTTGATAACGTCTTTACCGTCAACGGACACGAACCGACCACTCATCCGGTTGCGCAGGTCACGATAGAAAAAGGAGCCGCCCCCATGGGAACAGCTCCTTTTGTGCTTGATAAAACGTTATGCTTCGTCGTCCTCGTGCAGACGGCGGCGGTAATCGGCGGCCCAGCCCTCAATGTTTACCTGGCGGGCACGACCCAGGCCAAGTGCGTCGGCCGGGACCGGCTCGGTGATGACGGAGCCGGCGGCCACGAGCGCGCCGTCGCCGATCTGGGCGGGCGCGACCATCATGGTGTCGGAACCGATGAAGGCGTCCTTGCCGATGACGGTCTTGTGCTTGTGGACGCCGTCGTAGTTGCAGGTGATGGAGCCCGCGCCCACGTTGACGCCGGAGCCCATGGTGGTGTCGCCGATGTAGGACAGGTGGGGCACCTTGGAACCCTCGCCGATCGTGGACTTCTTGATCTCCACGTGCGTTCCGGCCTTGGATCCGTCGAGCATGTGGGTGCCCGGGCGCAGGTAGGCGCGCGGGCCGCAGTCGACGCCGTTCTCGATGACGGCCTCGATGGCGATAGTCTCATCGATGATGCAGCCGCTGCCGACGGTGGTGTCGGTGAGGCGGCTGTTGGGGCCAAGCTGGCACTCCTCGCCCACGGTGACGTGGCCGATCAGGTGCGTCTGCGGCCACACGACGGTGTCACGGCCGATAACGGCGTCGGGGCCGATCCAGGCCTGCGTGGGATCGATGAAGGTGACGCCCTCGGCCATCCAGTGCTCGTTGATGCGGTCGCGCGCGATGGCGGTGAGCTGCGCGAGCTGAATGCGGCTGTTGACGCCTAGGCCGTCGCGGTAGTCATCGCAGTGGAAGATGGAGACCGCCTGGCCGTGGCCTTTGAGGATCTCGAGCATGTCGGGCAGGTAGTACTCGGATTGCGCGTTGTCGTTGCCGATCTCGTCAATGTGGGCGGCGAGCTGCGCGCCGTCAAAGGCGTAGCAGCCGGCGTTGCACTCCAGCAGCGTGGCGGCCTGCTCGGGCGTGCAGTCCTTCTGCTCGATGATGCGCTCGATCTGGCCGTCGGCGCCCAGCTTGATGCGGCCGTAGCCGAAGGGGTCGGGCGGGGTCATGGTCATGACGGTGCAGGCGAGCTCGCCGGTAGCGACGGTCTGTGCGAACTTGGCGACGGTGTCGGCGGTGATGAGCGGCAAGTCGCCGTTGAGCACGACGACGGGGCCTTGCGTGATGCCGCAGGCCTCGAGCGCGACCTTCACGGCGTGACCGGTGCCCAGGCGCTCGGTCTGCTCGACGCACTCGACCTTGGTGGCGCTGCTGGCGTAGGCGCCGTCGATGAGGGCGCGCATCTCGTCGGCGTGGCTGCCGATGACGACCACGACGCGGCTGCAGCCGGCCTTGATGGTGGCGTCGACGATCCACTGGACCATGGGCTTGCCCAGGATCTTGTGCGAAACCTTGCAGTGGTTCGACTTCATGCGGGTGCCCTCGCCGGCGGCGAGGATAATTGCGGTTGCGTCCATGTGATCTCCTGTTACGTTATAGAGACGTGTGTTTGGAAACGATACACGGCGCAATATGATACCGCAGGCATATGTTGAGCGCGTAGCGATTGGTTTGCGGCGGTTGAGGCTTGCGCCACCGGCGTGGCGTTTGCGCTGCTTGCGTGCGGCGTTGGCGGTGCTGCGGAGCTGTCGTTTGAGCGAGGGGACGGGGGTGCCCGTGGACAACATACGAGAGGAGTTTGGCGGCGAGCCCGTCGCGGCATTCTCGATGTCGCATCCGGCTGTGCCGGCACTCTATATAGTGCTGACGCTGGGGCTCACCATGTTCTCGATGCAACCGGTGCTGATCGCGCTGTCGCTTGCGGGCGGGCTGGCGTACGGGCTTGCGACGCGCGGTGCTGCGCGCACGTTGGGGGCGCTTCGCTGGCAGTTGCCGGTGATTTTGATTATCGCGCTGGTCAATCCGCTGTTTAGCGCCTCGGGCTCGACGGAGCTGTTCCGTATTGGCATGCGCGCGGTGTATCTGGAAAGCATGGTATACGGCCTGTGCATGGGCGGGCTGTTTGTGGCGAGCGTGCTGTGGTTTGAGGCCGCGGCGTCGATGCTCGAATACGACAAGGTGCTCGCACTGTTAGGCAACGCCGCGCCGGTGATCGCGCTTATGATCTCGATGTGCATGCGGCTTATCCCACAGTTTTTGTGCCGCGGCCGCACGGTGCTGGCGGTGCAGGACGCGATTGATGTACCGGGGCGTGCGCCGGCCGACCCCGTGCGCTCGCGCTTGCGGGCATCGAGTGTGTTGATGGGCTGGGGCATGGAAGATTCGCTGGAGCGCGCGGACGCGATGCGCTCGCGCGGGTGGGGTGCCGCGACGCGTCGTACGACGTATGCGCGGTATCGGCTGGGGCGCAGTGACGTTGCCGCGCTGGCCGGGCTCGTACTGTTTGGCGCCGCCGCGGTGGCGGTGGCGTGGACCGCGACGACGCAGTATTCGTTTTATCCGCAGCTCTCGGTGCCGGCGCCGTGGCTGGGCTATGTCGTGTACGCTGCCTGGATGATGCTGCCTTGCGCATTGCACGCGATTGATGAGAAGAGGTTTGGCTGATGGCTCGGTTGGATAGCTGCTCGGTAACGGGCGGGGCGTGCGGCTCCGATGTGCCTGCGATTGAGGTACGGGGTCTGAGCTTTACCTACCCCGGGGCTGAGGCGTCGGCACTCGAGGGGCTCGACTGGTCTGTTCCCCAAGGTGCGTTTGCGCTGCTTGTTGGCGGTACCGGTTCGGGCAAGTCGACGCTGCTGTCGCTGCTCAAGCCCGAGATCGTTCCAGCGGGCGAGCGCACTGGCGAACTGCGCGTGCTGGGCGAGCCCGTTGCCGACATAGACGTACGGGCATCGGCGGAGCGCGTGGGCTATGTGTTCCAGGATCCCGAGAACCAGATCGTGTGCGAAACCGTGTGGCACGAGATGGCGTTTGGCCTGGAAAACTTGGGGCTAGCACGTGATGAGATGCGCCGTCGCGTAGCTGAGACCAGCTATTTCTTTGGGCTGGAAGATTGGCTTCACCGCGATACTGACACGCTTTCGGGTGGTCGCAAACAGTTGCTGTCGTTGGCGGCCGTTCTGGCGTTGCGCCCGCACGTGCTGCTGCTCGACGAGCCCACGTCTCAGCTCGATCCCGTTGCCGAGAAGAATTTCCTGCACGCGCTGTTTCGTGTGAATCGCGAGCTGGGCTGCACGGTTGTTGTGGCGACGCATCAGCCGCGCCCAATGCTCGAATACGCGACGTGTGCGTACCGGATTGAGGATGGCCGCGTGCACGAGGCGGCGGATATGGCATCTTTGGGACGCCGAGAATCGCTGTTTTCCGATGACACGTTGGGGTGGGGTGCCATCCGATGTGCAAAAAACGGAGTATTCAGCAGGCGTGAGGACAATTTGGGCTCTCTGGAGCCGCCCGGGGACGTATCGAGCGCGAAAAAAAGTTCAGAATTGGACAAATCGTCCGAATTTGTGGCGCAAACGTCGCTCGAGAACGGCTTGGAAGCCTTCTCGCGCACGGATGGAAGCAGAATACTCCAAAAAATGCACGCTGGGTCGGCTACCACCCTGTCGGAAGGTTGGTTTCGCTACGATCGAGCGTCCGGCTGGGTGTTGCGTGGGCTCGATGCGTCGTTTTCGGCCGGTGCGGTGCATGCGGTTGTTGGCGGTAACGGCTGCGGCAAGTCGACGGTGCTCTCGGTGCTGGCGAAGACCGCCAAGCTGCAGCGCGGCCGCATGGTGCGCGGAGCGGCCTCGGCGGCGCTGCTGCCTCAGAATCCCAAAGCATTGCTGGTTGCCGAGACGGTTCGCGATGAGCTGATGGAATGGGCCTCGACCTGCGGATATGACGAGAACTTGGCGCGGGAGCGTGCGGCGAGCTTGGGGTTGTCGGGTCTGGATGGACGCCATCCGTACGATCTTTCGGGCGGGCAGCGTCAACTGCTTGCATTGGCAAAACTGCTGCTAATCGGCCCCGAACTGCTATTGCTCGATGAGCCCACCAAGGGTCTAGACCTGTTCAGCCGCCGCATCATCGCCCGCGCCCTGCGTGACCATGCGAAGGCTGGCGGCACCGTCATCATGGCCACGCACGATCTGGATTTTGCCGAGCAGGTTGCCGATGACGTTGCCATGATGTTTGACGGTGAGATTGCCTGCATGGAGTCCCCGGCCGACTTCTTTGCCGACAACGTGTTCTATAGGGCGTGATGGGATGACGGACTGTCGTTTCTCGCGTTTGCTTGCAAAACTGGAGATCCCACTGTTGTTGGCGGTGCCGGCGGTGATGGCTACCGCGTTGCTGGCGGGTGTTGAGCAGGCAGCGTTGGCCATGCTGGTTGTGGTGGCGTTGGTGCTTGCGCTGTTCTTTGCGGGTTACGAGGCATCTCGTCCGGGTTTGCGCCAGATTATGCCCACGCTGGTGCTGGCGGCGCTGGCGGCGGCGGGGCGCATCCTGTTTGGGCCCATTCCCGACTTTAAACCGGTGAGCGCTATCGCCATTATCGCGGGGGCGACGCTTGGCCGTCGCAATGGTTTTATGGTTGGCGCGCTGGCGGCGCTGACCAGCAATTTCTTTTTTGGACAGGGTATGTGGACGCCGTGGCAGATGTATGCCTGGGGGCTCGTGGGATACGTTGGCGGTGCGCTGGCGTATGCGGGTGCGTTCGACCGCGCCGACGGCACCGTGCGCATGCCAGCGCTGCTGGCGTACGGCTTTGCGTCGGGCCTGCTCTATGGCGTCGTGATCAACGCGTATGACATCATTGGATTTGTACAGCCGCTTACTTGGGCGGGTGCCGTGGCGCGTCTTGCCACGGCAGTGCCGTTCGATATTACGCACGGCCTTGCGACCTGTGTGTTTTTGGCCGCCTTGTACAAGCCTTGGTGTCGCCGCATTAACCGTGTCGTCGTGAAATACGGGCTGTAAGGCATTTCGCGTTCCCTCACGAACTTGCGGTGGAATGGTTCTCGTTTTTGGCTATTTGCTGCCCAAACAGGAACTATTCCACCGCACCTTATAGGGGGAGAGGGGTCACATGATCTGTTTTCCTCTGTCCCCCAGGAAATTACTTGGGGCTAGAGCTCTAGCGTGAGGGTGACGGGGCAGTGGTCGCTGCCGAAGATATCGCCACGGATACCGGTGTCGCGAACGTTGGCGGCGATCGAATCGCTTACCAGAAAGTAATCGATGCGCCAGCCTGCGTTGTTCTTACGGGCATTAAAGCGGTAGCTCCACCAGCTGTAGACGCCCTCGACGTCGGGGTTTGCCGCGCGCCAGGTATCGGTAAACCCGCCGTTGAGCAGCTCGGTAAACTTGCCGCGCTCCTCGTCCGAAAAGCCTGCGTTGCCGCGGTTGGACTTGGGGTTCTTAAGGTCGATCTCCTCGTGCGCCACGTTAAAGTCGCCGCAAGTTACGACGGGTTTGCCGGTCTCGCACTCGAGCGCGCTCAAAAAGTCGCGGTAGGCATCGTCCCAGGCCATGCGCACGTCGATGCGGGCGAGTTCGTTTTGCGCGTTGGGAGTGTAGACATCCACAAACCAGAACTTGTCGAACTCCAGCGCGCAGACGCGGCCCTCGGTCGCGGCTTGGGCGACAAGTACGGCCGCCTCGCCCTCGCCGGCGTAGGGTAGCAGCGCGTCGGCGTGCAGCACGCGCAGCGGTTCCTGGCGGCTAAAGACCGCAGTGCCCGAATAGCCTTTACGCTCGGCGTAGCTCCAGGTTTGGTGATAGTCGGGCAGGTCAATATCGACCTGGCCTTCTTGCAACTTGGTCTCTTGCAGCGCCAGGATATCGACGTCGAGTTCTTGCGCGATCTGGATAAAGCTCGGGTCCTTTTTAAGCACGGCGCGCAGGCCGTTGACGTTCCACGAGGCAAAGGTGTAAGTCTGAGGCATGGTGTCCTTTCGACGGGGTTGGCGGGCTTAAGATTAACGCAACAGAGGCGGGGCAGGCCCCGCGAGCGACGGAGCAATCGCAGCCGCTCCGGCGGCACAGATGGAGGACATATATGACGCAGGCGATAACGGACTCCAAACAGGCCTCCGCCGCGCTGGCGGAGCTGTTCGGCACCCACAAGCGCGTGGTCTTCTTTGGCGGCGCGGGCGTTTCCACGGCGAGTGGCATCCCCGATTTCCGCAGCGTGGACGGCCTATATCACCAACAGTTTGTCTACCCGCCCGAGACCATGCTCTCGCATAGCTTTTACGAGGTGCACCCGGCCGAGTTCTTCGACTTCTACCGCACCAAGATGATCGCGCTTGGCGCCAAGCCCAACCGCTGCCACACCAAGCTGGCCGAGCTGGAGCGCGCCGGCAAGCTAAATGCCGTGGTGACGCAAAACATTGACGGCCTGCATCAGATGGCCGGCTCACAGCGCGTGTTCGAGCTGCACGGATCGGTCCATCGCAACATTTGCCAGTCGTGCGGCGCGGTCTATAGCGCCGAGTGGATTTGCTCGCGCGAGCACGAGGACGCCGCGGGCGTGCCCGTGTGCCCCGCGTGCGGCGGGCGCATTAAGCCCGATGTGGTGCTTTACGAGGAGCCGCTCGATGAGCATGTGCTGACCGGTGCCGTTGCCGCCATCGCCGCGGCCGATGCCCTCATTGTGGGCGGGACCTCGCTCGTGGTGTATCCGGCGGCAGGCCTTACGCGATACTTTACCGGCGATACGCTGGCCATATGCAACCTTGCTCCCACCGATCAGGATGCAAATGCCGACCTGCTGATTTCTTGCGACATCGCGGCCGCGTTTGCGTTCTAGCCCGCGCGCGCGGATACAATAGAAAGACTGAGTGCAAAGCGACCCCGCCGCCAGCTCCCCAAGCTCGGCGGCGTGGGCATTTTAGGAGGATGTTCATGGCGAACGACAGCAAGACATGGCGGTGCGGAAAGTACGAGCTCAGCTTTGACCGTCCGCGCATCATGGGCGTCCTCAACGTGACGCCCGATTCGTTTAGCGATGGCGGGGAGCACTTCGACCCGGATGCCGCCATCGAGTACGGCCTAGCGATGCTCGACGCCGGCGCCGACATCATCGACGTGGGCGGCGAGTCCACGCGCCCTGGTTTTACCCCGGTCAACCCCGACGAGGAGGCTCGCCGCGTGCTGCCCGTGGTGCGCGCGCTGGCCAAGGAGGGCGCCATCGTCTCGATCGACACGCGTCATGTGGCGGTTGCCAAGGCGGCCGTGCGCTGCGGCGCCTCGATCGTCAACGACGTGACCGGCTTCACCGATCCCAAGATGGTCGAGTTTGTTAAGACGAGCACCTGCGGCGTCATCGTGATGCATGCCGGCGAGGTCGCCGCGCCCACCCGCACGCACGCAACGGTGCAGCTCGATACCTCGGCGGCGGCGTTTGTTGCCGAGAAGGCGCGCGAGGCGGCTGCCGAGGCCGCGCGTGAGGCCGAGAAGCCGGCTCGCCGCCGTCGCGGCAAGTTGCTGGGCGAGCCTAAGCCGGAGGCCAAGCTTCCGGGCGGCGTGGTGCAGCCCTCGTTGCCGTTTGGCGAACCGGAGCCCACGTCCGAGCCTGCAAGCGAGCAGGAGACGCCGGCCGCCGAGCAGGCTGCTGCCGCCGAGACCGTTGCGCCCGCGCCCGAGGCTGCGCCCGAGGCCACCGAGGCCGCATCGGAGTCCAATGACCGCCTGGCCGCCATGATGCGCCGCAGCGCCCGCCGCGAGGAAGCCTACGTGCCCACCTCGCAGCTCCGCCGCTTCACCCTGCCCGATTCGGCGCCCATCATGCGCCGCGTCATGGGCTTTCTGTCTGACCAGGCCCGCACACTCATCCATGCCGGCGTGTCGCGCGACCGCATCTGCATCGATCCTGGCCCGGGCTTTGGTAAGTCGGCTAACGAGGACATCGTCATCCAGCGCGAGACTGCCAAGATGGCGTCACTGGGCTATCCGCTCATGTGCGCCGTGTCGCGCAAGCGCTTTGTGGGCGCCGTCTCGGGCGTGACCGAGGCCGCCGAGCGCGATGCCGCTACGTTTGGCGTGTGCCTGGGCGCCATCCAGGCCGGTGCCAACATCGTGCGCGTGCACGACGCCGCGGGTTTTGCGCAGTTCCTAAACGGCTACTGGGCGGTTGCCAAGCCGCAGCCGCGCCGCGCGTTTGTGGCCGTGGGCTCCAACCTGGGGCATCGCTGCGACAACATCCGCGCCGCACGCGAGATGATCGCCGAGATTCCACTCACCTGCGTGTCCAACTCCTCCAAGATCTACGAGAGCGAGCCGGCCTACGAGACGCGCCAGGACGCGTTTGCCAACGCCGTCATCGAGATCAAGACCGAGCTTGCGCCGCTGGTGCTGCTCGACGAGCTCATGAAGATCGAGGCCGAGCTGGGGCGCGACCGCTCCAAAAAGGCCAAGGCCAACGGTCCGCGCACCATCGACCTGGACCTGCTGTGGATGGACGGCGAGACCCACGGCGGCAAAAAGCTGCGCCTGCCGCATCCGCTGATCGGCGAACGCGATTTTGTGCTGGTGCCGCTCGAGGACCTGATGCACGACCCGGCGCGGTTCTTCCGCTACAACGGCGTCGAGGTCAAGGAGCCCGAGGACCGCGTGGGCCATATCGTGGGCGAATTGGGGCGTATGTAGATGATCGAGATGAATGCTGTTGCCGCTGGCACCGAGCTCGACGCGGCGCGCGACGCGGGCCGCGAGGGCATGTCCGCGGGCTGGTGCGCGTGGAGCGCGGGCGATGCATCGCTGATGTTTTCGCTGGTCGTGCGCCCCGATGTGAACATGCACGCCTTCCACGGCCTGCCGTTTGTGGTCGCAATGGGTATGATGGACGCGCTCGCGGGCACGGCCGCAACGCCGGGCCTGGGGCTTGCCGGCAAAGTGGGCATCCAGTGGCCGAGTGACATCGTGTGCGGCGCGCCCGCGTTTGAGACGTCGCTCGCGCGCGTCGCCGTCAACGGCGGTGCCGGTGCCGCGGGCATGTTCGGTGCCGTGACGGTGGATATTGAGCGTTCGGCACTGAGCGAGCTTGGCGTGGATATGGCTGACGAAGCGCTGGTCGAGGCGCTGGCCGCCGCCGTGTTGACCCGCGTGGATGCCTGGGCGGTTGTCGCCAACACGCCACAGGGTGCTGCCGGTCCGCTGGCCCCCGTGCTGGGCGAGTACTTCGACATGGTGCCGCTGCTCGGTCGCCAAGTTGCGGCGGTGTCGCCCAACGGCTTGCCGCTTGCGGTCGGTGTGTTTGCGGGCCTGGACATCTGGGGCCGCGCGACCATCAAGACCGATGCCGGCGAGCAGGAGTTTCCGCCCGAGGCCGTACGGATTCGCGGGCTGTAACGCGAGACATCCGCGTTCAAAGACAACGATGACAACAGAAGCTCTCCTCGGCTTGCACCGGGGAGAGCTTCTGTGTGACCCGAGAGAATGGCCGTGTCGGCCCTATTCCTCAAAACTGAATAATTTTCGTTTTTGAGGAACAGGATTAAGCCAGCTCGGCCTTTCGCGAGGTATATTCGCTATAGAGCCCATTCCTCAAAACTGAAAATTTTTCGTTTTTGAGGAATGGCGATAAAAGACCGCGAGGAGGCCCCAATGAAACTCATCAATAGAACGTCATATATGGACACGTTGACGAGCCTTATTGGCGTGCCGGACATCAAGGTCATCACGGGCATCCGTCGTAGCGGTAAATCAAAATTGCTCGAGGCCCTTCGCGATTACGTGGAGGCAAATCTGTCCAATTCGAATGTCATCCATATCAACTACAACCTCGATGAGTTCGAGAACCTGCTCGAGTATCACGCGCTGCTCGCCTATGTAAAAGAGCATCGAGTGTCCGGCAAACAAAACTTTCTGCTTATCGATGAAGTTCAGATGTGCGACGGTTTTGAGCGTGCGATCAACAGCCTCCACGCATCCGAGCAGTACGACATATTCATTACCGGATCGAATGCCTTTTTGCTGTCGAGCGATCTGTCGACGCTCTTTACGGGGCGTACGTTCGAGATCGAGGTTTTCCCATTCTCGTTTGAGGAGTATCGACTCTATGGCGACGAGGGCGAGGTCGACCGCGACTTCGATGAGTACGCGAGAACCGGCGGTATGTCCGGCTCTTACCCTTATCCACTGCAGGAGCAGCGCTATCAATATCTCTCCAACGTCTTTAAGACGCTCATTGTGAGAGATATCGTGCAGCGGCATAACGTGAGAAACGAATCGGCGCTGCTGCGCATTGCCGATTACATGATGGACAACGTTTCCAACATTACGTCGGCACGCAACATTACTGATGCATTAAATGCGGATGGGCTAAAGATTACGAACAAGACGGTCGGCACGTACATGGGGTACCTGTGCGATGCGTTTGCCTTCTATAAAGTTCGTCGCTACGACATTCGCGGCAAAAAATACCTTAAGAGCGGCGAGAAGTACTATCTGGCGGACCATGCGTTTAAATATGCACTGCTTGGTACACGTGATATGGATTGGGGACGCGTATACGAGAACATGGTGGCAATCGAGCTGCTGCGTCGCGGATACGAGGTATACGTCGGCGTGCTCTATAAAAAGGAAATAGACTTTGTAGCAATCAAGCGGAGCGAGAAACTCTATATTCAAGTGAGCGACGATATCGGCTCGGATAAGACATTTGAACGCGAGATTTCGCCACTGCTGAGCATTGGCGATGCGTATCCCAAGATGATTCTCGCCCGCACGCATCACGAGGCCACGGATCGCGACGGAGTGCAGATTGTGGACCTGGCGAGGTGGCTGTGCGACGAGGCCTAGCAGAAAGCCTATTCCTCAAAACTGAAAATTTTTCGATTTTGAGGAATAGGCTTGGCGAACGTTTGCGGGGGCTGTGGCATCGGGCGTGCTCGACTTAAGCCCCTGCTCTATCCCAGCTCCTGCATGCGGCGGTAGATTTCGCAGATGCCCTTGATGGTGAGCTGTCCGTCGACCACGTCGAAGGCGTCGGTCGAATCGGCGACGATGCTGGCGAGGCCGCCCGTGGCGATAACGGTGGCATCCTCGCGGCCCAGCTCGCGCTTCATGCGCGCGACCAGGCCCTCAGCCATGGCGGCGGCGCCCATCACGGCGCCGACCTTGATGCACTCCTCGGTATCGCGGCCGATGGCGTGCTCGGGCGCCTCGAGCGGAACGCTGGCGAGCTTGGCGGCTCGGGCGGCGAGCGCGTCCATCGAAATGCGGATGCCCGGCGCGATCGCTCCGCCAATGTAATAACCGTCCTCATCGATGACGTCGATATTGGTCGCGGTGCCAAAGTCCACCACGATCGCCGGCGCGCCATAGAAGGTCTCGGCAGCGACGGCGTTGGCGATGCGGTCGGCACCAACGGCCTGGGGGCGCGCCGCCCGCAGCTTGGTTACGGCGGCCGTCTGCGGCCCGATGACGATGGCGTCCGCGGCAATGCGGTCGGCCACGGCGTGCCACTCGCGCGAGAGCTGCGGCACCACGCCCGCAAAGGCGATCGCGTCGACCGCATCGAGCGAAAGGCCGTACATCTTAAAGAAACCCATCAGGCGCACATGGATCTCGTCGGCGGTATAGGAGCGGTCGGTGGGCATGCGCCACGACTGCACCAGCTCGTCTCCGTCAAACAGGCCCATGGCCGTCTGCGTGTTTCCCATATCGATAGCGAGCAGCATGTCTACTCCCGGTGTCGGCATAAAAGGACGCGCACCATTGTATACGTGCCGTCGACGGCGCTCAGCTGCGATTCGTTTACGGTGATAGGGGCTGAGGGGTTTAAATATGAAGGAATTATGCTCTACGAGATTTTCCTTGCCGTTTACCGAACTCCCGCGTAATATTCTTTCTTGCGCACATGAGGCGCCCAGACATTGCGGGGTGGAGCAGTCTGGTAGCTCGCCGGGCTCATAACCCGGAGGTCGTAGGTTCAAATCCTGCCCCCGCGACCAAGAACTTACAGCTCGTCGGCCTAGCCGGCGAGCTTTTTTGTTCAAGACTTTAGTCCGCTGGCCGCGCAGCGGCCAGCTTT
>CAUACA010000004.1 GCA_958427355.1 uncultured Collinsella sp. | reverse complement strand
AGCGGTCGGCGGGGCCATTGTGGCTCTTGACAGCGGATTGGGTCATATGAGCGAGCGGGCCGCATTTGAGACAAGGTGACGTGAAACGAAAGGGCGCTGACCTTCTGGTCGCGCCCTTAAAGTTGAACGTCAGATTGTCCAAATGCGGCCCGCGCAGCGTCGAGCAGTTACGCGGTTCGTAGAACCGCGTAACTTACAAAATGAGCATGGCGTCGCCAAAGCTGAAGAAGCGGTAGCGCTCCTCGATGGCAGCGGCGTAGGCATCCATGATCTGGTCGCGGGTGGCAAGCGCGCTCACGAGCATCATGAGCGTGGAGCGCGGCACATGGAAGTTCGTGATCAGCGCATCGACCACGTGATAGGTCGAGCCGGGCATGAGGTAAAGCTGCGTCGTGGCGTTCTCGCGCACCACGATGTCACCGCGGCCAAGCGTATCGGCCCCGTCCTCGCGGCCTTCAAAATAGCGCGCCGTCACGGCCGGATCGGACACCGGCGCGTCCGTGTCAAACGCGCTCTCGAGCGAGCGCACCGCGGTAGTGCCGACGGCGATCACACGATGACCCTCGGCCTTCGCCTTATGCACGGCGTCGACAACCTCCTGCGACACATGATAGCGCTCCGTGTGCATCACGTGCTGCGTGGGGTCGTCCTCCTCCACCAGACGGAAGGTATCGATACCCACCTCGAGCTCGACGGCGGCAAACTTGGCGCCCTTGGCCTCAATTGCAGCCATGAGCTCGGGCGTGAAGTGCAGGCCAGCCGTGGGAGCAGCGGCCGAGTGCTCCTCCTTCATGGCGTAGACGGTCTGGTACTTCTCGGGATCGCCCTCGTAATCGGTAATGTAGGGCGGCAGCGGCACGTGACCGGCAGCGTGGATGGCCTCGTCGAGCGTGCGCGGGTCGCCGGCGGCATTGCAACCGGCCGGCTCAAAACGCACCAGACGGCCGCCGCGGCTATCGGTGACAAAGTCGACAACCTCGGCCGTCAGCACCACGGGAGCCCCCTCGGGCGCATGGGCGCCACCGGCGCGATACTCAATATGAGCACCGGGCTTCAGGCGCTTGCCCGGCTTGACCAAGCACTCCCAAACATGGCCCAACGGATCCACGTCCTCGCGGCGCTTGAGCAGCAGAGTCTCGACCACGCCGCCCGAGCCGGCTTTGCGACCGATCAGGCGAGCCGGCATCACGCGCGTCTGATTGATGACGAGCACGTCGCCCGGCTCGATATAGTCGATGATGTCGCGGAAGATGCGGTGCTCAACGGTACCGCCGTGCTCCAGCGGCGTTCCCGCCTGGGAGCCCTTGCGATCCACCACCAGCAGGCGGCAGGAGTCGCGCGGCTCGGCAGGAGCCTGGGCAATGAGCTCTTCGGGCAGGTTATAGTCAAAATCATCGGTACGCATCTTTGCCTCTTTCACAAAGCGCGTCAGTCGAAAAAATCGACTGACGCGCGCATCATTCTCCCCTGTATCCTATCAGCTTGTTGAGAGAAATATAGTATGGAAACAGATTTGCGACTGTTTTCTCAACGCCCCGCTACTTAAGCGTTGCGTACATCACCGCCTTAATCGTATGCATGCGATTCTCCGCTTCTTGGAAAACACGAGACTTATCGGACTCAAAAACCTCGTCCGTGACTTCCATTTCGGTAACTCCAAACTTCTCAGCAATTTCGGCACCAACAGTAGTATTAGTATCGTGGAAGCTCGGAAGGCAGTGGAGGAAAATCGCCTCGGGCTTTGCCATAGACATCACCTCAGCGGTCACACGATACGGCGACATGAGCTTAATGCGGCTTTCCCACAGCTCTGCGGGCTGACCCATGCCAACCCAAACATCCGTGTAAATTACATCGGCATCACGAGCGCCTTCCTCAATATCCTCTGTAATGGTAACCGTCGATCCATGCTCGGCCGCAATACGACTACATTCTGCAAGGAGTTCAGGATTATAGGATGTAGCCCCCTCCGAATTTCCCCCGATTGGGCCGCAAGAACAGTAGTTAATGCCGAGCTTAGCGCAAATGACCATGAGCGAATCAGCGACGTTTCCGGCCGCCTTACCAAAAAATGTAAGTTTCCTGCCCTTAATCTCTCCAAACTCTTCACGCATGGTCAGAATATCGGCAAGCACTTGAGTCGGGTGAAATTCAGTAGTCAGCCCATTCCAAACGGGAACCCCAGCTTTTGCAGCAAGCTCCTCAACCTTCGCCTGTTCAA
Source organism: uncultured Collinsella sp. (assembly GCA_958427355.1). Lineage (GTDB taxonomy): Bacteria > Actinomycetota > Coriobacteriia > Coriobacteriales > Coriobacteriaceae > Collinsella. Next base: position 117,821 of record CAUACA010000004.1, on the reverse strand, counting down.
AGCCGCGGTATTCAATTCCGTCATACATGCGGCCAAGGACGCGAGCCGTGTCCTCAATCGACTCCTTTTTGCCCATCTGAGACGAGCCCGGATCCAAATAAGTTACACCCATGCCAAGGTCAAGTGCACCAACTTCGAAGGCGCAGCGAGTACGCGTGGAAGTCTTCTCAAATAGCAAAACAATATTCTTGCCTTCAAGGTATTTATGCGGAACACCGGCACGCTTCATGCTTTTGAAGTTAGCAGAAAGCTCAAGCAGATACTCAATCTCTTCCGTCGTGTAATCAAGCAGCTTCAGAAAACTGCGCCCAGCGATATTAACACCCATATTCGCCATCTCCCATCACAGTGGATTTGCAACTAAATATCTTCGCGCCAGAAGGGCATGCTCATGCAGCGCGGGCCACCACGACCGCGGGACAGTTCCTCGGAGGGAACGACCAAAAGTTCCAAACCGTTCTTGTAGAGCTCATCATTTGTGACAACATTGCGCTCGTAAACACAGACTTTACCAGGAGCAACGGCAAGAGTGTTCGACCCGTCGTTCCACTGCTCGCGAGATGCCTCAACCATATCGCCGGCACCGCACTCAATAAGCTGCACCTTCTCCACGCCAGTAGCCATTTCAAGAATATGTTCAAGCGTGTCATCAATCTCTTGAACAGCGACCATTCCCTCAGAGTCACCACGAGTCAGACGATAAACACGAAGGGTCTCAAAAATACCGGGATAAACTGTGAACTTATCGAAATCCACCATGGTGCAAACGGTGTCAAGATGCATGTAAGCATAGCCGTTGGGGATTTTAATAGCGTAAACGGTATCGATCTCAGAATTCCCAGATCCCCAGAACAAATTCTTTGCAAGCTCCTCAATCGCAGCCGCCTCAGTTCGCTGGCTAATTCCAATAGCCAAGGTATGAGCGTTAATGTTAAGCACATCACCGCCCTCGATATGCCAGGGATTCTTATGGTCGTACCAAATCGGAGTCCCTGCATAATCGGGATGGTATTTGAAAATCGCTTCGTAGAAGGGCACTTCACGATCTCGCTGTTTCCAATACATATGGTGAAGCAGAACGCCTTTGCCCACGGAAGCAAGAGGATCGCGAGAGAAATATGAACTCGGAAGAGGCTTCAACACCAAATCATCGGGCTTCGCATCCTCATTATCCATCATACTAAGCGTAGTCGAAACGCGAGGCAGCTCAAGGTCACGATAACGATACCCCCCCATAGCCTCAAGTACAAACTGATACGAATCTGAAATAGCGTCGAGCTTTTCACGAACAGCCTGCTCAAGCATAGGATTGACAATCCCGCTCTCAGCCATAAATGTATCGGTAAACTCAGCGCGAGCCGAGGGGCATGCATCCAGCGCTTCAGCAACGAGTTTCTCCATATAGAGAACCTCAACACCTTCGCTCCTCAGAAGATCCGCAAAGGCATCATGCTCCTTTTGAGCCACATCAAGATAGAAGCAGTCGTGAATCCAGACATCCTCGAACTCTTCTGCCTTTACGTTCACAAGGTCACGACCAGGGCGGTGAAGCACAACTTTCTTGAGCTTACCAATCTCGCTGTGTACATTCAGTCCTTTAGACATTCCTGTTACTCCATTTCAGACATGAAACCTACAGGGCAATAAGTCCCGAGATTGCTACGAATACGATATTGATGAGCGACACGACCAAGAAGAATTTCCAAACGGTCTTCCACCACTGGCCAAGCTTGATCTTGCACACGCCCAAACCCGCTACAAGAATGGCGCTAGTAGGACAGATCAAAGACATCGTCGCGCTACCCATGGAGAGAGCCCACACGGCGGCCTCGGGATTCAGGCCCATGAGTTCGGTCAAAGGTCCAAAAATGGGAGCGGTCAGTGCTGCAAGGCCAGATGAGCTGGGAACCAGAATCGCCAGGAGGTTCTCAACCGCATAAAGAAGCGTAGTAAAGAGAACCGCCGGGATGCCGCCCAGACCAGTGGCGAGCGCATTGAGGATGGTATCGATGATCATGCCGTCAGAGGCAATGACAAGGATGCCACGCGCAAGTCCAACGACAATTGCCGAGAAAGCAAAGTCAGCGATACCCGCAACAAATTCCTGAGCGATGACGTCCTGACTAAAGCCCGCAATAACACCAGCCAACAGGCCCATGGCCAAAAAGACCGCAGAAATCTCGTTCATATACCAGCCCTGGGTCACAAGTCCCCAGATGATAAGGCACATACCAGCGATAAATACCGCAAGCACGCCTTTTTGACGACCCGTAAATTCCGCGTCAAGGGCAGATTCATCGGCAGCGAACTCGACTTTCTTGGCGATATCATCCTCAAATGTGATCGATGACTCAGGGTTCTTCTTTACCCTTCGTGCATAGAGGACAACCCAAGTAATTGCAACGGCAGTCAAAACAACCCAGGCAATCATACGCAGCCACAGCTGGGGGTTGCCCTGAATACCAAGAATACCTTGCGCAATGAGAACATTAAACGGATTAATCGTTGAGGCGATGTAACCCGTGCGCGCTCCAACGAACACGACCATGAACGCCGTCATCGAGTCGAAGCCCATGGCCATCATAATTGGCATGAAGATCGCAAAGAACGGGAGAGTTTCTTCCGCCATGCCAAAGCTCGTTCCGCCCAATGCAAAGAGAACCATCGCAATAGGAATAATTAGAATGTCTTTGTTCTTAAAGCGGCGAACGACACGACCCATTCCGCTCGTGATAGCGCCCGTTTTAGTAATAACCTGAAACGAACCGCCCACAATCAAGATGAATGCAACGACCTCAATTGCCTCTTGTATACCGCGCGTTGGAGCCTGAAGAACATCGAAGACGCCTTGTCTGAGATCTACTTCATCCCCGGTTTCCTCGTCAATATATGTCTTTTCACTCTGCTCATACGTACCTGAGACAGTGACTTCACGACCGTTCACCTCCTGACGCTGATAGGACCCAGAGGGAACAATCCACGTGAGAACAGCGAAGATGACCATAAGTGCAAAGATGATCGCATATACGTGCGGGACCTTGAACTGCTTGATGCCTTTCGAACTTTCCGCTGCCATATCTCCTCCTTCATTCCTTTTCCCATCTATCCAGCTGGCACCATAAATGTATGAGGTTGCTCAGCGGTGGTCGGCCAACCATCGCCATCGTGTCGCTTTTCACCTATGAACGGCAGCTAAAGTGACGTTATTAATCAATCTGATATTTAAAATTGATGTTATTTATCAATTACATACGTCTTTTAACTTTTCCGCAACACAACAAGGAACCTGCCTTAGCCTTATATAAAAACCAGCAGGACAGGAGACAGACATGCAAGGCGTACACATAACAAATGAAATCGGTCATTTAAAAGCCGTACTTGTCCATCGACCAGGAACTGAAACACAAAACTACCCTGATGCCGACTTCAGCCAAGTTTTCTCCCTGCGAAAATGGAGCGGTCGTTTTGACCTCGACAAAGCAATATATGAGCACGATTCCATGGTTCAATTGCTTGAGAAGCATGGCGTAGAAACCATTGAAATTAGGGACCTTCTCGAAGACTCACTTGAAACTGAGCCCCAATCACTTAAATGTTTTATTGATGACTACCTCCGTTGCAGTGGGGCAACAGGCAGAGAGTTCCTCGAGACAATAACCCAGCTGTTTGAGAACGCTAAGAACACCCAGGAATTGGTGAATATAGTACTTAACGGCATTCGCTTTGGAGACACTGAGCTATGTTCAAACCAGTCGGAAACACTACGGGCGCTCGTGCACGAGCAATTTGACCCCGCCTCGCTCTTGGTCAATCCCCTCAACACGCTTTTTTTCACTCGTGATCCTGCTGTGGTAGTCGGAGACGGCATCATCCTAAATCATATGTATTGGCCTGAGCGTGATCGTGAGGTCGCCTTATACCGGCAGATATTCACCCACCACAAGATCATGGGAGAAACCCCGGTATGTGATTTGAACAGGAGTAGTTACCATATCGAAGGCGGAGACATTCTTGTTATCAGTGCTAAGACATTATTAGTTGGAATCTCTGACCGAACTGAACCCGCCGCCGTCGAGTCACTTGCCAAAGAGCTCCTGACCTCAAATAAATTCCAGACCACCGAGCTAATTGCGATTCGAGTCCCCTCTGACGGGCTGCGTATCCACCTCGATACGTTCATAAGTAGAATTGATCACGACGCGTTCCTCATCGATCGTGAGATATGCAATGCCGTTGATGCATACAGCATTCAACTAAAACGATCCGGAAAGGGCCTTACGATCACTCCTATCGATCGCACGATTCCGGAAATACTCTCTGCAGCCTGTTGCGAACCAATAAAAGTAATTGACTGCGGAGGCGGGAATCAAACCGCCTACGAAAGAGAGCGCCGGAACAACGCAACGTCTATCCTTGCGCTCTCGCCAGGAAAACTATGCGTATATGAAGAAAACGTTTGGACCAACGAAGCGCTTGAGAAAGCAGGAATGGAATTATTCCCGTTATCCATTGACGAGCTCACCAAAGGCTATGGTGGCACAAACTGTCTATGCCTCCCTCTGTGGCGAGAGGATCTATAGCCATGGGCTTCGGGGCAAATATTCGTAAACTCCGCACCATGGAGCATCTTGGTCAGGCGCAACTTGCAGAGATGTTGGGGGTATCTAAAGAGACCGTTTGTCGTTGGGAAAAAAGTCGGTATGCCCCCCGTGAGCGCCATATTGAAAAGTTACAAGCGCTCTTCGGTTGCACCCGCGATGAACTTGTTGGCGAGGAAAACGGTTTGGCCGTAAAGCTCGCAAATAAAAGAATCGTCACCGACGAAGACCCTGCTATCCACGAAATGGAGGGCGCATTTCCCGTCATCGATATCGAATCGCAAAAGCGCCGCATCACGCACAGCCAACAAAATGCTTGCGCGCCTGTAGACGTAGCCAAGCGTCACCCACATAGCGTTTTCGTTAAAATCAAAGGTGACGAAATGTCCCGCATTTACCCTCCCGGCAGCTTACTACTTGTCGATACCACCGCAAAGCCTTGGAACGGCTGTGCTGTATTGGCGCTCGCAGACGGTAAAACACCGGTAATTAGGCGATTTGCAGAAGGAAACGACATGATTGTGCTGTCGTCCCATTCATATGCAACAGCAAGTCCGGATCTGATGTTTAACAAACGGAGGATTAGAATCATAGGAGTCGTCGTTTGGTATCAAGCGAGCCACGATCACACGCTTAATTAAATCGACTTTCCCAAAAACGACCGTACCGCACAGACAGCTCAAAGCCCCAGCCCAAATGAACTACTTTTTGGACGCTTTGCGCTCGTCGCGGATGCGGGCGCGGTCCATGGCCGCCTCGACGGCCGAGAAACGGCAGCCGCAGTAGTTCTGCCGATACATGCCCAGCTCGCGCGAACGACGCGTGGCCTCGGGGTAATACGGGCGAAAATCGCGAATCACCGGAGTGAGACCGCGGGCGGCAGCCAGACGCTCCAACACATCATTGCAGGTTTCGAACAACTGATACGGCGAGACGGCGAGCGTCGTACCCACAAACTCAAACCCATGCTCCTGGGCCACACGGCACGCCTCGGCCAGACGCAGGGCATAGCATGCGCGACAGCGACGGGGCCGATCGGCACCCAGCGGTGCCACGCCGGCCTCCCAGCGCTCACGGTCCTCCCCCGCCTCGACGAGCTCGATGCCGCCTTCGGCACACCACCGGCGCAGCTCGTCCAGGCGACGCTGCCATTCATCGTGCGGCTGAATATTGGGGTTGGTCCAGCAGATTGTGGGCTCAAACCCCTCCTCGCGCAGCAGGCGGACCGGCTCAAGCGAGCACGGTGCGCAGCAAGCGTGCAACAACAACGGCTTCATCAACATCTCCTCTCCCGCAATGATTTTTTAATCCCCGTCCCAGAAAAATCATTTCAAAAAGACTACTTTGCGAAAAAGCGCACGCCAAAGGACGTGTCCTCGCAGGCGACAATGCGGCGATCGCGCAGAATGGTTCGCACGTAGTACCAGTCGCCCACACAGCCCGACAAATGCAAGCCGGCCGCCAGGTAGCACAGCAGCGGATAGCCCGAGAACGCAAACCCCAGGGCAAACGCTGTCGTCACAACAACCGTCGGCGCCAGGCAAACTGCCACGTACCGCCGGCGCGAATACACCACGCCCTCGGCGCAGGCATAGATCATCGCCGTCTCGCGATTCGCCCCAAAGGTCACCTGCGCGCCCGCAGGCGCCAGCAGCTTAAAAAACACACCGTGCACCAGCTCGTGCACGGCAAATGACGCCGCCGAAACCGCAGCCAAGCCGACTATCCAGCCCAAGACCGTGGTCCAGCCGCCCGCGTCAGCCGCATCCAAGTCCGCAGGCCCGCCCATCAGCATAAACACCGGCACCAAGCACACAGCAAATGCGCCGAGCACGGCCATCCCCCACACAAAGCAGGCGTGCAGAAAATCCTCGTCTTCAAACGCATGTATGTTGGAAATCTCATTCATAGCATCTTAGGATAGCGCCCCTGCCACGTACCCGTCCGCATGTGCGATAATGTCGAACGATATGCACGAATTGACCACCGCGTCGCCAGGCCTTGTGCCCGGCTGCGCTCTCACCATATGCGAAGGAGTCCCATGGCATCCAAATACTCCATGAACGACCGTCCCAGCTGGCCTCGCCGCGCCATCGTTACCGCCGGCGAGCCCTACGGCAACAAGGGCCTTCACTTTGGCCACGTCGGCGGCGTCTTTGTCCCGGCCGACTTCTTCGCCCGCTTCCTGCGCGACCGTCTGGGCCGCGAGAACGTCATCTTCACCTCGGGCACCGACTGCTATGGCTCGCCCATCATGGAGAGCTACCGCAAGCTCAAGGAGAACGAGGGCTACGACAAGTCCATTAGCGAGTATGTCGAGTCCAATCACTCCCGCCAGGCCGCGACCCTCAACAACTACAACATCAGCTGTGACATCTACGGCGGCTCGGGCCTTGAGCCGGCGGCCCAGATCCACAACGAGGTGACCGCCGAGATTATCGAGCGCCTGCACGAGCAGGGCACCATCTCCAAGCGCTCCACGCTGCAGTTCTACGATGCCAAGGCCGGCACGTTCCTCAACGGCCGTCAGGTGATCGGCCGCTGCCCCATCCAGGGCTGCAAGTCCGAGAAGGCCTATGCCGACGAGTGCGACCTGGGCCACCAGTTTGAGCCCGAGGAGCTCATCGCGCCCAAGAGCCAGCTCACCGGCGAGGTGCCCGAGCTGCGCCCGGTCGACAACCTCTACTTCGACCTGCCGGCCTACCTCGACTTTATGAAGACCTATACCGCCAAGCTCGCCCAGAACCCGCAGGTTCGCTCCGTGGTCTCCAAGACCATGGAGGAGTGGCTGCTGCCGGCCCAGCTCTACATCCAGAACAAGTTCCGCGAGGCCTTCGATGCCGTCGAGGATCAGCTTCCCGAGCACACCGTGCTGGAGCCCGAGGGCAACAAGAGCAGCTTTACCGTCACCTTCCCCAGCTGGAAGGAGCGCGACGACGCCCACGCGGTGCTCGCCAACGGCGGCGTGCGCTTCCGCAGCGGCAAGGCGCTCGTGCCCTTCCGCATCACCGGTAACATCGACTGGGGCGTTCCGGTGCCCCAGGTCGACGGCGTCTCCGACGTTACCTGCTGGTGCTGGCCCGAGAGTCTGTGGGCGCCCATCAGCTATACGCGTACCGTGCTCGCGCGCGATGCCAAGGCCGCCGGCGTGACCGAGGGTGTCGCCGCCCAGGATGCCGCTCTCATGGGCGAGCCCGCTGCCGACTCCACGCAAGTGTCCGCGCCCACCTACCAGCACAGCTCGCTCGACTGGCGCGACTGGTGGTGCTCTGACGACGCTCAGATTTACCAGTTTATCGGTCAGGACAACATCTACTTCTACTGCATCGCGCAGACCGCCATGTGGGAGGCCCTGGGCTGGAACCTCACGCAGAGCACCGTCAGCGCCTGCTACCACCTGCTCTACATGGGCAAAAAGGCCAGCTCGTCCTCGCAGACGCCTCCCCCGCCGGCAGACAACCTGCTCAACCACTACACCTGCGAGCAGATGCGCGCGCATTGGCTGTCGCTCGGCCTGTCCGAGAAGCCGGTAAGCTTTAGCCCCAAGGCATATGACACACGTGTGACCGGCAAGGACAAGGACGGCAACGAGGTGCGTGCCTGCGACGACAAGCGCGTCATCGATCCGGCCCTTAAGGAGAGCGCGCTGTTGACCGGCGTGTTCAACCGCCTGGCCCGCAGCTGCTTCTACGGCGTCGCCGTCAAGGAGGGCGACGAGAGCCCCTACCGCAACGGCTGCATCCCCGCTGGTGCCGCTTCTGACACCGTGGTCGAAGCCGCCCAGCAGGCAACCCTTGCCTTTGAGCAGGCCATGTACAAGTTCGAGACGCACCGCGCGCTTGCCGTGTGCGACGACTACCTGCGCGCCGCCAACAAGCGCTGGAGCGACGCCTCCAAGGCCGCCAACAAGCTCGAGGGTAACGAGGCAAACGCCGCCATGACGCAGGCCCTCGTCGACGCCTTTACCGAGCTGCGCGTGGCGACCGTGCTCATGCACGGTATTGTGCCGGCCGGCTGCGAACTCATCTGCGAGTACTTCGACGTCGATCCGGTCGCCTTCTTTAGCTGGGATAACATCTTTGCCTCCACGGACGAGTTCGTAGAGAGCCTGGGCGAGGAGCCCGGCGACCACCGCGTGAAGCCGCTGCCCCCGCGCTTCGACTTCTTTAGCAAGCACGAGAGCCAGTACTAAAGCACGCCAGCAGCGGCGTGCCCGGAAAGTAGTCAATTTGGGACGGGAAGGAAAGACGGATGTCCAAGCCGCGTCGTCGTAAGCAGAAAAAGCAGGTCAAGGCCGAGCTCAAGCTCAGGCAGTTTGCTGCTACCGAGCTTTCCGACCAGCTTGCCGCCCTTCCCTGCGCCGCCGACCTGCCGCGCTTTATGGTCGACACGGTCGCCGGCGCCTATGCGCCCGCCGATGCCAAGCTCATGATCGAGGGCTTCGGCGCCGCGGCCACACGCCCGGTCACGCTGCGCGCCAACACGCTCAAGGCGACCGCCGAGGACATCGCTGCGGCGCTCGATGCCGCCCGCATCGCCCACCAAACCGTTACCTGGTATCCGGACGCCTTTATCCTGCCCGAGGCCCAGGTTTCAGATCTGTGGGATCTCGACATCTACCGCGACGGCAAAATCTACCTGCAGAGCCTGTCATCCATGATGCCGCCGTTGGTCCTGGGCGCCCAGGCAGGCGAGGACATCCTGGACATGTGCGCAGCCCCCGGCGGCAAGACGACGCAGATCGCCGCCCTCACCCAGGGACAGGCGCACCTCACCGCCTGTGAGATGAGCATTCCCCGCGCCGAAAAGCTCGAGTCGAACCTCCATCGCCAGGGTGCCAAAAACGTGCCCGTCATGCGCATCGACGCACGCGAGCTCGACGAGTTCTTCCGCTTTGACCGCATCCTGCTCGACGCTCCCTGCACCGGCACGGGCACCGTCATCAGTGGCAACGAGAAAAGCCTGCGCGGCCTCACCGAGCAGTTGCTGAGCAAGTGCGCCCGCTCGCAGCGAGCACTTCTGGACCGCGCCATGGGGGCCCTCAAACCGGGCGGCACGCTCGTCTATTCGACTTGTTCGATCTTGCCGCAGGAAAACGAGGACGCCCTGCAAGAGGCCCTCGACAAGCATATGGACTGCGAGCTCATCCCCCTCGACGGCACGCCAAGCGAAAGTGAAGCACGACGCACCCAGGAAGCTGGTGAGGAGCCGCGCATCGAGTCCAACGCTCTGACCGAAGCCATTGCCGCGGGTCAGGTATCGGCCATCGTCAACGGCCTGCCCGGCACGCTCACCATTCCGCCTAGCCGCGACTTTGAGGGCTTCTACATTGCCCTGATCCGAAAACGCAGCTAGCGCACGGATCCAAAACTCAACAAGCTATCTCTGTGCGCGTTTGCCCTGCTGGTCGCGATGCTGTTTAAGCATCGCGCGCTCCTTGCGTTCGGCCCTTTTGCCCTTAATGGCCGTGACCACAAAGTAGATGACCGCGGCGGCAACGATTGCGGCCACACACAGGCCGATCGAGCCAAACATTGCTGTCAATTCCATACCGCGTCACCTCTCTTTTAAACGGGGCTTTCAAGATAGCACCTCGATACCCGCCACCACAGCTCCTTCACGTTCGCCGGCCCTTCGGTCTAACGGATGGCGCGGCGGGGAAAAATCAACTCGTCAAACGATTTAGCATTCGCAATTCCGGCTGCATCGCGCCGGCCATCATCACATAGAATCGAGCCTCCATGGATACCCTCAACGATCTAAATGAGCGCGTCGACGCCTTCGTCGGCACCAGCTCCTTCGACACGCCTGCGGCGGCAAACGACCAAGCTCCCATCGATGTGCCCGCCGAGGTGCACGAGGACATCGTCGCCTCGGTCGATTTTTCCGAGGTCGAGCTTGCAGACGAGTTCACCGAGCCCCAAATAGCCGTCACGCCCAACGGCCTGCTCCCTATGGAGCCCCTGCCCATCGACGGACGCCTGCGCAAGGCTGCCCTTCGCATGCCCGACGAGATCGAGGAGGCCAGCGGCTTCACGCTCTTTGGCCGACGCATCAAGTCGCTCATTTACACCACCGATGTCGCGGTTATCCGCAACTCCAACGCCGACGCCGTCTTTGCGGTCTACCCTTTCACGCCGCAGCCCGCCATTACGCAAGCGCTGCTGACCGTCGCCGAGTGCCCGGTCTTTGTAGGCGTGGGTGGCGGAACTACGACCGGTAAGCGCTCCGTGCAGATGGCAGCCGTCTCCGAGATGCAGGGCGCGGCGGGCTGCGTGGTCAACTCCCCCGCTACTGCCGAGATGGTCGAGCACATCACCAACATCGCCGACATCCCCGTCATCGCCACGGTCGTTCGCTGCGACGACGATGCCCACGCCAAGGTGCGCGCTGGAGCCAAGATTCTCAACATCGCCGCCGGCAAAAACACGCCCCAGGTCCTACGTGAACTGCGCGAGCACTATCCCAACCTGCCGCTCATCGCACCGGGCGGCAAAACACCCGAGAGCATCCGCGAGACCATCGCCGCCGGCGCCAACGCCATCATTTGGACGCCGCCTTCGGCCCAGCAGCTACAGACCGACATGATGCAGCGCTACCGCAAGATGAAAGAAGACGCCACGCCCGTCATCTCGCGCGACGATGTGCCCATTATCGACCAGGTCGCCGCCGCCGAGGTCAGCCAGGTCGAGAACATGAATCCCGACGTGCCGATTCCCGACGAGGTTATCGAACGCGTCGCTTCGATCCACGATCATATCGAGGAGCGTCGCGCCAACCGTGGACTCAAGCCCTCGCTGCACGGCTTCTTCTTCCGCGGAAAGAAACGCTAACCGTAAGAGCAAGGCCCGCCCCACAAACGTGAGGCGGGCCGTTTTCGTTTGAGCAATCGTACGCGACGTGATGGGTCAAGTTAATCCACGCGTTTGTCACCCATAAAGAAGAGCGCCACCGTACCAGGTCCGGTGTGCGAACCGATCAGAGCACCGATGCTATTGATTTCAATCTTGCCTTTGAGCTGCGGAACTTGTTCCTCAATCAGCGCCGCAACGGCCTCGGCATCCCCGCGGCACGCCGAGTGCGACATGATGCACTTGCCCGAATAATCCGCACCGTCCTGCACGTGTTTCATCATGGTCTTAGCCATCTCGGAAATCGCGCGCTTCTTGGTGCGGATCTTCTCACGTGGCGACAGCCCACCTTCGCAATCGACCGTCATAAGTGGGCAAATCTTAAGCGCTGTGCCGATAATCGCGCTCGCGGCCGAAATGCGACCGCCGCGCAGGTAGCTCGACAGATCGGTCGAGAAGAACCAGTGGTGAAGGTTGAGTTTATGCTCCTCAATCCAAGCGACCGTCTCGTCGAGCGAAGCGCCGCTATCGCGAACGTCGGCGGCACATTCCGCCAGCAGGCCAAAGCCCGAAGACGCCGCCAGCGAATCGATGACGCGCACCTTGCCGCCCTGAGGATGGCGATCCGCGAGCATCTGTGCCGCAACGCAGGCCGATCCATACGTGCCCGAAATACCCGACGACAACGCCAGGTGCAGCACGTCTTTACCCTCGGCAACAAACGGCTCCCAAAACTCCTCGTACTCACCCACGCTCACCTGAGACGTCTTGGGCATGGCGCCCGCGGCAATCTGAGCAAAAAACTCGTCCGGCGTAATCGACTGATACAGATCGTCCGTATAGACAACATCGTCGATCTCGTAATGAAAACACACGACAGGGATATTGCGCGACGCAAAGAACTCACGGGGTCGGTCGGCGGCGGATTCACAGGTCAGGACATAATCACTCATATGAGGCTCCTTACTCATTGCTGCGCAAATTATCGCACAGTGAGCCTACATGCGGTACATATGTCCACTATTTACCAAATCGAACCAAAAATAGTGAACATCTTTACCACCATCGTCTCCACCGACCCCACGCATAAATATCTGAGAAAACACCCTCTGTCGCCTCCACCCAACCGACACATCAACCTCAACTAAATCGATTTACCAAACCGTTCAGCCGACAATTCAGCCGCCGGCGCAAAATCGAAACAAAGCCGGTGCATACTGATAAACGTTTGACGCTGTTTATCAGTTTTACCAACCATATCGGAAGGTGTTTCATGGTCGCATTCGATCGCAACCCGCAAGACTTTAAGTATCTGCGCCTGCTGTCGAGACAATTTCCCACCGAGCAATCCGCGTTTACCGAAATCATCAATCTCTCGGCCATTCTCAACCTGCCCAAAGGCACCGAGCATTTTATGAGCGACGTGCACGGCGAGTACGAAGCCTTTATGCACATCCTCAACAACTGCTCGGGTGTCGTGCGCGAACATGTCGACGAGATCTTTGGCGACACGCTCTCCTTTGACGAAAAGGGCGAGCTGTGCACGCTCATCTACTACCCGCGCGAGAAGATCGAGCTGGTCCGCAGCCGGCGCGAGGACTCCCCCACCTGGTACAAGACAATGCTCGACCAGCTCATCATGGTTGCCCGCTCGCTTTCGAGCCGCTATACGCGCTCCAAGGTGCGTAAGGCCATCCCGCGCGATTACGCCTACATCATCGACGAGCTGCTGCACACGCATCCGGACGAGAACAACTATCGTGTGCGTTATCACGAGCGCATCGTGGAGTCCATCCTAGAGACCGCAAGCGCCGACGACTTTATCGAGTCGCTCGCCTCGCTCATCAAGCGCCTGGCCGTCGACCACCTGCACCTGGTGGGCGATATCTTCGACCGTGGCGGCGGCGCTGCCAAGATTATGGACCGCCTGCTCACCTACCATTCGCTCGACATCCAGTGGGGCAACCACGATCTGCTGTGGATAGGCGCTGCGGCCGGTGAGCCCGCCTGCATCGCCACGGTGCTACGCAACAACCTGCGCTACGACAACTACGAGATTCTCGAGAACGACTACGGTATCTCGCTGCGCGAGCTCGTCGCCTTTGCCGATGCCACCTACACCGCCGGTGAGTCCATCACCCCGCTGATCAAGGCCATCAACGTGCTGCTCTTTAAACTCGAGGGCCAGATTATCCAGCGCCACCCCGAGTTCGACATGACCGACCGCCTGCTGCTCGACAAGATCGACCACGACACCGGCACGGTCACGCTCGCCGACGGCAGCGTATGGCCGCTCACGACCAACGATTTCCCCACCGTCGATCCGGCGGACCCCTACATGCTCACGCCCCAGGAGCAACACATCATGGACAAGCTCGTGTCCGAGTTTGTCACCGCCGATCACCTGCATCGCCATATCGATTTCCTCTATAGCCACGGCTCGATGTACAAGGTCACCAACGGCAACCTGCTGTTCCATGGCTGCGTGCCGCTCAACGAAGACGGCACCTTTAGCAGCATGAACTGCCTGGGTACCTGGCACGCCGGCCGTGATTATCTCGATTTTTGCGACCGCATCGCCCGCCGCGCCTGGCGCGTGGGCGACCGCGACGCCCTCGACTGGATGTGGTACCTGTGGATCGGCTTTAACTCACCCGCCAGCGGACGCCTGGTGCGTACCTTTGAGCGCGCCTATATCGCCGATAAGAGCACCTGGGTCGAGCCGATGGACCCGTACTTCACGCTTACCAAGTCGCCCTCTGTCTGCGACGACATCATGCGCGAGTTCGGCGTTGCCCCCATGGCATGTTCGCCGACCGGCCACATCATCAACGGCCACACACCCGTTAAAACCACCAAGGGCGAGCAGCCCATCCGCGCCGAGGGCAAGCTGCTGGTCATCGATGGCGGCTTCTGCCGCGCCTACCACCCCAAGACGGGCATCGCCGGCTACACGCTTATCTCAAGCTCGCGCGGATGCCGCCTTAAGTCGCACCGAGCCTTTACCACGGTTGCCGAGGCACTTACCCGCAATGTAGACATCGAGAGCGAGACCAACCGCTTTGACGAGGCCGACCGCCGCCGCATGGTAAGCGACACCGATACGGGTGCCAAGATCCGCAGCCAGATCCAGGACCTACGCCAACTGCTCGATGCGTATAGAAACGGTGCTATCGAGGAGCGCGCCTAGCTCCACCCGTGGGGATTGGCTAAACTTGCTGAGTTCGTCATCCCCACGGCGCTATGGCGCCACCCTAAGGCAGGTACCATGCAAAAGCTCCTTGCGCAGATCATGAAGTTTGGCGTCGTCGGCGTCGTCGCCACGGTCATCGACTTTGGCATCATGAATCTGCTCCACTACGGCCTGGGCCTTAACATTCTGATCGCCAATACCAGCGGCTTTATCGTCTCGCTCATCTTTAACTACGTCGCGAGCATGAAGTACGTGTTTGCGCACAAGGAGGGCATGAGCCGCCGCCGCGAGTTCATCATCTTTGTCGTGCTGTCCGTGATCGGCTTGGCGCTCAACGACGGCATCGTGCTGGCGCTCAACGCCGGCCTGGGACTCGAGGCCAATATCGCCAAGATTTGCGCCACCGCGCTTGTCATGGTCTACAACTTTGTGACCCGAAAAATCTTCCTGGAGGGCGACGAGACCAAGTAGCTCGAAACCCCTGCAGCATTACGGCGCCCACGGACGACGTGCACTCAGCGCAGTATCGTCCGTGGGTGCCGCTCGTTTACGGGCAAATTTTCAACGTTTGCGGATTAGCTCTTGAAAATTTGGCGAGTTCATATAGTTCTTGGCAAAGACCTTACGTTTCCCTTGTAAAAGCTCTAAAGTATCCTCTGCTCGATTCATCAACGCATTGGATGTGATTACGTGCGCAAGGCGCTGGCACAACCTCATACCAAGCAGTTCCTCAAGTTTGCTGTCGTGGGTCTTATCTCCTTTGGCATCGACTGGGGCATGCTCATTGCGCTCGTCGAGCTGTTCCACCTCGACTTTTTGATGAGCACCACGGTTTCGTTTATCACGTCCGTCGTGGTCAACTACTGGCTCAGCATGAAGTACGTGTTCGACCACCGCGAAGGCATGAGCCGCAAGCGCGAGTTCACGATCTTCACCATCCTGTCGGTGATCGGCCTGGGCCTCAACGACCTGTACATGTTTGTGGGCGTCACGTTTTTGAGCATCGGCTACCAGGCCATGAAGGCCATCGCCACGTTCCTCGTCACCTGGTACAACTACTTCAGCCGCCGCTTCTTCCTCGAGGGCGCACGGTCGTAGTCGATTCACTATTTGCTTGCATGTATAACCGGTTGGAATTCCCGTTCCAACCGGTTTTTTGTTTGCCGAGAGACCCGGCGACCCAGTCCCATTCGCATGAAAAACGGGCGGTCCGGATGTTGGTCCGAACCGCCCGTCTGGCGCACTATGTCGAGGCCTCTAGCCCGTTACGTAATACCAAACGACGTTGTCGCCATTGGAGAGAACGTAGTTACTGCAGGCCGTCATGGGCGTTGTGCCGTTGACGGAGTACATCCAGCCGCTCGCGCCGCCGTACTGTTTCTCGGCCAAACCACCAATCGCAGAAACATACGTGCCGTACGATGAGCCGTGTGCGTTGACAGAAAGGCCCAGCGCGCACAGGGCATCGTAAACGGTGGCGCCTTCGTTAAAGGTAAAGGTGCCGCCAGAGGACACGGGATTGCCCACAGCGCTCGATGTGACCGAAACCGTCACCGTAACGTAGTTGGACTCCTGTGAGCCGCTTTGGCTGCCCGAGGAGGCGTTTCCACCATTAGAGGATGAGGCTTCTTCAGACGACTGACCGCCGCCCGAAGAAGCACCGCCAGACACATTGGAAGTATCACCGGCTCCCGTATTTTGGGCAGCGGATTTATCGCCAGACCTCTTGCCGCCCCGGTCCTCGGACTTCTTGCTATCCGAGTTTTTGTCCGATTCCTTGTTTGAAGACTCGGAATCGTCCTTGGCGTCGTTCGAACCCTTGGGCTCGTCTTTTGCATCATTCGAAGATTTGGAATCCTTGGAACTAGCCTCGCCCGAAGTCGTAGTCGAGCCAAACCCCTTGGTGTCCTTGGCGACGACGCTCTCCCCCGTCACGGTCTGAACGATCCAGTCGATGGACCAGGCGCCGCTCTCGGAAGGATGGACGAAGCCCAGCGAGACGACGATCAGAATGGTGCACGCGGCAGCAAGAACGCCAAGGAGCGCCTTGCGACGAGAGGCGGACGCCGCCGAAGCGGCGCCCTGTTGCTTTGCATCGTCGAACTGAATGAACGAGGAATCTGGTTGCTTGGGGTCAGCGTCCTTGGATTTATTGGACACAACCCTCACCTACCGACGTTTGGTGAACACGAACACGCCGACGATGGCGAGACCGATGACGCCGGCGGCAACGCCAACAATGGCGAGCGGGTTGGTGCCAGTCTCCTGCTCGGAAGCACTAGAGGACTTCTTAGCAGTGGTCGTAGAAGCAGCACCCGTATCGGACTTGGAATCGGACTTCTTGTCGGACTTCTTGTCGGACTTGCTGTCCTTCTTGTCAGACTTCTTGTCAGACTTCTTCTCGTCCTTCTTATCGGACTTATCGGAGTCCTTCTTGTCGGACTTGTTGTCCTTGGTCTCGGTCTTGGTCGACACCGTCGTCTTGGTCGTCGGCTTATGACCCGGGGCGACAGCGCCGCCCTTCGAGCCGGAGCCGGAACCCGTGCCAGTGCCAGCGCCAGTGCCGGAACCAGTACCGGTACCAGAACCGCCGCCGCCATTCGAACCAGCGCCGCCATTACCGCCAGAGTTAACGGCATTCTTGGTCCACTTGGCATACAGCGTCAGATCGGCCGTCACAGGCGTGCTAAAGTCATACGCCTGCGTGCAAGCCTCATCGGTATACCAACCGCCGAAAGTGTAGCCATCGCGCGTCGGATCGGCCGGCTTGACCAGCTTGCCATCGGCCGTAGCAACAAACTTAGTGTCGCAAGCAGACCCGCCGTTGGAGTTAAAGGCAACCGTCCAAGACTCGACAGCTCCAAGTTTAAACAGCGTGCCCGAATCATTAATGTAGTAGAGATTGCCAGAAGCATCGGCAATGACCGGAGAGTCACAGTACTGGTAATGGCCAGCCGCATCATAAATCTGCGTCGCCTCTGCATCGCCGAGCGCATAGCGATACACGCCACCACCAGCAGAGTAGTTGACGTAATCCTTGCTATCCGCGCTGTTAACGGTGAAGTACACATAGGTCTTGCCGCCCTGAACACTCACCAGCGGAGTAGCAGCAATACCGTTGAGGCCAGCCGGCAGCGCCTTGCCGTCGGCAGCAGCGACCATCGTGGTCTTACCCGTCTTCAGGTTATAGAGAACCAGAGCAGAGCCCGTAGCCGTCTGTCCGCCGACAATCAGATTGTCACCAGACACCGCAGGGGCGCTCAGATTATTCGTAAGGCCCAGATCAACCGTCTTCTGTTCACTCAGCACGCCCTTCGCCGAAAGCGAAATCACATGGAGCTTTCCGTCGTGCGTCATCTGATAGAAGGTCGAACCATTGGACGGATCGGCAATGCAATCGGCATTTGCGACAGCGCCGAGCTTCATGGTCGAAACGACATCGCCCGTCGTCTTATCAATGCACTTAAGCGTACCCGCGCTCGTAGGAACGATGGCATACTTATCCGTCAAAGCCGCACCAGTCCAGTAATAGCCCTCGGCAGGGTCGATGTTCTGCCAAGAAACTTCGCCCGTGGCAATCTTAATGCGCGCAAAGGAGCCGTTGCCGTAAGTCGCGTTGTAATTCTCGTCATACGAAATATCGACCGAGCCTACATAGACGTACTCGCCGTCCGAAACGACGGTGCAGGAGCTCTGCGTCAAGTCCGTCAAACCAGGCGTCAGCCACTTGCAGATCAGCTTGTCTGCAGTAATCGCCTGGACCGCACCGCCGTTGAGCGGAACGATGATAAGGCCATTGGTATAGATCGGACGAGAGGTATAGCTCACCTTGGAGGCAAGCGGCGCAGAGGCAACCTTTTTGCCCGTGGACGAATCGATCTTAATGAGCTCGTTCTCGGTCGCGATGTACACAAAGCCGTTAGCAATGACAGGCTCGCTGCAGTTGGCATACTGCTGACCAGACTCGACCTTCCAATCGAAGGCCCATTTAAGACCGGCGGCCTGCGCAGGCGTCTTGGCATCCGTTACGGTCGAACCGTTGCCACTGTTGCCGTAGCCGGCCCACTCGGCATCCCAATCAGGAGTCGTCGCGCTCGGATCCACGACAATCTTGTCGGGATCGGGCATGGGCGAATTATCGGTGGTATAGGCAAGCGTGACCTTATCGCCGCTCTTGAGCGTAATCTGATTGGCGCAGAGTAAGGAGGGCTCTCCGTTGATATACAGATGCCAATATTTATTGGTCGCAGCATCCCAACCATACGGCTTGTGATCGAACGGCGAAGTAATGGAATTCAGGAACCAGTACTCACCACTCTGGGAGCCGTTGTACGCAACGCCCTTGGCCTTCAGAACTGCCTCAATAAGGTTCTGGGCCGTGGAGCCTTCGGGCAGAGAAACATTGCTTGCCGTGCCCCAACGCGTATTGTTCCCGTTGACATCGGGACCGATAACATCGGCGGATCCAAGCACCTGACCGGGGAGGGCATCGGCGTCAGCACCATACATAAAGGTGACGGCGTCACCCTCCTGGAGCTTGTAGGCACCGGCGCCAACGTCGGCGAACTTGCCATTTACGTAGAAGCGCCAATAGCTATTGGTCGCAGCATCATAGCCACAATAGGACTTACCATCGAAGGGCGAATAAATGCCGTTGAGGAACCAGCCCCAAGACGATTCGCCAGCATCGAGAGTAAGGCCGACCTGCTCAAGGAGATCCTTGGCAGTGGAGCCTGCCTTGAGACTCGTCTGACCCGTCGAAGCCCAAACCTGCTGCTTGCCGTCCTTGTCCTTACCGAGAACCTGAACAGAAGCATGGACAGAATCGGACGGCAACTGGTCGCCCCAGCCACCGTAGAACCACGTGACGGTATCGCCGGCATGGATGGTGACATTGTCCGCCGTATAGTCACTCGACTTGCCGTTGATGAACAGCTGCCAATAGGTCGAATAATCTTGGGGCGTACCCAGCTCAACACCGTTGTACTTAAGGCTCAGAATGAAGGAGCCCGCAGCAACGGCGTCAATGTCGTTCGCCTCGAGTGCGACCTTCGTAAGATCAAGCGCGCTCGAACCGGACGTCACCACATACTGCGCATTATCGACCCAAGTCTGAGTCTTGCCCTGGGCATCGCGACCAATGACGGTCACATTTGCGGCAACCTGGTCTTTAACGACAGGGGACGAGCTACCAGCCGTATAGGCAAACTCAATCTTCTGCCCCTGGGTGAGCTTAACGCTGCTCGCGCCAACCGAGGAAGACGCGCCGTCGACGAACAGCTGCCAGAAGGCATAAGTCGTCGGATCGTAGGCAAGCGTGCGACCATCGCTCGGGGATGTGATGCTTTCGAGGTAGAAACCGTATGCCGTGTTCGGTTCGTACTTCGCCTTGAAGCCCGTCTTCTCCTGCAGCTTAATGAAGGCATCCGCAGCCGTCGCGCCCTCGTCGAGCTTGAGCTGCGTAGGTGCCACCCAGGTCTGAGCCTTGCCGTCAGCATCGGTGCCGATAATCGAGAACGAGACCTCAACCTGCTTCTTGGCGACATCGCCGGTTTCTGTCGGGTTCTCTGTCTGAACGGCAGCCGCGGCGGCAGGTCCCGCTTGGCCAGCGGATGCCGTCGAAGACTGCTCGCTCGTGGCAGGGCTCTCCCCCGTCGCCGAGCCTTCGTCGCCAGTTGCTGCCTCTGTTATGGCTGCACTAGCTGCAGGCGCGCCCTCGGAATCCGAAACCTCGGCCTTGCCCTGGTCGGCAGCACCGTCCGCGGCCCCCGTGCCCTCACTCGGCGTCGCAGTCTGAGCCACAGCCTCGGCAATGCCCTCGGCGCCCTCGGCCCACAGCTGAGCCGGTGTGGTGCCAAAGGCCATCGCGAAGGCCAGGAATGCCACCAGGCCGCGCTTGGCTACGCCGCGCGCAATTGCGGCACGGCGATGCGAGACGCGCTGGCGCTCGTCCTCAAACATATCCATTTGTCTCCTACTGTCTGTACTTGGAGCGTTGCCTTGAGACTGCCCCACGTCATCGCGCATGTTGCGCTCGAGTTCCCCCATCGGGGTCCCCCTTCCCTCCAGAGCCCTATGCACACCGGCGGCAAAAGCCGCAGCCGCATGCAAGACGGGAGGCGATCCGACTTAACCTTAACGACTCGGGCACGTCGTCCGATCTGCGACGCGAGCATCCCGAGCCAAGAGGAATTACGGTTACTGGTACAGCCGGGGACTTGCACCCCGATTCTCCCAAATGCGCAGGATAACCGCGCATTCGTGCGTCTCCGCACCACCATCTAGGCCATCGATTATTACCGTCGAAATGGTATCACGCAAAAGGGCCTCGCACACAGGCGAAGCCCAAGGTAAAAGCTATTGTTTGCGATAGGAAAATGCGGTGACGGCCGCAGCCCCTAGTGCTTGCCGCCGTGACTGTTGAGCCAGATATTACGGCCCAGCATAAGCGCCAGCACCAGCGCGCTCACGTAGCCCATAAAGCCAATGACTGGGATACCAAACACAACCGGCTCGATGCGCGCGTAGTACACCACCGACGAACCGATAAACAAGCCGGCGATCACAATTGCCATCGACATGCGGTCGATAATTCCACCCAGCTGTCGCAGCGCCTTATCGCTGCTCATGATCTGCGTGTTTACCTTAAGCTGGCCGCGCGTGAGCATGCGCGAAGCCAAGCCCAGATACTCGGCCGCCTCGAGCGAGCCTTTTGCCGCGCGATAGCTGCTCGCGGCAAGATCGCGGCTCATCTCGCACATGCGGGCGTAGGTGCTCTTCTCGTTTTTGATGTGCGTCTGGATGATCTGGATCATGTTGACGTTGGGCATGTACTCGGTCAACAGGCCCTCGAGCGTCACCATGCCGCGGGCGAACATCGTCACCACGCTCGGCAGCTCAACGTCATTCTTACGCGCGAGGTTTAACAGCGAGGTCAAAAACTCGCCGATATCCAGGTCCTTAAGGTCAAGGCCCGCAAAGTCAGCCACGATAAAGTCCAAATCGGACAAAAAGGCCGAATGATCGAGCTCAGCCGAGTCGCCACGCGTCACGGCGAAGCGCATGAGCGAATCCTTGAGCTTGGGCACGTCGCCCTCGGCCACGGCGAAAATCATGTCCTTGACGATACCGCGGTCGTGGCTCGACATGCGTCCGACCATACCCAAATCGATAAAGTAAACGATGCCGTCCTTGAGGATGATGTTTCCCGCATGCGGGTCGGCATGGAAAAAGCCGTCGTCGAGCACCTGCGTCGAGTAGTCCTCGACAATCGCGGCACCGATCTTTTCCAAGTCATAGCCCTCGGCCACTAAGCGTTCAGGATCGGCGATCGAAATGCCGTCGACGTAGTCCATAACCACCACGTGTTCGGTGCACAGGTCCAGATAGGATTTAGGGCACGTCACGCCATGAACGCTCTTATGGAACTCGTAAAAGTCATTGAGGTTTTTGGCCTCGGCCAAAAAGTTGGTCTCCTCGCGAAACGAGGTCCACAGCTCCTCGACCACGCCGTGCAGGTCAACGAATTGATCGGTGTTGACGAACTTGGAAACGATACGCACCACCGAGCGGATGATATCGATGTCCTGCGCCATAACCTGCTGCGCACCGGGGCGCTGCACCTTGACGGCCACGTCCTCGCCCGTCACCAGACGAGCGCGGTGCACCTGCGCGAGCGATGCGCTACCAAGCGGATTGGGGTCGATCGCATCGAACATCTCCCCCAGGCGCAAGCCGTATTCTTCCTCCAGACAGCGAAGCACTACCTCGTACGGCACCGGCTCCACGTCGGAGCGCAGACGACGCAGCTCGTCGCAAAAGCGTTGCGGCAGAATCTCGGACCGGTTGGCCAGAATCTGTCCCATCTTGACGAACATGGGGCCGAGTTCCTCGAGCAGGCGGCGCAAACGAACCGGCGTGAGGTTATCCCACACGCGGTACTTTTTGACCAGGCGAACGATCTGCCCAATGCGTTCGCGACGGCCCGCCGGCGTGAGCTGGTATTCCTCGTCCGGCGCCATCGCGTCGGGCTCCTCGGGCACCATATCGACAGCGCGCGGCTTCTTGCGAGCGCCCGAGACGGCGGCATCGACCTCATCGACAACCGCCGCCTCGTCACCCAAGGGATCTAGATTGTTGTAATCGGTGGTGGAATCTGCCATCTGCGCTGCTACTCGGCCTCTTCGGTATCCTTCGCATCGTCGGGCTCAACGGACTCAACGGGCACCGAGGTCACGTTGTCCTCGACTGAATCGACGATGTCGCGCACATGGGCCAGGAAGGCCGTGCGCTCGGGGGCGGTCATGACGCGGACGCGAGCAAGAATGAGCTCGTCGAGCACGCGCTGGGCCGCGGTCTCGCCCTGCATGCCCAAGCGCTCGGTCAGATCGGAGATGGTACCGCCGGCCTGCTCGAACATGTCGGACACGCTGCGGGCGATATCGGGGGTGGCGGTGTCCTTGCGGACCTGCTCGCCCTTGGTACTGAGGTCGTCGAGAACCTTCTTGCTGCCCTCGACGGCAACGGCGGCAGCGCCAAAGCCAACGTTGATGGCGCCGTTAACAAGCTGATCGAGTTTCATAACCATGGTTGTCTCCAATCACAAACAACTGCATTGGCGTTCTTGTACCCAAGATTGAGTGAAAGCGACAAAGCGTTTTAGCGCTATTCGATCGACGGGAAATCCCTACCTCACGTTGTCGTTCATCGCGAAAGAGTTCTTCATGGCGCAGCTCGTGGTGTAGAGCACCGTGCCCAGTAGAGCATCGGTCTCTACGCGAACACGCTCGGCAAAGGCCTCATTGGCGCGTGCAAGCTCGGCAGGTACCTCGGCCTCGGGCAGAGCGGCTACGGCAGCATCGACGTCATGGATCTGCTTGTGGCCCATGCCACCGACCTTCTCCTGATAGTCCTCCACAGCGCGGCCGCACTCATGGAAACGGACGTCAGCCAGCGCGCCGATCAGGCGGTTGGCCCAGTAGAAGTTTTCGGACGTCACGCGAGCCTGCGTGTCGGCATAGTACTCGGGCATGGTCTCGACGTTGGCGTACAGCGGAACCAGCGCGTTAAACGAGTTGGAGCCAAACGCCATCCACTGCACGGCGCGGTAGGCCGGCTGCGCATAGGAGCGCAGCTGCAGCACGGCAAGCTGGCTGTTGCGGTTGATGCCGATGGGGCGATAGGCGCCGCGCGTGGCGGGCGTGCCCTTGCTGCCGTAGCAGTCGTACTCCGTGCCCTGGTAGTGGCTCGAGAGTACGTACTTAATGTCCTCGATGGTCACCTTGCGCTCGGGCACGCGGCTCCAGGGGATATCGTCGCTCTCGGGCGTGTAGTCGGCGTCGGGGCCATCCCACACGTCGCTGGGGTTGAGGCAGCGCTGCATGTACCAGGCGCGCGGCGTGTTGTAGACATGGTCGCTGTCGCTGTGCGAGCCAAAGGCCTCGCGCGGGTTAAAGACCGTTGCCGGACCGTCGCCCTCGACGCCCAACGTCAGGTCCAGATGCCACTCGGCCATCCAGGAGCGCAGGTCGGCAGAGCACATGTGGTCGACTTGGGCGCCCTCGGCGTCATCCAGGTCAAAGCTGTCGATGCCCAGCTGGTTAGGCATGGTCACATAGGCGTCGTCGGGCACGCGCTTGGCGATCCAGTGGTGGCCGCCGATGGTCTCGAGCCACCAGATCTCGTCCACGTCGCTAAAGGCGATGCCGTTGTTCTCGTAGGTGCCGTAGCGCTCGAGCAGGTCGCCCAGGATACGAACGCCGTCGCGAGCGGACTTGGCGTACGGCAGGACCAGGGTCACCATGTCCTCCTCACCCAAGCCACCAGGCTGCGCCGGCACATAGCCGTCCTCACCCTCGTTACCCTTGGCGGGCACGTAGTCCACGAGCGGGTCGGCGCCGCGAACGCGCTCATTGGTGGTGAGCGTCTCGGTTGCGGACATGCCCACATTGAGCTCGTTGAAACCGGCCTCGGCCCAGATGCCGTGGCCCGGGACAACATCGGGGACGCACGTGTAGCGCATGGGGTTATCGGGCAGTTCAACGGTCAGGTGGCTCAGGACGCTCGTGTAGACGCGCGGCTGCTCGTCGGGATGCACCACGCGCATACGCTTGGGCTCAAACACCCCGTTGGACGAGTCCTCGTTGCGGGCGACCAGGGTCGACCCGTCGTAGCTTGCGTTCTTACCGACCAGAATCGTTGTGCACGGCATGCGCATCCTCCTTGAGCGAAGAAATCAAACGGCAACAGTGTATCGCTTCGACGCAAAAAGGGCGAAACCACGGCCTCGGCAGCCCCCGTGGTCAAAAAATGCCAAATATGAGTACTGTCACTAATTTAGTAACAGCAATTTTGCTACGCATGGGTGTCGAAAGTCTACATTTGTTCAAAAATTAGATGATGTACTTCCCCATAGGTCCAATAAAATAGGCTCTCTATCGATAATAAATATCGTAAGAGAGCCAAATTAACCTAAAATATATGTGACTATCTTGGCAACAGTACTCATATTTGGCATTTTTTGTCCACGGGGTATAGAACTAACCCCTCAAACAGCCCAAAACGCCTATTTCAATGCGCGCTCGGCCGCTTCGATCACGTGTTTGGCGAGAATCGCCGTTGTCACGGCGCCCACGCCGCCCGGCACGGGGGTGATGGCACCAACAACCGGCTCCACAGCATCAAAATCGACGTCCCCGACCAGCTTGCCAGCGGCCTCGTCCCAGTTAATGCCAACATCGATGATCGTCTGGCCCTCGCGAACGGCATCCGCGCCAATCGTGCTCGCGCGTCCAACGGCCGCAACAACGATATCGGCAGAACGGCACTCGGCAGCAAGATCGCGTGTATGCGTATGGCACGTCGTCACCGTGGCATTGCGAGCCGTAAGCATGGCGGCAACGGGACGACCAATCACCAGAGACCGACCGACGACCGCAACCTTGGCCCCATCCAGCTCAACGCCGTAATGATCCAGCAAAGCAAGCACGGCTTCGGCTGTGCAGGGGGCAAAACCCTCGCCGCGCCCCGAAAGCGTGGTGAGCAGCGAAGCCGGCGTCATGGAGTCAACATCCTTGGCGGGATCGAGCGCTGCGGCGACGGCGTTCTCGTCAAGGCCGGCGGGCAGCGGGCGGAACATCAAACAGCCATGAACAGCCAAGTCGGCATTAATGCCCTCGATAGCCGCCAGCAGCTCGTCCTGCGAGACGTCGGCAGGAAGCAAAACGCGACGAGCCTCGATGCCAACCTTTTCGCAGCGTTTAAGAGCGCCACGCTCATAGGACAGGTCGTCCTCGCGCTCGCCCACGCGTACGATAGCCAACGTCGGAACAACGCCCCGCTCGCGCAGGGCTGCGCAGCGAGCGGCAAGCTCCTCAGTCAAAGCACGGGCAACGGGAGCACCCTTCAGCAGTTCAGCCATGGCTATCCTCTCTTCCTTGCAGCGTCGGAGGCGCGGCGCGCCAGCGCATCGGCGCGCGGCAACCATGTGTCGAGCAACTCATCACACGCCGTCTCGAGCTCCTTAGCACGAGCGCGATCCTTCATAGACGTGGTGTTCGCAAAGAGCGTCAAACTCGCGCCCTGCATAGCGGCACGGCAGAACACGGCGCCGCACGCCACATCGGACAGCAGCTGACGCGAACCCTTGTCGGCCATGTCCTCGAGCAGCGCCAGCGCACGCCCGCAGGCATCCATAATGCGATACGGCGGCATAGCGGCCACATGCAGCGCATCCTGAATCGCCGCAGGTCGAGCCGGATCGTCACGCGGAATACCGTACGCCGCGGACACCTGGCCGTACGCACGAACGTCCTCGGCAACCAACTCGACAAGCTCCTGGGCCAGCTCATCAGCCTGGGTAAACGCGCGCGTCAGGTCATCCGCACGATCAGCAAGCGCGGGATTGGTCGCACCGTAGCGGGCGACCATCCCGCAAAGCGAGGCGCCCAGTGCGCCCACAAAGGCGCTCGCACTACCGCCACCGGGAACCGGCTCGCGAGCAGCCAGCGCTTGGGCAAACTCTCGACAGGTTTTATCCATCATCTCTTGGCTCATACGCACGCACCTTCAAGTCATATACATCGGTCGGGTGGCAACCGCCGACCGACCGCATCAATCACATAATGGTGCTAAGTCTAGCCCATAAGTACTCAAGCGTCAGCGCACCTGGCCATCGCGGATTTCTATGGCACACGATAGACCATGCCAACGCAAACATGGGACACATGGCTCACCTTTCGGGACTTCCGGACGTCACAAACTGGGACATATCTATAAACAAGGAACCTGTTGGGGCATTGCCCGCGTACACGCGTCCCTTTAAAACACCGGGCGCCCAACCCCGGGGAGGGCCGACAGCATCGGCCCTCCCCTCTTTTACGACCGCACATATTGCCACTTGTCGGCGCAATTCCAGCCCCCAGAATGGGACACATGGCCCACCCTAGCGAGCCGTCCACGCGTACAGTAAAGGCAGGTAATCCGTGGGCGGTTACAGATCGAGGAGGACACGACCATGAAAAAGAAGGCCTTTGCGATTCTCACCCTCTGCATAAGCCTCTTTGCCGCAGTTGCCCTGGTGGGTTGCGGCGGAAGCGGCGGC
This sequence comes from uncultured Collinsella sp., assembly GCA_958427355.1. Lineage (GTDB taxonomy): Bacteria > Actinomycetota > Coriobacteriia > Coriobacteriales > Coriobacteriaceae > Collinsella. The sequence goes on along the minus strand of CAUACA010000004.1, from coordinate 90,578 downwards.
GCTACCGGCAGTGGCGGTGGCGGCGGCGCAGAAAAGCCAGCCGTGGATATGAGGACCGACTTCATTTGGTTTAAGGTCGAGGTCCCCGAGGGCGTCGAGATCACCGACGTCGCAGGCGACACCGCCGACAGGGCCCAGTTTAAGTTCACCGAGAGCGAGCACGCCAGCGACCGCTTCATCCCCGTCTTCGACTCTGACAAGAACGCCGACGAGCTGTTCGACTACGAGGCAAAGTGGAAGGCCAACTCCGGATGGACCGAGAGCGATCCCGTTAAGTACAACGGCAAGACCTGGCGCAGTGCCTACTTTACGCACTCGGGCGGCGTGACGACCGAGTACTTCACCGACGTTGACGGTGGCAGTGTGTATGTGCGCATCGACAACGTCGAGGAACACAAGGACGCCGTCGAGACCATGATGAAGTCTCTGGAGTTTGCCGACGACATCGCCGAGGCCAAGACCGAGGCCATGGACGTCAAGCTCGACGATATCGAGATCAAGCGTTAAGCGACTGGCGAGTGCAGCGGGAAACACGGGCGCAGTGCAAACAAGCGACGGTACCCCAGAGCTTCGTACCCAGGGAGGGCCGGTAAACCGACCCTCCCTTTCTTATTTATGCCGGTAGCCAACGAACGCGAGGATGCCGGACGCCGGAACCGCTCCAAATGTAGCAACAGTACGAAAACGACAAGCACCCCAACACGTCCGCCCGCCGATTTATTGCGCCGCGCAGACAATTAAACCAGCATCTTTAAACATCTGAGCAGTATAGTGACCAAAACTATCGCATAACCGCACTCTACGAATGGAGAAGTTATGACCGAACACCGCGCCATCAGCCGCCGAGCATTTACGTTGGGCCTTGGACTCGCGGCGTTGTCGCCACTTGCAAGCCTGCCCGAAACCGCCATGCTGGGCATTAGCCCGCGGGCAGCCTTTGCGGACAGCACGGCCGGGCCAGCAGTCAGCCTCGACAATTTCGTCATTCGCCTTCGCCCCGCGGGCTATTTTCGTACCGCAAGCGTTAACGAAGACGGCAACGTCATCGGCAACGTCTGCCATCTGTTTAATGACGGCACGTCCAGCAAGCTCATCCTTGAGAACGTAACGACCAAGAATGACGATACAAACTGGTATGCTATCCGCACCTTGCTCAATTTCGAAGAGCATAAAAAGACGGGCTACAGCATTTGGTCGGTCGACGACGACTCTGACAAAGATGGAAAGGTCATCCACGTATGGGGCGGCGAGTATGACAACAAGCCCAGCCGCGCTTTTGCGTTCGAGCGTCAATCAAACGGAACCTATATCATCCGAGACCGCACGGTCGAGAAAGAAACCGAGAAAAAAGACATTAAGTACCTGGCAATAGAATCGAACGGCGAAGACCAGGACAACAATAAGATCTGCCATAAGAGTAAGAGCATTCCGTGGGAGCTCGAACTTATCGGTTACGACATGAAAAAGAACGATGCCACGGTTAGCAGCCTCGACTGGATCACGTACAGCAGCTACGTCGATGGGCCATGTTGGATGAAATACGTCGACGACAACAAGTTCCTCGACGAGCTGAGCATCCCGGGTACGCACGATTCGGGCACCTGCAGCGTGGACAACGACACTGAGCCCCAATCCTCGCAAGTAAAATGCCAGCAGGATTACATTCCCACGCAGCTGCTCGAAGGCATTCGCTATTTTGATATCCGTCTCGGAAAGGGCGACAACCCTGGCATCGACCATGGGATGTACTACCTGCTCAAAAAAGACGCGTACTTTTTGCATCTTTCCGATGTCATAGGCTACTTCAAAACGTTTTTGAACGAAAACCCGACAGAAGCGCTCATCATGCTTGTATCACGAGGCAACGACGAGGCTACCGACGAAAGTGTTACGACGGCTTTCGCCAAGGTTTTGGACGACAACCCCAAACTGTTCTATACGTCGAGCCGCGTTCCCACACTGGGCGAGGTGCGCGGAAAGATCGTTCTGCTGCGTCGATTTAGGCTCGCCGGCAACAGTGTAAGCGGCCACACGTGGGGCCTCGACCTTACCGAATGGGATGACAAGATCAAGGTTCACTCCGACAGCGCCACTATGTGTCTCGTCCAAGACGCGCGGGGCTTTGAAGCCGCGGGGGAAACAGGCGACAAAGAGCCCTATTGCACCAAGGTATACGCCCAGGACAAGTACAAACTCACGGGAACCGACAAGCTCAGCTGGGTCGATAATGCGCTGAAGGAAACGACCGGGCGCACGCGCAACGAGGTAGATGTCGAGGACGATAACGGGGCCAAGGAGAAAGACCTGGAGCGTTGCTGGTCTATCAACTACACCAGCTGCACGGGCTTGTCGCACGGAGGCAATCCTTTTACCTCGGCACGAGTAGTCAACGAGCATCTGTATAAGAGCCCGTACATCAATCCCAGCGGCATCGAGGATACAAAGTCAGATTACCTCAAGCACATTGGCATCATCGCATCCGACTTTGTTGATGCGGCGCTGGCCCGGAGCATCTACCAGCGCAATTACGATACGGAGCACAAGCAGACGGCTTCGTACTATCTCCCGTACTATCTCCCGACCCGCATGCGCATGACGTACGGCGACTAGCTAAGCGATGCCTCATTCCAGGATGGCAAGACCGTTGGCGAGGGTCATTTCCGCCTTGCCGACAGCAACAACGCGCTCAACGCGACAGCTTCGGGCCATGCGTTTGCCATTGAATACGTGGATGTCGACGCCCTGGGCAACGAGACCGTTACGGGGCTGCAGGGCTCTGTGCCCATCGATATCGATCCACGCGCGCTGACGCCCCATTTTGAGGGACTCGAAGGCCTTAAGGCCGGCGAAGACGTGCGCGCCAAGATTGCGGCATCACTCGAGGGCAAGCTCGAAACCGATGCCTGCACGGCCCAGCTCGAGTTTGTGCACGACGCGAACGGCGCTCCGGGCACAGCAATGGCCGAGGGCGAAACATTTGCCGCAGGAACGTACTGGGTGCGCGTGAACGGTCTCTTGGGCAACGCGGCGCAGAACTACACGCTCGCCAGCGACGGAGCCGCAAGCTTTACCGTAGCGGCCTCGGACAGTGCTGCCGGCACCGGCAGCGGCACGGGTTCCAACGCAGGCAGCGCTGATAAGAACGGTAAGGGCAACAAGGGCAAGGGCTCGGGCGGAAAGCTCGCCGACACGGGCGACAGCTCTGGCGTTGCCGCCGGGCTCGCTGCCGCCGCCGTGGCGACAACGGTCGCCGGCGCGGCGATGCTTGCCAGTGACGGTGAAAACAACGAGGACGTTGTCGAATAGGCAAGCCGGCCTTTTAGACACATCGACTCAATCGGGGGCGCAGAACACCGTTCTGTGCCCCCGATTTTTACCTTGGCCCGAACGCCGCTATCGGCTACATCACCATGTTCAGCGCGTTAACAAACTCCTGGGCCTTCGCACGGCTGTTCAGGCTAAAGACGCAAGCGATCAACAGACGATTGCGCAGAAAAACATCGCGGCCTTTGATTCTATTGACGCCCGTAATGTCCTTAAGATAAACAATCTCGGTGTGCTTGCCGCCAAAAGTGCCCTTCTTGAGTACCTCAATGCGGTTAGGGTAGATCTTGACGTCTTTATACCTACCCGAACCTTTGTCCTGGAATAGCAGCGTGTTGTTGTCCATACACGTCACTCCCGTGGGGTTCGTTAAAACTGTCTCTATGGCCACATTTTAGTCACTTCGGGAATCCTGCACGAAGGCGCTAGACGACATTGAAATTCGAGTCCGTGCGAAGACCTTTAATGAAGTGCCCAGTACTTCCCCGCAACACAAAAACGGGGCAGTCCGCACTTCTGCGGACTGCCCCGTTCCTCTAACTATCGCATCGCAGCGCCAACCGGCTGCGCTTCCCTACTTCCCAAATAGCGCACCCAGCAGGCCGCGGCGCTTGGGCTTCTCCTCTCGGCAGGAACCCTCGACGGCGGCTGCAACCTGGCGCGGTTGCTCGCCGCCTCCACGGCGCACGATCTGGTACAGGAACGGAGATTTAACGTATTTGACCTCGATGGGCGTGGCATGCACAGTACTTTCGCCGGACAGACGCAGGCTCGGGTTGAGCGGCGCCACGATATGCGTCTCGCGCTTGTCGCTAAACACCACCGCGGCCGCGCGGCCCGTCTGGCCATTTACAGCAATGCGCACCTGCTCGCCATCGCGGCTGTCCGTCGCCGGACGATCGACAAAGTAGACCGGCACCATCACCAGACCGTCCTTATGCTTGCGGGCCTTGCGCGCCCAGGTGCGGATGCTCTTTTTATTGAGCCCCAGCACCGCCTCGGCATCGTTGCCGGCAATGTCGAGCGCCAGCTTATCAATGACCACCTGGTCCTTGGTAGACGCATCGACGGAGACAACGCGGAAGTCGCCTTCCTGCATGGCGGGATCGAACGGCCCAACCTTGGCAAAGTCCCACGGCTCCAAAATTCCCATAAGGCGAACATCCAGGTAGTTTGCCCTGGGATATGCCCAGTCGAGCACCTCGTAGTACACCAAGGTCTCCTTGCTCAGGCCCTTGCCCGGGAAGCTCGCCATCATGCGCAGGTCCGCCAGCGCCATGGGGAAGTAGAAGAGCATCATGTCGTTTTGGATCGCGTCTTCCACGTCGTGCCCGGCAAAGGCCTCCGCATACTGGCGCACCAGCTGCAGCGCGTTGGCACGTGCCTGCTGCGGCGAGATTTCGCAGGGAATGCCCTGCTCCGGCACATACTCCGCACCCACGCCCATGGTCAGACGCTTGCTAAACGTACCGGGCTTGAGCAGGTCGGCAATGCCGATCTTGTTGCCGCAGGACGGGCACTCAAACACACGCTGCGTTGACTCGCCCTCAAAGGACGCTCCGCAGAAGGGGCAAGGAATGCTCACATGCGTGACCTCTTGGAACTCCTGCGCCGTGCCGCGATCCTCCCACAGCAGATGTTCCAGAACCGACTGATTGCGCCAGTGCGCATTGAAGAAATACCAGTCCGGGTCCTCCGGGCGCTCGAGTTGCGACACGTGCGTGAGCTTGAGCAGGCCGTCGACAACCGTCAGCGGCGCATGGCGAATGCCAAGGGCGCTCTTGGGCTCCCCGGCATCGGCCTGCCACGGGATGACCGTGCCGCAATAGGCGCACTCAAAGCTGCGCTTAGCCTGGTGCGAGTACATAGGGCCACCGCAGTTTTGACATTTAATGGCAAACATCTCGTCCATGGAAACGTCCTCCTTTGCACAGGGGCTGTCGACATTAAGTATGTCGAGCAAGCAGGCACATGCCCATACCCATGTGGCCCAAAATGGACCACCCAGGCAGACGAGAAGGCTCGCTCGTTAGCACCGGCAGACTATTGCTGCATTTTCTGAGCATCGGTGCACGGCGCCCCCGCGCGAGCTACACTATCCCCTTAAACATGATTGTGAGGACGACCGCTATGCTATTTGTAAATCGGCTGGTACATACGCTTGTTCCCGGCAGCGAGGGCGAGCCGGTCGATGCATCTTGCCGCACCAACGCGGGCTTTGCCGCAAGCCTCATCTGCATTGGCCTCAACATCACCCTGTGCCTGACCAAGGGCATCGCGGGCCTGCTCGCCGGTTCCGTCTCCCTCGTCGCCGACGCTTTCAACAACCTCTCCGATGCCTCGAGCAACATCGTGAGCCTGCTCGGGTTCCGCCTTGCCAGCCGCCCGGCAGATGAGGGCCACCCTTACGGCCACGGCCGCTACGAGTATCTGGCCGGTCTGTTTGTCGCCGTCCTGGTTTGCGCCGTCGGCATCAACCTGATCCTCGAGTCGGTCACTAAAATCATCAAGCCTTCCCCCACTGCATATTCGGCGCTCTCCTTAGCCGCCCTCGTCTTGTCCATGTTCGTTAAGCTCTGGATGGCAGCGTTCAACCGCACGCTGGGCGATCGCATCGACTCGGAGACGCTCATCGCCACGGCGCAGGACTCCAAAAACGACGTCATCACCTCGGGCTCGGTCTTGGTGGCGGCGCTTATTTCGCAGACGACCGGCTTTGATCTCGATGGCTGGGCAGGCCTGGGTGTGGGCATCTTCATCTGCATCAGCGGCATGGGCCTGGTGCGCGACGCCATCAGCCCGCTGCTGGGACAAGCGCCCGACCCAAAGCTCGTCCAGGAAATCCGCGACAGGATTATGGCCTATCCGCAAGTCCTGGGCACACACGACCTGATGGTGCACGACTACGGCCCCGGTCGCCAGTTCGCCAGCGCACACGTGGAAATGCCCGGCGAGGGCGATGCATTTGAGCACCACGAGATTCTGGACACCATCGAGCACGACATCAAGCGCCAGATGGGCATCGACATCACGCTGCACTGCGACCCCATCGCCATAACCGGCGACGACCTGCGCGGCTGGGTCAAACGCGGCGTCATGCAGATCGATCCCGCGCTCTCCATCCACGACCTGCACGAGCACGACGGCTTCGTTTCGTTTGACTTGGTACGCCCCGACGGCTTTGACATATCCGACGAGGAGCTGCTGGAGCTCGTCACGCGCATCGTGCACGAGCGCCGGCCCGATGCCTCGTGCGTCGTTACGTTTGACTCGGGCTTTAGTTCGCCCGAGCGTCCGGCCGAGCAGCTGTAGCCCCGCTCCGCTCGTCCGCTAGTTTCCCTGCGCGCCCGAGATGCCGTTTTGCAGGGCGTTCCAGGCATCCGTCGCCATGTCGCCCAAGTTCTGCGCGGTATCGCCCAGGTTTTGTGCCGTGTCGCCCAGCTCTTGCGCCTTGTCTCCCAACTCCTGTGCCTTGTTGCTCAAGTCCTCCAGCGTATTGGAGCTCGAGCTGTCGGCACCGCTTTGGCCGACGGACGAGTTGCCCGAGCTGTTCTTGTGCGTGAGTTGAATTTCGAGGTTGCCGTTGTCGTTGTAGTAGGCAGAAGTAACGACCCAGTTGGCATCGACGACGGGCGTTGAGCCATCATCGGTCAGGACCACGGCATTCGAAAGATCGGCGCCGCGCGACTTGAGGAGCTTCTTGGCGTTGGACCAGTACTGCCCCGGGATATCGCTCAGATCGACGGTACTAGACGAGGCGGACTCGGTTTGCTCGGCAGCGGTATCGGCCGTTGAACTCCCTCGCTTGTTGAGCATGCCCGACACGATGGCAAACACAACCGACAGCGCAAAGAAAATCGCCAGCACGATGAGGATCTTCTTGATCACGCTCGACGAACGCGACGGCCTCTTCTCCTCGTCTTCGCTATATTGCGGAATCGACTTGGGGTACTCGCGATACGGCTCGCGCGACTCGTAGCGAGGCTGCGCCGTGCGAGGCATATACGTCGTCTGCTGAGGCTGCGGAATGGGATTCTGCGGCAGGTTGTCATAGGGATTCGGCGTCGAGGCAGCATAAGAATCCTGCGGCGTGTAATCAAACGGATCCGGAGCTGCGTTGCCATAGGGGCCTTGCGAAGATGCAGCGTAAGAATCCTGCGCCGTGTCGCCATAGCCCATAACCCGGGTGGGCTCGGCAGAAGGCTGCGTCGCGGCGGGGTCGGCATAACCGGGGTTGGGAACAACGCGGGTCGCATCGGCGCTATCGCCAGCCTGCGCGGAACCGTAGCCGCCCATCACGGTTGTCTTGTCCTGATCCATGCAACGATTCCTTTCCGTCGCGCGTGAGCCTCAAGTTATCCATGCATTCTACCCGCGCAAAAGCCTATGATGGGCAGAGTCCGTCGGTATCTACAAGACATGCGCGGGCCTAAGGATCAAAAAGCCCCGCCGGGCCTTGTGGGCACGGCGGGGCGGACAAGCAGCTATGGACAGCAGACTTAGAACAGGCCGGTGATGTTGCCGTCGTTGTCGACGTCGATGTTCTCGGCCGCGGGCACCTTGGGCAGACCCGGCATGGTCAGAACGCTGCCGGTCAGCGCGACCACAAAGTGGGCACCGGCGGAAACCTTGAGCTCACGCACGGTGATGCGGAAGTTCTCGGGAGCGCCCAGGGCCTTGGCGTTGTCGCTAAAGCTGTACTGCGTCTTGGCGACGCACACCGGCAGGTTGCCAAAGCCGTTCTCGCGCAGCTCGGCGAGCTGGCGCTTGGCGGCCGGCGTAAAGTCAACGCCGTCGGCGCGGTAGACCTTGGTGGCAACGGCCTCGAGGGCATCAGCGACATCAGCGCCGTCCTCATAGGCAAACTTGAGCTCGCTCGGCTGCTCAATCAGACGCATGACCTCATCGGCCAGCTCGAGCGCGCCCTCGCCGCCCTTGGCCCAGACCTCGGAAAGCTTAACGTTGACGCCGAGCTTCTGGCACTCGGACTCGATGAGTGCAAGCTCAGCCTCGGTGTCCGTCGGGAAGCGGTTGATGGCGACCACGCAGGGCAGACCATAAACGTTCTGGATGTTGTCGACATGACGCAGCAAGTTGGGCATGCCAGCCTTGAGTGCCTCGAGGTTCTCCTCGTTGAGGTCGGCCTTGGCGACGCCACCGTTGTACTTAAGCGCACGAGCGGTCGCGACGACCACGACGGCGCTGGGGCGAACGCCCGTCATGCGGCACTTGATGTCGAGGAACTTCTCGGCACCCAGATCGGCACCGAAGCCGGCCTCGGTAATGGCAACATCGCCAAAGCGCATCGCCATACGCGTGGCCATGATAGAGTTGCAGCCGTGAGCAATGTTGGCGAAGGGACCGCCGTGGACAAACGCGGGCGTGCCCTCGAGCGTTTGCACCAGGTTGGGCTTGAGCGCGTCCTTAAGCAGAGCGGCCATAGCGCCCTGAGCCTTAAGGTCGCGGGCGCGGACGGGCTCGCCGGCAAAGCTGTAGCCGACGACGATCTCACCCAAGCGTTCCTTGAGGTCGCTGATGCTCGTAGACAGGCACAGGATTGCCATGACCTCGGAGGCGACGGTGATATCAAAGCCGTCCTCGCGCGGCACGCCCTGGGCCTTACCGCCAATGCCGTCGATAACATGGCGCAGCTGACGGTCGTTCATATCGACGACGCGCTTCCAAGTGATGCGCTTAACGTCAATACCGAGCTGATTGCCCTGCTGGATGTGGTTATCAAGCATGGCGGCCAGCAGGTTGTTGGCAGCACCGATAGCGTGGAAGTCGCCGGTAAAGTGCAGGTTGATATCCTCCATGGGGATCACCTGAGCCCAGCCGCCACCGGCAGCACCGCCCTTAACGCCAAAGACAGGGCCGAGCGAAGGCTCGCGCAGGGCCACGGCACTCTTGACGCCGCGGCGACGCAGGCCATCGGCCAGACCGATGGTCGTGGTGGTCTTGCCCTCGCCCGCAGGCGTTGGGTTGATAGCGGTCACGAGAACGAGCTTGGCCTGGTGATCAGTCGGCTCGTTGAGCAGTGAATAGTCGACCTTAGCCTTGTCGAAGCCGTACGGAATAAGGTGCTTAACGTCGACGCCGGCGTTCTTGGCCACCTCGGTAATAGGCAGCGGCGTGACAGAACGTGCGATTTCGATGTCAGTAGGCATGGGCGGTCCTTTCGTTACCGAATGAGAAAAAGACCAATTCAGCATAGCACGGGCGCGCAATAGTAAAACGCCCATAACCGATGAACGGCGATATGTTTACCCGATGCCCAGCGATAGTCCAACAGCCCGCCAAAACAAAGCGCCCTAAACGGTAGGTTCAATCCCCAGGTGCTCAAAGGTGCGAAGGGTTGCCTGACGGCCCTGCGGCGTACGAATCATCAACCCGCACTGCAGCAAATAGGGCTCATAGACATCCTCGAGCGTGCCCGGGTCCTCGCCCACCGCACTGGCAAGGGTCGTCAGGCCTACAGCACGGCCGGAGAACGTCTTGGCAAGCGTCTCCAAGATACGAATATCCATCCAGTCCAGACCGAGCTCGTCGATCTCGAAGAACTCGAGCGCCTGGCGGCAGATATCGAGCTCGATAGGGCCGCTGCCACGCACCTGTGCGTAATCGCGCACGCGCTTGAGAAGGCGGTTGGCAAGACGTGGCGTGCCGCGCGAACGCGAGCCGATCTCGAGTGCACTGGGATGGTCGATCGTCACGCCCAGGATAGTCGCCGAGCGCGTCACAATCTGCGCGAGCTCCTCGACCGTGTAGTAATCCAGGCGATACGAAATGCCAAAGCGGTCGCGCAACGGGCCGGTCAACATGCCTGAGCGGGTCGTTGCCGCTACCAGCGTAAACTTGGGAATATCCAGGCGAATCGAGCGCGCCGCCGGACCCTTGCCAATCACGATATCGAGGGCAAAGTCCTCCATCGCGGGGTACAGGACCTCCTCGACCGAACGGTTGAGGCGGTGGATCTCGTCGATAAACAGCACATCACCCGGCTGCAAGTTAGTAAGGATGGCCGCCAGGTCGCCCGTGCGCGCGATGGCAGGACCACTCGTGGTCTTGATCTGAGCGCCCAGCTCGTTGGCGATAACGGTGGCCAGCGTGGTCTTGCCCAGGCCCGGAGGACCCGAGAAGATCACGTGGTCGAGCGTCTCGCCACGGCTCTGCGCCGCTTCGATCAACACGCGCAGGCTCTGCTTGATGTGCTCCTGACCACAGTAATCGTCCAGGCGCTGGGGGCGCAAAGTGCGGTCGACATCGAGGTCCTCGGCCGTCAGCTCCGAGCCCACCATGCGCTCGCCGTGCGCCATGGATGCCGCCGGCGAGTTGCCGGGCGTCGCCCACAGGTCCTGAGAGTCATCGGCTTCCCACATCACGCATCCATTCCGAGTCGCTTAAGCGCCGCGCCGAGCAGATCCTCGACACGCATATTCTGCCCATCATACCCGCTCAGGGCAACATCGGTCTCCTGCGGGCTAAAGCCCATGGAAAGGAGCGCCGCACGGGCATCATCGATCGCCGAAGGAGCGGCGGCGGGAACCGGCATCGCAACCTGGCCGGGAATCACGTCGACCGGCACAAAGCCCTTATCCTTGGCAAAGGTGCTCTTGAGTTCCAGGATCAGGCGCTGAGCTGTCTTTTTGCCCACACCGGGTACCTTGGCCATACCCTTGTCATCCTCGGCCATCACCAGCGAATACAGCTGCCCCACGGTATAGGTGGAAAGCACGGCGAGCGCCAGGCGCGGGCCAACGCCCGAAACGGACACGAGCCGGTCGAACATCGTGCGCTCATCCTTTGAGGAAAAACCGAAAAGTGTCATGGCGTCCTCGCGCACCTGCATACGCGTGTAGAGGCGGACCTCGCCGCCGGGCGTCGGCAACGTGGCCGCAGTGCTGCCCGAGATGCCGAGCTCAAAGCCAACGCCCGACACATCGACGACAGCAGAGCTCATCGTGGCCTCGACAAGCGTTCCGTGGAGCTGGGAAATCATCAGTATCCGGTTCCTCTCTGTTGATAGAACTCGCCACCGGTAAGGGCGCGGGTGCGGCTGAGGTTTACGTGGCAGATGGCGCAAGCCAGGGCATCGGCGGCATGGTCGGGATGCGGGTCGTGGTCGAGCTGCGTTAGCGTGCGTACCATGTAGGCGACCTGCCGCTTGTCCGCGGCGCCGGTGCCCACCACAGCCTGCTTGATCTGCATGGGCGTGTATTCGCCAATCTCGAGCGCGCATTCCGACAGCGCCACGAGTGCAGCCCCGCGGGCATGCGCCGTAGGAATTGCCGAGCGAACGTTAGCACCAAAGTAAATGCTCTCGATAGCAGCGGTATCGGGTCGATAACGCTCCACGACACCCTTGAGGTCGCGGGCGATATGCGACAGGCGCACCGCGAGCGGACTTCCGGCACTGGTCTCGATGCAGCCGTAGGCACGGCAGCGAACCTCGCCGCGCCGCTCCTCGATAATCCCCCAACCCGTATGGGCCAAACCGGGGTCGATACCCAAAATGACCAAGCCGACCTCCCCTCGTCACCAGCACAGCACAAGGCAAGGCCCCGCGCATCATTCACGAACGTCTGTTCTAGAATAACACAACGGGGCCGAGATGCTTAGTTGAAGTATCGGGGCTGGGAGCGAATCCTATCCCATAGTTAGTTCTGCGAGAAAAAGGGGAACTGCCTCGGATCCACCGGCGGATGCGGCATCGGACCACCCTGGGGCCCACCCTGCGGACCGCCCTGACCGCCCATCATCTTATCGATGGCGTCCTGAACCTCGCCCTCGAACTTTTTCATACCCTCATGCAAACGACGCTGGCCATCCTCAGAGCGCAGCTCCTCCATCTGCTCGGGCGAAATACCCAGTAGCTCGCCCAGCACGCCCATCATCTCGTTTCGCACGCGCTCGCTCGTATCCTCGTCAGCAAAACGGCGCACCTCGACGCGCGCCAGCGAATCGACCGTCATACGCTCCTTGCCGTTAAGCCCCAGGTCGGACCACGCGAGCATATACGGCCAGGCACGCTCGGCAAACGAACGGGCCGAGACGATCGGCGCCATCGGCAACATGCGGCGGGCAGCCTCACCCTGTCGAACGAGCATCAGCAGCAGCGAGCAAGCCTCAGGCTTGCCAGCGGCCATCGGGATGTCGTCGAAAGATCGATTGCGGTCCACGTGCGCCTCGAGCGCGCCATCGACCTCACCCGGCTCAAGCCCGCCGAGCAGCTGTGCCGCGCGGTCGAGCATATCGACCGGACCGTCGAGCGTCGAGAGCGCTTGCGCCAGCACGCGCTCCATACAATCTTCCACCGCGTTGAGCGTCACGAGCTCTTGGGGCACCACGGCAGACGTGCGGTTGCGCACACGCGCCACAAACTCAAGCGTCGACAGGTACACATCGCCAAAGGGCGCGTAATCGCCCTGGTAGCCGCCGCAAAGCGCCGGCGCCGCCAGCGCGTACTCGGTTTTGGACAGCGGGCTCAGCGCCATCGCACCCAGCTCGAGCGCCGTGTCCTCCAGCATGAGGCCCAACGTGCGCGAGCGCAGACGCTCGGCATCGCCCGCCGACACGTCGCAATCGAGCACACGCGCCGCATCCGGTGCATCGCGCTCGACGGTGCGAATGTGCAGACGCTCGGCGATGGCGCGGACGGCGGCACAGCGGGCAGCCTCGGCCTCTTCCTGCGCCGGCGTAAAGATACGGTTGCGCCCCAGCACCAGGCCAATCACATTACGCGGGCCCAGGGCGTCGACGGCCAGCGCCGCCAGCAGGGACGATGGCAAGTCACCCTCGAGTGCCACCACAGCACGCGACGCACCGTGGGCCCGGGCGTTGTCGCGCACGGCGAGCACCAGCGCCTGCCACAGCCACTCCTCGGAACGGAACTCGGGCAGTTCGTGATCTTCCAGGGCATCGAGCATCACGCCGCGCTGAATCTCCTGAACCAGCAGGCTCTCCTCAAAACACGGTGCCTGGGCCACCACGCGACCGCAGTCGTCGAGCACAAACGAACCGCCGGTATACACCGACTCGTCAAAGGCACCGACCGGCGCCATGCAGGCAAACCACACGCTGCGCTTGGATGCAATCTTGCGGTAGGCGCCGCTGCGAACGGCGGCAATGGCGGCAGTCTCGCGGTCGGTCATGTCAAACGCGTTGAATTGGAAATACGCAATGAGGTCAACACCGGTCGGTAACATCTCGAGTTCGCGGTCCAAGTCAAAAATCACGGCGATGCGCACGCCGTCCACGTCGAACACCGGCGGCGCCCAACGTGTGTCGTTGTTCTCGCCACGCTGCAGGGCAATGCTCGAACGCGCCGGCACCACATGACCGTCCTTGAGCATCATGTAGTCAAGCAGCGGCTGGCCCTCAAACGAAACCGCCGCGGGCACGATGCAGATCATGTCAAGCTCCTGGATACGCTCGGCGACACCAGTCAAACCGGCAAGCACGTCGTGCTCAAAGTCGGCAGCGCCCACCAGGCCACCGGGCATGGCGCCCATAAAGAGCGGAGCCGGAACGCACAGCACGCGCGCCCCGCGCTCGCGGGCCAGACGAGCCTGGTCCTCGATGCGGCCGCAAATGCCCTCAATATCACCCAGGCGCATATCGATCTGTGCAAGCGCGAGCTTCATGGCCCAGCCCTTTCCGTCGTAAACCATCGAAATCGTAGTAAAAGCGCCGGCCGCATAATGCAGCCGGCGCTTGCATGTGCATATGCTTGCTATGATACCCCGAGCGGGGGCGCGCTCCTAGAATGTCGCGGACCACAGCCCGTGCAGGTTGCAGTAGGCATAGACGGTACCGGTCTTGGAGCCGCCCGCGAAAAACGTCGCGGGTTTCATGCCGGGCTCAAGGTAATGGACCTCTAAGCGGCCCTCGGCCTCAAGGGCGATCCACTCAATGTAGTGCTCGGGCAGGCTGGGGTGCTCGACCGAGCCAACGCGCGCGCGAATCACGTGACCGTCGCGCTCGGTCTCGACAACAGGCACGTGCTTCTCGTGCGCCGCGTCCTCAGTGTTTGCAGTCAGTTCCGTGCAACCGGCAGGGGTCGCAACGTCGTCGCCAAGGGCGGCAATGAGCTTACCGTCGGGGTCCTTAAAGAATTTCGCCATGATGTTCTCCTTTGCTGATGTGCCAATGTTCTTGATGGTTCTTATGCCCAAAGGCAGACAAACCATCCACGGCATTGCAAATGAACACATAACGGATTAGGCAAGCGGTCGAGCCAAAATGCGTCGACCGTCCTGCCCACCCCAGCAGCCCCACCCCGCGCGCGGCTAGCGACCGTCGCCGCCGAGCAGCGCCAGAACATCCTCGCGGGTAAACAGCGCCGACGAGATGCCGTCGCCGCCGAGCACGCTGTTGACCAGGTCGCGCTTGGACTCCTGCATCTGCATAATGCGTTCCTCAATCGTGTCCTTGGCGATGAGCTTGTACACGGTCACGGTATGTTGCTGGCCAATACGATGCGCACGGTCGGTCGCTTGGTCCTGCGCCGCCACGTTCCACCACGGGTCGTAGTGGATGACCACGTCGGCCGCCGTCAGGTTAAGGCCCACGCCGCCCGCCTTGAGCGAGATCAAAAAGACCGGCATCTCGCCCGCCTGGAACTGTGCGACCATCTTGGCGCGGCTCTCCTTAGACGAAGCGCCCGTGAGCTTAAGGAAGGCGATGTCCTCCTTGGCCAGGCGCTTACCGATAATATCGAGCATGCCCGTAAACTGGCTGAACAACAGGATGCGATGACCACCGTCGAGTGCGCCGTGCACGAGCTCCATGCACGTATCGAGTTTGGCGCTCCCCGCCTTGTAATCCTCGTAGTGTAGACGCGGGTCGCAGCAGATCTGGCGCAGCTTGGTGAGCTCGGCGAGTACCTTGAGCTTGTCTTTCTTAAACTCGGATGCCTCGCGGTGCTGCACCTGCTGGGCGATGCGGTCCTGATTTGCCAGGTAAAGCTTGCGCTGCTCACCGGCGAGCTGAGCCACGACAGTGTCCTCGATCTTTTCGGGCAGGTCGGCCACCACGTCTTCCTTAACACGGCGCAGCACAAACGGCGACACGAGCGCCTGCAGGCGAGCGGCGCTGTCGCCCTCGGCGTGCTCGACCGGACTTTCGAAGCGCTTTGCAAACGATTCACGCGTGCCCAGCAGGCCCGGCATCAAAAAGTCGAAGATGCTCCAGAGCTCGGACAAGCGGTTTTCGATGGGCGTGCCCGTCAGGGCAAAGCGCACGCCGGCCGGCAGGCGCTTGGTGGCACGTGCCACCTGGGTGAGCGGGTTTTTAATGTACTGGGCCTCATCGAGCACCACACGGGCAAAGTTCTGCTCGACGTACTCGTCGATATCGCGCCGCATAAGGTCATACGACGTAACGACCACGTTATGCTCGGCCACGCCGGCGATTTGCACGCGACGCTGGGCCTTGGCGCCCACGATGGCGCACACATCGAGCGACGGGGCGAAGCGCTCCAGCTCGGCGGTCCAGTTGTACACAAGCGACGCAGGGCACACCACAAGCGTGGGCTTAATGTCCCCCGCTTCCACACGCGCCAGGATATGTGCGATCATCTGCAGCGTTTTGCCCAGGCCCATGTCATCGGCCAAGATGCCGCCAAGGCCCAGGTGTTCGAGCGAGCCGAGCCACTGGTATCCGTCGACCTGGTAGCCGCGCATCGTTGCCTTGAGCGATGCCGGCACCGTAAAGTCCATCTTGCCGAGCGTGTCCAG
The DNA here is from genome assembly GCA_958427355.1 of uncultured Collinsella sp. Taxonomy (GTDB): domain Bacteria; phylum Actinomycetota; class Coriobacteriia; order Coriobacteriales; family Coriobacteriaceae; genus Collinsella. The sequence goes on along the minus strand of CAUACA010000004.1, from coordinate 74,517 downwards.
ACGCTCGACGGTACGGCGGAACGCAGCGTCGCAATCGGCCTCGAGCGCGGGCGTGCGCGCGAGCATGCTATCGACGAACAGGGTGCTCGATGCGGGAAGCGACACGCCGTCGAGCAGGTCGACGGCATCGACGCCCAGGTCATCGGCGAGGCCAAACGCGGCTCGGGCGCCCTCGTCCAGGCGAATGATGTCGCCGGACGTGAGACGCGCAAACGTCTGGTGACGCTTGTAGGAGTCGAGGTAGATGGCAAGGTCCGTGGCCGAAAGCCCGCTCGCGCCCAGCTCGACATCGAGCAGATTGCTCTTGACGGTTGCACGCACCGAAAGTTTGGGCGCAGGGCGGACCGAGACCTGGCGCAGGCGGTCGCTGAGCATGACCTCACCCAGCTCGGACAGGGCGGACAGGCCCTCGGTCAGCAGGCAGAACAAGCTCTCGTCATCGCGCTCCTCAAACGCCAGACCGCCCTCGTAGAAATCGAAGTACAGGGCCGCCGTGTCCATAACACGAAACTCTGCCACCTCGTCGCGGGGCGGCACGCCGGGGCGTTGCTCTTCGAAGAGACTGCCCGGAGCGCCCAGACTAAAGAGATCTGCCGACCAGTCGCCGTAGGTAACCGTAATTTTGCAGGTCACAAGCCCATCGTCGACGCCGATCGCCATAGCAAAGCTTGGCTCGGGCGCCACGGTATCGAGCGCGGCGGGCGCGGTAAGGTCGGTGTAGTCGCGCAAAATGGGCAGCGCCATACGACAGAACTCCCCCACCTGGTCGACAGCGATATGGATCGGCGTGCGACAGGGCAGTAAGCGCGATAGGAACGGCGCCGCATGCTGGGCAAACGCTACATCGGCGCGGCGCGCACGGCGGGTGTCGACCAGATAGGCAACGTCGCCCGAAGCAAAGCAGCATGCATCGGCCGGCAGGCGTAGATCGTAGCTGCCACCAGCCGCCGGCGCGATTTTGGCGGCAAGGAGCGGTGGGCGCTTAGCGGACGCCTCGTCCTCCCCTTGCGGAGACAGCTCAACCGCCACGTCATAGGTGCGATGCGTCGTCGTCCCCCGCGACCAGGCGGGCTCAAAAGAGATGGTCTGGCCGCGCAGCAGGTCCAGCACATATACGATGCTATGCTCGGACAGCGGCAACTGACGCTCGGCGACAAAACCGCTGCGGGCAAAGTCGTACGACGCCGAACGCGAGCTTGTGATGTCATCGAGATAGGCAACTGTTGTCAAGACAAGGCTGAGCAGCTTTGTCGACACATCTTCGAAGGCTTCGGGCGTATGGACAAACGTGAGCTTCTTGCCGTACGAGAAGGTGCCGCCGCGCACGTAGGCATCGGCCATGCCGTCGATATCCTTGACCACGTAGGACACCGAACCGCAGCGAATGCGGAACTCGAGCGCCCAGCTAAAGCGGTCGGCGAACAGCGGATTGTAGTACGGCACCAACGAGGGCTCCAACGCCGCTTTGGGGGCGTCGGGACCAACGGCACCGGCAAGCTTGCGGCGCATGCTCGCCAGCTCATCCATGCGCGCGTTCGAAAGATCGGAGAGCGCCGCCATGAGGCTGGGACTCGTGGGGACAGGTGCTGGGAAGGGAAAGTTGGGGTTGACCGTGGGCGTTGTAGGCGCGGGACGCGCGGACTGTTTGGGCTGAGCCGCAAACGTGCGGACCGGCGTGCGCAAACCTTCGACGGGCTCGGCACCGCTGGCGTCCAGGTACGCCAGCGCCGTGGCGATGGCGTGCTTGCACATGCCGGGGTAGCGATAGGCAGCGGGGCAATCGCAGTCGTAGTCGATCACCTCGTGCTCGTCCATGTCAAGCGCCACGTGCGTCTTGTACAGGTCGCCGCGCGAGCCGCGCACCGAGCCCTCAACCGTCACGTTTTTGGAGAAGCGCGAGCCGCTGTCCTCGATCGACAGAACGGCGCCGTTGAGCATGAGCGAACGCCCCTTCATAAAGGTTCCGCTCAACGCCGCCTCTTTGCGAAGCGCCTGCACAAACGTCCCCTGCGCCATCACTTCCTCCAATCTCACCCGGGGTAGCTTAGATAACCGTCACGCGGCCTTGGTTGCCGACGATGGCCTTTGCCTCTGCCAGCAGCGGAATCGAGCGTGCATTGACCTTGGCCGGCACCTCAGCGCGCAGCACGCGCCCGTCGACTTGCTCAATAAAGATCTCCACGCGGTCGCCGCCCGGGTTGGTGGTGAGCACCGTGGCCAGGCGCGCCATATTGCCCTGGCTAAAGCGGCTGTTGGGCACCATGACCTCAAAGACCTTGGGCTTGTTTTTCTCCTCGCTAAGCTCCAGCGGCACAATCTCCTGCGCGATGATCTGGTCGCCGCGGTCCGAGCGCTCGAGCTTGCCCTTAATGCGCACAAACGCGTCGGACAGCTGCGCGCCGGTCTCGGGATCGACCTCGCCGTACAGATACCCCTCGGCCTCCTTGTAGGTCTTGGGGAACACCACGACCGTGGCCTCGCCTTCCATGTCCTCGAGCTGCACGATGCCCATGGGGTCGCCGTTTTTGGTCACGCGCTTGGACACGCTCGAGACCATGCCGGCCCACCACAGCGCCTTGCCCTCGGGAATCTCCTGGTTGATGGTACCGCCCGTGGGGTTTTGCACCTCATAGCCGGTGTCGATCTGCGAGAACGAGAAGTCGCGCGCTTTGCTAAGTGCATACTCAAACGGGCGCAGCGGGTGGTCCGAGACATAGATGCCCAGAACCTCTTTCTCCTGGCTCAGCTTAAGGTGGCGGTCCCACTCCTGGCCATCCGGATCGGGCACGCTCACCTCAAAGCCCGAGCCCTCAACGTCGCCAAACATATCGAAGAACGACGTCTGGCCGCTCGCGCGATCCTTCTGGCGCTTTACTGCGGCATCGATGATGTTCTCGGGGTTGTTCTTGTCCACAAAGTGCATCATCTGGCGACGCGGATACCCCGTGGAGTCGAAGGCGCCTGCCTTGATGAGCGATTCGATCACGCGGCGGTTTGCCTGGCTGGAGTCCACGCGCTCGACAAAGTCGTGCAGCGTCTTAAACGGACCGCCCGCCTCGCGCTCGGCGATAATCGCCTGCGCCACGCCGGTGCCCACGCCGCGGATGCCGGCCAGACCAAAGCGCACGCCCTCCTTGGTAGCCGTGAACTCGGTACCGGACTCGTTGACATCTGGCGAAAGCACGGGGATGCCGTCGTGACGGCATGCCGAGACGTAGTGCACGATCTTGTCGGTCTTACCCGTATAGGACGTCAGAACGGCCGCCATGTACTCGTGCGGATAGTGCGCCTTGAGCCACGCCGTCTGCATAACCAGGATGGCGTAGCCGGCGGAGTGCGACTTGTTGAAGGCGTAGGATGCGAACTCGAGAACATCGTCCCAAATCTTCTGGGCGACCTCGCGCGTGTAGTTGTTCTTGATAGCGCCGTTCATCCAGTGGTCGTAGGTGGTCTCGTCCGAGCCATCCTCCCAGTGGAGCACCGTCGACGTGAGCAGCTTAATCTTTTTCTTAGCCACGGGCTTACGGATACGCGAGTCCGATTCGCCCTTGGAGAAGCCGCACATCTCGACGGAGATGAGCATAACCTGCTCCTGGTAGACCATGGTGCCGTAGGTTTCGCCCAGGATGTCGTCCAGGCGGTCGTCGTAGGAGACGGCCGGCTCCTTGCCGTTCATACGGTTGATGTAGGACGAGACCATGCCGGCGCCCAGCGGGCCCGGGCGGTACAGAGCGATCAATGCCACGACGTGCTTGTACTCGGTGGGCTTCATGTTCTTGATCGTGGCCGTCATGCCGGCGGACTCGACCTGGAAGACGCCGGCGGTGTGGCCGGAGCCCATGAGTTTAAAGATCTCGGGATCGTCAAAGGGAATCTCTTCCTCTTTGATGTCGATGCCGAAGTTCTTTTTGATGTTTGCCTTGGCCTTGGAGATAACCGTCAGCGTACGCAGGCCCAAGAAGTCCATCTTGAGCAGGCCCATGTCGGCAACGGTATGGCCCTCGTACTGGGTAATCTCGACGCCGCCCTTGGTGTCGAGCTTGGTGGGCACGTGCTCGTTGACGGGGTCGCGGCAGATCAGAACGGCGCACGCGTGCACGCCCTCGCCACGGGTGAGACCCTCGATCGAGAGCGCCGTGTCGATGATGCGGCGGGCGTCGTCGTCCTTTTTATAGGCCTCGGCAAAATCGGGGTTAAACAGATCCTCTTTGCCGGGCTGCTTGTCGAGCACCTGCTTGAGCTTGACCTTGGGGTCGCTCGAGACCATCTTGGACAGGCGCTGACCCATGTAGACCGGGTAGTCCAAGACGCGCGCGGCGTCGTTGATGGCCTGCTTGGCCTTGATGGTCGAGTAGGTGATGACGTGGGTGACCTTCTCGGGGCCGTAGAGCTGACGAACGTGCTCCACGACCTCGAGGCGCCGCTCATCGTCGAAGTCCATATCGATATCGGGCATCTCGGTACGCTGCGGGGACAGGAACCTCTCGAACATCAGGCCGTTCTCGAGCGGGTCGAACGCGGTGATGTTCATGGCGTAGGCGACGATAGCGCCGGCGGCCGAGCCACGGCCGGGGCCGACGCCGATGCCGTTGTCCTTGGCCCATTGCACGTACTCGGCAACGATCAAAAAGTAGGCGGCAAAACCCTTGTCGCAAATGACCTTGTATTCGTACTCAAAGCGCTCTTTGATGTTGACGCCGCCGATCTCGCGCGTGGCCCAGTCGTCGCCGTAGTGCTGGCGCAGGCCCTTCTCGCACTCGCGGCGGAACTGGCTCTCGTGCGTCTCGCCGGGGTCGAGCAACGGGAAGCGCGGCAGGATGATGGAGTCCCAGTCGAGCTCCACGTAGCACTTGTCGGCGATCTCGAGCGTGTTGTCGCAGGCCTCGGGGCAATACGGGAACATTGCCCGCATCTCCTCCTCGGTCTTCATGTAAAACTCCGAGCCGGTCATGCGCATGCGGTTGGGGTCATCGACCTTGGCGTTCATGCCAATGCACATGATGACGTCCTGCACGGGCGCATCCTCGCGGCGCAGGTAGTGGAAGTCGTTGGTGGCGATGACCTTGACGCCCACCTGTTTAGCAATGTCGATGAGCGTGCGGTCCATCTGCTCGTCGGTCAGGCCGTTGTCGGTGGTGATGCCGTGTTCCTGAATCTCGATATAGAAGTCGCCGGGATCAAAGGTGTCACGGAAGGTCTCGGCCCACTTGATGGCGCCCTCCATGTCACCGCGGTCGATGTATTTGGGGATGATGCCCGCGATACAGGCGCTCGTGCAGATCATGCCCTTGGCATGGCGGCGCAGGTTGTCGAGCGTCACGCGCGGCTTGTAGTAAAAGCCCTGCACGGCGGCCTCGGAGACCGTTTGCATCAGGTTGACGTAGCCTTCCTGGTCTTTGGCCAGGAGGATCATATGGTAGAGCTCGGGCTTGTGGTCGCGGGCAAGGGTCTCGTCCGGCGTAAAGTAGACCTCGCAGCCAAAGATGGGCTTGATGACCAGGGGCGGCTTGAGCTCGTCGATGTTGCCCTTCTCGTCCCACATGGCCATGTCCTTCACATACTGGGCATGCTCGCGCGGGTTTTCCTCGGGATCGGGCTCCACCAACTCGTCGCGGCGGTCCTTTTCCAGGAAGGCCTTGTCGTGGCTCCAGGTTTTGTACTCGGGTGTGTTGTGGTTGACGGCGTCGCAGGCCAGCGCCAGGTCGGGCACGCCATACATGTAGCCGTGGTCGGTAATGGCCACGGCAGGCATGCCCAGCTCAACGGCACGGTTGACCATATCCTGGATACGGGTTGCGCCGTCGAGCATGGAAAAGACAGTGTGATTGTGCAGATGGACGAATGCCATGTGATGAGCTCCGATGCGGGTTCGTGTTCTGACTGAACGATTTTACCCCACGGCATGGACAGCACCCGAACCTAGCCAAACCCACACGGCTCCTCTTGCAGTTGCGGTGAAATGCGGACTGTTTGGCGGCTTTTTTGGCCAAAACAGTCCGTATTCCACCGCAAGTTATCTGAGGGCTAGAGGTTGTAGGTGACCACTTGAGGTTCGGCGGGTTCGACGAAGATGGTTGGATCCGGCTGCTCCACGCGGACGAACTTGACGGTCACGGCCTCAAAGCCCGCCTTGTGCAACACGTCGGCGTAAACGCGCGCCTGCAGGGCGTGCTTCTCGAGCAGCTGGTCCGGCGTCTCGTCCGGCGTGCCGCCCGTCTTGTAATCAATGACCAGGGCGCGCGACGGATCGGCCGGGTCGGTGGCCAGTGCATCGATGGCGCCCTCGGCATAGGCACCGTAGCGAGCGATGTCCTCGTCCTCGCAGCCCAGCGAAAAGAACGGCACCTCGGCGCGAACGCACGGCCACGCGAGCAGGTCGGCACGAACAGCCGACTTGAGCCAGCGGTCCAGGGCAACGTCGAAGCGTTCGCGCTGCTCCGGCGTCAGGCGCCACAAGCGTGCCAGCGCATCGGCACGCGCGGCGGGCAACGCGTCGGCACCCATCTCGATGAGCCACTGGCAGGCGGCGTGGAAGGCCGAGCCCAGCGCCATGGGATTGCCGGCGGGCTCGACAGCGGCCACGTCTGCATCGGTTATTTCCGAGCCATCCGACTCTGCATCATCGCCGGACTCGTCCATGGGAACACGAGCCTCGGCGGCACGGTCTTCCGTCTCGGCATGGAGCGCCGCGGCGATTGACGAGTAGCTATACGAGTCACGCGCCGGGAACGGACAGGTGCCCATGCGCACGCCCACTGCCTGGGGATACACAAGCTCAAACGAATCGGGCTTGGGGTCGGCAGGACCGGGGACGATTGTGCTGGCCGAATCGTCGGCAGCATCTGCATCGGCATCGCCACGAACAAGCCTGCCCTCGGCATCCAGCGAAGCGTTGGCCTCAAACGCCTGCTCGCCAAAGGTAAAGCCCGCGAGCGAAATAAGCTCGTAGTCGCCCGGCTGGGAGTTGTCGAACACCAGGCGGTCGGCATCGAGCTGCGGCATGTCCAGAGCGTCGGTCGGCAAAATACGGCGGAGCACGTCGTAGGTCAGATCGGTCTCGACGTCGAAGGTCGGCGCCGTCACCTTGCCACGGCTCACGCCAGCATCCATCGCCAAGATCACCAGCTCGCGCGCACGCGTCATGGCAACGTAGAGCAAGCGGGCCCGCTCCTCGAGCGAAAGCCGCAGGTCGTCGTTGCGCAGGCGGGCAAATGCCTCGGCGGGAGAGCCCGTCGCACAGACGTCCTCCATGAGCTCCGGCGGCAGCCACAGCGACGTGCCCTTGCCCTTAAACGCATGCTCAAACTGCTTTTTGACGTCATCGCCCTTCACGAAGGCCCCATCGGCAAGCTTAACGCCATCAAAACGAGCCGGCAGCGCCACGACTTGCGCTCCGCCCTCGACGCGACCCATCTGTGCCGCACCCGAGGACTTACGCACGCCAAAGCACTCGGCAACCGCCACGACCGGATATTCCAGACCCTTGGAGGCATGCACCGTCATGATGCGTACCGCGCCGTCACCCTCCTCGTTGAGCGCGCCCGGGGCCTCCTTGCCCGCCAAGAAGCGGTCGAAGGCCAGCGCGATGGAACGCAGCGAGTTGCCGAACTCGGCCTCAGCCTCAGCCACGGCGTCGAGCGCCTTGAGCACGTTGGCGGCAATGGCCTTGCCCTCGGGACCGCGCTGTGCCAGACGCACAAACCAGCCGGAGGCGTTGACCACGTCGCGCGCGATGGCGGCGAACGAATCGCGGCCCACGCGACGAAGCGCATACCGCAGCACCTCGCGGGCGCGCGTCACGAGCGGCAGATCTTGCAGACCCGGCACGTCGAAATCACTCATGATGCCCGCGTCGATATTCCGGCGCGAGGTCTCCCCCGTCTCGCTATCGAGCTTGGTCGCCAGCGCCAGGAACTCCTGGGCGCCGAGCGCAAACATCGGCGAGGCGAGCAGCGGCATAAGGCCCTGCGCCGTATCGGCCGGATTGGCGAGCGCGCAGACCAGGGCACGCACCGTCTGCACCTCGGCAGCCTGGGCAAAGACCGAGCCGCCCGCGATGACGCAGTCGAGCCCCTGATCGCGGAAAGCCTGCGCGTAGACATCTGCGTTGGTCATGCGGCCCAGCAGCAGCACCATGCCGCCCTGGGGCTGGCCGGCATCGGCAAGTGCGCGGAAGCGTTCGGCGATCGCACGGGCCTTGGCCTGCGTGCGCTCCTGCGTACTGCCGCCGGCAACAAAGAGGGCCTGGCGACGCGAGGCGTCCGCCACCAGCGTGTCCTTGCGGCCGTCGCTCGCCTCAAGATCCAAAAAGCTCTGCATCAGGCCGCCATCGTCGCCATCAAAGACGCGCGCCACGTAACGCAGCACCTCGTCATGGCTGCGGAAGTTGCGCACGAGCTTAACGAGCTCGCCAGCAGGGGCGTCGGCCGCGGCAGTCGCCTCGGGCGCGGTAGACGAGCCCACCTTGCGCTCCTGGCGACGGAAGACCTCGACCTCGGCGCCGCGGAAGCGGTAGATCGACTGCTGCGCATCGCCCACGGTACAAAGCGCACGCTCCCCCGCGCCGGTCAGGTAACGGATCAGGTCGACCTGCATCTGGTCGGTATCCTGGAACTCGTCGATCATGACCATCTTAAAGCGGCCCTCGTAGGCGGCTCGGATGGCGGGATAATCGCGCAGCGCCTCATATGCCATGCGCAGCAGATCGTTATTGTCGAGCGCGGACTGGTCGGCCTTGAGCGCACGGTACTCCGCCTCCACGGAACGGGCCAGGCCCACCAGCGCATCGAGCGCCGGGCCACCGCAGGCAAGCACGATATTGATAAACGCATCGGCGGCCTCGGCCTTGAGCAGCTCGGCTTGCTCCTTAGGGAATGCCTTGCTCGCGCGCGGCATGGTGCACGACATCATGAGTCGCGCCGCATCGGCCATGGTCTTGCCGCTCGCCTCGAACGCGTCGATGGCATCGAGCGCCGCCTGCGCCTTCTCGGTCGAGGCCTTGCTCGCACCCAGCGCCGCGCGATAGGCATCGGCGAGTGCCGAGGTATCGGCCTGGCCGCGCGCCACGCGCACGTCGTCCATACCGCCCGGCAACTGGCTCGACAGCTCCAGCAGGTCGCGCACCAGACCCTTGATGGTCGTACCGCCGCCAAAGGAACCGCCCTCGCCCGCCATGGGATACCAGGCATAGAGGGCCTTGAGCGATGCCGCGAGCTCGGGGGCGGCATCGGGTGCCGTCGCGCGACCCAGCACATGCTCAACAGCCTGATCCATGAGCTCGTCGGTATCGGTGAGCACCGTGAACTCGGGGTCGATGCCCAGCTCCAGCGCGTGCGCGCGCAGGATACGCGAGCACATGCCGTGAATGGTCGAAATCCACGCGTCGTCGACGGTCAGTGCTTCCTCGTCCATACCCTCGTCGATAAGCGCACGGCGCACGCGGTCGCGGATCTCGGCCGCGGCATCCTTGGTAAAGGTGATGGCGAGTACCTGGTCCAGATGCTCGACGAACGGACCGGATTCGGGCGAGAGCGCATAGACGATGCGGCGCGTGAGGGTAAAGGTCTTACCCGAACCGGCGCCCGCCGAGACAAACAGCGGGCGGTCGAGCGTTTTGACAATCTGCAGCTGTTGCGGCATCAAAGTCGAAAGATCCATGGCCTACACGTCCCTCCTTACAAACGTTCCTTCGTGGTTATACGAGCAGCGCGCATGCGCGGCCTGAGCCGACGCCGGGTCGACGGCGGCAACGTTGCCCGCCTCGAGCTCGCGCAGGCGCTCGGCGATGCCGGCCTCCACGCGATCGAGCAGGGCATCGAAGTCCATGCTGCCGCCCTCGCCCGGGAAGCCCTTCTTGAGGCCCGGGATGCGACCGTCACCGCGCTCTTCCTCGAGCAACTCGGCGCTCGCCGCACCGCGCAGCGCGGGCTTGCCGCCCTTGGTCGAAAAATAGAGCGCTGCACGGGTATCCAAGCCCAGTGCCCGACGCATGGCCTGCGCGTAGATGAGCGTTTGGGTATGGGGCGGCAGCCAGCGCGGGTCGTCGATGGGAGCCTCGCCCGTCTCCTCGTCACGCACCGTGGGGTCGGCAAGCTTAAACTCCTCAACGCCCGAACGATGCTTGTAGTCGATTACCACGGCGCGGTTCTCGGCGTCCACATCCACGCGGTCGATGCGCCCGCCGAGCGGCCAACCGGCATACTCGACCTTAAGCTCATTAAAGGCGAACTCAAGGTAGCGTGGCGCAAAGGGGGCAAGTGCCTCGGACTCGTAGGCGAGCACGCCTTCCAGCTGCGGCAGAATCTCGGCCACCTGACGTTCCTCTACCGGAGAGAGCGGCACGAGCGGACCCTCGGCACCGCGCTTGCCGGCGTGCTCGGCCAAGGTCTCGTCAAAGACCTCGCGCAGCAGCTCCTGTGCGCGCGGCAGGTTCTCGGGCGTCACGCGCTCCATGCCCTCTTGGGGCAGACGGGCATGCAGATGCTCCAGCACGTCGTGGACAAAGTTGCCCTTCTCCATGTTGCCAAAGCCCGCGTCGATAGACTGGGGCTTGACGCGATACGACACGAACCAGCACAGTGGGCAGGTAGAATAGGCCTCGATCTGCGAGGCGGACGTCAGACGCGGCACGAGCGGCGCGTCCTCGCCCTCGCCATCGCGACGGCGCAGGACCAGATACGGAATGGCTTCATCGCTCAGATGCTGAGGAGCTTCGCAGGTCACGCGCTCACGCCTAAAACCTTCGCCTGCAGCGGGATCAAAGTCGGCGATGATATCGCCCTCGCCCACGCGCGTGGGCTTGGCAGCGCCAGCGGCCTCGGCATGTGCCCGCAGCTCGGTCCATACGGCTGCCGGGTAGCACTCGCGCGCCTGGCGATCGTGCGTCACGCGGGCGAGCGCGACCGGACCGCTCGCCGCCTGCATCGCACGGCCAAAGCGCACGCGCAACAGGGCGGCGGGCTCCAAAGACACGCCGTCGCGGCGCAGCTCGGCCGTCAATGTGGCAAGCGGGCCCTCTTCGTGCGAAAGCGGATAGCTGTCCAGGTCGACATCGGCAAACAGCACGGCATCGTAGCCGCCAGGACGCAAAACCGACGCATCGGCAAGCGACACGAAGCGCACTTGTGCCCGTGGCGTGCGATCGACCTCGTAGGTCGCGTAATCGTAAGCGGTACTGCGCTTGTCCACCTTAGTTCGAACGCCGTCGAGAACCGGCACGGTCGCGGCCTGCGACACGTCGAGCGCGCGAGCATCGTTCATAAGGATGTCGATGGCATGGCGCAGCAAAGCCGTCTCTGCCTGACGACGGGCCTGGCCGTCAAGACCGCCTAGAGCGCGATCGGGCAGCGCCTCTGCAACGGCGAGCATGGCCTTGAGCGCCGTCACGGGTTTGTCGCGCCACAGCGCCTGAAACACGTCCGAGACCACGCACGGCACATTCTTAAACCAGTTATCGTCGCTGGCGGCCTTGCGGGCGCCCCTCACCTGGCCCTGCACGCTCTGCAGCAGGCTCTTGACGCCCGCAGCGGTCTTGCTGCGCGACAGGCGCATGTTCTTGTCGAAGCCGCGGGCGCTCGCGGCGTCGGCACCCGAAAGCGGACTGTAGATCCAGTCGGTAAGCTCCGGCGCGGGCCACCACTCGGTCTTTGACGCCATGCCCTCATCGGCGGCCTTCATGCGCTCGATCAGGCCGGCAAGCGCCGCAAACTGCCTGCCCGCGATGGACTGGGAAAACGCCGTGAACTCAGTCGTCTCGGCCGCAATGTGACGCGCCGCCAAACGGGCGGCGAGCTCGCCGAACAGCTGGGGTGCCCGGGCAGAAACGACGAGCACGCGCACGGGGTCGGCGGGCGTTGCAGTAGCTTTATCGGCCTTGGACTCCTTGTGCGCTTTCACCAACTTATCGATGGCGTCCGCATAGACATGAGCACGGGCATGGGGGCCGGCGACCTCAATAAAGGCAGGCTGAGCGGCGGCCCCGCAAGCGACATCAGACGCGACGGCGTCCTCCCCCAGCGGCGCGATCTCAAACAGCACACCGCGGGCATCAAATGCCGTGGCAAGCTCCTCGCGCATCGCCGCCTGCTCGCGGGCAAGCAGCACGACGACCTCTCCCCCATTGTTCGCCACGGCAGACAGCAGCTCGAGTAGACCGTGCGTAAACGACGTGGTACCGCGCACGCATACGGCGCGGGCGCACGCCGGCAGGCTATCGGCCAGGGCACCGGCCATAATGTCGGCTGCCTCGCAGGGCTCGACCATATCTCGACGGTCCAAACCGCCCGCGTAGGCACGCAAAAGCTCAAACACACGAGCCTCGGCATCGCTTTTTGGCTCAGGCTGGCAATTGTTGCCACCGCATCGCTCGGCCGTCGTCCCCGCCACACCCGGCAGCACATCGCGGGCCATGCGCGCGAGCATGCGCACCGTGCCCTGGCTACGCGAAAGCGGCTGCAGGTCGGCATCGTCGCGGCGGGCAATCATATCCGAAAACAGCATCTGACGTTGCAGGTTGTCGACGAAACCGCGCCCGTCGCCCAAAAGCTCCCAAAGCGAGCGAAGCCACGATGCGGGTGTCTTGTAGTCGATACCCAGCGAAATGCCGGCTTCCGCCGCATCATGACGGCACAGATCGAGCTCGGCAAACGTTGGTGCCAGCAACACGGCACGCCCGTGACGGGCAATAAGGTCGGCAAGCAGCGCCGACTCGGCATCGCTCAAATCCGTGCCGGCATTGGTGGTATAGATTCGAACAGGCATGGTCCTCCGCTCAAACCGTTCGCAATAATCAATGCATCCATCCTACCCGCCCAAGCGGACACATTGCCACCGCAGTTCCATCTTTTGGTACAAAGCAACCTGAACCCAACGCACCAGCCGATTGCAGGCATATAAAAACCGCCCCCGGAGGGACGGTTCTTCGTAATTCAATGTTGTCGCTGGCCTACTCGCCATCCTCCAACTTAATGAGGATCTTGCGGTAGCCACCGTACTCGCCGTTCAGCGCCTTTGAAACGCGGCTCACCGTGGTGGACGAAGCGCCGGTACGGGCCTGAACCTCAACATAAGGCTCGCCCTCGTCCAAATAGCGCGCAACCTGCAAACGCTGAGAAAGGTCGCAAATCTCGCGCGGCGTGCAGATATCGGTCAAAAACGCTTGGATATCCTTCTCGTCGTCCAAAAGGCTAAATGCGTGGACCAGCTGCTTGACATCAGGCTTGTCAAACATGTTCTCGATATTCATCGATCACCGCCAAACCCGCCAAAAGGCATCGAAGTTGATACTGACATCGGGCATCGTTCACCCGTTCTATGCAATAGGGCAACGCCTGTGGCTTTTGCCCGTAGCAGTGTAGCACACCACCAAACTAAAGCGACAAGACTCTCTGCCAGCGGCGCGTTTTTCAGGACGATCGCCGTTTAGAAACCATATGCGCACGTAAGCTCCACGAATATTTGAGACAATGGGCGCCCAAACACCGCGGCGCGCCCGCGCAACCATCCAGGTCGCCGCCGTAAGCCGCTTCACGCGACGCCAGCAATCCCGGCGCAAGAAAGGATTCACGCCATGCGCTTTATGCTTAACTGGCTCTTCACCTCGATCGCCATCGCGATCGCCACGTTCCTCGTCCCCGGTATCCAACCCTTCGGCTTTGCCGAGACCTGGGTCTGCTTTGCCTTTGTGGGACTGTTCCTGAACATTGTCGATTCGTTCGTCAAACCGTTCCTCACGGTCATCTCGCTGCCGCTCACGATCATTACGCTGGGCATTTTCCAGCTTGTCGTCAACAGCTTTATGCTTGAGCTCGCGAGTTACCTGTCGGTCAACCTGCTGGGCGTCGGCATCTCCATCGCCAGCTTTGGATCGGCCTTTATGGGCAGCATCCTGGTGTCCATCACGCGCAGCATCCTCGACAGCATCGCCGAGGACTAAAATGGCCATTCCGGCCGTGTCCGTCTCAACAGCCCAAAACGAAGGCCGCCCATCGCAAAAATGGGCGGCCTTCTTATTTGCCAAGTCTCAAAGGGCGAGAAAATCTACCATTTCCACCCCGTCCCCAAATGCAGGTGTGGGTTAGATGACGTAGTCGTAGCCATGGTTGGGAGCGACAAGTTGATCGAGCGTCACACCGTCGAGGTAGTCGTTGATGAGCTTGTCCAGGTTCTTCCACACGTCGAGCGTGGGGCACTCATCCGAACGCGAGCAGCCCTTGCAGTCGCCATCCAGGCAGGCGACCGGCGCCAGACTGCCCTCGGTCAGGCGCAAGATCTCGCCCACCGTGTATTGCTCGGGCGGGCGCGTGAGCACATAGCCGCCGCCCTTGCCGCGCATGCCCGAGAGCATGTTGGCGCGCACGAGCGTAGCCAAAATGTTCTCGAGATATTTCTCGGAAATCCCCTGTCGCGCCGCGATCTCTTTGAGCGGGATGCGACCGGCTGCCTGGTGCTCGGCCAGATCGACCATAACGCGCAGGGCATATCTGCCCTTAGTAGAAACCAACATGTATAGTGCTGCCTTTCGGTCATTTAGTCCGTAGAAATTCTAGCCGAAATATTGGTTTTGAAAATACCCGTTCCGGTCAAGATGGTTAATCGACTCGTAATAATCTTCTATTTCCTATTGCGTTACTAGGCTTTACTGTCTACTATGCTTGCCAACAGCAAAACGAACAACCCATAAGGTTTGTGGGTTTCGCTGCTACACACACCGTAAATCCACACGGTATCCAGTCATTTGAACACTTTGGAGGTTCACCATGAGCAATGTTTACACGTCCATCGATCAGCTTATCGGCCACACTCCGCTTCTGGAGCTCACTCACTTTGAGGCCGATGAGGACCTCAAGGCCCGCGTGCTCGTCAAGCTGGAATACTTCAACCCCGCCGGCTCCGTCAAAGACCGCGTCGCCAAGAACATGATCGACGAGGCCGAGAAGGCCGGCAAGCTCGTGCGCGGCGGCGACTACACCATCATCGAGCCCACGAGTGGCAACACCGGCGTCGGCATCGCCTCGGTGGCGGCGGCTCGCGGCTACAAGGTGATCATCACCATGCCCGAGACTATGTCCGTCGAACGCCGCAAGCTTATGCAGGCATATGGCGCACAGCTCGTGCTCACCGACGGTTCCAAGGGCATGAAGGGCGCCATCGCCAAGGCCGAGGAACTGCAGAAGGAGACGCCAAACAGCATCATCGCCGGCCAGTTTGTGAACCCCGCCAACCCCGCCATCCACAAGGCCACGACCGGCCCCGAGATCTGGGATGACACCGACGGCGAGGTCGACATCTTCGTCGCCGGCGTTGGAACCGGCGGCACCGTGACCGGCGTGGGTGAGTTCCTTAAGGAGCAGAACCCCGAAATCAAGGTCGTCGCCGTCGAGCCCGCCACTTCCCCGGTGCTCTCCAAGGGCCAAGCCGGCCCGCACAAGATCCAGGGTATCGGCGCCGGTTTTGTGCCCGACGTCCTCGACACCCAGGTCTATGACGAGATCATCCCCGTCGAGAACGACGACGCCTTTGCGACCGGCCGCGCCGTGGGCCACAAGGAGGGCGTGCTCGTGGGCATTTCGTCCGGCGCCGCCGTGTGGGCCGCGCTGCAGCTGGCCAAGCGCCCCGAGAACGAGGGTAAGACCATCGTGGCGCTGCTCGCCGACACCGGCGAGCGCTACCTGTCCACGGCGCTCTTCCAGGACTAAGGGCCTGTCGCTCATAGGTTGAGCCCACGGACGAGCCGGTCTCCTCTCTCCCGGCAGTCTGAGCCCATCCAATCAGGGTGTCCCACGAGACGTCCGAACTTGCTACAATGTCTGCGGCGCGGAACCAGCCTCCCGCGCCGCTTTTCTTTTTTGGCCACATGCCACCAAGGAGAACCTCCCCATGCACAACAAGCGCGTGCTCGTCGCCATGAGCGGCGGCGTCGATTCCAGCGTGACCGCGTACCTGCTCAAAAGCCAGGGCTACGAATGCGTCGGCGCCACCATGCGCCTCACCTGCCCCGCGCCCGATCCCGCCACGGGCATGAGTAAGGTCGACCGCGACATCGCCGATGCGAAGGCCGTCGCCGAGCGTCTGGGGATACCCCACCATGTGCTCGACTTGCAGCAGACCTTCGACCACAGCGTTATCGAGCGCTTTGTGAACGCCTACCAGGAGGGGCTGACGCCCAACCCGTGCATCATCTGCAACCGCCACATAAAGTTTGGCGCGTTGCTCGGTGCGGCGCTGGACATGGGCTGCGACTACATCGCAACGGGTCATTACGCCAAAACAAGCCAGACAGTAGACGGCACCTGGCAGCTGCATCGCGGCGAAGATCCCAAAAAGGACCAGAGCTACTTTTTATATTCGCTTACGCAGGAGCGCCTGGCGCACACGATCTTTCCGCTGGCAGGCCTAGACAAAGAGCGCGACGTGCGCCGCATAGCCGCCGAGCAAGGCTTTACCAACGCCCAGAAGGCCGAAAGCGAGGACATCTGCTTTATTCCAGACGGTGACTACGCGGGCTATATCGAGCGCCGCTGCGGACATCCCGCTGCACCGGGCGACATTGTGTGGCGCGACGGCAGCGTGGTCGGACGCCATAACGGCGCGTTGCGCTATACCATCGGCCAGCGCAAGGGCTTGGGCGTCGCGATGGCGCATCCCGTGTATGTGACGGGCGTCGATGCCGCCAACAACACCGTGCATCTGGGCGAGGCCGAGGACCTAACGGCCACAGCACTCACGGCCGACGACTGGATCTGGAGCGCCCCTGCCGACCGCATGGAGGCAGAACTCGATGCCGGCGGCATTCGCGTGGGCGCCAAGTACCGTTACCGTCAGAAAGACCAAGCAGCGACCCTTACGCGCGGCGAAGACGGGCAAATGCTGCTGACTTTTGACGAGCCGCAGCGAGCCATCGCCCCCGGCCAGGCCGTTGTAGTCTACCACGGCGACATCGTCCTCGGCGGCGGCACGGTGACCGGCGCACTTAAGTAGCCCCATCCCCTTCATAAATTGCGGTGAAATAGGGACTGTTTAAGCGTTTAAAACCGCCAAACAGTCCCTATTTCACCGCAACTTAGAGAGGACGGCCTCGGTCGGTACTGCCGTATCAGCCGAGGCCGCTGCATCGCTAGCGCTGTACGTAGGCGCGGACGAGCTCGAAGGTGTTGCGCACGCCGTCCATGTGGCTACGCTCGTAGTTGTGGCTCGCATACACGCCGGGGCCGATCAGGCCGTGACGGATGTCGTAGCCGGCGGAAAGCGTGGCCTCAACGTCCGAGCCGTAGTGCGGATACACATCGATGGCGTAATCGAGCTCCAGCTCGCGCGCGATGTTGGACAGCGTGGTCACCAGGTCGTAGTTGTACGGACCGCCCGAATCCTTGGCGCAAATCGAAACCATGCGCTCGGTGCAGCCCAGGTCGTCGCCCACGCAGCCCATGTCCACGCTGATCATCTCGCGCGTGTCGGCCGGCACAAAGGCACCGCCGTGGCCGACCTCCTCGTACACGGTAAAGAGCAGCGAAACCTTACGCGAAAGCGTCACCTCGCCAGCGGCGACGGCACGCGCCAAGCCCAACAAAATGGCGGCCGATAGCTTGTCATCCAGGAAGCGGCTCTTAATGTAGCCGCTCTCCGTCACCGTCGTGCGAGGATCCATAGCGATGATGTCGCCGGTCTGAATACCCAGCTCGAGCACATCGTCCTTGCTGTCGACGTTCTCGTCGAGCAAGATCTCCATGTTCTTCTCGATGGTCTTGACCGGCTCGTCGGCCACGTGCGCCGAAGGCTCGGTGTTAAGAACCACGCCCGTGTAGACATTGCCGTCGCGCGTGTAGACGGTGCAGTTCTCGCCATCGGCCGTAGACCACTGATGCCCACCGAGCGTCGTGGGGCGCAGGCGGCCATTGTCCTTAATGGAACGCACCATGGCGCCTAGGGTATCGACATGGCTCGCCAGTACGAGCGGCTCGCCCTCGCCGCCAAGCTCAACGAGCACGTTACCCTTATTAGAACGCTCAGGCCCAAACCCCATATCGCGCAGGGTCTCCATCAGATAATCAGTCGCCGCACGGGTATAGCCGGTAGGGGAGGCAATAGAAGTCAGCGTCTTAAGCTGTCCTGCGATATAGGAGAGCGTCTCCTCTAGAGAAGCATCAATATTAGAAGTCATATGCATCCTTCCAAGTAAAACTAAGACCGAGTCCCGATTTTAACCGTTCTGCACGTGCAATGCCCCAGGAGCCGAGCCGCCTCCAGACGTCCCCGCACCAGTTTTGTGCACGTGCACGGTTTACAATCTCAATCTTGCATAAATCCTATTGGTATTTGCATAGAAATGAGGCATCTTTTTGCTTCGTCTCAGGGTGCCCCACCTTGGACCGTGCAAAAAACGGAGTATTCAGCACCGTGGGCCCCAACGGCCCCATCACGAACGACAAAACGACGCGGTTACAGCAGTGTTGCAGGTCGTCGCAAAGCAGAAACTCAGTAACAACCCCCTCCACTCATCGATAGCCCGCCCACAATGGCTGTCGATGGGCGCCTGCGGATCACTACCGCCCATTCACAACGTTATGCATTTTTAAGAGCTTGTTGAATACTCCCAAAAATGCACGCAGGGAAGTGCACCACCTATCCGCAGCGGGCAGTACGCCTTGGTTTTGTCCGTCTCAGGGCATCGACGCAGCACAAAAAGCCCCGCCGTGCGTAGCACGGCGGGGCCAGCGGCACGTCAAAAGACCATACACCTACGGGCGAAGGACCACCAAACTGGGCTAGGCAGCCGGGCAGATCTTCTTGAAGAGCTCGATGACGTCGTCGAGCGTTGCCTCGCGCGGGTTACCCGGGAAGCAGGCGTCGGCCATGGCGTCCTTGGCCAGGACCTCGATCTCGTCAGCCTTCATGGCCTCACAGACGTGCGGGATGTTCACGTCGGCGGAAAGCTGCTTGACGGCGGCGATGGCGGCATCGGCGGCCTCGGCGGTGCTCATGCCCGTGGTGTCAACGCCCATGGCGACGGCAACCTTGGCCAGACGCTCGGCGCAAACCGGCTTGTTGAACTCCATGGCGATCGGCAGCAGCATGGCGCAAGCGACGCCGTGCGGGGTGTCGTAGTGAGCGGACAGGGTGTGAGCCATGGCGTGGTCGATGCCCAGGCCAACATTGGAGAAGCCCATGCCGGCGACATACTGACCAAGAGCCATGCCCTCACGGCCGGAGCCGGGCTGGCCGGACTTGGCCTCGGCGACGGAGTCGCGCAGGTTCTCGCTGATCAGCTTAATGGCCTCAAAGTGGAACATGTCGGAAAGCTCCCAGGCGCCCTTGGTGGTGTAGCCCTCGATGGCGTGGGTCAGTGCGTCCATGCCAGTGGAAGCGGTCAGGCCGGCGGGCATGGAGGCCATCATGTCGGGATCGACGACGGCGACCTCGGGGGCGTCGTTGGTGTCGACGCACACGAACTTGCGGACCTTCTCGGGGTCGGTGATGACGTAGTTGATGGTCACCTCGGCGGCGGTACCGGCGGTCGTCGGCACAGCGATGGTGAACACGGCGTGGTTCTTAGTGGGAGCAACGCCCTCGAGGCTGCGGACATCGGCGAACTCGGGGTTGTTGATGATGATGCCGATGGCCTTAGCAGTGTCCATGGAGGAGCCACCACCGATGGTCACGATAGCGTCAGCCTCGGCGGCCTTGAAGGCCTCGACGCCGTCCTTGACGTTCTGGATAGTGGGGTTGGGCTTGATCTCGGAGTAGAGGCTCCAAGCGATGCCGGCAGCGTCGAGCTCGTCGGTCACCTTAGCGGTAACGCCAAACTTGACCAGATCGGGGTCGGAGCAGACGAAGATCTTCTTGTAGCCGCGACGCTGGAGCTCGCCGGGGATCTCCTTGATGGCGCCGGAACCATGATAAGAGATGGTATTGAGAACGAAACGATTAGCCATTGATAGCCTCCCATCGTGTGCGGGGCATCCATTACGCCCCACGCTATGAGTCCCATCCTAACGCTTTTGAAACAAAAAACGCGTGAGAACGTCAATAGTGTTAAAGCGTTTCAACAGATGATGAAAAATATTGCGGCAAAGGGACAACCCCTTTGCCGCATTCGGTTACTTTCGACAGCCCTCTTTCCAAGCCTCGGCCGCAACCTTCCAGCGTAAGCGCAAGTCGCGCTCGCGGTCGATGAACATGATGGCAAACGCGACAAACAGCAGCAAGCTCGCCACGACGATGGCGTGCAGGCCCATGCGCTCAATACACCAGTTGCCCAACACGGCGCCAAACACAAAGGTAAAGATCACGCCAAAGTACAGCAGGCCGTTTTCCAAAAAGCCGCGCCTGTGGGTGATGATGTAATCGTCCACGTTTTGCAGCGCGTTGCGCAAGTTGCCGATGCACATGGTCGTAGCGATGCCGTGACCGTGAATCTTGCGGAAGCTCTCGACCTGCATGCCGCAGGCAAACGAGGTGAGGCAGTTGGCGAGCAGGTTGAAATTGCCGCCCGGGATAAAGCTCACGCCCAGCAAGATAACGGCTTCAAAGAACACCGTCACCTGTCGCCAGTGAATCACGCTGCCAAACCGCTCGTGCACCAGGTCGGCAAGCATAATGCCCACAGCAAACGACACCACAGGGAAGAAGTAGCGCCCCGCAAGTGCCCAATTGCCCTCCGAGATGCTCACGCCCACCAGCAAGATGTTGCCCGTCTGCGCGTTAGCGAAAACATGGTCGCGCCCAATGTACGAATACACATCCATAAAGCCACCGGCGAGCGCCAAGATAATGCCCAGCTCGATGGACTCCGATATCTGTTTGGCACGCTGCATCGTCGTGCGTCCTCCTTGTTGACGACTCTCTCGTGCGTTGGCGGAAACATAGCCGCCGTTCATACTGTAACCCATTGACAACATGGCGTGCGCGCGAGACGGCTCCTTCGACGCAGGGATACACAGTCTGGAAACAAACGGCGGGCGTGGCGACGCTCTCACTCACCAGCCCATGTACTCCCCCAGTCTTTTTAGCTCCGTCCCAAAAAGACTGGTTACAATTACGTGCAGCATACAGACACCAGGAGGGATCGTGGCAAAAAAGCCTCAGCACGCTCAGAACAACCAGCGCAGTCAGCAGGACAAACAGGGCCAGCAGCAAAAGCGCGGCGGCAAGGCGCAGGCCACGGTCGCCCGCACCAAGCATTCCCAAGCGACGCCCGCCCGCCCCTGGCGCCCGGGCCGCGATAAATTCCTCCCTGTCAGCCGCGCCGACATGGACGCGCGCGGCTGGGACCAGTGCGACTTCGTCTACATCTGCGGCGACGCCTACGTGGACCACCCCAGCTTTGGCATGGCCATCATTAGCCGCGTCCTCGACGCGCACGGCTACAAGGTGGGCATCATCTGCCAACCCGACTGGACCGACCCCGCCAGCATCACTGTGCTCGGTGAGCCGCGCCTGGGCTTTCTCGTCAGTGCCGGCAACATGGACTCCATGGTCAACCACTATTCGGTAACCAAGCACCGCCGCCACACCGACGCCTATACCCCCGGTGGCGAGGAGGGGCGCCGTCCCAACCGAGCCGTCACGGTCTATGGCAACCTCATCCGCCAGACGTTCAAGGACGCTCCCATCATCATCGGCGGCATCGAGGCGAGCCTGCGCCGTCTGGCCCACTACGATTACTGGCAGGACAAGCTCAAGCGCTCGGTACTGCTCGACTCGGGCGCCGACATCCTCATCTACGGCATGGGCGAGCACGCGATCGTCGAGATCGCCGACGCGCTCGACGCGGGACTGCCCGTGGACCAGATCACCTATATCAATGGCACTGTCTACCGCACGGGTTCGCTCGACGAGGTCTACGACTACGACCTGCTGCCCAGCTGGGACGACCTTGCCGCCGACAAGCTCAACTACGCCCGCAGCTTTAACGTGCAGCAGCAGAATATGGACCCCATCACCGGGCATCGCCTGGTAGAGCCATATCCCAACAGCGTCTATGTGGTGCAGAACCCGCCGTCGGCGACACTCACCACCGACGAGATGGACGAGGTGGCCGAACTCCCCTATGCACGCGATTGGCATCCCGATTACGACGCGGCGGGCGGCGTGCCGGCCTTTGCCGAGATCAAGTTTTCCATTAGCTCCAACCGCGGCTGTTTTGGCGAGTGCTCGTTTTGCGCGCTCACCTTCCACCAGGGTCGCGTGCTGCAGATGCGCAGTCACGACTCGATCATGCGTGAGGCCGAGCTGCTCACGCGCGATCCCGAGTTTAAGGGCTACATCAACGACGTGGGCGGACCGACGGCTAACTTTAGCCGCCCGGCCTGCGATAAGCAGCTCAAGCACGGCGTGTGCAAGAACAAGCGTTGCCTGTGGCCGAGCGTGTGCAAGAACATGGTGGTCGACGAGAGCGGCTACACGCAGCTGCTGCGCGACCTGCGCCAGCTGCCGGGCGTCAAGAAGGTCTTTGTCCGCAGCGGCATCCGTTTTGACTACACCATGGCCGATGCCTCGGACGAGTTTTTGCGCGAGCTGCTGGAACACCATGTCTCGGGCCAGCTACGCGTGGCACCCGAGCACGTGAGCGACGCGGTGCTCTCCGTAATGGGCAAGCCGAGCCGCGCCGTCTACGATGCGTTCTGTCGCAAATTTGAGCGCTTGAACCGCGAATACGGACTCAAACAGTACGTAGTGCCGTATCTGATCTCGAGCCACCCCGGCTCGACCATGAAGGAAGCCGTGGACCTTGCCGAAGCCGTGCGCGACATGGGCTACATGCCCGAGCAGGTGCAGGACTTCTACCCCACGCCGTCCACCATGTCGACGTGCATGTACTACACCGGCGTGGACCCGCGCACTATGCAGCCGATCTACGTGGCGCGCGACCCGCACGAAAAGGCCATGCAGCGCGCGCTCATCCAGTATCGCAAGCCCGAGAACTACAAGCTGGTGCGCGAGGCGCTGGAAAAGGCCGGCCGTCGCGACCTGATCGGCTACACCAAGCATTGCCTGATTCGCCCCGTGCCCCCGCGCCCGGGCGAGACATCTGCTGGCGGCGGGCATGGCACCGGCAAGAAGGGCGGCAAGCCGCACGGTGGCGCTAGCGGTGCCGGCAAGGGACCTAAGGGCAGCAAGGGGCACAGCGGCATGTCGCGTGCGCAGAACACTGCCGGGCGCAACCGCGCGGCGCAGGGGCGTCAGGGCGCCAACGGAGGCGGACGTCGCAACTAGGGCAGTGGTGCGCTCGCTGCGTCCATCCCACACGCGTGGCGCAGCGAGCGCATTGCCTCAACAAGGATGACGCCGGCGATAGCGACCGTAATTGCCACGTCGAACGGCGTGTGCACAAACCAGAGCAACGTCATGAGATACGACCCGGCATTAAAGACAAAGTGCAGCAGGATCGTGTAGCGAAGCTTTCCAGTCGTCACGAGCACCCAGCCAAAAATGAGGCCGGCAGCGCCCGCATAGCAGCCCTGTACCCAGTTCATATGCATAAAGCCGAAGACCGCCGCCTGCAGCACGATTGCCGCGGCGACGCCCCAGGTACTCGGGGCCGCCCAGGGCACCATGGCGCCGTCTTGCGCGTTCGCGCGGCGCCGGCGCTTCCAGAGCGAACGGCACTGTGGATTAAACGCACGCAGCGAAAACTCAAAAATAATGCCGCGCACCAGCAACTCTTCGCAAAACGGAGCGCCGAGCACTGTGGTCAAGACAGCAAGAAGGCTGGTATCGCCCATGCCCGTCTCCTCGACGAGCTCGCTATAGTCTGCCGCGACCTCGGGCAGCAGCGACAGTACGCCGTCGCATAGGTAGCTAATGACCACCTGCATGGATAGGCCGATCACAACAACGCAGGCAATGCGCTTCCATGCCGCGCTTGCTCCCCCACCGAGCGGGCGCTCGCCTTGCCGGCGCGCCATGAAGGAGCGGGGCCACAGATAACGCCACCACAGCAGCGCCATCAAAAATGACGCCGTCTGAGCGGCAGCCTGGAACCATTGGATATCGAGATTGTCGATCGGATAGCCCGTCAGCACCGACACGGCATCGAGAACTGAAAACAGAACCATGCTCAGGGCAATATCGGCAGCAACAACACCAAAACAGGCAAGCGCCCACGCCATCGCATTGAGCATGCCAACCTCCTCAAAACCCGGCACTTAGGGACGTTCCTTAACTGCCGGCAGAAAAAGAACGTCCCCAAGTGCCGGCAGTTTGGGACAGTCATTGTTGATGAGAATCGGGCGCAGCGCCAAAAGCCCCGCTCGGCGAGATGTCGAACGGGAAGGTGCCGCAGCGATTGAAAGCGGCGATGAACATGCGGATGGCGTTGGACGGCGTGGTGCCCACGAGCTGGGTTGCCGCCGCGAAGGCTGCCTTTTCCTCGGGCAAGACCTTCGCGACAACCGGGGTCATGTGTTCTGCCATGGCGCTTCCTTTTTGAAACAACGGTAGTGCGGATAGATGCGGGCCGCGCGGCTGGGCGACGGGCTGTGAAGGCAACCCGATTGGCCCGCATCTGGAGTTTGTTCTACGGCGTTGGTATTACTTGGTATTCCTAAGTATTACCCCGCAGATAGAATACCATACCCGACCCCATGGGGACGGAGAAAAAACGGATCAATTTGTTGCTGAGTAAGTCTTTAGAGTGTAATGATGTCCGAGATATTGAGGGCCCGAGCGTCAGCGGCATCGTGCGTGGCAAGCAACAGCATACGGCCGTCGAGCAAGTCGAGCACGACCTCGGTGCATGCGTCGCGCGCAGCGATGTCTAGACCGGTAAAGGGCTCGTCCAGAATCACTGCGCCGCCCGGACACAGCAGGGCTCGGGCAATCTCGACGCGACGGCGCTGCCCGCCCGAGAGCTCGGCCACGCGGGCATGCACATCGATCCCCGGTACCAGCAGGCGCAACAAGGCAGCGGCACTCGAGGCATTCACGCGTGCATCGGCGCACACCAGCACGTTATCCAAAGCAGAGGCGTCCTCAACCAGGCGCGTATCCTGAAACACCATCGAGCACGGCGCGCACTCCCCCGCTGTCAACGAAAGCAGCGTCGACTTGCCCACGCCTGAAGCGCCCATCACGCAGATACGCCCGCCCGCGGGCACGTTGAGCACCAGACCATCCAGCGCCGGAGCCCAGGGTGCCCGGTCGCCCACGGCGAGCGCAAGCTCCGCAGCAGCCCTGCCGCCAGCAGAGCCGCCCGCACGTCCGCGACTACCACACCCATGCGCCCGCACGGCAGCGCGCCACGCTACGGGCCCCGAAACCCGCAGCAGCCACACCAGCACACGCTCGCACGCCCACGAGGCGGCAACGACCAGCACGGTCCACGCCAGCAGGTCAGCCGTCTCGATGAGCAGCTTCGCCTGATAGATGCGTTCGCCCACGGTGCCCGTCGCCATGCCGATGAGCTCCGCCGCCACGCCGGCCTTCCAGCTCATGCCAATCACGGCGCGGGAACACGAAAGCACAAACGGCAGGACCTCGCGCCAGGTGTGGGCGCAAAACAGACGCCAACCCCGCACGCCATGCAGACGAAACATCTGCTCCAGTGGCTTATCCGCTTGCGTCAAACCCTCGACCAGCGAAAAATACACGCCCGGCAGCGCCATCAAAAAGACCGCCGCAATGCTCACGCGCGCCGACCCCAACCAAATGAGCAGCAGGACCACCACGCAGGCAACCGGCGTCGCCTTAACAAACGAAAGCGCCGGCGCCACCAGGCGGGCAAACGTCCGCGACCGCACCGAGACTCCCGCCAACACGTCACCACACACCGCGGCAAGCGCCAGCCCGCCCAGTATCCGCACACCCGAGCCCGCCAAAATCGCCCAGGTACCGCCATCGCACACCAGGCGCAGCAGCGCCACCACGACAGCGCCCGGCCCCGGCAAAATCAACGGCTGCGCTACCAACGCCGCTGCAAAGACCCACACGGCAAGCCAAAAGGCGGCAACGGCACCTACTGCCGCCACCGCCTTCATACGCTCTGTCATTTGTCGAGCAAACGCACGCACGGGCTACTCCATGTAGTAAAAATCATCAGCCGGGAGCTTGCCGCCCACGGCGCTCGCATCCGCATCGACCAGCACCCGCAGGTACCCACCGAGCGCCGCCTTCATATCCTTCCCCGTCTGGCACACGAGCATGCACCCGGGAATCGCCTTTTCGGCAATCGTGGCGTTATCCACGATGCCCGCATCGACCACGGCCTGAGCCCAGTCCGCCGGCGCCGCATTGACGGCCTTCGCGCTCGCCGCATGGCAGCTCAAGAATTCCGCCACGGCCTTGGGATGCTCCTCGGCAAAGGCCCGGCGCACCACGGTCACGCCCGTCAGCAGACGCGAACCCGTGTCACCCGCCAGCTCATCCCACACATCGGTCAGACTTACCGGAGCTGACAGCTTGCCTTCGCTCTTTGCGATGGCCGCCGTCTTGAACGGCTCGGGCAGCACGCCCACGGCAGACGGATCGGCAAGCAGAGCCGACAGCACCTCGGTGGGCTCGCTCTTAAACTCAAGTGCCACCTGGCCGGTCAGACCCGCGCGCTCCAGTAGGTAGTTCATGACGTACTCTGGCGTGGCGCCCTTGCCCGTCATGTAGACGGTGCGACCCGCCAGGTCGCCAAAAGAGGCAACGTCCGCGTTACCCGTCACCACGCTCAGCACGCCCAGCGTGTTGATGTCGATGACCTGCACCGCGCCCTCGGTCTTGTTGTAGAGCACGCTCGCCACGTTGGCCGGCACCAGGGCAATGTCGACATCTCCCTGAATGACCTTGGGCACGATCTCATCGGCTGCGGCGCTGATCGCAAAGTCGAACTCGTTGTCCGTCTCGCCACTCGCTGCCTGGTCCATAAACTGCACCAGACCGATCGACGTCGGACCCTTGAGCGAGGCGACGTGCACCTCAACCGGCTCCGCGGCGGCACCGTCTGCGGCAGACCCGGCGGCAGACCCCGCCCCCGCAGCTCCGCCACCACAGCCAGCCAGCGCGAGCGACAACGCGCCCACAGCAAGCGCCGAAGCAAATCCTCGGCGCGACAGCTCAACATTAAACGCGCGCATCGCTAGCACGCCCCCTCGTTGGGCATCGACCAGGCGTGATGGTCGGTATGCAGCAGCTCCTCGGCCAGCGGCGAGAGCGGCGCGCCCAAGAACTCGCGATAGCATGCCTGAACATCGGGATTCTCGTGCGAGAAGCGAATGTCCGCCTTCGCATCCAGGCCCCACAGCACCTGGCCGCGCTCGGCCGCCAGCTCGCAGCCGTCGTGGATGGGCTGACCGCCGCCACCGACGCAACCGCCCGGGCATGCCATGACCTCGACGAAGTCATAGCTCACACGACCGTCGCGAATCGCGTCGAGCAGGCGGGCGGCGTTGCCCAGCCCGTGCGCCACGGCGACGCGCACCTTGGTGCCATCGATATCGGCCACGGCTTCCTTCCAGCCATCCAGGCCGCGCACATCGGTAAAGAAGTCGGCGTCGGGATTCTTGCCCGTCACCAGGTAATATGCCGAGCGCACGGCGGCTTCCATCACGCCGCCCGTGGCGCCAAAGATCACACCCGCGCCCGTGCCGAAGCCCAGCGGCGTATCGAGCGGCTCCTCGGTAAGCGTGTCGACGCTCACGTGGCTCGCGCGGATCATGCGTACCATCTCGCGCACCGTCAGCGCAACGTCCACGTCGGGCGCGCCGCCCTCGCCCACCATGCTCGGCAGCGCACACTCGGCCTTCTTGGCCGTGCACGGCATCACGGACACCACGAACAGGCGCTCGGGCTCCACGCCCAGCACCTTGGCGAAATAGGTCTTGGCGATAGCGCCGAACATCTGCTGCGGCGACTTGGACGTGGACAGGCTGTCGACAAACTCCGGATAGCGGGCCTTCACAAAGCGCACCCAACCCGGGCAGCAGCTCGTAAACATGGGCCAGCCGCGGCCATCGCCCTCACCCTTAGCGGCCGCACCCAGACGCTCGAGCAGCTCGGAGCCCTCCTCCATAATGGTGAGGTCGGCCGAGAAATCGGTGTCGAACACGTACTCAAAGCCAACGCGACGCAGCGCGCAAGCCAGACGCTCAACGGTTGCCTCCTCACGAGATATGCCGAGCTCCTCACCCCAAGCGCTGCGCACGGCAGGCGCGATCTGCACCAGCACGATCTCGTCGGGATTAGCGAGCGCGTCAAACACGGTCTCGGTATCATCGCGCTCGCGCAGCGCGCCCGTCGGACAATGCGTAATGCACTGGCCGCACGCGACGCAATCGGTCTTGCCGATCGGCGCGCGTCCGCGGGTACCCACGGAGGTATGTGTGGCGCGGTTGGTCAGGTCCCAAATCCCCAGGCCCTGCACGCTCTCGCACACCTTGATGCAGCGCATGCATTTAATGCACTTGTCGTTTTCGCGGATGATGGGAAAATCGAAATCCCAGCCCTCGCCCGCCAAATGCCTTTGATATGGCAGATAGAAAATGCCCAGGTCGTTGGCGATGGTCTGTAGGTTGCAGTTGCCGCTGCGCACGCAGCTCGTGCACTGTGAATCGTGCTGGGACAGCAGCAGCTGCACGTTGGTGCGACGGGCCTCGCGGGCCTTGGGGCTGTTGGTGTGGACCACCATGCCGTCGAGCACGTAGTTGTTGCAGGCGGCAACCAGCTGGTCGCAGCCCTCAACCTCGACCACGCACACGCGGCAACCACCGATCTCGTTTAGATCGCGCAGGTAGCACAGGGTGGGAATCTGGATGCCGACGGACTTGGCCGCGTCCAGGATCGTGGTGTGATCGGGCACCGCGACCTCGCAATTATCGATAATGAGCCTGACCATGTTGTGCGCTCCGTTTTCGGTGTTGTCGCTGACGGTGGTTTTGTTGGGCTCTACCATTCCAGGTTCCTCCCTCCGCGGAACGCGCCAAAGCCAAAGTGATCGCAACGCAGGCAGCGGCTCGCCTCCTGGCGCGCCTCCTGCTCGGTGAGACCCTGCTCGACCAGATTCCAATCGTGAATACGCTCGCCGGCTTCGCGCTCGCCCAGCTCGCAGCGGCCGCACTCATGCTTGCCCTTAAACTGAACGGTCGGCAGCTCGACCTCGAGCTTGATCTTGTGGTCGAAGCCCAGGTAGCGGTCGATGTTTGCCGAAGCCACGCGGCCGGCATTGATAGCGCGGATGACGGTGGCGGGGCCGGTCTGGCAGTCGCCACCGCTAAAGAGGCCATCGAAGTTGGGCACGGCGCCGTCCGAATCGGTGACGATGCAGCCCCACTTGCAGGCAATGCCCATCTCCTCAAACGGTTTGGAATCGATGTCCTGACCAATGGCCACAAACACGCGCTCGCAGGGGATGACGCGCTCGGGCGTGGCGGCGGCACGCGGAGCCGGACGACCGCGGCGGGGCTCGCCGATAATCTGCGGCTGCACGCGCAGGCCACTCACGCGACCTTCCTCGCCCGTCTCGATAGCGAGTGGAGCCGTCAGCTCCAGCACCTCGCAGCCCTCGGCCTGGGCGCCGGCGATCTCGGCATCCTGGGCCGTCATGTCGCAGATGCGACGGCGGTAGACGATGCTCACCTTTTCGGCACCGCAGCGCACGGCAGAGCGAGCCACGTCCATGGCAACGTTGCCGCCGCCGATGACGCACACGCGCTGACCGCTCAAGTCGGGCAGCTCGTCGTCGCCGATAGCACGCAGCATCTTGACGGCCGACTCCACGCCGGACGCCTCTTCGCCCGGAAGGCCGAGCTTCTTATCGCTGTGGGCACCGATGGCCAGGTAGACGGCATCGAACTCGTCGCGCAGGCGGGCGAGCTCCTCGCCGTTCACGGAGTGGTCGAGCTCCACGTCGATGCCGGCGCTCAAAATCCAGTCGATCTCGGCCTGCAGGCGCTCGCGCGGCAGACGATAGCTGGGGATGCCGTAGCGCAGCATGCCGCCCAAGTGGTGGCGCTGCTCAAAGATGGTCACCTTGTGGCCCATCACGGCCAGGTAGTAAGCACAGGAAAGGCCGGCCGGGCCGCCGCCGATCACGGCGACGCGCTTACCGGTGTTGTCCACTACATGCGGCTTGCGGTCGTTGAGGTCGCTGTGCTCAACGGCAAACCGCTTGAGGGCAAGGATATTCATGGGGTCATCGACCATGCCGCGGCGGCAGTGCATCTCGCAGGGATGCTCGCACACCAGGCCGCAGACGAGCGGCAGCGGATTGTTCTTGCGAATGACCCTGACGGCATCGGCATAGCGGCCGGCCTCGACCAGCGAAATGTAACCGGGAATGTCGACGTGCGCCGGGCAGCCCGAAACGCACGGAACGCGAGCCTCGCGGTCAAAGCCGCAGGAGTGCTCGCGGATGTGGTGCTCAAAGTCGTCGCGGAAGCCGCGAATGGCCGTGAGTGCCATGGCGCCAGCTTCGTAGCCAATGGCGCAGTCGCTCGAAAGGTAGATGGTGCGGGCCGTGCGCTCAATAAGGTTGAGCGTGGACTCATCGGCGCGCCCTTCGAGCACATCGGCGAGCAGGTCGCTCAGCGCGCTCAGGCCCACACGGCAGGGCGTGCACTTGCCACAGCTCTGGGTGGAGCACAGGTTGACGAGCGCTGCCGTAAACTCAACGGGACACGGAGCGAGCGAACTCACCGCCAGACGACGTCCGAGCGCATCGTGCAGGTCGTCCATGACGGCCTGAGCGTGGCTGCGTTCCATTACGTGCAGTCGTGCCATAAGATCCCCTCTCATGCGGCAGCCCGGAGGCGAGGCCGGGCGAAGTTGCTACACGCACAACACTGACCTAAAAAGTTGTTAGGTCTCCACGCAGTTCGGCAGGCGGTATGAAATGTCACCCTCGGCGGTGAAATAGAACATTACCGCAGATAAATGCCATATTTGATAAAACGCGTTACCAAATGACAATGCCCAGCCCACGCAATCACGTGGACGGGGCATTGCTCCAGGCATGCGGTCAGCGACCCTGTTGTTTTTACTTAAGCTCGGGCCAGTAACCCTTGTTGGCCTCGATCATGTCGTCGAGAACCTCCTTGGCGACCTTCATCGACGGCACGGTCTTGTTGAGTGTAAAGGCCTTGAGCGCCTTCTCGTACGAACCCTCGATCGTAGCCTCGACCACGAGCTTCTCGGAGTTCAGCTGCTGCATCATGAGGCCCTGCTGGAACAGAGGAATGTTGTCGCGGCTGATGACCTCGGGGCCGTTCTTGCCAATGTAGGCAGGCAGCTCGACCATGGCGTCGTAGGGCATGTTGGGGATAGCGCCCTTGTTCTCGCAAATGACCAGGAAACGCTGCTTGGTGTCGTTCTTCAGAGCGATGGCCAGGTCGGCAATCCAGTCGCCGTGGCTGCCCGCATAGAACGTGCTCTCGTCGATCTCGCCCGTCTTCTCGTAATGGTCGATGCCGTCGAAGAGGTTCTTCTCGCGCGTCTCCTCAACCTCGTTAGCACGGGTACGCTCGGGGTTGGAGTGCTCGACGAACTCCTTCTGCTGCAGGTAGTAGTTCAGATACGTGTTGGGCAGGTACTCCGGGAAGCACTCCATGATCTCGTACTCGCCCTTCCAGACGTAGTACCAGCTGCCCTTGGTGTGGCGGTTCTGCTCGGGGTGCTCGTCGGTGGCCTCCTCGGGCTTCTTTGCCATGAGCGAGCCCATGCCCTTGAGGTAGGAGTCGGGCAGCAGAATCTCATGCTCCTTGATGTACTCGCGCAGCTGCGGCAGAACCTCCTCGCCCTTGCGGCGAATCGAGGTGAACCAGCCAAAGTGGTTGAGGCCAAAGTAATCGTACTCGACATCCTTCTTGTCGATATCGAGCGCAGCGCAGACCACGTCGATAATCGCGATCGGCATGTCGCAGATGTTGATGATGCGGGCGTTGGGACGCAGCACGCGGCAGCCCTCGGAGACGATGGCGGCAGGGTTGGAGTAGTTGAGAATCCAGTAGTCCTTCTTGGCGTACTTCTCAACGTCATCGATCAGCTCGACCATGGGGAAGATAGTGCGCATGCCATAGGCAAGGCCGCCGCAACCGCAGGTCTCCTGACCCACGCAGCCGTGACGCAGCGGAATCTTCTCGTCCTGCTCGCGCATGGCGTAGCCGCCCACGCGCATCTGGGCAAACACGAAGCTGGCGTCGGTAAAAGCCGTCTTTTTGTCGGTGGTCACCGTGAGCTTGATGTCCAGGCCGAGGTCCTCGTGCAAAATCCAGTCCACGAGCACGCCGATCTTGCGCTGGCGCTCCTCGTTGATGTCGTACAGACGAATCTCGTCAACGTCGAGCTCGTCCTTGCGCAGGGCGATGGACTTGACGATGCCGGGGGTAAAGGTGGATCCGCCACCACACAGAGTAATGATCATTGTTTACTGCTCCTTCTCAATTGCGTTTTCGACCTTGTCGCGCATCTCGGCGACCTTCATGCCAAAGATGATCTGGATATTGTTGCCGTTGCGGTTGATGCCGCTGTTGGGCACGTGGTTGATGAGGCTCTCATCGATGAGGTCCGGGTTCTTAACGTTCACGCGGAGACGCGTAAAGCAGTTCTCGAGCTCCTCGATGTTGTCCTTGCCACCAAGACCTGCGACCAGGTCGGCAATACCTGCATCGACGCCCTCTGCGGGAGCCGCGGCAACAGCGCCCTGCTTCACCGCGACAGACGCGGCGGCCTCGCCCTCGGCAACGGACTCGGCGAGCTCGGACTCCTCCTCGCGACCAGGCGTGTGGAGGTTGAGTTTCTTAATAAGGAAGGTGAAGAGGAAGAAGTACAGCGCGGCGTTGACGACTCCGAGCACCAGCATAACCGGCCAGTTGGTCTTATCGACGCCCAGGACCAGGTTGGAGACCACGATGTTGATGATGCCGCCTGCAGTCGAAGCGGGCACGGAGAGGACCTTGAGCAGAACCAGGAAGATGCCGGAAAGAACCGAGTGAACGACAAAGAGCACGGGAGCGGCAAAGACAAAGAGGAAGTCCATGGGCTCGGTCACGCAGGAGAGCACGGCGGTGATGATCAGCGGGATGATAACGGCCTTGGTCTTGTCCTTGTTCTCCTTGTAAGCAGTGAAGATAAAGGCGAGACCGATACCGATGTAGGGCCACAGGTTGTTGAAGGTGTAGCTGTTGAAGTAGGTGCTATCGGAGAAGGGCTGGCCCGTCATTGCCATCTCGGCAACACGGATGGGATAGGCGCCGGCGATAACCTGATCGCCCAGCGTCAGGGTGCCACCCACATCGGAGAACTGGAACGGGGTGTAGATGAGGTGGTGCAGACCGGTGGGAACGAGCAGCTTGTTGAGCATGCCGTAGATAAACAGACCGATGTTGCCCGACTCCTTAATGATGCCGGCAACGGAGGAGATGGCACCCTGAACCGGAGGCCAAATGATGCAGAAGCCAGCGCCCATGATCCAGGAAATGATGATCATGATCAGGAACGGGAAGCGAACGCCCGAGAACATCGAAAGGGCAATGGGGAACTGCTTGTTCGAGTACTTGTTGAACACGGCACCGGTGATGCAGCCCAGGATGATGCCGCCAAACACGCCGGTATCGAGCACCTGGATGCCCATAACGGTGGCCTGACCGGTTCCGGTAAGGCCGAGCATGCCGCTCGCATCGGCAAGAGAGCCGGTGGCGTTGAGCACGATGTTGTTAGCCTACAGGAACAGGAAGAACGACATCAGGGCGATCAGCGAAGCATGGCCCTTGTTCTTCTTTGCCATGGCGCCGGCGATACCAACGCAGAACAGAATCGAGAGGTTGTTGATGATAAACATCAGCGACTGATAGACAACGGCGCCCACAAGCTGGAACGGACCGGAGCCCAGTACGGGGACCAAAGCGCAGATGGTCTTGTTGGTCAGAATGATGCCCACGATGAGCAGGATGCCGGCAACCGAGAGATACATCATCGGCTGGACGATCGACTTCGCGAACACCTCCAACGGCGCTTTGAAATTGAACTTCTTTTTTGCGGTCATAGCGGTACTCCCCTTCCTTTTCCGCAAATTGAGACAGATGTGCCCCGGGCAAGACCGTAAGCCTTGCCTTATATCAATCGATGTGTGGGCACGTTAAGCCTAGAAACCGGGTTCTCCAAGCAGGTTAACAATGTGATATGCGAGATAACTCTTCTCGGCATCGGTAACGACAACGTTATAGGTAGACGACAAGTGGGCGGCTATGGCATCCGCACACGAGAATGCACACGGATACGCCGTTTCATCGATTCGGAACAGCGCGTCTCCGTTGATTTGCCCGGCCGTAGGATCGAGCGCTCGCTGTGCGAAAAACTGCAGGTGACGAACGAAACGCTCATAGGGCAGCGAGGTGTCATCGAGGGTCGTAGCATAGCGCTCGGAAACAATCGCGAGCACGTCGCGAACAAGCTGGACCGAAACAATCAGACGGTCAGAGCGTTGCGGCATGGTGGCGTTGAATATGCAGCGTAATGAAACCCTGCTCTTCTTCGCTCATCTGGATGCCCATATACTCCTTGATAATCTGCAGCGCACGGCCCGCAAGTGCATACTCCTTGCGATAGAACTGCTGGATCTCGAGCAGCAACGGATTCTCACAGGAGACGCCCTTGCGCTCGCGCTCCAAAGCAAGGCTGATGTGGTCTGCGAGAGCAATGAGAATCTTGTCATTGATATCGACATTGAGCTCTCGACGAAGCATCTGAACGATGTCCTCGGAAATCACGAGGTTGACGGTGGGGATGGACTCCAAAAGATGTGCCAAGCGGTCGATCGTACGCGAATCCTGAGAAGTTCCCTCCTGCAACGCGTAGGTCTTTTCGACTGATGCCTCGTCGACGGCATCGCCGGCATGGCGACCAAAGCAGAGGCCTCGACCGATGACGATGAGCTCGGAGCCATCGTCCGAAGTGACCATTGCGACGTTGTTGTTAAAAACTCGCTTGATAACCACGGTACCCACCACAAGAATTTACTCGGAAAGCCAGATGACAGGCTCTTTAACAGCAACAGGGCCGGAAGCATGCTCGCGAAGAGTCGAGTTCTCCGAACGCTCGCACACGATAACGAAGACCGTGGGATCAAAGCCGGCAGCGCGGACCGCGTCGAAATCGACCTCGACGAGGGGCTGGCCCGCGTCGACATGGTCACCCTGGGCAACAAGCGCATGGAAGCCCTTGCCCTCAAGTTTAACAGTGTCGATTCCGATGTGCAGCATCACCTGAGCAGAGCTGTCGTCGGACATGATGCCCAGTGCGTGCTCAGTCGGAAACAGCGCCGCGACGGTGCCGGAAACAGGAGCGCACACCGTTCCCTCTTGGGGAACCACGGCAACGCCATCGCCCACTGCACGGCTGCTAAAAGCGGGGTCATTGGTATTTTCTAGATGAACAAGCTCGCCGGAAACGGGAGCGAGGATTTCGAACTCGGAAGCCGCAGTCGTCTGTTTATCCGAGCCACCCATTAGGCGAGAAAAGAAACCCATGGTGACATGTCCCTTCATAAATATAGCCCAACCAAAATCAATCGAATGCGCCCATTGAGACGCTCGCGATCAAAGACTTTGGTTAGGCCCACGTCCGAGGGACTCGGTAACCTTCCGCATTTCTTTTACGGGGGTTATTGTAGACAAGCCCAAAGCCGGAACAATCATTATGACCGGCGAACGGTATTTTTTCTCCGATAAACGGTATTTAAGCGGCACTTAGGGACGTTCCTTTTCTGCCGGCACCCAGGGACACTCCTTGCTCTGGCCCCATTGCACCAATTTCGCATGCGCTAGATAAAGAGCTCGCATTCCTTCCGCACGACGCAAACCTTGCTCAGCATCTGGGAAACAGCGGGTAGCTTGTTGGGATCAAGCTTACGAGCGCCTCGCGGACATACGGCAATGCAGCGCATGCAGGAGATGCACGCCTCGCCAGCTGCTCGTTTGGGGTCACCCTTGTCGATAGCACAAACGGGGCACGCCGCGGCGCATGCACCGCAGGAGACACAATCCCCTGTTGCCTCGGGTGCCATGCGGTGACCTCCGGCTTGTTTATAAGGACGATTGCCGGGAATAGAGGGCTCGGATGTATCCTCGGCCAACAGCTTTTGCTGAATTTGCTGCGCAAACTCTGCGAGCTGCGCCGCATCCTGCACATCCGGACGACCGGCAGCAAACTGTCGCGCAATGGAATGTTCTGCAATGGCCGCAACTGCCGTGATCACCCGGAATCCCGCATGCTTCGCAACGTCCTCCAGCTCTACGAGCGTGTCCTCAAACGCGCGGTTTCCGTATACACAAACCAAAACTGCCCGAGCCCCGTTGCCTCGCACCATGCCCAACCGGTCAGCCACCACAGCCGGGATTCTACCGGCATACGCCGGCACAGAGATTACGGCCACGTCGTCCTTAGTCATCGAGACAGCGCTGAAATCTAGCCCGCTATCGGTCAAATCGACGGTAACGGTATTCTTGCCCAGTGCCCCGGCCACAAGGCCAGACACCTTCCGCGTTCCGCCCGTCGGACTAAACACAATTTCGAATACGTTCATCTAGACACCCTCCCCCTACGCCTGGCAACGCGTCAAGCCGCTTTCACATCCAGCCAGAGTATACGGCACGTGGGGTCCCCGTTTTGATGCGCCAAGCGCCCCAATGCACCCACCCTACGCTGTCTGCCTCTTCGTTTTGTATAAATTACGGTACAGATTGTATATATTTACGGGATACCGCCGTGTTTTCCCGAGGTACCCCATCCTGGCCCGTGCAAAAAACGGAGTATTCTGCAACGTGACCGCGCCAGCACCGCCGCGGGTGGGCAAAACTGTAGGGCGCCGTATCATTTTAAGTCCCGACATGGCGAGAATAACGCGCCCCTGCTCCGGAAAACGGTGAAATCTGACTCAGAACGCTCGCCAGGGATATCCGAAGGCCACCGTTAGCGACGTCGAATCATATGCAGACAGCTCGAACTGCAGAATACTCCAAAAAATGCACGGCGCACCCCATGGGACCCATTGCCGCATGGCAGGAAACAGGTCCACGGCATCCTCTAGATGCATTCCCGAGGAAATCACATTTGAACTAGCGATCGGATACGGCAAACAGAAAGGGCCCCGGACGTAGTTGCTCGGGGCCCTTGGTTCGCCTCGCCCTAGCGGGCGATGCGTATGTTACTTGCGCTTGCCGCCGCCGTCACCGGGGCGACGGGAGCTGCCGCCGCGCTTGCCGCCACGGCTGTTGCCGTAGCTGCCACGGTTATCGCGACCGCCGGCGCGGCCGCCACGGGAGCCGGCCTGGTTGCCGCCACGCCCGCCACGATAGCCGCCACGACGCTCCTCGCGGGTATCGTCGTAGTTGCGCCAGTCATCGCGACGATCTCGGCTGGCACGCGGGTCACGACGATCGCGCGACTCGTTAGAACGACCAGCGCCGCCGCGGCCGCCATTGCCGCGAGCACCCTCGCGACGCTCGCCGCCGCGGCTACTGCGCTCTTCAAAGCGCTTGCCGCCACGGGACTCACCGCCACGGGCAGCACGCTCACCACGACCCTCGCCGCCGCGACGCTCATCACGGCCGCCGCGCTCGTCATCGCGACCGGAACGACGACGGTCGCCCGCACCACGCTTGCCGCCACGCGAGCCACGGCCCTCGTCCTCGCGCTCAACACGGCGACGACCGCCGCGGTCCTCGTCCTCGCGGCGACGGCGATGCGCCTCGCCCTGGAACTGCTTGGCACGACGCTCGGCACGGTTGCCACGCGGGGCCTGCTTGACGGCGTCAGCACCGCCGCGCTCCTCGGCAGCCACCTCGCGGGCCACGCTCTCCACAGCCTCGTCCACGCGAGCCTGAACGCCCTCGCGCACGCGGGTCTTGCCGCCGCGCTTGGGACGGCTCGGACGCTCGCCGTCGCCGCGACGCTCGTCGCGACCGCGGTTGGAACGACCGGCCACATCGCCGTAGTCATCGCCGTTGCGCTTGCCGTCGCGACGCGCCTGCTCAAGCTTTTTCTTGCTCTTGGACTTGCCGCGCTTGGTCTTCTTCTTCACCTTAAAAGCGGCAGGATCGCGCTCGGGGTCAACGGCGGGCGGGTTGGGACCCACGTGCAGGTCGCCGGCTTCATAGATGTCGGCGGTCTTGTCCATGAGCTTCTCGATCTCGTAGAACTCGTCGACGTCCTGCTCGGTCACAAACGTAATGGCCCAGCCCAGCTCGCCGGCGCGGCCCGTACGGCCAATGCGGTGGATGTAGTCGGTCGGCTCGGCCGGCACGTCAAAGTTCACGACGTAGCGCACGTCGCTGATGTCGATGCCGCGGGCGAGAACATCGGTTGCCACCAGCACGTCGACGGTGCCGTCGCGGAAGGCAGAAAGCGCGCGCTCGCGCTGGGCCTGGCTGCGGTTGCCGTGGATCGCGGCGGCCTTGATGCCCTTGCGCTCCAGACGACGGCAGCAGCTGTCGGCGCGGTGCTTGGTGCGCATGAAGACGATAGTGCGCTCCGGGCCCTCCTTCTTGAGGAACTCGGGCAGCAGGTTGTTCTTGGCCTCGATGGACACCGGGAACACAAACTGGTCGACGGTGTCGGCGGTCGACGTGGCAGGCGCGATCTCCACGCGGGCCGGGTCGCTCACCAGGTCGGTGATCTCGCCCACGGCCTCCTCGTCAAGCGTGGCCGAGAACAGCAGCGTCTGGCGCTCGGCAGGCGTCTCGCGCACAATACGGCGAACGGCGGGCAAAAAGCCCATGTCGAGCATGCGGTCGGCCTCGTCGAGCACCAGTACCTTGACCTCGTCCAGGTGGCAGGCGCCCTGCTCGATCAGGTCGACCAGACGGCCCGGCGTGGCGACCAGGATGTCACAGCCGTACTTGAGCGCCGCGGTTTGCGGCTTGTAGCTCACGCCGCCCACGACGGTCACGGCGACATGGCCGGTGACGTCGGCGATCTTGCTCGCGACCTCGTCGATCTGCTGGGCAAGCTCGCGCGTGGGGGTGATGACGAGCATCACGGGACCGCGACCGTTGCCCTCGGGCTTCTTGGCGCCGCGACGGCGGTTGCGGCCGCCACGCTCGCGCACGGGCTTGGGCGGAGCAATGTGCTCCAGATTGTTCATGGTCGGCAGCAAGAAGGCGGCCGTCTTGCCGGTGCCGGTCTGAGCGGCGGCAAGCAGGTCGCGGCCCTCGAGCACCACGGGGATGGAGCCGGCCTGGACAGGCGTGGGCGCCGTGTAGCCCAGGTTCTCGATGGCACGAAGCATCTCGTCCGAAAGTCCCAGCTCGTCAAAGGCGGGCAGGTTCTCGGTCGCGGACTCGACGGTCTCGGCGGCGCTGGCCTCGTCGGCAGCATCGAAGGCAGCCTGGGTCATGGCCTCGCGGGCCTCGTCCAGAATCTCGGCGTCCGTGACGTCGGATACAGAATTACGCATATGTTGTTGTTCCTTATCTGCACGCGTTATGGGCACGGCATGCGGCCGCGCGAGCGTGCTTGGTAGTGCGCTAATACATACAAAAACAGGTGCGCACAGAGAGGACGTTGCTCAGCACGCTGGCGATCGCTTTGGCAGCCCTATCACGCGCCGTCCAGACGCAGCAGCTCTAAGCGATGGAGCAGATTCGCCGCCGGTTAGTATACCCGTACTCCGTATGCCCCCACGTAAACCACAGATGACGGGGTGGACGAGGTGGGCCCGGCTGATTGTCTCAATCTGTAACATCTACAGGGCAAATCTTCCTCTACGTGTTACAGATCGAGACAAACGGTCGACACGGTTCACAAACGTCTCAATCTGTAACAGTTACCGAGTAAAATCGGCCCTAATTGTTATAGATCAAGACAGAGGGGGATTTCCGTCCAGTCCAAACCAAATCTCTCAGTCTTCCTGCAATTTCGAACATGTGGCCTATAATGTTGCTTTGGTTACGCTATATATTGCGCAGCCATTTAATACGTCGCCCACCGGGGGCCATTAATTCCTATCGCCATATTGGCTAGGAAGCAATCAAAGGAGGTATCCGTGGCAGCAGAGACGCCTTGCTCGGTCCTCTATAACGATATTCGCTCGTTCGGCGGTCTTAAACATCTCGAGATCGCCCGAATGCTCATCAATGGAAACTCTTATCTCGGCAGTACCCTGCTCGAGAAATGCTCTTCCAACCGCTCGTATCTCACCCGTTACATCGTCCATCGCAAGCCTGACCAGTGCGCGCCCTCCATCTACAGCGACTTTACCGTCACTACGCTCAACCTTTCCTCCGCAATCTGCAGCAAGCTCGGCGGCGGCGAGTCCGCCTATCGGGCAATCGCCGAGCACTATCGCGGTCCGGCCGCCAACGAAATGATGTCGGCTCTCGCCAGCTACAAGCTGGACAGCCGCCTATATGCAAATGCCCTCAATCGCATCGACAACTTTGACGGCAATGCCGTGCGCGAGAAAAGCACGCTTTACCTTATGCTCTTTGTGGCAACGGGGGCGCTCGCCGATCCCGTTCAGGGCGTGGCCACCGTCGAGCGCTTTTGCGACAGCAAGACGGGCGAGCACTTTGGCACCACCGAAACTACCGTCGGACGTGGCTTTATGAGCAGCCTGGAGCAGCCGCGCACCGTCGCCCCCAACCTCGGTCTGCTCAGAACCCATGCCGACAACTGCGCCGACATGCAAATCCATCCCCTCACACGCGATCCGCACGGCACCGTGATTGGTTCTTTGCCCAAAACCTCGCCCAGCATCACCGATGTGGGCGCCGACGCATCGCGCGAGCATCTTCGCATTTGGCTTGAGGGTGAGCACTGGTACGCCCAGGGCCTTGGATCGACCAACGGCACGGTGCTCGAATCGGGTGCAGGCGACGGCGATATTGTGATTGAGCCGCCGCGCGACCAACGCGAGCCCGGCAAGATTTATCCCCCAGTGGAAATCGAAAACAGCGACAGGCTCCATCTGGGTCTCTACACGACATTCCTTGTCATTGTGGACTAGCGCGGACGGCGATCGAAAGACGGTCGCCGTCCGTCTTTCGTCTTCTACCTTCTGCGTCGTAAACGACAATGCTCAGCGGTATACGTGGGCAGTGCGGCTATCATGGTACTTTACCGATATCCGCACTGCTCACGTATACGTGCGGCAACCCATGCCAGACAAAGGAACGCCATGGATACTACCGATAGCGCCTATGGCGACAAACTCATCCGTCTCGATACGTTCGATACCGCCGTGGCGGTCGACCCCAGCGCCGAGGACGACGCCAAGCGTCGGTTTATGACGCTTATTCTCCAGACGGCCCACCGCAACAACGGCAACATCGGGCACGTGCTGCGCGCGACCAACACGAGCGGCGAGGTCTTTGCCGTCAAGCTACTCAAGGACAACGCCATCCTTTCCGGCCAAGCCCCCGACCGCTCCGCCGAGCAATCGGCCACGCACCTGGCCAACACCGCTGCGCTGTTCGAGGAGTACCGTCATCTGTGTACCGTCTCGCACCTGCGCGGATTTCCGCGCGTCTATGGCTACGGATCGTGCAAGGATGACCCGCTCATCCTCATGGAGTGGGTCGAGGGCACCTCGCTCAAGCAGGCGCTGCCCCTGCTTCCGCACGACACCTCGGGCGGGCTGACCACCCAGATGGTCGCCGCCGTCGGAAACGCCGTGCTTCGTGCGCTCTTGATGACCCAAGGCCTCGTGAATCCGGTCGTCCATCGCGACCTGTCGCCTGCCAATATCATGTTCCGCACCACCAGCCGAACGCTCGAGCAGCAGATTGCCGATTGCTCCTTTGACCCCTGCCTCATCGACATGGGCTCCGCGACCATGGCTCTCGGCGACGACACGATCACCCGGCGCGCCGACATCTGGCGCTTTGCCACGCCCGCATACGCCGCGCCCGAGATGCTCACGCAGGATATCGAAGGCATCGCGGCCCTTCGCCGTTCGCCGGCAATCGACGTCTATGCGCTTTCGAGCATTCTGTACCAGCTCTACAGCGGTCGCAAACCGTTTGACTTTGAGTCAACGGACGCCGCTGCAACCGGCTCGTTCTATCTCGTAAAGACCAAGACCAAGCCGGCAGCGCTCGAGCCGCGCTGCGAGAGCGATGAAGCGCTCGTCCAAATCATCATGAAGGGTCTCTCAGTCGAGCAGTGCGATCGCCCTACCGAGCAGCAGATGCTCGAGGTGCTCTCGACATACCTCACCGACGCCGAATCCGAGGGCCGCGAGGGCGCAGGCAGTGACGCCGCAATCGACATCGACTCCGGTACGCACCTTAAGGTCGACGTCGCCGGCGAGCGCGCGCGAGAGATTCTGGTGCAGGCCCGGCACGATGCCATGACCCGCCGCCGGTTTATTATCGGTGGCGTCGTTGCAGTCGTTGCGGGGCTCAGCGTCGTTGGCGCGGCAACCCATGGCTTTGGCATCCCCGACTACCTGGACGGCATCCGCGGTACGCTTGACGACTACGCCTGGGATCAGCTGCAGGAGATTTCGCTCAAGATTAAGGCCGCCGAGACCCGTAGCGAGGCACGCGAGATTGCCCAGCGCTATCACCTGCTCGATGCCGATGGGCGTATCCCCTATCCGTGTACCAAGCGTGTCACGCTCGCCAACGGGCTGCAGGTTGGCGCGCAGCTTGTGGGCATCCGCCACGATGAACTTCTGGACGGGACGGGCAAGGCCGGACTGACGTTTTTGTTCGATGCGGGTATTGCCGAGCGCAACGCTGCGGCTGAACCGCCGAGCGCCGGCTGGGCAGATTGCGAGCTGCGGGAATGGCTCAACGGCGACGGCCTTAAGCTGCTGCCCAACGAGCTGCGCGCACTCATCAAATCTGTCAAAAAGATCTCGAATAACGTTGGCGCCGCCAGAAGCGCATCGTGTCTGAGCGAGTTGCCCGCAACCCTTTGGCTGCCCGCCATGGTCGAGCTGTGCGGTACGCAACCGCCCGATTCGTTTGCCAAGGACTATCACTACCTGGCAGACATCTACAACGGCGAGGGCAAGGAGTATCAGCTCTTCCGCGAGCTCAAGGTGAGCCCGTATTCCACGAACGAGACGATGGTCCGCCAGTGGAAGGGCAAGGACACCTGCTGGTGGGAGCGCACGGTGAGCCCCGACTCATCGGAGACCGAAGGCACGCTCTATTTGAATCGCGTTGGACACGACGGCGACGTCTTTACGTACGCAACGCCTGCGGACAAGCCAAACAAACGAACCTGCGTGATCCCCGGATTCTGTATCTAGAGAGCGGGCGTCTTGCCGTGACGGGACCCCTCCCCGGCAATTGTCTCGATCTGTAACACTAGCTCGGCAGATACAGGTCTAGATGTTACAGAACGAGACAAACCCCAACCCCGCGAGACAACATCTCAATCTGTAACATCTAGCAGGCAAAACGGTCCTCAGATGTTACAGATTGAGATGATTGGTTGGGACGGTCCATCGGCCAACCAACCACCCTCATCTGTAATGAAAAGTCATACATTCCAACTATTACTAGACACCCCCAGGGGGTATGGGTGTATAGTATCGGCAGGTTAACAATTCCAACACCGAACTACAGAAAGGAGAAGCCATGGCTCAAGATAAGTTCGACGTGGGCGGTATGACGTGCGCCGCGTGCCAAGCGCACGTGGACCGTGCCGTGAGCAAGCTCGACGGCGTCCAAAGCGTCGCGGTCAATCTGCTCGCCGGCTCTATGCTGGTGGACTACGACCCTGCGCAGGTCTCCCCCGACGACATCTGCACCGCTGTCGACCGCGCGGGCTACTCGGCCTCGCCCATCAGCACGGGCACCGACGCTGTCCAAAGCGGAAGTGCGCAAGCCAGGTCCGGCGCCGCCCATATGGAGTCGCCCACCAAAAAGCTGGAGGCCGCCGCCTCCGCCATGCGCACCCGCCTCATCATCTCGATCATCTTCCTCATCCCGCTGTTCTACATAGGCATGGGGCACATGCTCGGCTGGCCGCTGCCCGGCATCTTCACCGACCACACCCACAGCATGACGCTCGCGCTCACCGAGCTCGTCCTGCTCATTCCCATCGTCTACGTCAACGACGCGTACTTTATCAACGGGTTTAAATCGCTCGCGCACGGCGCGCCCACCATGGACGCCCTTATTGCCGTGGGCGCCACCGCCTCCATCGCCTGGTCGCTCTACGCCATGTTCATCATGGCCGACCAGCTAGCCGCAGGTCAGGTGCACGAGGCCATGATGACGAGCATGGACAACCTGTATTTTGAGAGTGCCGGCACCATCCTGTCGCTCGTCACCGTGGGCAAATACCTCGAGACGCGCAGCAAGTCCAAGACCGGCGGCGCTATCGAGGCGCTCATCGACTTAGCACCCAAGACCGCGACCGTCGTGGCCGAGGACGGCAGCGAGGCCACCGTCGACGTCGATGCCATTCTGCCCGGCCAGGTGCTGCGTGTGCGCCCCGGCGAGTCCATCCCTGTCGATGGCGTGGTGCTCGATGGCAGCTCGGCCGTGGACGAAAGCGCGCTCACCGGCGAGTCCATCCCCGTGGAAAAGACCGCCGGCGACACTGTCAACGCGGCCACGGTCAACCGCACGGGCTCGTTTACCTTCCGTGCCACACGCGTGGGCGCCGACACGTCACTCGCCAAGATTATCCAGCTCGTCGAGGACGCCAACGCCACCAAGGCGCCCATCGCCCGCATGGCCGACAAAGTCGCCGGCGTGTTCGTGCCCGTGGTGTTCGTGATCTCGGCTGTGACCTTTGCGGTGTGGATGGCACTGACCGGCAGCATAAACGAGGCGCTCACCTCCGCCGTGGCCGTGCTGGTGATCAGCTGTCCGTGCGCATTGGGTCTGGCCACGCCCGTCGCCATTATGGT
Source organism: uncultured Collinsella sp. (assembly GCA_958427355.1). Lineage (GTDB taxonomy): Bacteria > Actinomycetota > Coriobacteriia > Coriobacteriales > Coriobacteriaceae > Collinsella. The sequence goes on along the minus strand of CAUACA010000004.1, from coordinate 29,732 downwards.
CGGCACCGGCAAGGGCGCCGAGATGGGCATTCTGTTCAAGAGCGCCGAGTCGCTGGAGAATCTGCGCAGCGTGGGCACCGTGGTGCTCGATAAGACGGGAACGGTCACTCGCGGCAAGCCTGCCGTGACCGATATCGTGGTAGCCACGCGCGCCGACGGATCGCCCGCCATGAGCGAAAAGGCGCTGCTCAAGCTGGCCGCCGCGCTGGAGCGATCAAGCGAGCACCCGCTGGCCGAGGCGATTATGGCCGAGTGCGAGACACGCGGGATCGTCGCGCGCATGGTCGAGGACTTTGCGGCCGTGCCCGGACGAGGCGTTACGGCGCGCGAAGGGCAAAACGCCATTGCAGCCGGCAACGTACGCCTGATGGACGAGCTGGGCGTTACCGTGCCCGCGGGTCTTGCCGAGCAATTTGCCGCCGAGGGCAAGACGCCGCTGTTCTTTGCCAAGAACAGCGAGCTTGCCGGCACCATCGCCGCGGCTGACGAGGTCAAGGAGACGAGCGCCGAGGCCATCGCCGCGCTCCGCAAGCTCGGCGTCGACGTGCGCATGCTCACCGGCGATAACCGTGTGACGGCCGAAGCAATCGCCCGCCGCGTGGGGCTGAGCAGCGAACAGGTCATCGCCGACGTCCTCCCCGCCGACAAGGAGCACCACGTACGCGAGCTGCAGGATGCGGGCGGCAAGGTCGCCATGGTGGGCGACGGCATCAACGACTCCCCCGCCCTGGCGCGCGCCGACGTGGGCCTTGCTATCGGCACCGGCGCAGACATCGCCAAGGAGGGCGCCGACGTGGTACTCATGCGCAGCGACCTCATGGACGTCGCCCGCGCCATCGAGCTTTCGCGCGCCACGATCCGCAACATCAAGCAGGACCTGTTCTGGGCGCTGTTCTACAACGGCATCGGCATTCCGCTGGCGGCGGGCGTGTTCTTCCCCCTCACCGGCTGGCAGCTCTCGCCCATGTTTGGCGCCGCCGCCATGAGCCTGTCGAGCGTGTGCGTCGTAAGCAACGCTCTGCGCCTAAAATCCTTTAAGCCAAAAGTGGCAAAATAGGCTCACCATTAAGTCCATTTAGAACGGGTTTTCCAGGTGCCCGAGATTGACCCGAAAGAGGAGCGACGTGTACTTTGGTACGCGAGCGACGGCTTGAAGGTCAAGGTCGGGTGTCTGGGAAAGCCGACACAACAGAGAGGAATACCTATGCGTTACACGATCAAGACTTCCGGCCTCATGTGCGGCCATTGCGATGCCACCGTCGAGACCGCGCTGCTCAACGTGGTCGGCGTGACCGATGCCGACGCCGATCACGAGACCCAGACTGTCCAGGTGGAGTGCACCGACACCGTGACCGCCGAGCAGCTCGCCGCCGCCGTCGAGGCCGCGGGCGAGAAATTCCACGCCCTATCCGTGACCGCAGCGTAGCAGACACCGCCTACTCAATCCTCAGAAGTTGCGGTGAAATACGGACTGTTGTGCCGCCCTAGGCCTTTAAACAGTCCGTATTTCACCGCAACTGACGGGGACATCCGGAAGATCGACCAGAAACGAGGACCCGCCATGATGGCAGACCACAAATCGGTGACCCGCATGCTCAAGACGGCACGCGGCCAGATCGACGGCATCTTGCGGATGGTCGAGGAGGACCGCTACTGCGTCGATATTTCCACGCAGCTCATGGCAACGCAGGCGCTCATTGCGCGCATCAACGCCGACGTGCTCAAGGCGCATATCGAGGGCTGTGTGACTTCGGCGATCGAATCGGGCGACGAAGACCTCAAAGCCGCCAAGCTCGCCGAAATCGAACGCGTCGTCGACAAGCTCTCCAAGTAATAGGGGCATTGGGGACAGATTTCTTTGCACCGTCTTGGTATTCCGGGGACAGGTATGTTTGCACCACATTGGTGCAGATTAACCTGTCCCCCTTGCTCTAAATCGGGTATAAAGGCGTGCAGCATATCGAACGAAAGGCAATTTGCATGAATGACTTTATGAAGGGTCGCAATGGTGCCGATGAACTCACCATCGTGATGGGTTTTGCCGGCATCGTCATCGCGATGATCGGATCGATAGCCCGCATCCAGTGGCTCAGCTGGATTGCCATCGCCGTAATCGTGATTGGCGTGCTGCGCGGCCTGTCCAAAAATATCGACGCACGTCACAAGGAGAACAAGGCCTTTGTCGCCGCGACTGCAAACGTACCCGGCTTGGGCAAGTTTGTAGCTAGCTTGGGCGGCGGAGCTGCAGCGGCCAACGCCTCGCGCGCAGCCGGTACTAGCAAGGAAGACTTTGAACGTGCCAAGCGCACAGCCAAGAAGATGTGGAAGGGCCGCAAGACCACGGCCTATCTTAAGTGCCCCAACTGCGGCCAGATGCTCTCCGTTCCCAAGGGCAAAGGCAAGATCCGCGTCACCTGCCCCAAGTGCCATGCCAAGATGGAGACGCGCTCATAGCTGCCATACTATGGGACAAATAAAAGCCGAGGCCTCGCACTGGGACCTCGGCTTTTTCTGATTATGACAAAAGGATTGTCCCTTTGTCGCATCGCCATATCGCGCGCTTACGCCACGCCATCGCGGGCAAGCTCCTCGGCCAACGCCTCGGCAGGCATGGCCATAATCGCGTCGAGCTCGGCGTCCACCTCGGGAATACGCTTCACCTTGAGCTTGCGCACCAGATCACCGCGACACATCACGTGCGTCGGATCACGCAGTGCGCACAGGTCATCGAGCGGGTTCTCGCGCGTCACCAGAATATCGGCGGCCTTGCCGCACTCGATTGTGCCGGTCTCGCCGCCCAGCCCCAGCAGCTCGGCATTGACCTGCGTGGCCGTATGCAGCGCGAAAGCGTTGCCCACGCCGACATACTTGGCAAAATAGGCCACCTCACGCCACATGTCGTACTGCGTCACGAACGGGCAGCTCGAGTCCGTGCCAAGGCCCACCTTAACGCCAGCTTCCAGTGCGGCACGGGCGCTCTCGATGATGCCCGAGCACACGATGTCACCGTTCTTCTTTTGTGCATCGGTCGAATGGGTCTTTTCCGGGTCGAGCAATACAAACGGCAGCGCCGGGCTGATAGTGCAGGTAACGCTGGGCGCACGCCCCTCGAGCTGCGTGCCCGCGGCGCCGCGGTACAGTTCCAAGATCTCGGGAGTCATCGGGGCACCGTGCTCGATCGTATCGACGCCGGCCTCAAGCGCGGCCTTCACGCCTTCGGTGCTCTCGACATGAGCCATAACCGGCAGGCCCACCTCGTGCGCCGCCTTGCACGCCGCCGCGGCAACCTCCACGGGCATACGCAACACACCCGGCTCGCCCACCTCGGTCGCGTCGAACACGCCGCCCGTCACGAACAGCTTAATGACGTCGGCACCACGCGCATACAGGTCGCGCACCTGTTCGGCTGCCTCGGCGGGACCGTTGGCCACCTGGGCGAACAAGCCCGCACCATGGCCGCCCGGCACCGTGACGCCCGTTCCCGGCGCCACCAGGCGAGGACCTTGATACTTGCCGGCATCGATAGCATCGCGCACGGCAAGATCGGCAAACAGCGGGTCGCCCGCGCCGCGCACCGTAGTCACGCCACTTGCCAGCTGCTGCTGGGCGCTACCTTTGAGGATATGGCGCACGATGGCGCGCCCCACGGGATTATCGAGCTTCTTCATCAGCGCACCCGCATCGCCCGCCGAAACCGGCTTGCCCGAGCCGCACAGATGCACATGCATATTGATGAGACCTGGCATGAGATACGCCCCTGCCAGGTCGATGACCTCGGCACCTGCAGGCGCCTGCGCCACTGCACTCGGCCCCATCCACGTAATGAGACCGCGCTCAACGACCACGGCCATGTCGGGCTGCGGCTCCATATGTTCCGAACCATCCAGGACGGTCGCATTGATAAACAGCGTGGGACGATCGGCAGACGCCATATCGAGCTCCTCCCCCTCAGAAAACTTGAACATCTGTCCATTATTATCCAGTGTAGCCCGATTGCCACAGACATATCGGTTAACGGAGGGAAGAGGGGATGTGGGGGACGGAATACGCTGCAGTCCCACCCCAGCGACACCAGGGAAATATCTCGATCTGTAACAGATACAGGGTTGTTGGGCCCCTTGATGTTACAGATCGAGACATTCGGTCGACGTTTCACCGGCTTGTCTCGATCTGTAACAATTACGAGCTCAAACAACCTCTAAACGTTACAGATTGAGACAAAACCTCTCAGCGCCCATACCACTGACGTCTCCACTCCTCAGCCAATTCAGCCTGCCGAGGAATACCCGCCAACCTCATTTTCTCGACCAGCTTCCCCGGGTCTTTGAGTTCGTTAAACGTAAACCGAAGCACCTTATGCCCGAGCATTGTCAGATGGGACTCCCGTTGACGTTCTGCCACGAATGGGTCGACCGACTCCCGACCCTCGCCGTTCTGCAAGGTGTACTTCCCCTTTCCGTCGAGCTCGCCGATGACACACGTCCCGTCCTCGAGCCGCCAAAAATAGTCGACGCGAAACACCTGGCTCGGATCGAGCGGGTCGCGAAACTCCACCTGCAGCTCCGGAACCGGAAAGCCGTACGCAATAAAGAACGCTCGGAACCGAGACTCGCCGCCGTTTTCGGACAGCCCGTCCGCATACGACGCAATCACCTGTGCCCTGCGATACCCTCGCCTGCCCTCGCGATCGGCGCGGAGGCGCTCGCACAAATCCCAACGTGATACGCCTTTCGCCCGCAGTGCAGAATCGGCAATCGCCAACCCGTAGGAGAACGGCGCACGCAGTAAGCAATCCTCCACCGTGCGCCAAAACGACGTCACCCGCACGCCATCAACACGCTCGAGCGCGCCCGCCATCTGCGGACGCAACAACCTGCACCCGCCGCTCAACGTCACCGAACAACCCGTCTTAACAAGAAAGCGCGGCCCGAGCAGATCATTCGGCACCTCCAGACCCCACAAAAGCGCCGCGTCATAGCCCCAAAACGCCCAATCGGGATGAAATTCCGCAAGCCCTTTGATAGTCCTCAGCGCTCGCTCCGCCGGCGTCAATGCATCCCAATCATGCTGAAAACAGAACAGGTACGGCTCGGGCTCCGCGATATCGTCGGTTCCAACATGGCGTCGCAGCCACATGAGCTCGGTATTGTCATGCGTTGCGAACAGCGCACCTTGCTTGGCCGTCTCCGTGAGCCGCGCGAGCATCCTGTTCCGCGCCAACGTGTTGCGAGTCGTATGTTTGTGTTTGAGAACGGTATTAGACACTTCCATCACCACCACGTCAGACAAATGGACCTTCGTCACCGTTACCTCCGCTGACAAATGTCTTGATCTGTAACAGAAAGACAGTCTTTGAGCCTCTAGTTGTTACAGAACAAGATCTTTCGGCACCGCGTCCAGCCTTTGTCTCAATCTGTAACAGCTAGGTCGACTTTTAGCCCGTAGATGTTACAGATTGAGACATTCCCCCAGCCCGTTGCCGAACATCTCAATCTGTAACAGTTACGGGCTCAAACAGCCGCTAAACGTTACAGATTGAGACAAAGTCAGGGCTGTAGGGCGACACCAGTCACATCCCCTACTCCCATTCTTGTTCGTAGATGTTGAGGGACTTTACGTAGCGCCCCTGGGCGCCCATGATGTCGCGGACCAGGCGCAAAAAGAAGCTGATGCACGAGGTGTCAAAGCCATCCTGCAGGTCCTCCGGATGCACCGCACCCGGCCCATCGACTGCCGTGTCACTCAGGCGCGCGATGTCGTACAGATAGAGCTGTCCCGCCGTCAGCCAGACATCGTCGACGCAAGCGAGGCGCACCGCAATCGCGCCGTCGCTCCAATGCTCCTTTTGCACGATATGCGGATCGTAGACGTCAAAGCGACGGTCGGTGCGTGTGTCCTTCAGCGCGACCATACCAGTCGCAGGATCCTTGTCCAAAATGCCAAAGCGCGAGAAATACTGCGTGTCGCATACCTGCTCGAGCCGCTTGAGCGAGGCAGGCGAAAGCGATGCCGGCGGCTCATCAACATACAGCTCGAGCAGCGTCTTGCCATGGCGATAGGGGCGCTCGAAGAGCAGCCAATCGGTAAACGCCATGTTGTAGGCCATGATTTCGTTTTGGGAAGGCTCGGTGCGATAGCTGAGCCACGGGTCGACAATGATCTCAAACTGCTCGCGCGCCGGCTCCAAAAACTGAAACTTCCGCAGCATCCAAAAATGGGCCATGTCGGCAATATCGTTGCCGACGGCTTCGGCCAGATGCGCTCGGTCTAAAACGTGGTCAGTCACGGCATCCTCCTCAAACTGATGAACCTCAATTTGAGCTTACGAGGAGGGTGGGCAGCCACTGTCAGCACGGACAAAATAGGCCTCCGGCTGCAAACCAACTGCTGACCAAACACTTGACGGGATGCTTGACCGAAAATGCGCACCGCAACAAAACCGCAGGTAAACATAGACGGCCAACCCGCCCTTTTGAGCCAGATGCCCACAGCCACCACAGAAACAACAGGTGACCACAGCCCAAGAAGTCGACAAATGAACACCCGTACGTCGACAAACGAGCAAATCGCTCGCAAACCCGCAAGGAGTGTCCCCGAATGCCGGCACATAAGGAACGTCCCCAGCTGCCGGCACTTGGGGACGTTCCTTTTGGGCCGGCCGTTGGGGACAGCCCTTGACGATTCAGCTGTGGACAGCCGCCTTACAGCTCCAGTGCGTCGGCGATTTCGGCAGCGCAGGCCAGGGCGTCGGCCATAGCGTTCACCACGAGCGAGCTGCCGTTGTGAGCGTCACCGGCAACATACACCGGTGCGGCATCCGCGGACACGCCGTCGACACGTGCCGCGAGGTGCGAGCCCTCGGCGGCCATCACAGGCAGCGGACGGCCAGCGGTGGCAACAGACACGCCCACCGCATCGAACACGCCATGCTCAGGACCCGTAAAGCCGCAGGCGATGAGCACCAGCTGCGCCGGTACCTCGTGCTCGGAGCCCGCGATGCGTTCGGGCTTTCCCGCCGACCAGTCCAGATCGACCACGCGCAGACCCGCAGCCGCACCCTTCTTGTCCAGCAGCACCTCGAGCGTATCCACGCCCCAGGCACGCATCTCGCCACCCATGGCAGCGATAGCCTCCTGCTGGCCGTAGTCGGTCTTCTTAACGTTGGGCCACTGCGGCCAGGGGTTGCTCGCCGCGCGCTTATCGGGCGCAGCCGGCAAGAACTCAAACTGGCGCACGCTGCGCGCACCCTGACGTACCGCGGTGCCCACGCAGTCGTTACCGGTATCGCCGCCGCCAATGACCACGACGTCCAGGCCGCGTGCATCGATGACAGGCTCGCCGCCATCGAGCACCGAGACGGTCGAAGCCGTCAGGTAGTCCACGGCATACACCACGCCCGGGGCATCAATGTTCGCAGCCGAAAGCCCACGCGGAGCACGAGCGCCGACAGCCACCACGACAGCGTCAAAGCCATTGAGCTTGGCCGCCACCGCAGGGTTCGTAACGTCAGCACCCAGCTCAAACACAATGCCCAGCTCGCGCATGAGTGCCACGCGACGCTCGACCACGGACTTCTCGAGCTTCATGTTGGGAATGCCGTACATGAGCAGACCACCCGGACGGTCGTCACGCTCAAACACCGTCACGCGCGCGCCGCGACGCGCGAGCTCCCATGCTGCCACCAGACCAGCAGGACCGGAACCCACCACGGCAACCGTGGGTGCGCCCTCCCCTGCCGGCTCAAAGCGACACGGACCGCCATTTGCCCATTCATGATCGCTAATCGCGCGCTCGTTATCGTGAATCGTCGTGGGCTGGCCGTCAACCGAACCCAGGTTGCACGCGGCCTCGCACAGCGCCGGGCACACGCGACTCGTGAACTCGGGCATGGGCGAGGTGAGCGACAGACGCTCGGCAGCCTCGTCCCAGCGGCCACGATACACCAGCTCATTCCACTCGGGAATCAAGTCATGCAGCGGGCAGCCGCTCGGGCGCGCCTTGCCAAAGCTCGCGCCCATCTGACAAAACGCCACGCCGCACATCATGCAGCGGCTCGCCTGGGCGCGACGCGCGTCGTCATCGAGCTCCACGTACAGCGGATCAAAATCATGGCTGCGCTCCTCCACGGGGCGAAGCTCGTGGGCCACGCGATCGATATCAAGAAAAGCACCGGGCTTACCCATGGCACTTACGCCTCCTTCTTGGTCGAAGCAACAGAGCCGGCGGCGGCCACGGGCGCAGCACCTGCGCCAGCCGCACCGCCCGCGACATCGAAGCGAGCGACATCCGCGGCACTCGCGCGACCGGTCACAATGTCAAACGCCAGCTCCTCTGCCTGCGCATGCGTCTTGCCCACGGCCTCGCCCGCGGCGACAATCGCCAGCACGCGCTCGTACTCAGTCGGAATGACCTTCACAAAGTGCTTGCTCATCGTCTCAAAGCTGTAGAGCAGCTTAATGCCGCGCGGGCTCTGCGTCGCGTCCACGTGCTCCTGGATGAGCTCGCGAATCTGTGCCAGCTCGCCGGCCGTCGGGGCCTTGAGCTCAACGCTCTCGTGGTTCACACGGGCATCGAGCGTGCCGTACTGGTCAAAGACATAGGCCACGCCACCCGTCATACCGGCAGCGAAGTTCTGCCCGACCTCGCCCAGGATGAGCGCCAGGCCACCCGTCATGTACTCGCAGCCATGGTTGCCGCATCCCTCGACCACCACGGTGGCACCGGAGTTGCGCACGGCAAAACGCTGACCGGCCAGACCGTTAATGAAGCCGCGGCCACTCGTGGCGCCAAAGAACGCAACATTGCCCACGATGATGTTCTCGTCGAACTTGTAAGTCGCATGCGGGTTGGGGCGCACCGACACCTCGCCGCCCGAAAGGCCCTTGCCAAAGTAATCGTTGGCGTCGCCGCACACGTTGAGCGTAATGCCACGCGGAAGGAACGCGCCAAAGCTCTGACCAGCCGAACCATCGCAATCGATGGTAATGGAGCCGGCGGGCAGGCCCTCGGGATGCGCCTTGGTCACCGCGTTGCCCAGAATGGTGCCCACGCAACGGTTGACGTTGGCGATATCGGCGCGGAAGCGAATCGGACGCAGGTGCGCACGGGCATCGGCCGTATAGGGCACGAACAACGTGGAATCGAGCGTCTTGTCGAGCTCGCTGTCCGCAGCCATCTGCGGCAGGAAGTGGCGACCGTCGGCGCCCGGAATATGGGCACCGAACTCGCAGGTCGCGCTCGCCAGCACGGGCGACAGATCGAGCAGGTTGGCCTTGCGGTTGCCCGGGACCTCGACCTGGCGCAAGCACTCGGGATGGCCGACCATCTCGTCGACGGTGCGGAAGCCCAGGCTCGCCATGACCTCGCGCAGCTGCTCGGCAACAAAGAGCATAAAGTGCTCGACGTGCTCGGGCTTGCCGCGGAAGCCACGACGCAGGCGACAGTTTTGCGTAGCGATGCCGGCCGGGCAGGTATCCTGCTGGCAGTCGCGCTGCATGAGGCAGCCCATGGAGATGAGCGGCATGGTCGCAAAGCCAAACTCCTCGGCACCCAGCAGGCAGGCGACAGCGACATCGGTACCGTCCATGAGCTTGCCGTCGGCCTCGAGCACCACGCGAGAGCGCAGGCCGTTTTGCAGCAGCGTCTGCTGGGCCTCGGCAAGGCCAAGCTCCAGCGGCAGACCCGCGTGCCAGATAGAGTCGCGCGCAGCGGCACCCGAGCCGCCATTGTGGCCGCTGATCAAGATCTTGTCGGCAGCGCCCTTGGCCACGCCGGTGGCGATGGTGCCGACGCCGGCCTCGCTGACCAGCTTGACCGACACGCGCGCGCCGGGGTTGGCGTTCTTAAGATCGAAGATAAGCTCCGCCAGGTCCTCGATGGAGTAGATGTCGTGGTGCGGCGGAGGCGAGATCAGGCCGATGCCGGGCGTGGACTGACGGACCTCGGCGATCCAGGGGTAGACCTTCTTGCCGGGCAGGTGGCCGCCCTCGCCGGGCTTGGCGCCCTGGGCCATCTTGATCTGAATCTCGAAGGCGCTGCACAGGTAGCGGCTCGTCACGCCAAAGCGCGCGCTTGCCACCTGCTTGATGGCGGAATTCTTGGAGTCACCGTTGGCCAGCGGGGTCTCGCGGCGCGGATCCTCGCCGCCCTCGCCGGAGTTGGAACGGCCGTGCAGGCGGTTCATGGCGATGGCCATGCACTCGTGTGCCTCTTTGCTGATGGAACCGTACGACATGGCGCCGGTGTTAAAGCGGCGGACGATGTTGAGCGCGGGCTCGACCTCGTCGAGTGCCACCGGGGTGCGGCCGCCGGCATCAAAGTCCAGCAGGTCGCGCAGGCGCACGGCACGGCCGGTGCGGTGCAGGCGGGCGCTGTACTCCTTAAAGGTGTCGTAGCTGTCCTCACGGCAGGCGGTCTGCAGCAGGTAGACGGTCTGCGGGTCGATAAGGTGATCCTCGCCGCCGAGCGGGCGCCACTTGGTCAGACCCAGCGTGGGCAGCTGATCGGGAGCCGGGCTCTTAAGGATAGCGAGCGCGGCGTCGTAGCGCTCATTCTGCTCGCGCTCGACGTCCTCGACACCCATACCGCCCACACGGCTCACCGTGCCGGCAAAGTACGCGTTGACGAACTCCGGAGTGAAGCCCACGGCCTCGAAGATCTGCGCAGAGTGGTAGCTCTGCACCGTGGAGATGCCCATCTTGGACATGATGGAGACGATGCCGGCGGTCGCAGCCTTGTTGTAGTTGGCGATGCCCTGCTCAGCTGTCACGTCCAGATCGCCGTGCGCCGCCAAGTCGCGAATGCACGCATGCGCGTTGTACGGATAGATGCCGCTCGCGGAGTAGCCCACCAGCGCCGCAAAGTCGTGCGGGGACACGGCGTCGCCACACTCCACCACGATGTCGGCAAAGGTACGCACGCCGGCGCGGATCAGGTGGTTGTGCACGCAGCCCACGGCGAGCAGCGACGGTACGGGCACCTCGCCCGCAGCGGCACGATCGCTCAACACCACGATGTTCACGCCGTCGCGAACCGCGGCCTCAACGTCCTCTGCAAGCTGCTTGAGCGCAGCCTGCAGCGCACCCTCGCCGGCATCGCGGCGGTAGACGGCACGGAAACGGCGGGTCTTAAAGCCCACGCGGTCGATGGCGCAGATACGCTCGAACTCCTCCTCGCTCAGCAGCGGACGCTCCAGGCGCACCAGCTGACAGGCCGTACGGGAGTCCTCGAGCAGGTTGCCGTGGTTGCCCAGGTAGAGCGTGGTCGAGGTGACCATATGCTCGCGAAGAGCGTCGATGGGCGGATTCGTGACCTGAGCGAACAGCTGATAGAAGTAGTCGAAGAACGAGCGCGTCTTCTTGGACAGGCAGGCCAGCGGCGCATCGATACCCATCGAGGCGAGCGGCGCCTTGCCCTGCTGGGCCATGGGACGCACGACTTCGTCAACATCATCCCAGTGATACCCGAGCTTGGCCATGCGCACGGCGGCGGGCACCTCGGTATCCTCGGCGGGCGTGGGCGCGACGGGCTTGTCGAGCGCGTCGACGGTCAGCGTCTCCTCGGCGATCCAATCGCGATAGGGCTTTTCCTTGGCGTAACGGGCGCGCAGCTCGTCGTTGTAGATGACGCGGCCGCGGGCAAAATCGACCTCGAGCATCTGGCCCGGTCCCAGACAGCCGCTCGTCAGGATGTTCTCGGGGCTCACCTCGATGGTGCCCACCTCGCTCGCCAGCATAAAGCGGCCGTCGCGCGTCACGTAGTAGCGGGCGGGGCGCAGGCCGTTGCGGTCGAGGGCGGCACCCAGCGTGCGACCGTCGGTAAAGGCGATGGCGGCCGGGCCGTCCCAGGGCTCCATGAGCATGGACTGGTAGGCGTCGTAGGCGCGGCGTTCCTCGCTCAGGCTGTCGTTGTGGTCCCACGGCTCGGGCAACAGCATGGATGCGGCGCGCGTGAGCGGGCGACCGTTCATGACCAAAAACTCGAGCACATTGTCCAGAATCGCGGAATCGGAGCCCTCGCGGTTGATGATGGGCATCACACGCTCAAGATCGTGCTGCAGCACGGGGCTGTACAGGTTGGGTTCGCGGGCGCGGATCCAGTTGACGTTGCCCTTGAGGGTGTTGATCTCGCCGTTGTGGATGATAAAGCGGTTGGGGTGCGCGCGCTCCCAGCTGGGTGTAGTGTTGGTGGAGTAGCGCGAGTGGACGAGCGCCACGGCCGTTTTGACGGCGGCGTCGTTGAGGTCGATGAAGAAGCGGCGCATCTGCGTGGCGACCAACATGCCCTTGTACACGATGGTGCGCGAGCTCATGGAGCACACATAGAAGATCTTGTCGCGCAGGGCAAACTCGGCGTCGGCCTTCTTTTCGATGGTACGGCGGCACACGTACAGGCGACGCTCAAAAGCATCGCCGGCGGGCGTGTCGTCCGGACGGCCCAGGAAGGCCTGCAGGATGGTAGGCATGCAGGCGCGGGCCGTCTCGCCCAGGTCGTGCGGGTCGACGGGCACCTCGCGCCAAAAGAGCAGCGGCACGCCAGCCTCGGCGCAGCCTTCCTCAAACACGCGGCGGGCATCCTCTACGCCCTTGTCGTCCTGCGGGAAGAACAGCATGGCCACGCCATAGTCGCCCTCTGCCGGCAGAATCTGGCCGCACTTTTGAGCCTCTTTACGGAAAAAGTGATGCGGAACCTGGAACAGGATGCCAGCGCCGTCGCCGGTGTTCTTCTCGAGTCCCGTGCCACCGCGGTGCTCCAAGTTGACCAGAATGGACAGCGCATCGTCCAGAATCTGGTGATGGCGCTCACCGTTGATATCGGCAAGCGCGCCGATGCCACATGCATCGTGGTCGAATTCGGGGCGATAAAGGCCCTGCTGCTGAGCGGAATCTGCCTGCATCGCGATCCTCCCCTAGATATTTAGACAGTCAGTTGAATAGGCATAGTAGGAGCATCGCCGGCCCGTTGTGTTTCCCGCCCGTTTCGAAACAATCGCGTAACGCACGCCCTACGAGTGGACACCGCCGACCTCAAGGACGGCAACAAGGGCCCAAGTTCGACCTGTAAACTCACCGCTTCAAACATCTCAATCTGTAACAGTAAGACCCAATTTCGACGACTAACTGTTACAGATTGAGATTTTCTGCAGGACAGTTTTGGCTTGTCTCGATCTGTAACACGAAGGGCCGGTTTTTGCAGCTAACTGTTACAGATCGAGATTTTCCATAGGACCATTTCTTCCTGTCTCGATCTGTAACACCTAGGTCCAATTTCCATCCCTAGTTGTTACAGATCAAGATATTTCGGCAACTCCTTTCCCCATTCTATTCAAATACAACAATTTTGTTAGTCTCGGTTAACCTTTAAGCCTAAAACGGGTACCCTTTACGGCGTCAAACAAACGGCACGCAGGAGCGCACCATGCTCAACCATCTCAAACAACACTTTGGCTCCCGGCGTACCGGTGGTCACGGAGGCCTAGACATTGCGCGGCATGTCGGCCCCGGGCTGCTCGTGACCGTCGGCTTTATCGACCCGGGCAACTGGGCCTCCAATATGGCCGCGGGCTCGCAGTTTGGCTACGCGCTGCTGTGGATCGTCACGCTGTCCACAATTATGCTCATTGTGCTGCAGCACAACGCGGCACACCTGGGTATCGCCACGGGCGCCTGTCTTGCCGAGGCCACGACACGTTACCTTCCCCGCTTCGTTGGGCGCACGGTGCTTGCAAGCGCCTATCTCGCGACCATCGCCACCGCCATGGCCGAAGTCCTGGGCGGTGCGATCGCGCTCCAGATGCTCTTTGGGCTGCCCGTGCGCGCGGGCTGCGTCATCGTGGCGGCAGTATCGATGGCGATGCTCATGACGAGCTCCTACAAGCGCGCCGAGCGATGGATCATCGCCTTCGTAGGCGTGGTAGGACTCTCGTTTTTGGCTGAGCTTACGCTGGTCAAGGTCGACTGGCCGCAGGCCGCCGCAAGCTGGATCACACCCAGTATGCCCACCGGCTCGGCCGCGATTATCGTTAGTGTCCTGGGTGCGGTCGTTATGCCCCACAACCTCTTTCTACACTCCGAGGTCATCCAATCCATGCACTTCGAAGGCCAAGGCGAGCAGGTTATCGAAGAGCGTCTGCGCTACGAACTCTTCGACACGCTCTTTTCGATGGGCGTGGGCTGGGCAATCAACTCGGCCATGGTCATCCTGGCCGCAACGACCTTCTTTGCGCACGGCATTGTCGTAGACGACCTCGCCGTCGCAGCGGACACGCTCTCCCCCATTCTGGGCCCGGCAAGCTCGACCATCTTTGCGGTGGCACTGCTGTTTGCGGGCATATCGAGTAGTGTGACGGCGGGCATGGCGGCGGGCACCATCACCGCGGGCATGTTCGACGAGGAATACGACATCCACGACCGGCACTCATCGATTGGAGTGGCGGTCTGTTTCGTCGGCGCAGTGGCGGCGTGCCTGATCGTCCCGAATCCTTTTGAGGGTCTCATCTGGAGTCAGGCGCTGCTGTCGCTTCAGTTGCCGATTACGGTCTTTGTGCTCATACGACTCACCAGTTCGCCCCGCGTTATGGGCAAATACGTCAACTCGCGCCCGCTCAACGCGCTGCTCGTAGGAATCGGCGTCATCGTGACGATTCTCGACATCGTGCTGCTAACGGGGATGTAATTGGGATGACGTGGCTGTCCAGATATAACGTCTCAATCTGCAACACGTAAGGCCGTTTTAAACCGTCAGATAAATCAAAAGGGTCCCGGCCGAGAATTCGACCGGGACCCTTGGACAGAGCTATATGTTGTTGCAAGTCGTGTGTCTACGAGCTACTCCTCGACAAGCTCAAACTCATCGGGGCCGACGCCGCAGACCGGGCACACGTAGTCCTCGGGCAGCTCGGGCGTGTCGACCTCAACCTCGTAACCGCAAACGGTGCACACAAACTTATACGTCTTCTTCTCCTCAGCCATGATGTTCTCCTCTCGAACGTGACTGCTGGTGTACTTACTTATTAGTATATATTCTCAATAACATAATGCAAGTATTTTTAGAACATTTCTAGCCTTGATACGACGAGGCTTTGGGCGGCGTCTTGCCCTTTAGCACCTTGTGATAGTAGTCGTACGTCAGCGGCGTCTCGTCGCTCAGGCGCTCGGCATCCTCGACCTCGCCAATAAACAGCAGATGCGTGCCCACATCCACAGTGTCGATCAAACGGCAGCTAAACAGGGCCGCCGCGTGCTCAGGCACATAGGGCATGCCCAGAGCCGTCTCGCGGGTCTCGTATTTGGCAAACTTGTCATAATCGCTGCTGGTGCGGAACCCAAAGTTACCGATGTAGAGCATGTCGGCGGTCTGATCGATCACGGTCAGCGCGAACGCTTTGGCCGATGCGATGACGCCCGAGGTGACATTGTCCTTGTTCACGGCAACCGAAATACGCGACGGCATGGACGTCACCTGCACCGCAGTGTTGATGACGCAGCCGGCGCGCAACCCGTCTGCCGCAGCGCTCACCACGTACAGACCGCTCGGCATGGTAAAGAACGCAGTTTTGTCCATAACGATCACTCCCCTAGCTCGGGTTGGAACCTCATGAATGTATGTACCCACAAAAAAAGGCGGCACCCATAACGGACGCCGCCTTTGAGACATATGTGTCAGAACAGTAAGGGAGATGAGACGCCCGCAGTTGCGGTGAAATAGTTCCTGTTTAAGCCTGAATACCCAACAAACAGGAACTATTCCACCGCAACTTGCGAGGAGCGGATCGGAAGTACGACAACAGAGATGGATAAATATCCCCGCCCGTCCGGATATCGCCCTTAGCGGTTGCGCTCCTTGAGGGCGCGGTCAATCTCGCGCTGAACATCACGCTTGGCCATGTCCTCGCGCTTGTCGTAGAGCTTCTTGCCGCGACCCAGACCCAGCAGCAGCTTTACGCGGCCGTCGGTATTAAAGTAGAGTTCCAACGGAACCAGCGCATAACCACGGTTGCGAAGTTTGCCGTCAAGAAAGTCGATCTCCTTGCGGTGCAGCAGCAGACGACGCCGACGATCGGGATCGCGATTCCACACGCCACCATGGCTATAAGGGTGGATATGCAGTCCGACGAGCCAGCACTCGCCGCCACGAATCAGCGCAAAAGTGTCAGTGATCTGACAGGCGCGCTCGCGAATCGACTTGACCTCGGTGCCGCTCAGCTCAATACCGCACTCAAACGTCTCATCGATAAAGTACTCGTGATGTGCCGAGCGATTCTTGGAAATGAGTTTGCGCTCGCGCTTACTGGGCATCGCCGGCCTCCTTGGCGCCATCGGAACCCTTGCCCGTAGCTTCGCGCTTTGCCTTGCGCTCGGCATTGAGCTCGGCATCGCTCTCGCGCACCAGTTTAATAATCGCCGCGCAGGCCTCCTCGCCCACCAAGTCGCGAGCACGCACCGTCAGGCGCGTCGCCTCCTGCTTGTCGCCGTCGCTTGCAGCATCGGTCGCGCACATAATCAGGCAGATGGCAATCTCGGCCGAAGGCGAGGTCGGAACGCCTTGCAGGGCCAGTTCACCCATCACGTGCTCGTCGCTCTCATCGGCGGCATCCGGATAGGTGGTATGGATCTTGTTGAGCAGGCGCGTCGTATGCGCATCGTTGGGCGCCAAGCGCAGCGCCAGACGCGCGCAGCCCACGGCAGCCGAAACGTTCTCGGTCTCGGGCTCCAAGAAGTACTGGCCTAGATTGGCGTAAGCGCGGGCGGCGCACTTGCCATCGCTTGCACGCTCCAGCACCGAGAACGAGAGCGATGCCCATTCCTGCTTGTCCTCGAGTGCGCGGAACAGCTCGGCCAGATCAAGGCGGTAGTTGCAGTTCATGGGGTCCCAGCGCACGGCCTGCATCAAGGCGTTGCGAGCACTCACATAATCCTGCTGGCGAATGTAGGCAAACGCCATGTCGGAGTACAGGCGGTCAAACGGCACCTCGACCTGCACGAGCTCGCGCGGATCCTTCTCCACGCGGCGATAGGCCAAGCGCTCAAACTTGCTATCGAAGCTAAAGTATTGGCGCTTCTCCTCCGTCTTGCACTCAGCATCAATATACTCCTCGGCGAGCTCCACCAGACGCTCCAGCAGCGGCGTCGCCGTAGCCAGGTCGCCCTGCGCCAGATAGTTCTCGGCATACGTGATGTCTTGCAAGCTGATGGGCAGATCCATGGCTACTCCTCGATCTGAGCGAAACACGGCAGGCGCCGTACATACGGTCGATACACAAAACCCGGGTCTCTTACGAGGCCCGGGCGTTCAATTTTGGTAGCCCGTACCAGATTCGAACTGGTGATCTCCGCCTTGAGAGGGCGGCGTCCTAAACCGCTAGACGAACGGGCCATATGTAGCAAATGCAATGGCTGGGATGGAGGGAGTCGAACCCCCATTGACGGAACCAGAATCCGCTGTCCTGCCATTAGACGACATCCCAATGACTGCATCGCTGCGCTCGGCTGTGCCTTTGCGCAAGAAAGAAATATACGGGAAGTCTCGCCGTGACGCAAGCCCCAATTTTGACTTTTTTGAAATTCAGTCAAATTGGCCTAATTTAGTCCAACCCGTGAAGGACCTGTGAAGCCGACCGCTGTACACGAGGGGCAAAACGCCGCGAGCGGTAGCCGTCAACCGTTGGCAGATTCTACCGTGAAAACGATAGCACCAGGCAACACAATCGAAGTATCAATGATCGCGTAGATATCGAGGCGCCATGGACGAAGAGCTTGATTACCTATGGGAGACCCTGGGCCTCGAGATCACTGCCGACCTTTGGCCCGAACGGGACAAAATCCATCCCACACTGCGCCCCGCCATTACTGTGGTGCAGGCAAAATACCGCCGTGCATCCTTTTTGATCATGCGGATGTCATGGCACGCGGGACTCCCCGACCTTAAGCGAATCCAGGCAAGCCTCGTCGAGCTGTCCGGCATGCCGACCGTCATATCCGAGGCGCACCTGGAGCAGCGCCAGCGCGAGCGACTGCAACAGCAGCGGATTCCCTTTATCTGCCCCGGCGTTCAGGCATATCTGCCCTTTATGGACGAGGAGTACTGGAGCGGCAAGCCCAACAAACACGTAAAGGTCTACGATCCGCACGAATGGGCACAGCTGGCGGACTGACTGGGGCAGGCCCGCCGGCGGAAAGTGCGTCCCAGATTTCAAGCTCAAACTGGTCCCCACTTTCCCGTTGAGCCCTCAACCGGAAACCGTGTCCCGTGCATCCCATTCTGGAAGCGAATTCCGGGACGCACTTTCCGCAGCCGCTACAGCAACGCCTCGGCCCAAGCCGATTCCCTAAAGCCGGGAATCACAAAGTCGTCGCCCACCAGCAGCGGACGCTTGACCAGCATGCCGTCGGTCGCCAGCAGCTCGTAGCACTCCCGATCCGTCATGCCCGCGTCCAGACGCGCCTTCAGGCCCAGCTCTCGATATTTCATGCCCGACGAATTAAAGAAACGCCGCACCGGCAGCCCCGAACGAGCAATCCAGGTCGCAAGCTCATCAGCCGTGGGATTGTCCAAAACGATATCGCGGTCGATATACTCTACCCCATGTTCGTCCAGCCATGCCTTGGCCTTCTTACAGGTCGAGCACTTGGGATATTCAACAAACAGTACGGTCATGGGAATCCTCCGAATATAGATCGGCCAACGCAGGCACACGCCACACGAGGCGCCTTCGTATGATGGGCCAATTGTAGCCCGCGGGTCACACGTTAAACGAACCGTACCCCGAATCCGCGCTTGATAAACGGCAGCAGCTCCATTGCCTCGGGCGTGATATGGCCCGCAACGTTCATGCGCTCGTCACCGGGAAGATCGGCCCGCGCAATCTCAAGCTCGCCTTCGTAGCGCCCATATCCGCTATTGCTCACAGCGATCGACCCCGCCTTTCGCGGCAGGCCGGCTCCGGCATCCGTT
This sequence comes from uncultured Collinsella sp., assembly GCA_958427355.1. Lineage (GTDB taxonomy): Bacteria > Actinomycetota > Coriobacteriia > Coriobacteriales > Coriobacteriaceae > Collinsella. The sequence continues at coordinate 10,781 of CAUACA010000004.1, read as the reverse complement.
GACACGGAATCCGGCTTAAGCGTCGTACGTGACTCCTGAGACCTAAAGATGAGGACGCTCGAGTCGGGCCGGTCGTGATGAATCTGCCCGCGCACATAGGCATAACCGGGCTCAAGCTCGCATTGCAGGTCCACGTATCCGGCGGAAACTTGAGCAAACTGTGCCCAGCCCGCATCGGAAAGATCGGGGTCGCCGACCAACACAATGTCGCAATCGGCGCCATGTGCAAGCTCAAGCATATTGAGAGCAACCTTTGACGCGCGACCGCGCTGCGCCTCGACCGTCGGCAGTCCCTCGAATACCGGCCCGCGAACGTTAGCATCACCCGGCACAAAAGCCATGATTTCGAATCCAAGCGCCGCAAGACGAAGATTCGTCCGAGCAATGTCCTCCAGAGCTAAACCGGTATAAGGCTTGGGGTAAAAATTGTGGCAGGCGGCAAAACGAGTCACATCGGCGCCGGCTTCACGCCACGATGCGATTTCATCAGAACTCACCGTCGATGCATTGACCACAATGCGAAATACACCGGACAGCTCCGCGACCCGCTGGGCGCTAAAGCCATAGTCCAAACGAAGGTATTCCAATCCCAGATCGCGCAGGTCCTCGATGCGCTCAAGCCCGAGCAAATCGCACGTGCGAGGCCCCACATCGGCAATGAGCGCAATGCCGCGGGCGGAAAGCAGCGACAGCACATGACGGACCTTATCGGCATACGCCGCTCCCCCATCCTCGGGAATATGCAGCGAGGTGAACGCATAGCGCGCACCCGCCGCGGCACCACGCTCAATCGTCCGCTCAATATCCTGCAATGGGCTGGAAAGATAAATCGAAATACCCGTTTTCACGCTTCGACGCTCCTTTAAAAAAGGCCGGCGGAGCAGTTAGCCCCGCCGGCACCACCATAGCATCAAGAAATCTGCCGCGCGCCGCGAACCCTGAGCAACACGGCTCGCAATATCAAACTACTCGCCAAAGAACTCGTTGATCTTCTGCTCGTCGACGCCAAAGAACCACGTCAGGACAAAGCCGGCGGCATAGGCAAGCAGCATAGCGGCAACGTAGCCGAGCTGCTGGCCAGGAACGACGATCAGCAGGCCAAACAAACCGGAAACGCCCTGAGAAACCGTGCCGATGTGAAGCAGCGCCGCGAGCGCGCCGCCAAATCCGGCACCCAGGCAGGCCGTCACAAACGGACGAACGAGCGGCAGCGTAACAGCATACATCAGAGGCTCGCCCACACCCAGGATTCCAACGGGAATGGACTCTGCGACGTACTTCTTGAGCTTGGCGTTCTTGGTCTTAAAGTACAGCGCCAAACCGGCACCGACCTGGCCGCCGCCAGCCATCATAAGGATGGGAAGCAGGTAATTGATACCCTTGGTAGCGCCGTCGGGATCGTTGAGCATAGCGTGGATCGGCGTGAGCGCCTGGTGCAGGCCGACGGACACCAGCGGCAAGAAGCCTGCCGACAGGATATAGCCGCCCAGGACGCCCAGCTTCTCGAAGATAAAGGTCAAAACGCTAAAGATGGCAGTCGTCAGCCATGCGCCTACCGGCTGGATGACGAGCATCAGAGCAAAGGCGCCGATGATGAGCACCAGCAGCGGGGACAAGAACGTGTCGAGTGCGTTGGGCATAACCTTGCGAATCTGACGCTCCATCCAGGCAAAAAATGCGCCAGCGATGAGAGCCGCGATCATGCCGCCCGCTGCGGGGTTGTACTGCGCATTGGTGAGCGGCAGCAGAATGGCAGTGGCAGGATCAGCCGCGCCAGGCGCAAGCAAGGGCATGGCACTGTTGGCGATGCACATCATGCCGGCGATGCCGCCCAGCGCAGCGGAGCCACCAAACTCACGTGCCGCGTTATAGCCCACCAAGATGGGCAGATAGGCAAACAGGGCCCAGCCCATGGAACGAATGCCCTGGTACCACCACTCGCCTGCAAGCGCGCCTGCCGTCGAGACGTTAATGACGTTACAGATACCGTTGATGAGGCCAGCCGCAATGATGCCGGGAAGCAGGGCGACGAAGACATTGGAAATCTTCTTGAGGAAGGCCTGAACCGGCTTGGACTCGTACTTGGCCTTCTGCGCGGCCTTGTTTGTGGCCGCAGCGTCAACCACGCTCTCGTCGGCAACGCCTTTCGCAAGGCCGGTGAGCTTGGAGAACTCCTCGAGCACCTTATTCACCTTGCCCGGACCCAGCACAATCTGCATCGTGTCGTCCTCGACCAGGCCCATCACGCCGTCGAGTGCCTTAATGCCCTCCGTGTCGACGTTGCCCGTGTCTTTGACGGTCACGCGCAGGCGCGTCATGCACGCCGCGTTTGCGAGCACGTTGTCTTTACCGCCCAAAAGGTCCAGCAGCTTTTGAGCCAGCTCTTTGTTCGTCATAACTCCTCCTTGTATTGGGTATCTCGTCTGGATGTCATATCAGCTCACGCCGCGCACCTATTGGGCATCGGCATTGCTCTTCCCATGGCCACTCACCGCAGCACGGACATGACCTCGCGCCCGCTCAAGAGCTACCGCAGCCTGCTCGGCATCGCAGTCCAACAGCACCGAGACAATAGCGGTTTTTACGTGGCCGCCGGCATCCGCAAGCGCCTGAACAGCGCGCTCGCGCGTGCAGCCGGTCGCCTCCATCACGATGTTCTGGCCGCGCACCACCAACTTCTCGTTCGTCTGCTGCACATCGACCATCAGGTTTTGGTATACCTTGCCGATCTTGACCATGGCACCGGTCGAAATCATGTTGAGAATGAGCTTTTGAACCGTTCCCGCCTTGAGCCTCGTTGAGCCGGTCAGCACCTCGGGACCGGGCACGGGCTCAATGGCAAGATCTGCGCTCTCCCCGATCTTCGACCCTTGGTTGCAGGCAATTGCAATGGTCTTGCACCCAGTTGCCTTGGCGTACGCAAGGCCGCCCACCACATAGGGAGTACGGCCGCTTGCCGCCAGGCCAACGACAAGATCCTTGTCCGAGAGTCCACGCTCCCGCAGGTCGCTCGCGCCAAGCTCCTCGCTGTCTTCGGCACCTTCGACAGCCTTGATAAACGCCGTCTCGCCTCCGGCAATGAGCCCGACAATCAGATCGGGTGACACGCCAAACGTGGGCGGACACTCCGAAGCGTCGAGTACGCCCAGACGACCGCTGGTGCCTGCGCCCATGTAAAAGACACGCCCGCCGCGCTCGAGTGTCTCAGCAGCCCAGTCGATTGCCATGGCAACCTGGGGCAACACTTTCGTGACCGACTGGACGGCACGAAGATCCTCATCGTTCATCGTCGTGACGATTTGCAGCGATGTCATCGTATCGAGGTCCATTGACCTTTGATTACGCTGTTCGGTCGTGAATTTTGTTAAATCGAGCATTTCATTCACCTCATCTTTCCTGTTTCTCGATGTAGTTTTGCTTTATGACATGCGTCGCCCGTTCGTAGTCGCTGGCAACGTAAGCAGCGTACAGGGCATCGACAACCATAAGCTGGGCCATACGCGAAGCCATGGCACCGCTGCGGACCAAGGGTTCACTCGCAGCGACGCCGAGCACGGCATCGGCCATGGTGGCAAGCTTGGATGATCCACCTACTTTGGTAACGGCCACAACGGGACAGTTGTGACGTTGAGCCTCGGCGGTGCAGTCCAGCACCTCTTGCGTCAAGCCCGAGTAGCTAAAGGCGATTGCCATATCGCCCTCATGCATGTTCTTGGCACATAAGAGCTGATCATGCCAGTCGTCGTACAGATGGCACTCTTTGTCGACACGCATGAGCTTTTGCGCCAGGTCGTGCGCGACCAAACGAGAGGCACCAATACCGAACAGATTGACCGCGCGTGCCCGCTTAAGACGGGCCGCGCATCGCTCCAAGACGGTGTAATCGAGCGTTCGCGCCGTCGCCTCGATCGTGCGCACGTTGCTTTTCATCACCTTCCCCACGATACGTTCGACGCTGTCATCCATGGAGATGTCCTCGAGGGCTATGTCTTTCTTGTCACCTAAGAGCGCCAGCTCGGCAATCAGTTCGCGCTGGAACTCCTTGTAGCCCGCAAAACCCAAACGCTTGCAAAAGCGCAAAATGCTCGAGGGCGAGGAGAACGTGACATCGGCAAGACCGCGGACGGACAGCCCGACCACCTCGTGCGGATGAGCGCTTACATATGCGATGACATTGCGTTCCGCCGGGCTCGCGCTGAGCTCACGCTCGCGAAGCCGCAAAAGCAATCCGTTTGCCATCTCAAACACCTCCGTTGAGAAGAATTAAAGACCAACGAACGATTCGTACCGGATACAAACAGCTTTTGCGGTACATTGTGCCGCATCGTGGCGCACAAAGGGCGAGCGTTCTACCGCTCGCCCCTCAAATCCGACCGCTCGGAAATACGCGCGACACAAAATAATTCAACGAGGTTGCATTATCAGAAACGGGTTTGTTACCGGCTAGCGCCTCGCATGGGCGCCGATCGGCCGAGTCGCATGGCGCACCAACGCCGCTGCCAGCAATACCAACAGCATGGCGGTGACATAGCCCGCAGCATCGAATCCTAAATCGATAACGTCGAAATGCCTGCCGGGAACAAAGATCTTATGCACCTGATCGCCAACGGAGCAGGCGGCGCAAAAGAGCAATACGGGCACGCAACGGGAGCATACGCTCCACGGACGCCTGGAAAGGCAAACCACGACCACGGAGGCGAATAATCCGACGAAGAAAAACTCTACGGTATGGGCAACGCGACGGACGTTTGTGCCCACCCACATGCGAATGGAAGCAAGTCGGCCAGACCGGACATTCGAGGCAGCCGAATCGGCGCCCCCGGTCATTCCGTTCTCTGTCTGGGCTTCACCCGTGGCATCAGCAGCCTGAACGCCCGTAGCCTGACCCTCCACCACACGCGCGGTGGACTCGCTCAGCAACGACGTCTCCACCGCATTTTGCTCCGTCAGCACCCAGATGCCCGCCAGCGTTGCAACGAACAGAACAATTGCGGTCCATCCGATTATTTGTTTTACGCGCGCCAAGGGCCAACCTCCTTTTTTGAATATCAGCGAGTGTAGCCCCAAATGGCATCGTCACCGTATCAAAATTTGAATCGCAACAGGAAGCGACAAAGCGACGCAAACCCCTACCCCGCCTCGCGCATCCAGCGATCGAACGTCCCCACGCACACGCCCAGGCACTTTGCTGCCTGGCTGCGGGTAATATCGCCCGCCTCATAGCTATCGCGCACCAGCTCAAACTGAGGAGGGCACGGCTTGCGAGGTCGACCGAAACGGACCCCTCGCGCCCGCGCCGCTGCAATTCCCTCCGCCTGGCGCCGATGGATATTCTCGCGCTCCACCTGCGCCACGTAGCTCAGCAGTTGCAGCACAATATCGGCAATCAGGGTGTTGGTCACATCCGGCGCGCCGCTGGCCCTGACGCGCGTGTCAAGCAATGGCATGTCCAACACCACAATGGCAACCCCGAGCTCCTTGGTAATGCGTCGCCATTCCTCAAGAATCTCGGAGTAATTACGACCAAGTCGGTCGATAGAAAGCACCACCAGTACGTCCCCGTCTCCCAGGACGTGCAGCAGCTCGCGATAACGCGGTCGATCGAAGTCCTTGCCGCTCGCATGGTCGGCATAAATATTCGCCGAGCCCACGCCATAGGCGCCCAGCGCATCCAGCTGCCGATTCAGATTCTGATCGCGCGAACTCACCCGCGCATACCCGTACACCGTCGCCATCTCATCCCCGCTTTCTTGTAAACCTGCCAAAAGGGACAGGTTTATTTTGGTAGGTTTTACCTCTCAAATAGCAGGTAAGCGGGCGACCGAGCAGACGGCAAGGTAGCCGCTATTCAAATGCGGAGGGCGGCCCCGAAAGACCGCCCTCCGCTCTCTCGCCACGAGTCGGGATTTAGCTAATGGATAAGCTTAAAGTCCAAGTGTCCACGCGTGGTATTGACGCGCGAGACCTCGATAATCACGCGCTGGCCCAGTTCATAGCGAGTCCCCGTGTCGGCGCCCGTCAGCGTAAGCGCGTCCTCGTCAAACTCGAACCACTCGTTGCCCAGGCTCTTAATTGAAACCAGGCCCTCGACCTGTGTTAGGTCCAAGCGCACAAAGAGGCCCATGCTGCTAACCCACGAGACGGTTCCGGCATAGCGCTCACCCAGACGGTCCTCATAGTACTGGGCAATCTTGATCTTTTGCGTCGCATGGCTGGCGGCATCTGCCGCGCGCTCGGCATCGCTACATGCGCGGCAGATCTGCGGCAGAATGCGCGGCAGCGACTCGCGCCCCTTGCCGATCAGCCGCGGCGTACGGACCAAGGCGTCCTTGCCGCCGAGCTGCTCATAGGCCAACTGCAGTTTGAGCACGCGGTGCACCACCAGATCGGGGTAGCGACGGATGGGACTCGTAAAGTGACAGTAGCACGGCGCGGCGAGCGCAAAGTGGCCCTCGTTGCGCGGCTTGTACAGCGCGCGCTGCATGCTGCGCAGAAGCAGCGTGTTGACGAGCGGTGCGTTGGCCGTACCGGCGGCAGCATCAACTGCAGCCTGCAGCTCATCGGGGCTCCCCAGGGCAATACCGGCAGCACGGCGATCGTCGATGATGCCTAGCTGCGCCAGCGCAACGGCGGCACCGTGCAGGCTATCGGGGCTCGGATCCTCATGCACGCGATAGCAAGCCTCAATGTCGCGGTCAGCCAGCCACTCTGCAACGCACTCGTTGGCGAGCAGCATGGCCTCCTCGATAAGCGACGTTGCACACGAACGCTCACGCGCCACAATCTGCACGGGCACTCCGTCCTCATCCAATAGAGCGCGAATCTCGGCCGTGTCAAAATCGACTGAGCCGCGGGCGCGACGAATACGACGGCGAAGTTCGGCGAGTTCGTTGGCGGCGACAAGGAAATCGCCGAGGTCGACGTTGTAGCCGCGGGCGGCCTCCTCGCACGCAAGGCCGCGCTCAAGCGCTTCCTCGCGCGAGGTCTCGGCAGCCGCAACATCCTCGGCCGCACCCTCCAGCACCGAATACTCAACCGCGCCGGCACGCACCAGCAGCGCCTCGGCGCCGTCATAGTCCATACGCACACGCGAGCGAATCACGCTGGGGTACGGATCGTAATGCCGCACGCGACCCTGCGCATCGAGCTCGATATCGACGGTAAACGCAAGACGGTCCTCATCAGGGCGAAGCGAGCACAGGTCACAGGACAGGCGTTCGGGCAGCATGGGAAGCACGCGATCGGCCAGATACACCGATGTCGTACGATGGCGAGCCTCAAGATCGATATGTCCGTCCCAAGCCACATAGTTCGAGACGTCGGCGATATGGACGCCCAGCTTGTAGCCACCCTCGGGCGTGCGCTCCAACGAAATGGCATCGTCAAAGTCGCGCGCGTCGACTGGGTCGATCGTGATGACAAAGCGGTCGCGCAGATCGCGGCGGAGCGGGTCCTTAAGCGCCGCGGACACATCGAGCGAAAGCCCCTCGGCCTCGGCCAGCGCGGCCTCGGGATAGCTATCGGTATAGCCGTAACGCGCCATCACATATTGAACGCCCAAATCGGGCGCGTCATCTCCGCCAATGCGGCGCTCGATCGTCACAGTGCCCGATTCCAGGCGCGTCGGGTAGGTCAAAATGCGCGCGACAACGGCATCACCCGGGTGAACGCCCAGACGATCCGCCGAGGTATCCTCGGGCAGAATGAAGAAGTCGGCCTTCAAACGCGAATCGAGCGGCTCGATCACACCGAGCGGACCGGCGGTCTGGTACGTACCCACCACGCTTATGGCTGCGCGCTCAACCACGCCTTCGATCACGGCGCGCCGCTCACCGTGCGGGCTGTTCTTAATGCTCACGGCAACGGTATCGCCATCCATGATCTCACGCTTACCGCGGCCCATGACCTTGTAGTCGCCGTTTTCGGTTACAACGTAGGCACTGTGCTCATGGAGCTGCACGCGCCCGGTCAGGCTCGGACGGCGTTCGCTGCGCACCGGCCCGCGCTTATTGCGAGCTCCACGCTTATGCTTGTTATTGCGCCCCATGGCGCCTCCTAACTATCGATTGCGAACTCCAAAGAGTCTACCCAAATGATTCGCTTTCCTGCCGTCCCCTAAGGATCAAAAAACGGGCCGCCCCATAAGAGACGACCCGTTGGAAGGGATGAGTTCCAGGCATGCCTACACGCGCAGGTAGCGGCGCATGGCGATGGCAGAACCAAAGAGACCGATAATCACGCCGACCAGAATCAGCGCAGCATAGGTCACCAGGTAGTACTGCATCGGCAGGGCAAACGACATCCAGCCGATGCTCTCCTGCAGACGCGGAATCATCAGATTGCGCAGCAGCTCCAGAACGCCGATGGAAAGCAGCGAGCCCAAAATGGCCTGCAGTACGCCCTCGGTGATAAACGGGCCACGAATGAAGCCGTTGCTGGCGCCGACCAGACGCATAATCGCAATCTCACGACGACGCGCCGTGATGGACAGGCGAATCGTGTTGTTGATGAAGATGAACGCGATAAAGGTCAGCAGGCCGACGAGCACCACGGCGGCAATACGGATGTAGTTGGTCACCTGGAACAGACGGCTCGCTTCCTCCTGGCCGTACAGCACGCTCGCGTTGACGTCGCCGTCGTCCGCGATCTTTTGGAAGTCGGCATTCTTCTTGAGCTTCTTGGCCGTGCTCTCGACCTGAGACGGATCGTCCATCTCAATCGCAAACGAGGCGGGCAGCGGGTTCTGGCCGTCGAGCGCGCTCATGGTGGCGTCGGCGTTACCCGACATCTTGCTCGTATACTCGGCCAGCGCGTCGTCCTTGTCCTTATAGGTCACGGACTTGACGTTATTCCATGTCTTAAGCTCGGCCTCAAAAGCCTGAACATCGGCCTGATCGGCGTCATCGCTAATGAACGCGTTGATGACAACCTGATCCTCGACGGTGCCGATCACGGAGTTCAGCATCGCGGAGCCCATGATGAACAGGCCGATGATAAACAGCGAAAGGAAGATCGTGATGACGGCGCCGAGCGAGGTAGTCCAGTTACGGAAGAAGTGGCTGATTGCCTCTTTGAAGGAGTAGCCCACGTTAGTTGGTGCCATAGTTGCCGTAACCTCCCCTCTCCTGGTCGCGGATAACGTGGCCGCCCTCGAGGGCGATCACGCGACGGTGCATGCTATCGACCATCTCGCGGTCGTGCGTGGCGACGATCACGGTGGTGCCGGTGCGGTTAATACGCTCGAGCAGCTTCATGATGCCCAGCGAGATCGCCGGGTCGAGGTTGCCCGTCGGCTCGTCGCAGATCAGCAGCGGCGGACGGTTGACCATAGCGCGAGCGACGGCAACGCGCTGCTGCTCGCCACCGGAAAGCTGGTCGGGTAGCGAGTCCATCTGATCGGCCAGACCGACCAGACGCAGCACCTCGGGCACCTGGCTGCGAATGACGCCCTTGGGCTTGCCGATGCACTGCAGGGCAAACGCCACGTTTTCGTAGGCGGTTTTTTGCGGCAGAAGCTTAAAGTCCTGGAACACGGCGCCAATCTGGCGGCGCAGGAACGGAACCTTGCGGTTCTTGATCTTCATGAGGTCCTGACCGGCAACCAGGATGCGGCCGCTCGTCGGCTTGACGTCGCGGTTGAGCGTCGACAGCAGCGTGGTCTTACCCGAGCCGGAGTGACCGACCAGGAAGACGAACTCGCCCGGATAGATCTCGATGTTGATGTCGTCGAGTGCAGGCTTGTTGGGCTGTGCCGGATAGATCTTGGTGACATGCTCCATAAGGATGACGGGCTCGACACCGGCCTGCTTGGCCATCTTCTTGCGGCTGGCCTGCGGATCGATGGGCGCAAACACCGACGTAAAATCGGGGTTGTTGAGCGCGTTATCGAGGCTTGCGACCTCGGCTGCCTGATCGCTCTCGACCACCGGGGCAGCAGGCTGCGTGGGGTCGGGAATAGCGGCAAAGAGACCGGACTGCGCAGGCTGAGGAGCCGGCGTCGCAGGGGCCAAGGGGTCGGGAATGCCGGCCATGGTAGGCTGCGGCGTGGCGGCACCAGCCTGAGGCTGCTCCACGCGAGCGGTCACGGCCTGAACGGGCTCAAAACCCGCCGTGCCGGAAAGCGCGACATCGCTGGTTGGATTGTAGGCAAAGGGATCGGATGCCGGCTGTGCCTGATCTGCCGGCTGAGCGGGGGCCTGAGCAACAGGCTGGCCCTCTGAATCCGGAGTGGCGAAACGACTGCCCTGGACGCCTGCCTGCGTCTTGGGGGCATCATCGCCCGCACCGGAGGTACGGAAGTGGTTACCCACTGGTGCTCCTTATCGTCGTGCGTTTAAACTACATGAGCGCTTTGTATTTTAGCAGCATTAGCTTTGCTGCACATAAGAAGCATGGCGTGGTTAGGGATCCCGTCGGCCGGACACAGGGTTACTCTCCAAATCGTCCTCGGACATGTCGGAGCCCCCGCTGCGCGCTTCGCGCGGCGGGGGCTCCTCCGTCCTGCGGAAAGATTTGGAGAGTAACCCTGTGCCCGGCCTGCGATAACTAAGGGGTCGCCGCGTTTATCTTGAGGTGCTGCATATACAAAGCTGGAAGGGTCTGAATTGCGCTTTGTCGATATATGCCCTTTTTCCTGATGGGACCGTGCTTGAGGGGCGTCTTCATGAGTTGCGGTGAAATAGGGACTGTTGAGCCTTTAAACTGGCAAAACAGTCCTTATTTCACCGCAATCAGAACCACCCTTAAAAAGGGTGGTTTGCTCTTAGGGTATAACCCACGGG